>NZ_CP099837.1:5630043-6255603 GCF_024134545.1 Nocardiopsis exhalans
GTGCCCGGGCCCGTGCGTTCGTGGCGGCGACCTCGTCAGTGGACCCGTGCGCGGTCGCACCGGGCCGGTCGACAAGCTGCGGAGAGCGCACTCCGCAGGGTCGTCCGGGCCTGCCCGGATTCGGTGTGAGCGAGGCGAGGCGGAGCGGACGCATGCGGTTCCGAGGCCGGAAAACGGATGAGACCCGAATTCAGTTAGGTACACGCGTCAACCCGTGACCGCTTGTCCGTCTCCGTCACGGTTGGCCCCGTTTCGTAGCTGGTCAGTTGTCCACAGGTGGGCACAGGCCCCTCCCGTTCGGGCAAATCCGCTGCTATCACTTGAGTTGACCGGCCCCCTGGCGAAAGAAGGCCGCCGGACGTGCTCCCCAGCGCAACTCCAGTTCCTGAGTCCGAGCCCCCTCTCCGGGGCACCGAGAACCCGGCCCTGGAGGCGGGTGGTCGGGCCTTGCTCTCCCGGGTCACGCAGGGGGTGCAGCTGGCCCGGAGAGGGCGCTTCGAGGAGACCGTGGAGATCCTCGACGACACCCGAAGGCATCTGCGCGGGCACCCCGTCGCCGAACTCGCACCCGTTGTGCCCGGGATCCTCACCGACCTCGGGCTGGCCCAGGTCCTGTGCGGCCGCTTCGGCCAGGCCGAGGATCACCTCAACGAGGCCCGGGACCTGGCCGACGCGCGCCGCCTCCCACTGCTCGGACTGGTGGCCCGGCACAACCTGGGCTGTCTGGACCTGTACCGGGGCGACGCCGCCGAGGCCATCACCACTTTCCACGAACTCGCACACCAGATGCCCGCTGACCGCCAAGAACCCCTGCGCGTGGATCTGGCCGAGGCGTACCTCTCGGTGGGGTTGGTGGAGGAGGCCGGACGCACCCTCGCGGAGGCCCCCTGGCGCAGCGGCGGGGACGGGACCGCGGTCACCCTGTTGGAAGCCAAGTACCGCTTCCTGGACGGCGACCGCCAAGGCGCGCTCCACCTGGCCCAACGGGTTCTCGAGGGTTTGGGGCCGAGCTCCCTCTGGTACGGCGTGGCCCACCGGCTGAAACGGGTCGCGCTGGAGTCCGCCGACAGCCGCACCCCCGTCCAGCGGGCCAAGGACCATCTGGAGCTCCGCACCCCCGCCGTGTCACAGCCACGGCCTCCCTCCGAACACCGCGTCCCCGCTCACCCGTTCGCCACAAGGCATCTGGCCGCCACCGAGACGCCCTCGACGGTGGCGGCCCCGGAACCGGGGACGGAGTCCGACCCCGGAGACGAAAGCGGGGCGGCGGGGAACCCCGGGCCGGAAGAGGCCGGACACCGCAACGCCTGGGACTCCGCTGGGACGCAGGGGAAGTTGTCGGATGCCCGTCGGGCCTTGGAACGGTTCTCCGGGGCAGGTGCCAGGACAGGGGCGTTGGCCCCCGGGCCCTGGCTCGGGGCCGCCGCCCGCGATCCCCACGTGGTGCGGGCCGGTTTGGAGAGCGCCCTCCAGGCCGGTGACCCCGCGACCGCCCTGGAATGGGCAGAGCTGGACCGTACCTGGTCCGACGGGCTGGTTCCCGAGCTGGGGGCTTGCGAGGACCCCGAGGTACGGGAACTGACCGGGCGCTACCGCGATGCTCTGGAGAGCGGCGGCGGTCCCGCCGCCAGCGCCTACGCGCGGCGTTGGGAATCCGCGCGGTGGCGGCTGCCGCCAGGTGCGGCCAGAGGGTCACGCGAACACCCCGGGCCGGTTCTGGAGCCGCTGTTGAGCAACCTCCACGGCCGGGCGTTCGTTCACTACACCGTTGCGGGCGCCGAGGCAGTGGCTCTGGTGGCCGTGGACGGCAAGGTGCACCAGCGCCGCATCGGGCCCCTCAAGCGAGTCCGCCGCACACTTCGCGCGTTCACCCACGAACTCTCCGGTCCGCTGCCCCTCGGCCGCTCCACCGAGGCGGTCGACGTGTACGCGACGCCACCGTCGGTCACGGGTAGGGCACCGACACGCCCGGGGGCCGAACCCGGGGGCGTGGCCGCGGCACTCGTCTCCAACACCCTGCTCGGTCCGCTCCTGCCCCTGATCGGGGAGCGGCCCCTGGTGGTGACCGGTGACTCCTACCTGGGTGACCTGCCCTGGGGGCTGCTCCCTGCCCTGCGGGGGCGGCCGGTGCGCCTGGTCCCCACAGCGCGTTCCTGGGCTGAGCCACCGCCCGCCAGGAGCGGCGACGGACGGGTTCTGCTGGCGTGCGGGCCGCCACCCGGTGAGGCCCGGGAGGAGGTGGCGGCGCTGGCCGGGATCCACTCGGGTGCGATGGTCCTGGAGCAGGCGCGCCGGGGACCGCTCCTGGCCGAGCTGGCCCGCGCGGACCTCGCCCACCTGGCCGGGCACGGTCGGGCCGGTGCGAGCACACCCATGCTCTCCCGGCTGCGACTGTGCGACGGTCTGCTGCTCGCCTGTGACCTGTTCCTGTTGCCGTCGGCCCCTGCTCTGGTGGTGCTGTCCGCCTGCTGGGGCGGACACGGTTTCGGCGGGGCCGGCGGGCGGCCGAGCGGGTTTGTGGGCGCGCTGCTGGCCCGGGGCACCCGCACCGTGGTAGCCAGTCCGGTTCCGGTGGACGACGCGAGAACAGGGGAGGCCATGCAGGGCTTCCACCGGGCGGTCCGGGCGGGGACCGATGTGTCCGAGGCGGTGTCCGAGCACCTCGGACACATCGGTTTCTGCTGTTACGGAACCTGAGGTTCCGGTGAGGTGGCGAGGGCCGGGTCCCGCAGGTTCACGCGGGACCCGGGTTCGCGCAAGCCGGTGCGGCGGGAGCCTGGTTCACAGGATCGCCACAGCCCGTGTCACCGGCCCGAGCACCGCTCGTGGCGGCGCTACCAGCCGCGCTCGCGCCACTGGGCGAGGTCGGGGCGCTCGGCTCCGAGCGTGGTGTCCTTGCCGTGCCCGGGGTAAACCCACGTGTCGTCGGCCAGGGCACCGAAAACCCGCTCCGACACGTCGCCGAACAGGGTCTGGAAGTCCGAGTCGGACCAGGTCTTACCGACCCCGCCCGGGAAGAGGCTGTCACCGGTGAACAGGTGGGTGTGACCCTCGGGGTCGTCGTAGCGCAGGGCGATCGACCCGGGCGTGTGGCCGCGCAGGTGGATGACCGTCAGTACGCAGTCCCCGACGGGAACGGTGCCACCGTGGGTGACGGGCTCGTCCACCGACACCGGCAGTTCATCGGCGTCGTCGGGGTGGGCGACCGTGCGGGCACCGGTCTGGCCGACGATCTCGGCCAGGGCCTGCCAGTGGTCCTGGTGGCGGTGGGTGGTGACCACTCGGGTCAGCCCGTCCTCACCGATCAGCTCCAGGATTCGGTCGGGTTCGGCCGCCGCGTCGATGAGGACCGCCTCACCCGTGCTCCGGCAACGGAGGAGGTAGGCGTTGTTGTCCATCGGGCCCACGGCCAGCTTGGTGATCGTCAGATGCGGTAGTTGGCGCAGGTCGGCGGGGCCGCCGACCCTGGTATCTCCGGAGTAGCTCACCCGACCATTGTGGCCTGTCGCGAGGAGCGTACGAACCCGGGTCGGACACCCGGTGACCCGGGCGTCCGACCTCTGCGGTGCCACGGCCCGCGGAAGGGCGTGCGGCGGTTCGGCGGCTTCAGCGTGTCGGGGGCACCGAACGGCCCGGATCACCGCGGGCGCGCACCACTGAACGCGCTGCTCACTGGGACCGGGTCACTGGGACCGGGTCACTGAGGCCTGGTCACTGGGCCCAGCGCGGCGGACGCTTCTCGAAGAAGGCCGTCCGCCCCTCCGCCGCGTCCTCCCCGGCGAAGAACTCGGCGGACAGCTCACCCATGCGGGTGAACGCCTCGGTCCGCCGGTCCGGTGCGGCCTGCGCACCGCCCCCGAGGTCGCCCAGGAGCTGTTTGGTGCGGGAGAGCGCTCTGGGAGCCGAACCCCGCAGGCCCTGCAGGACCGCGTCCACCGCGTGCTCCATGTCCCGGTCGGGGACGGCCTGGGTGATGAGTCCGGCCCTGGCCGCGGCGGAGGCGTCGAAGAGCTCGCCGGTGAGGAAGTAACGGCTGAGCTGACGGGAGTGCATCCGAGCGGAGACGGGGACGGAGATGATCGCCGGAACCACTCCGATGCGCACCTCGGTGAAGGCGAAGGTGGCGCTCTTGGGTGCGAGAGCGATATCCGCGGCGGCCACCAGACCGATCCCGCCCGCGCGCGCGGCACCGTTGAGAACCGCGATCACCGGCTTGGGGCCGCCCATGATCTGTTCGAAGATCTCCGGGAGTTCCGGCGCGGGTTCGATCGGGGTGCCCTGGAGGGCGGCACCGATCTCCTTGAGGTCGGCCCCGGCGCAGAACACCGGTCCGCTGCCGGTGAGAACGACCCCGCGGACCTCGTCGTCGGCCATGGCGTCGGCGAGGGCCTTGGAGAGTTCGGAGCGCAGCCGTGCGGAGAGCGCGTTGCGATTGCGTGGTGAGTCGAGGGTGATCGTGGCGATGGCACGGTCGACACTCAACCGCACGAGGGGAGCGTCGTCCGAGGGGTTCGGGGACGTCGGGTGCTGCGTCATCGCAGGCAGACCTTTCTCCGTTTGGACGCGCGCGGACCCGGTCACGGCGCGCGGTGACGCTGGTGGCTTGTGGCCGTGCGCGTCTCGCTTGTGGCGGTATGCACAAATCCGCCTTCAACAGTAGACACGCGGTTTGTTTCGGCACCAGGCCCCACGGCGCCGGGTTGGTTAAGTCCGTGTCACGTGTGACCGCGCTTGTGTTACGTACACCACACGCTAGCGCTCTCGTTCACATCAGATCCCACCCGCCCCGCCCAACACGAACGGGGCCGGTCAGCGGCCTCTGGAATCCGGAGTGCGCCGACCGGCCCCGCCGGAGTTTCGCTCCGCGGCCCCCGCAACCCGGACCGCCCCGGATCAGCGGCGAGTGGTGGCCGCGGACAGTGCCTCGGCGAAGTGCAGCATCGCGGTGACCGCGCCGGCCCCGTCGGCCGCCTCGCTGACCCTCAGGGTGAGGGGTTCGGCGGTGATGGCACCGGTGTAGCCGTGGTCGAGCTCGCAGCTCTCGTCAGCGCAGGCGGCGGGTTCGAGGTCGATGTGCGCGACCGCGCCCCAGTTCACCGACAGGTTGACGCTGAGCACCAGCTCGCTGGGCAGGCTGCCCGGCGTGTACTGAGCGGGGTTGGGCACGACCCGGGTCAGGGCCACCGACTGGATGTTGCCCAGTTGGATGCTGTCGGTCGTGGTCGAGGCGTGTGAGGTCCCGCCCGGTTCGGTTGGTGGGTGCTCGTCGGTGTGGCACACGACGAGCCGGGTGGCGGTCAGCAGCATGACGGTGATGTGCCGCCGCATCTCCATGGCCGGGTCGAAGGTCGCCTCGTGGTGCACGATGAACGCCTCGGCGCTCTCCTCGCCCAGGGTGGTAGCGACGGCATCGATGACCAGGGCGGGGTAGTACCCGCTCCGCTCGATCTCCAGGCGCCAGTCCGTGGGCACGGCACGTGTTTTCCTCATACCCCTATCCTGCCCCCTTCTGGTGACAGTTCGCGACCGCCCGCCGAACCGGGACACCCACTCCCTGATCAGAACGTCACCCCGCGCAGTCGGCGCGGACCCGCGTCGGGGCGCACCTCGGGCGCCTCGCGCAGCCACATGCGGGCGCCCAGGACGTGGGCTCCGGTGGCGTTGACCAGGACGGGGTCCAGGTCCACATAGCCGATCTCGGGGAAGGCCTCCACCAGGCGGGACACCCGGATCAGCAGCTCCTCCAGGGCTTCGACGTTGGGCTGTTCGGCCAGTGACGTGGCCCCCGCGGGCAGCCCGAACAGCAGCGGGGCGGCCCGGACAGCGTGGATGAGGTCGGCTGCGTCCATGTCGGTCAGCGGCGCCAGCCGGAACGCCCGGTCGTCGAGGAGTTCGGCGGTGACGTCGGCCAGGCCGAAGGAGACCACCGACCCGAAGGACTGGTTGTCGCCCGCGCGCACCACGGTGGGCACGCCGGGGGCGGCCATTCGCTGCACGACCAGCTCCGCCTCGCCGCCGAAGCGGTCCTCCAGGGAGAGGTAGGCGCTGCGCACGTCCTCGGGTGTGCGCAGGTCGGCGCGGACGAACGTGCCGCCCGCGCGGACCCGCAGGTCGGGGGCGTCGGCCTTGACCACGGCGGGGTAGCCGAGTTCCCCGGCGGCGACCACGGCCTCCTCCGCGGAGTCGACCTTGATGTCGGGGTAGGCGGCGATGCCGTAGCAGGCCAGGAGGTCACGGGCGTCCTCGGGTGAGATCGCCGTCTCCTCGTCGTAGCGGCGCTCACCGCCGAACCAGGCGACGTCCTCCATGGCCGGGGTGGCCTTCTTCAGCGCGCGGCCGATGGTGGCGCGGGCCCGGGCGCGGTCGATGTCGGGCAGCTCCGGGTGGCGGCCGGGCTTGCGGTTGCGCCACTGGGCGTACCGGGTGGCGTGGACGACGGCGCGCACCGCGTCCTCGGGCGAGGGGTAGGAGGGCACCGAGCCGAACAGGGTCTGACCCCGGTCCCCGATGTGCCGCAGCTCCTCGGGGATGCCCTGGCGGGCCAGGTAGGTGGTGACGATGGGTTTGTCCGACTCCAGCGAGCGGGAGCGCAGGACGCGGGCCACGTCGTCGCCGATCGGGTGCAGGGCCGGAACGAAGACCACCACGATCGAGTGCACGTCCTCGGCGGCCAGGGCGGCCTGGATCGCGGTGTCGAAGTCCTCGGCGGTGGCCTGCGGGCCCAGGTTGACCGGGTCGTGCGGCTTGAGTCCCTGGCGGATCGCGGCGTCCTTGACCAGCAGTTCCAGGGAGTCGGAGTTGCCGATGATGCCCACGCGCGGCCCTGCGGGCAGCGGTTGGTAGGCGAACACCTGGGCGGCGTCGAACATCTGGGTGATGTCGTCCACGCGTACCACACCGGCCTGCTGGAACAGGGAGGTGACCGCGTAGTCGGGCAGGGCCAGGCCCCCGGCGGCGTGCCCGGTGGGGGTGGCCTGCGCCGAACCGCCGCTGCGCACCGCCACGACGGGCTTCTGCTTGGCCAGGCGCCGTGCCAGCCGGGTGAACTTGCGCGGGTTGCCCAGGGACTCCAGGTACTGGAGCACGACGTGGGTGGCGGGGTCCTCCTGCCAGTACTGCATGAGGTCGTTGCCGGACACGTCGGCGCGGTTGCCCGCGGACACGAAGGTGGACAGGCCCATGCCGCGCTCGGCCACCCGCTGGAGGATGGCGCGGCCCAAGGCGCCGGACTGGGAGAAGAACCCGATGGGGCCCTGGGGCGGCAGGTCCGGGGACAGGGTGGCGTTGAGCGAGACCGAGGGGTCGCTGTTGGCGATGCCCAGGCAGTTGGGGCCTACCACGCGCATTCCGGCGGCGCGGGCGGTGCGCACCAGTTCGTCCTGGCGGGCGCGGCCCTGGGGTCCGACCTCGCCGAACCCGGAGCTGACCACGATCAGCCCGTGCACACCCTTGTCCGCGCACTGCTCGACCACGTCGACGACGGTGTCGGCACGTACCGCGACCACGGCCAGGTCGACCTGGTCCGGGATGTCCAGGACGGAGGGGTAGGCGCGCACGCCCACCACGGCCTTGGCTTCGGGGTGGACGGGGTAGACCGGCCCCTGGAACTCCCCGCCGAGCAGGTTGCGCAGGGCGGTCTGGCCGATGGTGTGCGCCGTTCGACTCGCGCCGATGACCGCGACGGACTCGGGGAAGAGCAGGCGGGCGATGGAGCGCGACTCGGCGCGCTGTTCGCGGGCCCGCATGACCTCCTTGGAGTCGTCCGTGGGCTGCAGGTCCAGGGTGAGCCGGATGACGCCCTCGTCGAAGGTCTGTTGGGCGGTGTACCCGGCCTCGCGGAAGACGTTGATCATGCGCCGGTTCTCGGGCAGCACGTCGGCGATGAAGCGGCGTACCCCGCGTTCGCGGGCGGCGGCCCCGATGTGTTCCAGCAGCACCGAGGCCAGGCCCCGCCCCTGGTGTCCGTCCTCCACGACGAAGGCCACCTCGGCCTCTTCGGGAGCGACCTTGTCGTAACGCACCACGGAGACGAGGGTGCCGGAGATGGTGGCCACCAGAGCCACCCGGTCCTCGTAGTCGACCGTGGTGAAACGTTTCACGTCACGGTCGGAGAGCTTGGGGTAGGGCGCGAAGAACCGGTAGTAGATCGTCTCCGGCGAGAGCCGGGAGTGGAACTCGCGTAGCAGGTCGGCGTCGTCAGGGGTGATGGGGCGCAGGTGCGCGGTGCCTCCGTCGGTCAGAACGACGTCGGCTTCCCAGTGGTTCGGGTAGGACTGCACGACTGCGAGACTAGACGACAATCGGCCGAATCCGGGGAAAGTCCATGCGGGCTCCCCGAAATCGCCTCCCCTGGACTCGCCTCGCACAGGACTTCGGACCGGTCTCGTTCGGGCTCCGCGTACCCTGGTGCGGTGGGTCCGAAGACCCTCGACAGCCCCTGTGTGGCCGCGTGTCCGGGGCGCTGTCAGTTCGTTACCCGCCACTGATCGTTAAGCTGTTAACGTCATGCGGGCACAGAATCTCAAACCCTCGGTGGTGGCTGGCGAAATGACTCGAGTGGTCGTGATCGGTGACCTGATGACCGATGCCGTCGCGCGCGCGTTCCACCCGTTGGCCCGCGGCAGCGACACCCCTGCGTCGGTGATCATGTACGGCGGCGGTTCCGGCGCGAACATAGCCTCGTGGCTCGCGGTCGAGGGCACCGACACCACGTTCGTCGGCCGTCGCGGCTCCGACATCACCGGACGCACGCGTGAAATGGAACTGATGGGCTACGGCCTGGACTCGCGCATGGTGATGGACCCCGAGCGCCCGACCGGAACCTGCGTCGTCATGATCACTCACCGGGGCGACCGGACGATGCTGAGCGACCCGGGCGCGAACGCGCGGCTACAGCCCGAGGACCTGCCCCGAGACGTGTTCGCCCCCGACGCGCACCTGCACGTGTCCGGCTACACGCTGATCAACTCCGATTCTCGCCGCGCGGCCCGGGTGGCCCTGCGCATGGCGCGCGAGAGCGGCATGTCCATCTCGGTGGACGGCGGCTCGCACGCACCGCTGGAACGCGCCGGCGCGGAGAACTTCCTGGACTGGACGCAGGGCGCCCGGCTGTTGTTCGTCAACGTCGACCAGGCCCGGGTGCTCACCGGGCGCGACGAGCCCGAGGCTGCCGCCAAGGTGCTGACCGCCTGGTTCCCCAACGTCGTGATCAAGCTCGGCGAGCAGGGCGGTCTGTGGGCCTCCAAGACGCGCGAGGACTGCGTGACCGCGCCGGCCGAGCCGGTGGAGCCCTCCCCGGGCTCCGTGGGCGCCGGTGACGCGTTCATCGCCGGTTTCCTGCCCGCGTGGCTGACCGGACGCCACCCGAAGGAGGCGCTGGGCCGGGCCAGCAGGCTGGCCGCCCGCGCACTGCACCAGCCGGGCGCCCGCCCGGACCTGGGCGAGGGCCAACCGGTGCGTAGAGGCGCACCCCGCGGTCAGCGCATCCGTTAGAACATCCGGCTCCGGGCCCCGTCACCACGTCGGTTTCCAGCGATCCCCGCAACACCCTGGATTTCAGGGAGTCGCGGGGATCGTGGTTACTGAGAAGTTGAAGGCTCGGTTTTTCGAGGCGCCCGACGGAGAGTCGGGCAGCAGACGAGGAGTCCCAGCCGGGCAGCACTGACGACCGCCCGGCCGTCGCAGGTCAGCCGCCGGTGGTGGCCAGGGTGAGGGGTAGGACCTGCGGGGCGCCCGCTCTGCGGAGCAGGGCGGCGCCGACGGTCAGGCTCCATCCGGTGTCGGCGAGGTCGTCCACCAGCAGGACCGGGCCCGGCCGCTGTCCCTGGAGCTCGGCCAGCCGGGCCTCCAGGTCCGCACCGGCCACCAGTTCCGAGTACACCTGGCCCAGGCGCATGGCACTGTTGTGGCGGCGCGGGCCCGGTCCGTTCCCGCTCCGGTAGGAAAGCGAGCCGAGCGGGGTCAGGCGGCCGAGTTCGGCGATGCGCGCGGCGAGGTCGCCGACCAGGGTCGGCCGGGTGAGAGAGGGCATCGCGACCACGCCGACCGGGCGGTTCTCCCATCCCCAGGCGGCCAGCACGCGCACCACGCCCTGAAGGAGCCGCTCGTCCACGGGGGCGTCCGGTGCGTCCTCGGCGAGGACGCGGCGAAGTTCGGTGCCCCAGCCGACGTCGGTGAGGCGGGCCAGGGCACGCCCCTCCCCCGCACGCAGGTTCTCCGGGATCTTGCCGGACAGGTTCACCCCGAGGGTGTTCATGCCGGTGGGCCACTGGCGGCGCGGGGTGATGGGGGTGCCGGGCCGGTCCAGGTGGTCGGCGGCGGCCTTGCGGCGCCCGGAGTCGACGTCGGTGGACCAGTAGCGGCCGGTGCACACGTCACAGCGCCCGCAGGCCACCGCCTCGGGGTCGTCCAGCTGCTGGCGGAGGAACTCCATCCGGCAGGTGTCGGCGGCGATGTAGTCGAGCATGGCCCGCTGTTCGCGCTCGCGGGCGGCGCTGACGGCGGCGTAGCGTTCGGCATCGTAGGTCCAGGGTCGGCCGGTGGCGGTCCAGCCGCCGCGCACCCGGCACACCGCCCCGTCCACGTCCAGCACCTTGAGCATCTGTTCCAGGCGGGTGCGGCGCAGGTCCACCCGGGTCTCCAGGTTGGCGGTGGACAGGGGTTTGTCGGCCTCGGCCAGGACTTGGAGGGTCTGGCGGACGGTGTCCTCCGGCGGGAAGGACAGCCCTGCGAAGTACTCCCAGATCTGCACGTCCTCCCGGCCGGGCAGGAGCACCACTTCTGCCCGCTCCACACCGCGGCCCGCGCGGCCGACCTGCTGGTAGTAGGAGATCGGGGACTGCGGGGCGCCCAGGTGGATGACGAAGCCCAGGTCCGGTTTGTCGAAGCCCATGCCCAGGGCGCTGGTGGCCACGAGTGCCTTGACCCGGTTGCCGAGCAGGGCGTCCTCGGCCAGTCTGCGCTCGTCGGGGTCGGTCTGCCCGGTGTAGGGCAGCACCTCCAGGCCCTGTTCACCGAGGAAGCGGGCGGTCTCCAGGGCCGCGCTGACGGTGAGCGTGTACACGATGCCCGAACCCGGGATCTCGGGCAGGTGTTCGGCCAGCCAGCTGAGCCGGGCGGTGGGGTCGGGCAGTTCGGCCACGCCCAGGCTGAGGCTCTCGCGTTCCAGGCTGCCGCGCAGGACCAGGGTGTCGGCGCGGTCGGCCCCGGCCTGAAGCTGTTCGGCGACGTCGTGGGTGACGCGTTCGTTGGCGGTGGCGGTGGTGGCCAGGACCGGGACCCCGTCGGGCAGGTCGTGCAGCAGGGAGCGGATGCGGCGGTAGTCCGGGCGGAAGTCGTGGCCCCAGTCGGAGACGCAGTGGGCCTCGTCGATGACGACCAGGCCCGCCCCGGCGGCGAGTTCGGGCAGGACTCGGTCGCGGAACTCGGGGTTGTTGAGCCGCTCGGGGCTGACCAGGAGTACGTCCACCAGGCCCTGGGAGACCTCGGCGTAGGTGGATTCCCAGGCGGTGGTGTTGGAGCTGTTGATGGTGCGGGCGCGGATGCCCGCGCGCTCGGCGGCGGCGATCTGGTTGCGCATCAGCGCCAGCAGCGGGGAGACGATGACGGTGGGGCCCGCGCCCTCGGCGCGGCGCAGGGCGGTGGCCACGAAGTAGACCGCCGACTTGCCCCAGCCGGTGCGCTGCACGACCAAGGCCCGCCGCCGGTCCGCGACCAGGGCGTGGATGGCGGTCCACTGGTCCTCGCGCAGGCGCGCGGACTCCCCGGCGAGGGCGCGCAGGTGCTCCTCGGCGCGTTCGCGCAAGTGATCCCGGGTGCCTTCGCGCGCAGGTCCGCCGGGCCGGACAGCCGGGGTTTCGGCCGTCGGATCGGCTGCGGGTCCGTTGGCGGAGTCCGGTGAGCCGGTGGGGTTCGCGGGACCTGCGGAGGCTGTGGCACCGGTGGCGGGGTTCGCGGGATCGGGAGCGGGGGCCTCGGGGCCGGTGGCGGCTGCTGTGGCCGGGGCGGGGACGTCGGGCGGGATGGGTGTGGCCATGAAACCTTGGTACCAGAGGTGACGGGCGTCGGTGCGGTTATCCACAGGCCCTCCCTGCCTGCGGTACAGGAGCGGCGGAGCGTCCTGCGGGCACCCACAGCCCCCGGTGGAACACGAATACGGTTCGGCACCCGGTCCCACTTTCCCCCACAAGGCCACCCCAGTAACAGAATGGAAACTTTCCAGATATGTGCCATTGCGCTCTCGCGAAGTCGCCTGAACACTCAGCGTCAAGGCCCACATTCTATGGGAGCGCTCCCGAATGTGAGTAGTTCACCTGAAGGCTCATGAAAGGCAAGCGATGGCACAACCACGAGGCCGCCCCTCCCCCGATCCGGCCCCCCACGGGTCCCCACAAGCAGACCCCGGGCACGCGCGCCCCCGGACCCGCGCCGCCCTGGGCCTGCTCGCCACCGCCTCCGCCCTGGTGGTCGGCGGTGCGACCCTGGCGGTCACCGGTACCGGCACGGGCGCCGCCCCGGCCTCCGCCGACAGCTCCGCCGAGGTGCCGGTCGGCTCGGGCAGCTACACCACCACCCGCCCCGCAGGCACCTCCGGCCCTTCCGACCTCAACGGCGCCCCGGTCTCCCCGAAGGTGACCGACGACCACACCGGCCCGGCTCCCACCAACGAGTGGTGGTCCTCGCTGATCTTCCAGCGCTACCCCGACAACCCGCACGGCGAGAACCTCTTCGCCCACCCCCTGAGCTTCAACCCCCACTCGGGCGGGCTCGACATGGGCTACCCCGACTCCCACCGGCTCGTGGGCGACGACCTCAAGTACGAGTACACCGCCGTCACCGACCTCACCCTCGGCGCCGCCGGACTGGACTCCCCCGACACCCGCACCGCCGACAGCGGCGACTGGACGGTCACCGCGCACTGGGAGGGCGGCGGGGCCCAGCTGCGCGTCACCATCGGCCAGGGGCTTGCCTTCGCCTACGCCGAGACCGCAGGTGCCGCCGCCGAGGTGACCTTCCAGAGCTCCCCCGACATCTGGCACGAGGACGGCTCCACCATCGGCGCCACCGTCAACGGCCGCCACTACGCCCTCTTCTCGCCCTCGGGCTCCCCCTGGACCGTCTCCGGTGACACGCTCACCGCCGACACCGGGGACGACGGGTACTACTCGGCGGCCGTCCTGCCCTCGCCCGAGGACCTGGACGCCTTCGCCCCCTACGCCCACTCCCACGTCACCGGCTCCCTCGTGGAGTACGACTACGACGAGTCCGCGGCCACCCTCACCAGCACCTACCAGCTCCAGACCGAGGCCAGGGAGGGCGAGGAGACCGGCACCCTCACCGCGCTCTACCCCCACCAGTGGGCACATGTCAGCGGCGATCTCACCGACCTCGCCTACGTCTCGCCGCGCGGTGAGATGCGGGTGTCCGAGGGCACCTCCTTCACCACCGAGCTCACCACCCAGGGCATCATGCCCAGCCTGCCCACCGTCGACAGCGCCGACCACGACCGGATGGCCGCCCTGATCGACGAGGTCCTCGCCGGGGAGGAGCTCTTCCCCGAGCCCGGTGACACCTACTGGGACGGCAAAGCCATGGGCCGTCTGGCCCAGCTGATCCCCGTCGCCGACTCCATCGGCCACACCGAGGCCCGCGACGAACTGCTGTCGCTGGTCCAGGGACGCCTGGAGGACTGGCTGACCGCGGGCGGGACCCGCCAGTTCCACTACGACGCCGAGTGGGGCACCATGCTCGGCTACCCCGACAGCTTCGGGGCCGCCACCGAGCTCAACGACCACGACTTCCACTACGGCTACTTCGTCTCGGCCGCCGCCGTTGTCGCCCGCTACGATCGCGACTGGGCCGACGAGGACGCCTGGGGCGGCATGATCCGCCTGCTCATCCAGGACGTGGCCGGAACCGACCCCGACGGCGACATGTTCCCGCGCCTGCGCTCCTTCTCCCCCTACGCCGGGCACGGCTGGGCCTCCGGGCACGCCGGGTTCGCCGCGGGCAACAACCAGGAGTCCTCCTCCGAGGGCATGCACTTCGCCGCCGCCACCGCCCACTTCGGCGCGCTGACCGGCGACGAGGAACTGCGCGACCTCGGCGTGTACCTGCACACCACCCAGGCCTCCACCATCGCCCGCTACTGGCAGAACGCGGGCGGCGACACCTTCCCCGAGGACTACCCAGAGGACGTCGTCGGCATGGTCTGGGGCGACGGCGGCGACTACCGCATCTGGTGGGACGGCGGCCACGAGGAGCACTACGGCATCAACTACCTGCCCATCACCGCGGGCTCGCTGTACCTGGGGCACGACCCCGAGCACGCCGGGGCGATGCACGAGTCCCTCGTGGCCAAGCTCGGCGGGGAGCCCGAGATCTGGCGGGACATCCACTGGGCGCACCGCGCGCTCTCCGACGGCGAGGACGCCCTGCGGATGTTCGAGGAGCAGTGGGACACCTACGAACCCGAGGCGGGCGGCTCCAAGCCGCACACCTACCAGTGGGTCTCCACCCTCGCCGAGGTCGGCACCGTGGACGTGTCCGTGACCGCGGACACCGCCCACTACGCGGTGTTCGACAACGGCACCGAACGCGCCTACACGGCCTTCAACCCGGGTTCGTCACCGCTCACGGTCACCTTCTCCGACGGCACAACGCTCCAGGTCGAGCCGGGATCCCTGGGCTCCACCGTGGGAGAGGGCGGCGGAGGCGACCCCGGCAACGGGGACGACCCGGACCCCGGACCCGGACCGGGTGAGGGCAACGTGGGCGAGGGCGCCCTCCACCTGACGGGCACGGCGCTCTCCACCAGCCCGAGCGGCACCGAGAGCACGATCACGGTGCCGGACGCGAACGGGCAGAACCACGACGGCACCCCGCCTTCGAACAGCGTGGTGCTCGAAGTCGAGGACCTCACCGGGTCCTTCACCGGCGGCTCCACGTCCTTCGCCCTGCCGGTGGACTCCGGAAACGGGATCGGCAACGCCGTTCAGGTGCGGGTCTCCTTCGACTTCGACGGTGACGGCTCACACGACCGGGAGGAGATCTACCACTACTTCGTCACCGACGACCTGCCCGGCTGGGAGAACTACACCCAGGCTCAGGGCGTGAGTTCCAGCGACGGACCATTCGCGGACCTGGACGGCGGATCCGTGCGCGTGGAGATCTGGAGCGCCCTGGGCGGCCAGGCCTCACAGGTCCGCGTCGGCGGCCACGAGGGCGCCACACTGGGCATTCCCTTCACCGACTGACCGTCCGCGCGTCCGCGCGCCCCCGCTTCCTCCCCTTGGGCGGGGCCGCCTCCGAGCGGCCCCGCCACCGCTCGGAGGCGTTCCTCCCCGTCTGGCCACGGGGAGGAAAACCCTCCCCGCAGACCGTGCGAAACCCCCCAGTCGCACGACTCACACACGCCCAACCACGCGCCCCCGTACGTTTCAGTCTCTGGCACAGGCCAGAATTACGGACATGGCCCGTACTACTTCCCGTCCCCCCGAGGATCTCGCCGAGAAGATCATCGACATCGACGTCTCCGAGGAGATGCGCGGCAGCTTCCTGGAGTACGCGTACTCGGTGATCTACCAACGCGCGCTGCCCGACGCGCGTGACGGTATGAAACCGGTCCAACGGCGCATCCTCTACCAGATGAACGAGATGGGCCTGCGGCCCGACCGCGGGCACGTCAAGTGCGCCCGTGTCGTCGGGGAGGTGATGGGTCGGCTCCACCCCCACGGCGACTCCGCCATCTACGACGCCCTGGTGCGGCTGAGCCAGTCCTTCGCCATGCGCGTGCCCCTGGTCGACGGCCACGGCAACTTCGGTTCGCTGGGCGGCGACGACGCGCCCGCGGCCATGCGCTACACCGAGGCCCGTCTGGACAGCGCCGCCGAGCTGCTCGTGTCCTCCATCGAAGAGGACGTCGTCGATTTCAAGCCCAACTACGACGGCCAGGAGACCGAACCCGAGGTCCTTCCCGCGGCCTTCCCCAACCTCCTGGTCAACGGCGCCTCCGGCATCGCCGTGGGCATGGCCACCAACATGGCCCCGCACAACCTGGGCGAGGTCATCGCGGCCGCCCGCCACCTGATCGCCAACCCCGAGGCCACCCTGGAGGAGCTCACCGAGTTCGTCCCCGGCCCCGACCTGCCCACCGGCGGCAGCATCGTCGGCCTCGACGGCATCCGCGACGCCTACCGCAAGGGCCGCGGCACCTTCAAGACCCGCGCCACCGTCGCCATCGAGAAGGTCTCCGCGCGCCGCACCGGCCTGGTCATCACCGAGCTGCCCTACAGCGTCGGCCCCGAGAAGGTCATCAGCCGCATCAAGGAGCTGGTGCAGTCCAAGAAGCTCCAGGGCATCTCGGACCTGAAGGACCTGACCGACCGCAACCAGGGCCTGCGCCTGGTCATCGAGCTCAAGAACGGCTTCAACCCCGAGGCGGTCCTGGAGGAGCTCTACCGGCTCACGCCGATGGAGGAGACCTTCGGCATCAACAACGTGGCCCTGGTCGACGGCCAACCGCAGACCCTGGGCCTGCGCGAACTGCTCGAGGTCTACGTCAACCACCGCCTCGAGGTGGTCCGCCGCCGCAGCGAGCACCGCCGCAAGAAGCGCCAGGAGCGCCTGCACCTGGTCGCCGGGCTGCTCGTCGCTCTGCTCGACATCGACCGCGTCATCGCGCTCATCCGCGAGGCCGACGACACCGCCATGGCCCGTGAGTCCCTCATGGGCGCCTACGAGCTGTCCGAGATCCAGGCGCGCTACATCCTCGACACCCCGCTGCGCCGGCTGACCCGCTTCGACCGGCTGGAGCTGGAGACCGAGCGGGACAAGCTCAACCAGGAGATCGAGGAGCTCACCTCCATCCTGGAGTCGGACAAGAAGCTGCGCCGGGTGGTCTCCAAGGAGCTCAACGACGTCTCCAAGAAGTTCGCCACCCCGCGCCGCACCCAGCTGCGCGAGGCCGACGGCGCGGCCCGCGCCGCGGTGATCCCGCTGGAGATGGCCGACCAGCCCTGCCACGTGCTGCTGGGCGTGGACGGCCGCATCGCCCGGACCAAGGGCGCGACCCCGCCGCGCGTGTACGCGGGCCTGCGCGCCCCGCACGACGCGATCGAGGTTTCGATCCCGACCACCTCCCGCTCGGACATCGGGTTCGTCACCGACCTGGGCCGGATGATCCGCGTCCCGGTGGTGGAGCTGCCCGAACTCCCCGAGGACGGCGAGGGCGAGCCGGAACGCCCGCCCCTGGCCTCGGGGTTGGACGTGGGTGAGTTCGTCCAGCTCGACGAGGGTGAGCGCGTGGTGTCGGTGGTGTCCATGAACGCCACGGGCCCCGGATTCGCCGTGGGCACCGTGGGCGGTGTGGTCAAGCGCGTCGCACCGGACTTCCCGCCCAACAAGGACGACTTCGAGATCATCACGCTCAAGGACGAGGACCGGGTGATCGGCGTCACCCAGCTGTCCACCGGCGAGGAGGACCTGGTATTCGTCACCTCCGAGGCGCAGCTGCTGCGCTTCTCGGCCGCCACCACCCGCCCGCAGGGCCGCCAGGCGGGCGGTGTAGCCGGGGTGCGCCTGTCCGACGAGGCCCGCGTGCTGTGGTTCGGCGCGGTCTCCAGCCCCGAGGACTCGATCGTGGTGACCGTCTCGGGCAGCAGCAGCGCCCTGGAGGGCACGCAGTCCGGATCGGCCAAGGTCACCCCGTTCGCCGCCTACCCGTCAAAGGGCCGGGCCACCGGCGGTGTACGCTGCCACCGCTACCTGAAGGGCGAGGACACCCTGCTGTTCGCGTGGGTGGGACGCGCCCCGGCCCGCGCTTCGCGGGCCGACGGCAAGCAGGTCCGGCTGCCGGACCTGACCGAGCGCAGGGACGGCTCGGGGGAGGCTCTGACGAGTCCCATCGCCACGGTCGGTAGCGGCCAGACCGACTCCGGGATCACCGCTCCCGGGCCGGGCGCCTGAGTTTCGCGCAACGTGCCGTGCACACGGGTGTGCTTACCTGTGTGCACGGCATCGCCGCGCACCCGAGACAGACATAGGGAGTTACACGAAGTGAGCGCTAGCACCGACGCCACCCCTCCCCCAGGGCCTTTCGACGACGTCTTCGGCGCCAACGCCGCGTACATCGAGGAGTTCTCACTCGGCGGTCTCAAGCCGCTGGCGGCACGCGGCCTCGCCCTGGTGACCTGTATGGACTCCAGGATCGAACCGCTGGACATGCTCGGCCTGAAGCCGGGTGACGCGAAGATCCTGCGGAACGCGGGCGCCCGGGTCACCGACGACACCCTGCGCACCCTGGTCCTGGCCGTGTACCTGCTGGGGGTCGAACGCGTGCTGGTCCTGCCGCACACCCGCTGCAAGATGGCTTCGGTGGAGAACGACGACGTCGTGCACGACCTCATCATGAGCGAGTACGGGGTGGACACCCGCAGCCTGGAGTTCCACACCGACAACGACCAGTTGGGCGCGCTCAAGCACGACCTGGAGCGCATCAGGCACCACCCTCTGCTGCCCAAGGGCCTGCCGGTGGCCGGTGCGATCTACGACGTGGACAGCGGGAAGGTCACCCCGGCCGGCCTCTGATCCGGGCTCCGCTCCGTCGGTGAAGGTGTCGTGGCGGTCCGGCGCGGGGATCACTCCTGTGGGTGGTCGAACCGCCCGCCCCCCCCGGGCCCCACACCCGCCTCGTCCATCCCCCGGGAATGCGATCACCCCCGTGACCGTTGGGACCCGGGACGGTGTGACACCGTCGAGAGGAGCACCGTGGAAGAGAGCACCTACGACACCTTCAACCAGGCCCGTATGTTCCTGGAGCTGGGCGACCCCATCTACGCCGCCCGCACACTGGAACCCGTCGTGGAGAACGAACCGGGCAGCCGTTCCCTGTTGGAACTGCTGGGGCGCGCCTATTTCCAGTCCGCTCAGCTCAACAAGGCAGAGTCGACCTTCCGCAAACTCATCGAGCTCGACCCGGTGGACAACTGGGCGCATATCGCTCTGGCCCGCACACTGGAGCGGCAGAGCCGCCACGAGGAGGCGGCCACCTACCGCCGCATGTACTCGGTGATGACCGGCGGTTCCCTGGACTGACCACCCCCGCCGCGAGGCCGGGTCCCCGCGACCCGGCCCTTCGTGTGCGCGGAGCGGTCCGCTCCGGCGGGATCGTCGGGATCGGCCCGGTCGAGTGCCGGATAACCTGCAAGGCATGGCTCCCACCGCAGACAGTCCAGACCCGGGGGTCCCCTGGGTCGACCGATGTTCCGACAGCGTCCGGTCCTGGGCCGACGAGGCCGTCCGGAAGGTGATCGCGGACGACACCCGTTCGGCCGACACCCACCTGCACGTGTTCCCGCTGCCCCCGGAATGGGGCATCGACCTGTACCTCAAGGACGAGTCGGTGCACCCCACCGGCAGTCTGAAGCACCGGCTGGCGCGGTCACTGTTCCTGTACGGGCTGGCCAACGGGTGGATCACCGAGGGGACCACGATCGTGGAGGCCAGTTCGGGTTCCACGGCGGTCTCGGAGGCCTATTTCGCCCAGTTGATCGGGCTGGACTTCATCACGGTGGTGCCGCGCAAGACCAGCCCGGAGAAGATCGCGCTGATCGAGCGCTACGGCGGCCGCTGCCACTTCGTGGACAACCCCCCGGACATGTACACCGAGGCCGAGCGCCTGGCCGCCGAGACCGGCGGTCACTACATGGACCAGTTCACCTACGCCGAGCGGGCCACGGACTGGCGGGGCAACAACAACATCGCCGAGTCGATCTTCGAGCAGCTCGCCATGGAGCGCCACCCCTGCCCGGACTGGGTCGTGGTGGGCGCGGGCACGGGCGGCACCTCGGCGACCATCGGGCGCTACCTGCGTTACCGGCGCCTGCACACACGCCTGGCCGTGGTGGACCCGGAGAACTCGGCGTTCTTCCCCGGCTGGGTGACCGGTGCCGCCGACTACGCCACCGGTATGCCCTCCAGGATCGAGGGCATCGGCCGCCCCCGCATGGAGCCGAGTTTCGTGCCCTCGGTGATCGACCTGATGATGCCGGTGCCGGACGCCGCGAGCATCGCCGCGATGCGTCACCTGAACGACCTCACCGGCCGGTGCGCGGGCGGTTCGACCGGCACCAACCTGTGGGGCGTGTGGCACCTGGTCGCCAGGATGCTCCGTGAGGGCCGCAGGGGCAGCGTGGTCACCCTGATCTGCGACGGCGGCGAAAGGTACCAGCACAGCTACTACAACGACGACTGGGTGTCGGAGCGGGGCCTTGACCCCACCCCCTACCGGGCCGCCATCGACCGTTTCTTCGCCGACGGGGTCTGGGAGCCGCCGAAGGCCCCCTGAGCGGGGACCGTCAGCAGACAGCGGGAAGGGCCCACGCCTGAATGGGACGCTGTTGGTTAATTCCGCGGTGGGGCCTGGGGCCTGGGGCCTGGGGCCTACAGTTTCGGCCCCCTTTTCAAAGATGATCTTGCTACCAGAAGCGAAATCAGCGCCGAACTTGCCTCTGGTAGCAAGATCACCGGGGGTGAGGGGGTTTCGGAAGCAGCGGACAGCCTCAGACGGAGGTTACGGACACCCTGGCTTCCTCAGGGGCAACACCACAGCGCTGAACCCAACCCTCGCTGCCGCTTTTCCGTCCGGGCGAATGACCGGCCGCGACACGGCCAGGCGTTGCGCGCAGGCCTGGGGAAGGCTCCGGCCGAAGGCCGAGGTAGTTGCTGTTGGGCCCTTTGGGGCCCGTTGGCCACCCCGACCACACCTGCCCCGTTTCCCGACAGCCGCCAACCGCCGTCGCAGCGAAGCGGGTCAAGGTGGAGCGCCCGCAGCGAAGCGAGGACGAACGACCTTGACGCGCGCAGCGCAGACGGCAACCATCAAGCGGCGGGAAACGGGGGAACCGCAACCCGAAACCCAGGCCCCAGACCCCAGGCCGCACACAGACCCACCCCGAATGCCCCACGCCGGATGCCCTGCCCGAGCCTGACACAGAGAAGCCTCCCCATGTCAGTCTCTCCGCTTCTCCGGGCCCCAACGCTGCGGATTCGCCAACAGCATCCTGAATGGCGTCGAGCCCTTCTCGTCAGTACCGCTCGGGTACCGCCTAGGCGTCGATGCGCTCCAGATCGAGCTCCTGAGCGCCCTCCTGGATGAACTTGCGGCGCGGGGCCACCTCGTTGCCCATCAGCAGGTTGAACACGGCCGCGGCCTCCTCGGCCTGCTCCACCCGGATCCGGCGCAGGGTGCGGTGGCGCGGGTCCATGGTGGTCTCGGCGAGCTGATCGGCGTCCATCTCACCCAGACCCTTGTACCGCTGCACCGGCTCCTTCCAGGAGATCTTGCGCTTCTCCAGGTCCAGCAGGGTGCGCTCGAGCTCGGCGTCCGAGTAGGTGTAGATGTAGCGGTCCTCGGGCTTGGCCCCGCGCTTGCGCCGAACGTTGGTCAGCTCGATGCGGTGCAGCGGCGGCACCGCCGCGTACACCCGCCCGGCCTCCAGCATCGGCCGCATGTACCGGTAGATGAGAGTGAGCAGCAGACAGCGGATGTGCGCGCCGTCGACGTCGGCGTCGGCCATGAGGATCAGGCGACCGTAGCGGGCCGCGTCGAGGTCGAAGGTCCGACCCGAACCGGCCCCGATGACCTGAAGGATCGCGGCGCACTCGGCGTTCTTGAGCATGTCCGCGACCGAGGACTTCTGCACGTTGAGGATCTTGCCGCGGATGGGCAGCAGCGCCTGGAACTCCGAGTCGCGGGCGAGCTTGGCGGTGCCCAGGGCGGAGTCACCCTCGACGATGAACAGCTCGCTGTGCTCCAGCCCCTCGCTGCGGCAGTCCACCAGCTTGGCGGGCAGGGCCGAGCTCTCCAGGGCGTTCTTGCGCCGCTGGGTCTCCCGCTGCTGCCGGGCGGCCAGACGCGCCTTGGCGGCGCCCACGACCTTCTCCATGACGGTGCGGGCCTTGGCCTTCTCCGCCTTCTTGGTGGAGGTGAGGAACTCGCGGAGCTCCTTGCCGACCACCTGGGAGACGATCCGGGAGGCCGCGGAGGTACCGAGGATCTCCTTGGTCTGACCCTCGAACTGCGGCTCGGGCAGGCGCACGGTGACGACCGCGGTCAGCCCTTCCTGGGTGTCGTCCTTGGTGACCGGGTCGTCGCTGTTCTTGAGCAGCTTGGTGGCGCGCAGCTGGTCGTTGATCACCCGGACCAGGGCCCGCTCGAAGCCGTTGATGTGGGTGCCGCCCTTGGGGGTGGCGATCACGTTGACGAAGGAGCGCACGGTGGTGTCGTAGCCGGTGCCCCAGCGCAGGGCCACGTCCACGTCCAGGCGGCGCTCGACGTCGGCGGGCACCATGTGGCCGGACTCGTCCAGTACCGGGACGGTCTCGGTGAAGTTGCCCGAGCCCTGGATGCGCAGGACGTCGCTGACCGGGTCGTCCGGGGCGAGGAAGGTGCAGAACTCGCTGACCCCGCCGTCGAAGCGGAAGTCCTCGGTGTAGGCGGGCTCGCCCTCGGCGCGCTCGTCGCGCACCGCGATGGTCAGCCCGGGCACGAGGAAGGCGGTCTGGCGGGCCCGGTCGAGGAGGTTCTGCCGGGTGATCTCGGCGTCCTTGAGGAAGATCTGCATGTCCGGCCAGAACCGGATGCGGGTGCCGGTGATCTTCTTGGCGACCTTGCGGGTCTGTTCCAGGCCGGAGACCGGTGTGAACTCGGCGTCGGGGCCGTCGCCGGCGAAGCGCCCGGCGATGCCGCGGCGGAAGCTGATGGCGTGGGTGTGGCCCTGTCGGTCGATCTCCACGTCCACCCGGGCGGACAGGGCGTTGACGACGGAGGCGCCGACGCCGTGCAGGCCGCCGGCGGCGGTGTAGGAGGTGGAGCCGAACTTGCCGCCCGCGTGGAGCTTGGTCATGACCAGCTCGACACCGGGCAGGCCGGACTTGGGCTCGGTGTCCACGGGGATACCGCGGCCGTCGTCCCTGACGGAGACGGAGCCGTCGCTGTGCAGGGTCACGTCGATGCGTCCGCAGAAGCCGCCCAGGGCCTCGTCGACGGAGTTGTCGATGATCTCCCACATGCAGTGTGTGAGGCCACGACTGTCGGTGGACCCGATGTACATGCCCGGCCGTTTGCGCACCGCCTCGAGGCCTTCGAGGACCGACAGGTGCCGGGCGGAGTAGTCCCCGGGATCGTGGACGGCTGCGGTCAAGGCGGTCACTCGGACATCTCCTGCGTATTGAGGGCCATCGTGGCTGTGCGGTGCGTGCCCTTTGTACCGCGCCGCACCGACGGTTGAGGGGGCCAGGCTACGGCCAGCCGGGAGCTTTGCCGTGGCACGGCCGCGTGTGGGCGGGGTCGTGTCCCCCGGATGCGGGTCGCCGGCGTCGTCGCCGGGGCCGCTGTGACGGGCTCCACAGACCGACGTGGGGGTCGGAACGGACCGACGCAAGGGTCGGACGGGCCTGCCCCGCGCGAGACTACCACCTCTGGTGGATGCGACCTGGATACTCCCGTTTTCCGGGGATAGCCGGACCTTACTTAGGGGTACAACAAGGAGTAGAAACGACGTCCATCAAGAAGGGCCCCAAAGTGTGCCATCCAGGCACGAACCGGGCGGATTCCGCTGTCGGCGTACACGGGACCCGGTTGGGAACGTCTGGGTCGGGTTAGATGTTGTCAGAGGTGACTAACG
The DNA here is from genome assembly GCF_024134545.1 of Nocardiopsis exhalans. Taxonomy (GTDB): domain Bacteria; phylum Actinomycetota; class Actinomycetes; order Streptosporangiales; family Streptosporangiaceae; genus Nocardiopsis; species Nocardiopsis exhalans. The sequence continues at coordinate 5,653,728 of NZ_CP099837.1, forward strand.
CCGAGTATTGAGGATGGCGAAGTGACTGGAACCCTTGCCCCCACTCAGCCGCTGACGGCTGCTGACCGCTGCGACCGCTGTGGCGCACAGGCGTACGTCCGGGTGCTGCTTAACTCTGGCGGCGAACTCCTGTTCTGTGCACACCACATGCGCAAGCACGACGACTCACTCCGCAAGATCGCCTCGGACATCCAGGACGAGACGGACAAGCTCATCGAGAGCAAGAAGGACGCGGAAGAGCGTTAGCCACGACGACCACGAAACGTCGACGGCGGTCCCCGGGGTATCGGGGGCCGCCGTCCTCGTTGTGCCGTCCTCATGCTGAGGGTGCGGATGCCCGGCGGGGTCAGGGCCGGTTCGGGGGTAACCCCCGAGGTCAGTTCGCCAGCACCCGGTTGTGGTAGCGCGAGACCTCCTCGAACCCCGCTCCCCGGTACAGCCGCAGGGCGGGTTCGTTATCGGCGACCACGCACAGGTAGGCGCGGCGGGCACCCTTGTCGTGCGCCCAGGCCAGCAGGTCGGCCAGGATCGCCCCGGCCACCCCTCGGCCCCGTGCGGCGCGGGCGGTGACCATCCCGCAGATCGCCACCGACTCCCCGTCCAGCACCGCGCAGCCGCGGCCGTCCCCGCTCTCGTGGACCCCGTAGGCGGCAGTGACCCCGCTCAGGATGCGCACGACGCCGTCGGCCCACTCCGGGGAGACGCCCGTCTCGGCGAAGAGCTCGGTCCAGCGCTCCGTCGGGCTGTCCGAGACCAGGGTCGTTCCCGGCCCCTGGGGGCGCTCGGTGAGCTCCTGGGCCAGCACCAGGGTGGGCTCCACCACCGCGTAGCCCTGTTCGGCCAGGCGGGCGTCCACGGCCTCCTCCCCCGGCCACACCTGCACGCAGGGACGCAGCCCGTGTCCGCGATAGAACGCGGTGACCTCCGCGACGTCGGCACCGGGGTCCTCCAGCAGGGCGCAGTTGGCCCGCTTGGTGAACCCCTCCGCGAGCCCGAACCGCCAGCCGCCCCGCGACTCACTGTGGAACGGGGGCCAGTCCCTGGTCACCCGTGCCGCCCATGCGTGCATGTTCGCTCCCTCACTGTCCCTGGTGTCGGAAGCGGCACATCCTATCCAGCCGGGCACGCCCTAACATGGGCACGCCCCCACCGCACACGCCTCATCCCACCCGAGACCGCACCCGCGACCTGGAGAGTTCATGTTCATCCTGCTCCCGCCCTCCGAGGGCAAGGCCACCTCCGGCGAGGGCCCCCGCCTGGACCCGGGGGCGCTGGTCCTGCCGGAACTGGCCCCGGCCCGGGAGCGGGTGGTAGCCGCGCTGACCGAACTCTGCTCCGGCCCCGAGGACACCGCACGCGAGGTCCTCGGGCTGTCCGCGGGCCAGGCCGACGCCGTCAAGCGCAACCTCGACCTGACCACCGCGCCCACGCTGCGCGCCGCCGACCTCTACACGGGTGTGCTCTACGACCGTCTCGGCCTGCCCGGGCTGCTGGCCGAGCACGGCGACCGCGCCCGCGAGCGGATCCTGGTCTTCTCCGGCCTGTGGGGGGTCGTGGGCGCCGCCGACCAGCTTCCGCCCTACCGCCTGTCCATGGGCGTGAAACTGCCGCCGCTGGGCGCTCTGGGCGCGTACTGGCGCAAGGCGATGACCGCCCCGCTCGGAGAGCTGACGGAGGGGAGCCTGCTGGTGGACTGCCGTTCGGCGGCCTACGCGGCGGCGTTCAAGCCCACCGGGGCCGCGGCCGAGCGCACCGTGGCGGTGCGCGTGCTCCGCGAGCGCGAGGTGGCGGGGTTGACCAAGCGCTCCGTGGTCAGCCACATGGCCAAGGCCGCCCGCGGCGACATCGCCCGGGCCCTGATCAGTGAGAACGTCCAGGCAGAGACTCCCGAGGAGCTGGTCTCGGCGCTGCGCGACCTCGGGCACACCGTGGAGCTGCCGCCCGCGGCCAGGCCGGGGACCGCGCGCACGATGGACGTCGTCATCCGCGACTGAGCTCACCCCGGTGGTCCCGCGCCCGGGCCTCAGGCCACGGCCCCGTGCCGGTTCCGGCGGCCGAACCCGTACCAAAGGGGGTTCCCTGGCGCGCGAAACGGGACCCGGGTGACTTTATGCCGCACCTACAGTGCGTGGGGCAGCATGGTTCGCATCGGATGGAGATCGGACTCCGTGCGGGGACAGTGAGTGCCTGATGTCATGCGAGGGACACGCGGGGGTCGCCACACCCGTGAGCAGGCAGGGGGCACAAACGCCAGGCGCGCCCTCCCGAATCACCTTCGGGAGGGCGCGCCTGTTCTGCTTTTCAGCCGTGTTGCTTCTCGGCTGTACTGCTTCAGCCTGGGACGTCAGTCTTCACCGGGACCGGCTGCATCGGTCGCGTGGGGCGGATCGTCGGGGGAACCGCCGCACACGTCCTAGTCCAGGTAGTCGCGGAGCACCTGGGAGCGCGACGGGTGACGGAGCTTCGACATCGTCTTGCTCTCGATCTGCCGGATGCGCTCGCGGGTGACACCGTAGACCTTGCCGATTTCGTCTAAAGTCTTCGGCTGGCCGTCGGTGAGACCGAAGCGCATGGAAACGACGCCGGCCTCGCGCTCGGACAGGGTGTCCAGCACCGAGTGCAGCTGCTCCTGGAGCAGGGTGAAGCTGACCGCCTCGCCCGGCTGGATCGCCTCGGAGTCCTCGATGAGGTCACCGAACTCGCTGTCGCCGTCCTCGCCCAGCGGGGTGTGCAGGGAGATCGGCTCGCGGCCGTACTTCTGCACCTCGACGACCTTCTCCGGGGTCATGTCGAGTTCCTTGGCCAGCTCCTCCGGGGTGGGCTCGCGGCCCAGGTCCTGGAGCATCTGGCGCTGGACGCGGGCCAGCTTGTTGATGACCTCGACCATGTGCACCGGGATACGGATGGTGCGGGCCTGGTCGGCCATGGCGCGGGTGATGGCCTGGCGGATCCACCACGTGGCGTACGTGGAGAACTTGAAGCCCTTGGTGTAGTCGAACTTCTCCACCGCGCGGATCAGGCCGAGGTTGCCCTCCTGGATCAGGTCCAGGAACAGCATGCCGCGACCGGTGTAGCGCTTGGCCAGGGACACGACCAGACGCAGGTTCGCCTCGAGCAGGTGCTTCTTGGCGCGCCCGCCGTCCTCGGAGATCCACTCGAGCTCGTCGCGGAGCTCGAAGGTGAGGACGTCGTCCTCCTCGGCCAGCTTCTCCTCGGCGAACAGGCCGGCCTCGATGCGCTTGGCGAGCTCGACCTCCTGCTCGGCGTTGAGGAGCGGGACCTTACCGATCTGCTTCAGGTAGTCCTTGACCGGGTCCGCGGTGGCGCCGGCCGCGACCACCTGCGGGGTGGGCGCGTCGTCGTCATCGTCGTACAGGACGAAGGAGTCGTCGTCCTTGCTCGGCTTGACCGGGGCGCCGACCGTCTCGGGCTTGGCGGGCTTGGTCTCCTTCTCGGAGTCCGTCGAGTCCTCGACCAGCTCCAGCTCGGCGCCGGTGTGCTCGAGGTCGTCGTCCAGGCCCTCATCGGCGAACTCACCGGAGCCCGAAGCGAGCTCCAGGTCCTTCTTCGCCGACTTCTTGGTCGCCGCCGCCTTCTTGGCCGGAGCCTTGGCGGTGGTCTTCTTGACCGCGGTCTTCTTGGGGGCGGCCGCCTTCTTCGCGGTCGCCGCCTTCTTGGCCGGGGTCTTCTTCGCGGTGGTGCCCTCGGCGGAGTCGACGACGGCGGTGACCGTCTCCGGCTGTTCCTGGGCGGCCGCCGCACGGACGGGCTTGGCGGCCCGGCTCGTGGTCGTGGTCGAGCGGGTGGTGGTCGTGCTGGACCGAGGGGCAGCCGTCTTGCGCCGCGTGGTCTTGCGCCGCGAGGAGGCCGACTCCGGAACGAGGACCGTCACGCCCTCCTTGGCGAGGCTTCGGAGCACGGACTGCGCCTGCGACATCGGAATTTCGGCCTCTTCGAAGGCACGGCGCACGTCCTCGGGCTCAAGAAAGCCCTGGGACCGCCCACGCTCGATCAGCTGCTGAATGACGGGCTCTTGCAGTGACTCGGACTGCTTCGAGCGAGTCGAACTGGCAGATGACACAAACACCTCTCGAACGGACGTGTGGCGAGAATTGATCGGACCCGGTGGTCCGGTTCGGCCGGGACCGGGCACTGCACCCTCTCCCACCTGCGGCCTGGGATCGTCCCCACTGGGCGGGGAAGCCGGATTCACCTCCGCTTCGCGGGGCGCGGCGGCTTCTTCACTGTAGGCAAGGCAATGGACTTGTTCGTACGGTCTACCGCTCCGTCGCGGAATCGATCACCGGAAGCTGAACGGCGAGCAGAGTGACATCATCGTCCTGCTCATACCCTTCGAGCATGCTCTCAACAAGGTACTCCAGCATCTGCTGTGGATCGCCCACCACTTCGGGCTGAGCCGCGGACGCCACCCTGACGAGTTCGTCGAGACCGGCGTCGACGGATCGTTTGCGGTTCTCAACCAGTCCATCGGAGTAGAGGGCGACAGTGTTACCGGGTTGGACGAAGAATTTGTGATGACCCCTCGGAGAGCTGACGCCGAGCGGTGTGTCGGGCTCGGTGTCGAGCAGCGAGGGCCCGGCGTTCCCGGCGACCACGAGCGGCGGAAGATGACCCGCGTTGCTGAGGTCGAGCTGTCCGGTGACCGGGTCCAGGACGAAGTAGACCAGGGTTGTCACCTGGTCCATTCCCTCTGTGGCCGTGAACATGCGGTCGAGTCCGGTCAACACATCGGCTGGTTCGGGCATGGAGAACGCCAGTGCACGCAACGCGTTACGGATCCGACTCATTCCCGCGGCGGCCTGGATGCCCTTGCCCATGACGTCGCCGAGGACCCCGGCGACCCGGCCGTCGGACAGGAGGAAGGCGTCGTACCAGTCACCGCCCACCTGCACGTGCTGTGAGCCCGACCGGTAGTAGGCGGCCAGGCGCACCCCGCTCACCTGGGGGAGCTCCTCGGGCAGCAGGCTCCGCTGGAGCTCCTCGGCGGTGCTGTGTTCGCGTTCGTAGACGATGGCCCGGCCGATCGCCAGGGCGCACTGCCCGGCGAGCGCCTCCAGGAAGACGCGTTCCTCGTCGGTGACGTCGCGCTGGGCGTCGAAGGAGAAGCGCAGGGCCCCGATGGGGCGGCCCGCGGCCATCATCGGCAGCGCCACCCAGGCGCGCTCCCCGGTGCGTTCGAGCAGGGCCTCGACCTCGGGCGCGTTCTCCGTGAGCTCGCGCAGTTCGGCGGGGCTGGCGGCCAGGCTGGGCGTCTGCTCGGCCACCGCCCTGGCCGCGACGTCGGGGTAGTCCAGCGAGAACCCGCGCTCGGGCAGGCCCACCCAGCCGTCGGCGGAGAGCATCCGCAGGCGCAGCCGGTCCCGGTCGAAGAGGGCCACGGAGGTGTGGTCGGCGCCCACGCCGGAGCGGCCGATCTCGGACATGGCCTGGACGACCTCGTCAGCGGTGAGCGCCTCAGCGAGGTCAGAGGTGGCCTTCTGGAGGCGGGCGGTGCGCATGGCCGCCTCGCTGAGCTGCTGGTTGAGCCGCTGGCGGAGTTCGTCGGCCTCGCGCTCGGTGGTGATGTCGACCAGGGTGCCGACCCACTCGGCGGTCTCCGCGCCGTCCATGATCGGGTTGGCGCGCGCCCGGTAGTGGATGTGGCCGCCCGCACGGGTGCGCACGCGGAACATGGCGTCGAAGGGCGTGACGTCCAGGACGGCGTCGTCCCAGGCGCGTTCGACGCGGGGCCGGTCGTCGGAGTGGAGTGCGTCGAGCCAGCCCCGGCCGAGATAGGCGTCCAGGTCCTGGCCGGTGATGGTCCGCCACTGGGGGCAGTCCTCGCGGATGTCGCCGCCGGGGCCCGCGGACCAGACGATCTGGTTTCCCGCCTGGAGCAGGGCGCGCAGGCGCTGATCCTCGCGGTGGGAACCGTCGTCCTCGTGGTCGCGGGCGGCGATGAGCGCGATGTGCTGGTCCCCGTTGGTGGGGTCGTTGACCGGGAACCAGGTCAGGTGCCAGGTCTGCCCGGAGGGGGTGCGGTGGCGGCCGCGTACGGCGTGGCCGCTCTCACGCACGCTCCGCACCGAGTCGCGGTGGGCGGCGGCCCCGGCGGGGTCGTCGGCCTGCTTCAGGGCTTCGTCGGGGGTGCGGCCCAGGCAGCGGGCGGGGGTGCTGCCGAAGACGGTGGCCATGCGGGGGTTGATGGAGACGAAGACGTCGTCGGGACCCAGGAGTGCGAATCCGATGGGGGCGTCGGTGAGGAGGGATTTCACCGCGTCTGGCAGTTCCGCCACACTGATCCGGGGTGGGGGAATGGACGTCTCGGCGCTCAACTGCTCGACACCTCCGGAACCGTCGGATTCCCCAGCCGTGTTTCGATGGGGGTTTTTCTGGACCGCGTGGTCCCCTGCGCACCTGTGCCCACCGGCCGTTCGCGACGGCGCTGTGGCGCGGGGTACGCGGCGCCGATTCCGGTCGGGGGCTCCACGGCTCCCAGGAGTCACGCTCCATGACTCCTCTCGGCCGCTGCCACGGCTCAAGCATAAGACACACCGGCTCACACGCAACGGCCGTCGGTGCGGGGGACCTACCGTGGACACGGAAGGTAAACGTTAGGCCACAGGACCCCCTCGACACAGCCGACCGGGGGTTTTGCGGGCGTGTTTTCCCATAATTACCAACGACGAGCAAGGGTGGCCGGTTTGCGGCGAAATCTTCGAAACGGGACTGTTATATGTCCGAAACGTCCTTTTCGTCTTGTTGACCTGCGGTGATGGTGTGACTCACGTAAACGGCACCTCCCCCAGGTTTTATCAACAGCGTGCCGCGAGAGGGGTTGACAGTCCGTCCAGAACAAGTGGAATGGGTGGAGGTCACCGTCCAGGCCATCTTCAGCTAGGGGTGTGAGCGAGAATGCTCCAGACCTTCCCGGTCCAGGATCTCAGACAGATCTCGGCGAGGCTTCACGACGAGTTCAGCGGGCTGTCCCCCCGCTGCGTCGAGCGCTGTGTCAGCGACACCTGGAACTGCGTCGAACACCTGGGCATCACGGTCACACCACACCTCGTCGAGCGGGTCGCCCGCGAGCACCTCGAGGCCATGGTGAACTCCGTGCCGCCCTCAACCGTACGAAAGAGCGTTCGCCGGCCGGGAACCACGCTGTTCACCGGCCACCGCGCGGTTCCCGAACCGCGCTGAGCCGACCGGTGCTGGGACAACACCGAGCCGACGCACGGAGTCGGGCACGGACCCCTGAGGTCCGTGCCCGACTCCGTGCTGTCCGCAGGTTGTCATCACACCGGCCACACGAACCAACCTCCACCTGGTTTTCGGCGGGGTGCCCGGTCCTTCAGTGCCGGGGTGAATGCCCGCTCCCGCCTAGCGGGGCAGGAACAGGTGAAACGCCCCCAGGGCGGTTCACCGTCTCACCCCACCATCCGGTTCGAGGATCCCCAGATCAAGAACATGACCCGCTCGGCCAAGGGGACGGCCGAAGAGCCTGGTAGGCGGGCGGCTCAGAAGAGAGGGTTGAACCGGGCGATCCTCGCCCAGGGCTGGGGGCTCCTACGTACCCGGACCGGCCACAAGGCCCCGGGCCGGGTGCAGGACGTGCCCGCCAGGAACACCAGTCTGCGATGCAGTGACTGCGATTGGATCGACAAGAACTCACGCGAGAGCCAAGCGTCGTTCGTCTGTTCCAACTGCGGTTTCTCCTGCAACGCGGACCTGAATGCCTCACTCAGTGTCGCGGCAGGACAGGGCGCAAGCCCCGGGTCCAAGACCTGTGTCGGAGGGACACCACCCCGCAAGGGGATCGAGTGTCCGTGAACCTCAGCAGCTCCCGTTCTTGTGAGCAGGAGCTGCTGGAATCCCCCTCTTGCGGGAGTGGGAGGATGTCAAAAGCGGGAGCACACCCTGTTCCAACTGGCATACGCTTCAGACCGTGCCCTCCCCTTCGCCCTCACCCACCGGCCCCGACGTTCCCGCCGCAGCCTTCGAGGAGATGCTGCGCGCGGCCAGAGCGCTGCTCGCCATGCGGCACCCGCTCGACGCCGAGCTGGCCTTCAGTGAGCTCCTGGGCACCTGGTGGGGCGAGCGGCTACCCGGGGTGGACGTCGAGCGGCTGCTCGGCGAAGGGCTGATCACGCACGCCACCGCCTCCGGCAAGCCGGCGGGGCTGGGCGTGCTGGCCGCGATCACCGCACTGGGCACCTCCGCCTCCCAGCGGGAGCTGGCCGAGCAGGGGATGATCGCCCTGCGCGAGCGGGGGTTGCAGGCTCCGGCCTGGGCCGCCCAGCTCGGCGCGGTGACCCCCGTGGCCGTGTACGTCAGCAACGACCGCTTCGGCGACACCGACGACGTCGTGTGCCTGTTCAGCCGGGACGCGCCGGACAGCAGTGGCTCGCTACCGCCCGAGCACGCGCTGATCCTGGTCCTGGACCACAACAGCGGCGGGCTGCTGCGCGACGTGTGGGTGACGACCAAGGTGGACCTGCTGCTCGAACAGTGTCGGGAGCGCGCCCGCGGCGACGACTTCGCCTACTTCGAACAGCTGGAGCTGAGCGAGGCCAGGGCTCTGCTCTCCCGAGCCCTGGAACGCACCGAACGCGTGGTCACGGGCGCCGCCGCGGACCCTTCCGCCGGGCCCACGGTGGAGCCGGTGGGGATCTCCGCCGCCGACCTGACCGGGGGTTCGCTGGCCGCGCACTTCGCGCTGGTCGCCTCCCGGGTGCAGCGCCTCCCCCACCCGCCCGAGGGAGTGCCGACCTCGCCGGTCCCGGTGTGGCGGCGCGACAGCCGCGCCGTACTGGCCGCCCGGTTCCTCGCCTCGGACCAGGCGGCCGAACTCTCGGACTCCTACGCGGCGAGCCGCTGCGCGGACCACATCATCGCGCACGGCTGCGACGTGGACTCGGGGCGGCCGCTGCGGGTGAGCCCGCGCAAGGTGGAGTCGTTCCTGCTGCACTGGCTGCCCGGCCGGGTGGTGCTGCTGCCGGAGGAGCAGGAGTCCATGCCGCACGTCCTGGCGGCCTGGGTGCGCTGGGCCGGTTCGCGCACCCAACTCCCGGAGGCCCTGGTCGGCGCGACCCTGGACGCGGTCTGGGAGACCACCTCGGCCTTCACCAAGACCTACCGCGACCCGGCCCGCCCGCTGGGCCTGCGCCAGGAGGCGGTGCGCCGCCTGCTCCCGGACGGCGACTTCGCCTCCCTGGCCCGCCGGATGTTCGCCTTCCCCCTGTTGGCCAGCGAGATCGTCACGGGCGCGCCGGAGGAGTTCGACCCGGACACCTCCAAGGGCCGCCGGGCGCTGCTAAGGCTGGACCACTACGGCGAGTACGAGGCCGCCACCCCGCACAACGGCCGCCACCACTCCACCGGCCAGGACCGCTGGTACCGCCCGGTCACCGGCAGGGACCCCGAGCGCGAACGCGAACTGGACCGACACGAACGCCTCGCCAAACGCCTGTGGGACGGCCGCCCGGCCAACCTGTGGGCGGCGGCCCGCCGAATGCTCGACCACGGCCAGGACCGCCCCACGGTCCTGGCCACCCTCACCGAGGTCCTGTTCAGCGCCACCAGCGAAAGCGACCTCCGCCGCCGTCTGGACGCCCTCTGAGGGGCGACCGCTGGAACCTGGCCGAGATGGACACCGGCCACTGGCCCATGTTCTCCCAGCCGAACGAACTGGCCGGGCTCCTCGTCGATACGGCCGAGAATGCCGAGGCCGTGCGGATCCTTGAAGACATCAAGCAGGGCCGCGAGCAGGTCTTCAGCCACGATGAGGTGTGGGGCGCACAGGGCTAAGCCCCTACCGGGGAATTCGGGCGCTCAGGCGAGCATCCGGTCCTTGAGCCCCTCGATCGTCCCACCCGAGAGCTTGAGACCGTTGACGACGTAGTTGTCGAAGGAACCGTAGAGCTCGTCGATGTGCGAGTAGGCCGTGTCCAGGTAGTCGGCGCGGACGCGGGTCATGGGCTGCACGTCCTCCCAGGGCAGGCCGCTGTGCCGGGACAGCTCGCGCATCCAGAAGTCGGTGTTGGCCTGGCGTTCGTTGCTGGTCAGGTAGTCCTTGGTGACAGCCGCGCGCTCCACACCGAGAAGGGTGAGCAGCAAGGCGGCGCCCCAGCCGGTGCGGTCCTTGCCCGCGCTGCAGTGGAAGACCAGGGAGGTGGGGCCCTTGGCGGCGCGTTCGACCAGGTCGCGGTAGCCCTCCAGGGCCTCGGCGTCGGAGACCAGTTCGCGGTAGACGCCGAACATGAACCGCTCGGCCGCTCCGTCGCTGAACATCGCGCGGGCCCGCTCCGGGTCCGCGAGCGTCTCGACGAAGTTCGCCCCCGCCGCCTCGGCGTTCTGGACACCGACGGCGGCGTACTCCGCGCCTTCGGGGACCAGGTCCGGGAGGCGGTCGCGTTCGTGGTGGGTGCGCAGGTCGATCAGCTGGCGGATACCGAAGCCGTGGTAGGTGGGCAGGTCCTGTTCGGAGATGCTGTGCAGGGCGTCGGAGCGGAAGAGGAGACCGTCGCGTACGGTGCGGCCTTCCTTCGTGCGGTGACCGCCGAGGTCACGGAAGTTGGGGGCACTGGGGAGGAGGAAACCGTCATTCTTCACGTCCGTGACGATACCTACCGCCCCGGTGCCCCGCCAGAGCCAGGTCAGGCCTTCCCTCGCATGGCCTCGATCTCCGCCCCCGCCTCCTTGACGTCCTTGGCGGTGTCCACGCCGCGCCAGAAACCGTCGATGCGGTAGGCGGCCAGCTTCCCCTCCTTGGCGAGGTCGGGGAAGGTCGAGGACTCGTGGTCGCCCTTGACCGGCAGGAGCGGGGTCAGCCCCGGTTCGAACAGGTAGACGCCCGCGTTGATCCACACCGGCAGCAGAGGGCTCTGGGTGAAGCCCTCGATACGGTCGTCCCCGTCGACGTCGACGATGCCCCAGGTGGTGCGGAACTGGGCCAGGGCCAGGGTGCCGAGGCCGCCCTTGGCGCGGTGGCGCGCGGTGAGTTCGTCGAGGGGGAACCAGGTGAGGACGTCACCGTTGAGGGCGAAGTACGGGGCTTCGGGGTCGCGCAGCCCGGTGGCGGCGTAGCGCAGGGCACCGCCGCGGCCCAGCGGCTCGTCCTCGACCAGCAGGGTGATCTCGGGTCCGCCCTGCCGTGCTTGGAGGTGTTCACGCAGGACCTCGGCCTTGTACCCGCAGGAGACGACGACCTGCTCGACTCCGTGCGAGGACAGCCACTCCAGCTGGTAGTCGATGATGGGCCGTCCGGCCACCTCCACCATCGCCTTGGGGCGGGTGTCGGTGTAGGGCCGCAGCCGGGTGGCCTGTCCACCGGCGAGGATCAGGGCCTGCTTGACGGGGGACGCGGAGGATGAGGGCGAAGCGGTCATGTACTGGACAGTAGCAGGACGGGGTGCCGCAATCCCTAGCTGTTCTGGGTGGCGTCGGCGTAGGCCCTGCGCACGTCCTCGCTGGTGACCACGGTCAGCTCGGCCGCCGTCGCCGCCTCCCCCACCTCCTGGGAGACCCGCAGGTCGCGGTGGGAGCAGGCCCGCTCGTAGAGCGAACGGGCGAAGCGGCCGTTGCCCAGTTCGTCGATCCACCCGGTGGCGCACACGTGCGTGAAGATGCTGTGCAGGTCCTCGCGCGCGGTGTCGTCGAAGACGTCGCCGGTGCGGGCCGCCACGGTGTCCGCGATCTCGGACAGCTCCTCGGGGCTGTAGGACGGGAACCGCACCCGCACGTTGAACCGGGAGGACAGCCCGGCGTTGGAGGCCAGGAAGCGGTCCATCTCGTCGGTGTAGCCGGCCAGGACCACCACGAGGCGGTCACGATCGTCCTCGGCCCGCTTGAGCAGGGTCTGGATGGCCTCGGCTCCGAACGCGTCGCCGCCGCTGTAACCGGGGTTGACCAGGGAGTAGGCCTCGTCGACGAACAGCACCCCGCCCAGGGCGCGGTCGATCAGCCGGTTGGTCTTGACGGCGGTCGCGCCCAGGTGCTCACCGACCAGGTCGGCGCGCTGGGCCTCCACGACCTCGGCCCGGCCCAGCATGCCCAGAGCGGAGAAGACCCGGCCGAGCACGCGCGCGACCGTGGTCTTGCCGGTGCCGGGAGGACCGGAGAAGACGAAGTGGCGCATCGGCGGCTGGTGCGGCAGGCCCTGTTCCTCGCGCAACCGCGCCACCCGCAGCTGCGCCACCAGGGAGCGCACCTGTTCCTTGACCGGTTCCAGGCCGATCATGCCGTCGAGTTCGGCCATCGCCTCCTCCAGCCCCGGGGACTCCCCGAAGCCCGGCAGGCGGGAGGTGAGTTCGGTATAGGCGGTCTCGACGTCGGTGGTGAGCACGGTGACCAGGGCGTCCGGGCTGGGCCGGAGCGCGGGTTCGTCACCGCTCACCCCCGAGGTGACCACGCGCACGTCGCGGGCCTGGGAGGCCTTCTCCACCATGGAGCGGGCGAAGCGGCCGTTGCCGAGCTCGTCGATCGCCTCGCGCTGGACCGCTTGTTCGAACCGCTGCCGAAGCGTGCGGGCGGCCTCGGGTTCGAGGAAGTCCCCGCGCTGGGCGACGAGATTCTCGGCGATCCGGAGCAGCTCGGCGGAAGAGTAGCTGGGGAAGCTGATCCGGGTGGCGAACCGCGAGGCCAGACCCGGGTTGGAGGCCAGGAAGGCGTCCATCTCCTTCTCGTAACCAGCCAGGATGACGACCAGTTGGTCGCGGTCGTCCTCGGCCCGCTTGAGCAGGGTCTGGACGGCCTCGTTACCGAACCGGTCGGCCTGGCCGTCACCCTCGTTGACCAGTGAGTAGGCCTCGTCGACGAACAGCACCCCGCCCAGGGCGCTGTCGATGAGCTCGTTGGTCTTGATGGCGGTGGCGCCCAGGTACTCGCCGACCAGGTCGGCGCGCTGGGCCTCCACGACCCGGGATGTGGGCAGGAGCCCGAAGGAGTGGAAGATCGTGGCGAGGGTGCGGGCCACGCTGGTCTTGCCGGTACCCGGCGGCCCGGAGAAGACCAGGTGGCGCAGGGGACGCTCCACGCAGAGCCCGGCGTCGGCCCGTAGGCGGGCGGCCTCGATGGAGGCGGCGATCCCGCGAACCTGCTGTTTGACCGGGTCGAGTCCGATCATGTTCTCGAGCTCGGCCAGGGCCACGTCGACCGGGACGGGTTCCTCCTCGGCGTCGGCGCCGTCCTCGGCGGTCCTACCCCGGCGGGACCCGTCGGAGCCGCGGCCGCGCACGTTCTCGCCCCTACGGCCGGGGCCGGCGCCCTCCCCCGCCCCCGCGGGCCTGCGCTGTTCCCCGCCCGGTTGGGCCCCGCCCGACTGCGATCCGGACGTGCTGCCCCTACGTTTGTCGTCGTTCTCGCGGCTCTCCTTGGCCACCTGCCCGGAGGCGAGCAGGCGCCACAGCAGGCCTGCTCCTGCGGCGACGTAGAGCGCGGCGATCCCGGCACCGCCGGGGAAGGATTCGACGATCATGCCGAGCAGCGCCACGGAGAACCCGACGACGAGCCCCGCGGTGAGCGCGAGCAGGCAGGTGTGCCAGACGGGGAACTCACGGGCACGGCTGGCCGCCAGGACCACCAGGAAGGGCAACGGCAGGACCAGCAGGGAGACCGGCTGGGCGGTCAGCGGGATCTGGAAGAGCGGTACCGCGATGAGCAGCCACACCACCGAGACCACCACGGTGAGGAAGGCGTCGAAGGAGCGCATCAGGGCGGAGAACGCCACCAGCAGCAGCACGGTGCCGAGCACGAACCTGAACACGGGCAGGCTCAGGACGAGTGCGACGACGGCGACCACCGTGACGATCACCAGCGCCGCCACCAGACGCCGACCGAGGGGGATCCGGTGGTAGAAGGCGCGTAGGCGGTCCAGTCCCGAGGCGCGGTCGGCCTGCGCGGCGGCGGTGGAGCGCAGTTCGCGCGTCATCCGTAGCCCCTTCCTGCGTGGGGGTCGCGTGGTCGGCCCGGGGGCGGGCCGGGGTCGGAGGGGACCGACACCCGCGACACGGCCGTGGCTGTGGCCGTGAACGCGGCTGCTCGTGTTCCTTGGGGCAGGTGCGGTCGGCCACCCGTGCGGCAGGCGGGCACACCCCGGAGAACAGCCTTGCCCCAAGTGGGGCCGGATGTCCAGTGCGGAGCGGCGTGTCGCGGGTCCGCCCGGGCCCGCTCGGAGCCGCGGCTTCAGGGCGCCCTGGCCGAGGCAGCGGGTTCAGAGCAGCGGGATCTGACCGCCGGGGGCGGGGCGCACCCGGCGCAGGTGGCGCCATCGGGGCAGGTCGTCGAGGTAGGCCCAGCTCATTCGGTGATAGGGGGTGGGCCCGACCTCGGCCAGGGTGGCCCGGTGCGTGGGCGAGGGGTAGCCCGCGGCCTTCTCGAAACCGTAGCCGGGGTGTTCCTCGGCGATCTCGGCCATGAGGGAGTCCCGGCGTACCTTGGCCAGGATCGCGGCTGCGGCCACGCTCACGCAGGTCAGATCGCCCTTGACCTGGGTGCGCACCGGCCAGGGGCGGCCGATGAAGTCGTGGCGGCCGTCGAGGAGCACCGCGTCGGGGCGGGGTTCCAGGGCGTCCAGGGCACGGCGGGCCGCCCGGTGCAGGGCCTCGGTCATACCGACCTCGTCGATCTCGGCCGCCTCGGACCAGCCGAAGGCGTGATCGGCCACCCACGGCTCGATCTGCGCGGCGAGCTCGCGGCGCCGTTTGGGGGTCAGGCGTTTGGAGTCGGTGAGCCCGGCGGGCGGTTCGCCCTCACCGGGGACCGCGGCGCAGACCAGGAGGGGCCCGGCCCAGGCGCCCCGGCCCACCTCGTCCACCCCGGCCACCACACGCGCACCCGCGGCGCGGAGCTCGTTCTCGATCTCGAAGGTGGGCGCGGGCGGCGGGTCGCTCTTGCGGGAGGAGCTGTTCTGCTGGAGGGAGCTCTTCTGCTGGACGGAGTTGTTCTGTTGGCGAGTCGTCGGCACGCCACAACCCTAGAGCGGGCGGGTGACCTTCCGTGCCGGTTCGACCGAGGAGCTCCGGGGCCTGCCCGCACCGACGGGCCCAATCCGGTGGGTTTTGCGCGACTCTCCGAGAGTGACACCGGGTAAGTGCACGTTACTTTCGGTAGTTTCCGCTTGTTGGAACCGCCGCGCCGGGTTGCCGGGAGGAATGGACATGCAGCGCACCAGGCCGAGGATGCGGCCCGAACGCCCACCGAAACGATCCACCCGTCCTACCCGATCCGCCCTGGCCACCCGGTCGGCCAAGCCCGCCATCCTGCGCGGGCGCCTCTACGACGTCATCTCCGCCGCCACCCGCGTCGGCGTGGGCTGGGTGTTCGCCGAGTACGGCCTGGCGCTGCGCGGCCAGGAGGGTCTGGTCGCCGAGCGGCTGTCCGACGCCGGTATGCCCGTCGCAGCCTTCGCCGCACCGTTGGCCCCCGCCCTGTTGGTCGCGCTCTCGGTGGCCTTCGCCGTGGGCCTGCTCACATGGCTGACCGGGCCGCTCCTGGCCCTGTCGGCCGTGATCGGCACCCTCACCGTCGGGGCCGCGCACCTGTCCCCGTTCGGCTCCTGGGGAGCGACCGCGCTGGTCACGGCGGTGTGCGTCCTGATGGCGGTGGGTGGTGGACGGTGGTCCTGGGACTACCTGGTCCTCTCACCACGGCCCAGCGCGCCCCGACCTGTCCGGCGCCGGGCACCATCGACGACACAGGGGAAAGCTCCCGCTATTTCGCCCCGTCGCCCCGAACACGCCCCACCTCTGCTCTATCCTGTGGAACAGGCCGCACAACAACGGCCGTATCGACTGTGACGCGGCCCGTTCGAGCCCTTCGGCTGCCCCGGGACCCGCGTCACCACGACCCGGATTCGGTGGGGGGAACGTCATGTCCGCCTCAGCTTCCGGCCCGAACCCTGACGGGTCCGTGGCCAAGCTGATCGAGATCGCCGAGAAGCCGACGCTGGCGCAGCGGCTGATCAGTTGGGCCTCGCGCCCGCCCGGTCGGCTCTACATCCCCGCGTGCGGGGTGATCGGACTCGTCCTTCTCTTCGAGGACAGCATGCCGGCCGGGCACCTGCCCACGTTCGTCATCGGCATGGTCGGCGGGCTGCTCCTGGCCGGTATGGGCGCACTGCGCCTGGGGATCGCGCTGGCCGTCGCCCGTCCGATGATCCGCCACTACTGGCTGCGCTGGATCTCCGCGCCGCTCATCGCCTTCCTCTCGCTGGGCTTGGCCGTGGCCGACGTGCCCTTGCAGATGCGCGTGCAGGCCTCCGCCGAGCAGCTCCTCGAACTCCGCGACGAGGTCGCCGACCCCACGACCATCCCCCGCAACGGGGAGTGGACCGGGATGTACTCGCTGCGCAGCGTCTCGGTGACCGACGACGTCACCCACTACGAGGTGGAGGACGCCGGACTCTTCTACCCGGCCGGGCTGGCGCACAGCACCGAGGAGATCCCCGTCGGGGTCTTCGTGCCCGGCCAGGGGTCCCGGATCTACGAGCACATCTCCGGTGACTGGTACGTCTGGGTGGACCACTGATCCCCGCGGGCCGCGGAGCCTCGCGGCACCCCTGACTCGCCTCTGGTTCCACACCGCCTGGCAGCGCTCCTCCCGGAGACGCTGCCAGGCCTCCCTTATTCGGGGCCCCTTTCAGACGGCACCGCCAGACGGCACCGCCAGACGGCACCGCCAGACGGCACCGCCGGGGCACCGCCGGGGCACCGCCGGGGCACCGGCGGCCCGAGCTCTTAACCGGCTCTTTGCCGGGCGCTGCCCCGCTCCAACTCTTCTCTCACCCTCGGCGTGTACAGATGGGTGCGTCCCCCGGGAGACACCCCTCAAGGTTCTCCCCCAGGCAGCGCCGCCCCACCCGAGGAGAGGTTCCATGCGCGAGTTCGTGCTCACCCTTCACCTGCGTATCCACGATTCCATCACCGCGCTGCGCCGTGCCCACGCCATCGGTGACGACGACCTGGCCACCGCCCAGGCGGGAGAGATCGAGGACCTGGTGGAGATCGCCGCCCGGCACGGGATCGACATCGCCGGGTACGGTTCCCTGACCCTCAGCACGTGAGAGCGTTCCCTCCCCAGGCAGACGAGGGGCCCCGCGACACGAGATGTCGCAGGGCCCCTCGCACGTTCCTCCGTTGCCGGAAAGCACCAGTCGGCACGGTTCCCGAAGGACCCGGGCGGCACTGAGCCGGAGGTCAGCGACCGCGTCGGCCACCGTCCTGGCTGCCGCCGTAACCCTCACCGCGCTCGAACTGCTGGCGCATCGCGGTGTCCTGCTGGCTCTGGTGCTCCTCGGCCAGCTGCTGCTGGCGGGCGGCGGCCGCGGCCACCGAACCCTGGGCGCTGTCGAAGGCCTCCTGGGCCGCCGAAGCGCCCAGCGAACGGGCGGAGGAGCCACCCCCGCTGTTCATGACCTGCGGCAGCAGCTGGGCGGTGAGCAGGGTGGACAGGGCGGAAGCGTCACCGGAGCCGCCCTCGGTCTGCACCACGACCGGGCGCGGAGCCCGCCCGGCCAGGACGGCCCCCACGTCCAGGCGGCGTCGGGCCAGCTCGTACTCCAGCACCGCCCGGTTGTCCCGGTAGGCGGTGGCCAGACGCCGCTGCGCCTTGGCCTCGTTCTCGGCAGCGACCAGGTCGGCCCGGCCGCGCGTCTCGATCTCGTACCGCACCCGCTGGGCCTCGGTCTCCTGCTCCTCCAGCATCTGCGCCACGTCCTTGCGCGCCTTGTTGAGGGAGGCGTTGACCTCGACGATCTTGGCGTCGCGGGTCTTCTTGGAACGCTCGATGTCCATGAGCAGGGTGTCGATGCGGCGCTTGCGCGTGAGCTCCCACTCCTGCTCGTAGGCGACCAGCTCCTTGGCGACCCGCTCCCGGGTGGCCAGGTGCTGCTGGTACTGGTTGGGCAGCTGCACGTCCGGGATGTTGCAGCCGGTGATCTCGACGCCGTACTTTCTCAGCTGGTTGTTGAGCAGGCCGCGCATGTCCTCGACGTTCGAGCCGCGCAGGTCGTAGGCGGACTCGGTGTTGACCATGCGGCTGCGCTGGCGGATGGCGTCCTGCACCGCGCTGGAGAGCACGAGGTCGAAGTTGCTCGCACCGATGGTGAGGACGAACTTGTGCGAGTCCTTGATCCGGAACTTCAGGAAGAACTCGATCGACTTCAGCGGCACGTTCTCCCGCGTGGGGCAGGCCAGCACCGGGGCCGTGTAAGGGATCTCCGTGCTGGTGTCCACCACGAAGTCCACGCGCTTCCACGGGTGCCACAGGTAGTGCCGGCCCGGGCCGATGACCTGGGTGAACTTGCCGTACTTGGTGAGAATGCCGTCGGTGCCCTGCTCGATCTCCACGATCGCGCCGCGCCACCACCACAGGCCCCCGAGCAGCACGCTGAGCACACCGACGATCAGGGTCGGCACCGCAAGGGCGCCGTAGGCCACGCCGGACAGGCCGCTGCCGAACGCCGCGTTCAGCGTCATCATCAGCGCACTGCTGATCGCGAACAGGCCGAACCACACCAGGATGGTCCAGCGCAGTCCGCGGTTGTCACGCGGTATGACGACCGGGACGATCGCGCCCTGGTCACCGCCGCGCAGCAGCCCCGCGAGGTCACCCCACGAGGAGAGGGACTCCTTGATGTTGGAGCCGCCGCCGGGGTTGAAGGACTCACTCATCTACTGACCTCCCGGGTGCTGGCCCTCGGAACCGCCCTGCGGCCACGGGGGCGGCGGCGGGTTCTGCGGGTCCTGCGGGTTATGGAACGGGGCGCCGGAGGGCGGCGGGGCGTCGACCGGGGGCTGCCCTGCCGGTGGGGCCTGACCGCCGTGGGCGGCCGGGTCACCGTGCGGAGCCTGTTCGGCGGGCGAGGCGGGCTCGGTGTCCGGCGACGGAGCGGCCTCGGAGATGCGCTCGTCGATGGCCTCGTCGCTCACCGACTGGCGGATCTCCTCGACCAGGTCCTCGCCCGGGTCCTCGACGGAGGGGCCGCGGCGTGCGTTGGCCTCCTCCTCGATGAGGGCGTTGATCTCCTGCTCGCGCTGGGAGATGCGGGCCTTGATCTCGCCCAGACGCTCACGGACCGCGGCCATGTCCTCATCGGAGAACAGGGCGGTGTCGCTCTGACCGATGATCTCCTGGGCGATGCGCAGGTAGTCGACACTGGCACCGTCGCCCGAACCGATCCGCAACACCTGCGGCAGGCTGTCCGCGACCGACTCCAGCTTGTCCAGGAGGTTCTCCCGGAACCGGTAGTTGAGGATCTCGGGCGCCTCGGCGGCGCTGACCGCGCGGATGTCCAGGGCCTGGGCCTGCAGCAGCGCGGCGTTGGCGTTGGCCTCGGACTCGGCCTCCACGAAGCGCTGGCGGGCGGTGGCGCGCGCCCGGTTGGTCTCACGCTCCAGGGCGGTGTCCATCTGCGCCTGGTACTGGGCGATGTCGGCCTGGATCGCGGAGAGCGTCTCGTTGAGGGTGGCGAGCTCCTTGTTCAGGTCACCCTCGTTCTGCTCCTTGCGCAGCTGGAGCTCGTACTCGAAGGTGTAGGCGTCCTTGGCCACCCGCACCATCTCCGGCGCCGCCAGGTCCATCCGGTACTCCTGGCTGGAGGGCTCGGCGTGGGTGATGTTGGCGCTGGTCAGTTCGACGATCCCGTTGAACTGGCTGTTCAGGGAGGTCAGCAGTCCCTGGGTGCCCTCGCCGACCATGTCGTAGATCGCCGAGGCCTCCTGCTCGTAGATGAGACTGCGGGTGGTCTCGCTGATGGCGTTGTTGAGCTTCTCCTGGAAACCGTGGACGCCGCCCAGGGTGTAGACGAAGTCGTCGGGCTTCTTGATCTTGAACTGCACGAACAGGTCGACCGAGGCCTGGACGCCGCTCTTGGTGGGAGCGGACCGGATCGGCGCGTTGAACGGGTACTCGCGCTCGGTGTTGACGATGTAGGAGACGCGCTTCCAGGGGTTGAACAGCGTGACCCGGCCCGGGTCGAGAAGGCCCTCCATCTTCCCGAACCGCGTCATGATGGCCTTGCAGCCGTCCGGGACCATGACCATGCCCTGGCGCCACCACATGAAGCCGGTGACGGCGAGGGTGATGAGCCAGTAGTGGATCCCGAAGAAGGGGTTGAGCAGCGGGTTGGCGCCGGTGACCATCGCCGTCGCCGTCACCGTCGAGAACCCGATGACACCGATGACCACCAGGGCGATCGCCGGGAGCATCGTGACGAGGGTGCGTCCCCGGGGGGTGACCATCGGACAGATGACGTGAACGGGGCCGCTGCGACCGCGTTCGTAGTAGCTGCGGTTGAGGGCCTCGCCTGCGTTGTTGAGCGATGTGGTCTTCTGCTCGATACGGGTGTCGACGGACGAACCCTGCTCACGTGCGGCAACGAAGTCCTGCGGGTCGAGACCGCTCTCCGAACTCTGACCGGACCGCTGGCCGGCCCCCTGTCCGCCCACCTGGCCCGCGGCCTGTTGGACTGCGTCGGTCACGGCCTGACGCGGGTCGCCCCCCTGGGCTACCGCACTGGCCGCGCCGCGCACGGTCTGCGCGAACGACATAGGCATGCACTCCTTGTAACGGGACGTCGGGAACTATCAGCTTGGACGTTGCGTACTGTTTTCCGGTTCCAGGTCGGGACGGGAGCGACGCACGAGAAGGCGGTAGCGGTCTGTTCTTAGACTGGCACGTACACCAGCCGAAACCTATGGTTCGTGTCCTGAGCGTGACGCGGAATCAGCCGCCCGGTGACCGACCGCCCCGGCGGAACCGGACCAGGCCGGGGAGCACAACAGCCCTCGGAAACGACCCCGGACCGGGACACGCGCGCCGAATGGCGCGCCTCCCGGAGCGGGGATAGCCTCGGTCTGACCGAATCACGACAAACGGGGAGTTCTCGATGCCCGCGATACCCAGTGCTGCCCTCACCACGGCCGGTCTGATCGGCGGCTACTCTGTGGCCCGCGCCACCGGGAACCGGCCCCTGGGCGGGGCGGTCCTGGCCGGGTTCGGCGCCGCGGCCTTCGAGACCACGCGCCGCAGCTCGGGTCTGGGCACCGCGATCGCGCTGACCGGCGTGTACGTGGCCGCCTTCGGCCTGTCGCACCCGCTGGCCAGGAAGGTCGGTTCCTGGCCGGCGGTCCTGGGCGTGACCGCCGCGACCGCCGCCGTCGCCGTGGTGTCGGGCGATCGCTCCGATACCTGAGACACGGCGCGGCGGCGGTCGGGGGGAGGCCGGGCCCGCTACCGGCCGTGGATGTAGGCCTCCAGTTGGGCCCGGTCGTCCTCGAGGATCCGTAGACGGCTCTTGACCAGGTCACCGATGCTGACGATTCCCGCCAGCCGCCCCTCGGAGGTGACCGGGACGTGCCGGAACCGGCGCATGGTCATGTGTTCGCTGATCTCCTCGACGGTGTCATCGGGGGTGCAGGTGACCACGTCGGAGGTCATGATGTCGGAGACCGGGGCGGACAGCAGGTCCGGTCCACGGCGCTCCAGGTGTCGGACGACGTCACGTTCGGAGACGATGCCGACGAGCGTGTCGTCCTCCGCGGCGACGACCACGGCGCCGATGTTGTGACGGGCGAGCTCGGTGAGCAACTGCGCGACGGTCGCTTCAGGAGCGACGCTCACCACCTCCGGGCCCTTTGCCCGCAGGATCGCGGCTATCAGCATGGGAACCACCTTCCGCTGGCTGTCACCGGGTGCCGAAGGGTTACCCGCTCCCCTCCCCCGCCAACCACAGGTGTGGACCACGCCGCCGCCAAGAAGCCGTCACGAACTCAGAGGGGCACCACCGCGACCCTTTCTGATCTGGGCCGCTCCGGTTCCTCCACGAGCGCGGCCAGGTCCTCGGGATCGCTCGTCAGTACGAGGACCGGCCTCGGTTGCCGAAGCGCGGTGGCCGCCACCACGGAATCGATCGCGCAACGGTGACCGGACAAACCAGCTCTGCCAAGGAGCTCCCCCGAGGCCCTACCGATCTCTGGCGAGACCGGAACGACCTCGACTCTCGCCAGGACCCGGTGCACGGCGGCGTCCCTCGGACCGCCCCTGAGTACCTCGGTAAGGGTGAGCGCGCTGGTAACCACGCGTGCTCCTCTTCGCCGCGCGGCCTCGAGGTGAGCGCGGGCTCGCTTGTCCCCGTGAGAGAGCTTGGACAGCCCTTCACTGTCGAGGACGAGTGTGCCGCTTCCGGTCACTCGACGTCCGGCCATGCGCCCTCCGCCTCCGCAACCAGATCTTCCGGAACCTCACCGTGCTCCTCGTCGAGCAGCCCGACGAGCTCGGCCAACAGGTCGGACTCCAGTCGTTGGGCGACCGCCTCGGTTACATACTTGCTGAACTCCCCCCGCCCCACCCTCTGCTGGACGGCGGCGCTGAGGTCCTCTGGCATGGAGACGCTGATCTTGCGCGCACGACCGCCGGAGAAACTCGAGTCCTCCCGTGCACCGGACGGGACCGGTTCAGGTACGGCCCCGCCCAGTTCGCGCAGCGCTTGCGCGAGGGTGACCAGCTGGTCCCTGGACAATCCGCCACCAAGGCTTATAGACCCCGCATGAATCGCCTGAACGGCCGACTGACCGGGCTCCTGCTCGGCGGATCTGTATCCCGATTCCATAAGTTCAGCTCCCATGCAGGTGATGCTACCGGCGGTGGTAACTTCTTTCCCGGTGAATGAGGAAACACACCCGGGCCCCTGTTGCTTCCCGGTTCATCGGTGCCGCCCCAGGACGGCACAGGCTGGATTCGACCACAAAAAAAGGGGCGGCCGGATGGCCGCCCCCTCGGTTCTCCACCTCTCCCGGTCAGCTGCAGCCGCTGGTGGCTCCGCAGCCCTCGCAGGCGTAGCAGCTGCCGGAGGGCCGCATCTTGGTACCGCAGGTGATGCACAGCGGGGCGTCGGCGATGAACCCCTCGGACGGGGCCACCCGGGGTGCCCGGGGCTCGGAGCGCTCCTCCCGCGGGGACGCCGGGGCCTCGGCCGGGGCCGCCGACTGCGCGTACGACTCCACCTGCACCGCGGTCTGGGCCGGGTCCTCGCCGTTGAGCCGGGCCTCGCGCTCGGAGGCGGACAGCACCCCGAGGGCGGCCCGCTCCTCGTAGGGCAGGTGATCCAGGGCCAGGCGGCGGAAGATGTAGTCCACCACCGACTGCGCCATACGGATGTCCGGATCGTCGGTCATGCCCGCCGGATCGAAGCGCATGTTGGTGAACTTCTCCACGTAGGTCTCCAGCGGAACCCCGTACTGGAGCGCGATGGAGATGGCGATGGAGAAGGCGTCCATGACCCCGGCCAGGGTCGAGCCCTGCTTGCCGAGCTTCATGAAGACCTCACCGAGCCCGTCGTCGGGGTAGGAGCCCGCGGTGATGTACCCCTCGGCTCCGCCCACGGAGAACGAGGTGGTCTCGCTCGGCCGCTTCTTGGGCAGCCGGCGCCGCACCGGCCGGGGCACCTCGACGACCCTGGGGACCTCCTCCTTACCCTCGTCCCTGCCCTCGCTCCTGGCCGTGGACAGCGGCTGGCCCACCTTGCAGTTGTCGCGGTAGACCGCCAGCGCCTTGAGCCCCAGGCGCCAGCCCTCGTAGTAGATGTGCTCGAGGTCGGCGACCGTGGCCTCCTCGGGCACGTTCACCGTCTTGGAGATCGCCCCGGACAGGAAAGGCTGGGTGGCCGCCATCATCCGCACGTGCCCCATGGGTTCGATGTAGCGGCGCCCCATGGCGCAGTCGAAGACCTCGTAGTGTTCGGGCCTCAGCGACGGTGCCTCCACCACGTGCCCGTTCTCGGCGACGTACTCCACGATCGCCTCGGCCTGCTCGTCCTGGTACCCGAGGTTCTTCAGAGCCCGCGGGATCGCCTGGTTGACGATCTGCATGGACCCGCCGCCGACCAGCTTCTTGTACTTGACCAGCGAGAAGTCCGGCTCGATCCCGGTCGTGTCACAGTCCATCATGAACCCGATGGTCCCAGTGGGTGCGAGAAGGCTGGCCTGGGCGTTGCGCCAGCCGTGGCGTTCGCCGAGTTTGAGGCACTCGGCCCACTCCTTGGTGGCGGCCTCGTGGACGGGATCCTCCAGGGCGCCGACGGTGCGCAGGTCGTCGTTGGCGGCGGCGTGTTTGCGCATGACGCGCTTGTGGGCCTGCTCGTTGCGCCGGTAGCCCTCGTAGGGACCGACCACCCCGGCCAGTTCGGCGCTGCGGCGGTAGGCGGCCCCGGTCATCAGCGAGGTGATCGCGGCGGCCACGGCGCGCCCGCCCTCGGAGTCGTAGGCGTGGCCGGTGGCCATGAGCAGGGCACCCAGGTTCGCGTACCCGATGCCGAGCTGGCGGTAGGCACGGGTGGTCTCGCCGATCTTGTCGGTGGGAAAGTCGGCGAAGGTGATGGAGATGTCCATCGCCGTGATCACCAGCTCGGTGAGCCGGGTGAACCCCTCGACGTCGAACGTGTCGTCCTCACGCAGGAACTTCAGCAGGTTGACCGAGGCCAGGTTGCAGGACGAGTCATCCAGTGACAGGTATTCACTACATGGGTTACTTGCGCTGATGCGCCCGGTTTCGGGGTTGGTGTGCCAGTCCTGAATGGTGCCGTCGTACTGGATGCCCGGGTCCGCGCACTCCCAGGCGGCGCGGGCCATCCGGTGGAAGAGGTCCTTGGCGTCGACGGTGGCGATCACCTCGCCGGTGGTGCGGGAGGTCAGCCCGAACTCCGAGCCGGTCTCGACCGCGCGCATGAAGGCGTCAGAGACCCGGACCGAGTTGTTGGCGTTCTGGTACTGGACGCTGAACATGTCGTCACCGCCCAGGTCCACGTCGAACCCGGCGTCGCGCAGCGCCCGGATCTTGTGCTCCTCGCGGGACTTGGTCTCGACGAACTCCTCGATGTCGGGATGGTCCACGTCCAGCACGACCATCTTGGCCGCCCGCCGGGTGGCCCCGCCCGACTTGATGGTCCCGGCCGAGGCGTCCGCGCCGCGCATGAAGGAGACCGGACCCGAAGCCGCACCGCCGGACGAGAGCAGCTCCTTGCTGGAGCGGATCCGCGACAGGTTCACCCCCGCGCCGGAGCCGCCCTTGAAGATCAGCCCCTCCTCCTTGTACCAGTCCAGGATCGACTCCATGTTGTCGTCCACGGAGAGGATGAAACACGCGCTCACCTGGGCCTTAGCACTGGTCCCCACGTTGAACCAGACCGGGGAGTTGAAGCTGAACAGCTGGTGGGCCAGGGCGTACTTGAGTTCGTGGTCGAAGACCTCGGCGTCCTCCTCGGAGGCGAAGTAGCCGTGGGCGCGACCGGTCTCGGTGTAGACGCCGACGACGCGGTCGATGAGCTGTTTGAGGCTCCACTCGCGCTCAGGTGTGCCGACGGCTCCGCGGAAGTACTTGCTGGCCACGATCTGGGTGGCGTTCACCGACCAGGGGACGGGGAACTCCACGCCGCGCTGTTCGAAGTTGACGGTGCCGTCGCGCCAGTTGGTCATGACGACGTCGCGGCGTTCCCATTCGAGGGTGTCGTAGGGGTGCGTGCCCGCGGTCGTGTTGACCCGCCGCATCCTGAGCCCCTTGCGTGGCCCCTTGCCCTTGCGCCCCACTGGACCGCGCGTGGTTTCCGTCATGGCAGCGTCTCCCCGAAAGTACGTTCATGCGCGGACCGGCGTCGACCGCGCGGGCGTTCATGTGTGTTCGGGGTGGTGCGGGGGTACGGCGGTGTCCTTGGCCGTGCTCCCGCCCACCTTCGGGTGGCCGTTCCGGCGTCGCGTGGGCGCCGTTCGGGCTACCCGGTGGAAGCGGTGTCGACCGCGGGTTCGGTGTCGGCCTCGCGGTCCTCGCGCAGGCTGGCGATCTCCGCCTCGAAGTCGGCAAGGCTCTCGAAGCCCCGGTAGACGCTGGCGAAGTGCAGGTAGGCGACCTCGTCGAGGTCGCGCATCGGGCCCAGGATGGCCAGACCGATCTCGTGGGCGGGCACCTCGGCCACACCCCGGCCGCGGATCTCCTCCTCGACCTGCTGGCCGAGCTTGGCGAGGGCGTCCTCGGAGACGGGGCGGCCCTGGCAGGCCCGGCGCACCCCGGCGATGATCTTGGTCCGGCTGAAGGGTTCGGTGACCCCCGAGCGCTTGGCCACCATCAGCAGGACGGTCTCCTGCGTGGTGAAGCGGCGCTCACAGACGGGGCAGGACCGGCGGCGCCGGATGGCCGCGCCGTCGTCGGTGGACCTGCTGTCGATCACCCGGGTGTCCGGATGGCGGCAGAACGGACAGTGCATCCCGGTTCACCTGGCTTCCCTGTACCCGAGCAACAATCCTAGGGGGCTACTCACCCCAGGGGTCTACTTAACCACAACTTCTTGACCACGAACCCCATTCCAACACCAGATGTTGTGGTCGAACCTAGGCGTCGAGACGGACGCCCGCAACCCTGCCCGCGGCGTGTCCCCGCACCCGACCCGACAGGGGCGACCGACCGACGAGAAACGGGACTCGGGGAGGCGGGGCGGACAGGTGGGGAATGTGCGGCGCCGGGCGCCGAATCCAAGGATAAGGGGGAGGGGGCTCGTGACTCGCCGGTCGCCACACCCCTCCCGTGACCGAATCCCCTTCCCCGCCGCCCCACCCAGCACCGGGCCGCGCACCGGTGGCGGCCGCGCGCCCACGGGCGAGACGAACCCCATACCGGAACCCGGACCGCACACCGCACGCACGCCGCCCTGGAGCCCGCCCGCCCCCTTCCCCGGACATCCAGGCTCTCTTCCGCGAACCTCTTCGCACATTCGGGGGACAGCGTCGGGTGAACACGTGTACACACATAAGTGGGGACCGCGGGAATCGGGACCCGAAAAACACAAGACGAAATCCCCGCACAGCACCGACCACCTGTTCTCGAACGCTTGTTTGATATCACCGTGTGCAACGACTAATGTTGACCTTGATTTCACGCCGGTTTCGCCGCCGGAGTGGCCCACCAGGTCGGCGCGGTCGCGGCCGGTGAATGGCCGCATGAACAGGACCTGACCGAACCGAACACCGAGGAGGCCCGGCCGTGCCGGAGGAGAATCCCGGAGCCGACGGCTCCGGACCCACCACCGTTCTTTCGCCCGTCGGTGACACGGGCGCGACCGCGCCCGAGCCCCCCAAGCTCACCGCGCGCCAGCAGAGTGTTCTGAACTGCATCCAGCGTTACGTACGGGAACGGGGCTACCCGCCGTCCATCCGGGAGATCGGTGAATCGGTCGGCCTGTCCAGCCCGTCCAGCGTGGCGCACCAGCTCAAGGTGCTCCAGCGCAAGGGCTACCTGTACCGGGACCAGAACCGGCCGCGCGCGGTCGAGCTGCGCACCCCGGGCAAGGAGGGCGCGCAGGCCATTACCCGGGAGGAGCTGTCCGCCGACTCCACCCGGGCCGCCTCTGTGCCGCTGGTCGGCCGGATCGCCGCCGGCGGTCCGATCCTGGCCGAGGAGGCGGTCGAGGACGTCCTGGCGCTGCCGCGGCAGCTGGTCGGCGAGGGTCGACTGTTCATGCTCACCGTGGTGGGCGACTCGATGGTCGACGCCGCCATCACCGACGGCGACCTGGTGGTGATCCGCCAGCAGCAGGACGCAGAGAACGGCGACATCGTCGCGGCGATGCTGGACGACGAGGCGACCGTCAAGGTACTGCGCCGCGAGGAGGACGGGCACGTCTGGCTGATGCCGCGCAACGACGCCTACGAGCCGATCAACGGGGATCAGGCCACCATCCTCGGCAAGGTCGTCACAGTCATGCGCCGGGTCTGAGACAGCCCCACCCCACACGCGCACCGGGAGACCGGGGCGGGTGGCGGGCCGATACGCTGAGGGCGTGTCGACACCTGCCTCCGCCCCCGCCTCCCGTACCCCGGGCGCCCCCGGGGCCGCCAGTGTTTCCGGGCGTCCCGGTCCCCGCGTCCCAGGCGCCTCCGGCCGCCGTTCCGCGCTGTTGGCCGTGCTGGCCGCCGGTGCGTTGCTGGTCACCGCCTGCACCCCCACCGACGGTGACGACGGGCCCGTGCTGCCCGGTGCGTCCGGGCACGAGCGCACGGTCTCCTTCCAGGGCGGCGGGTTCACCGTGCCCGGCACCTTCACCGTCCCCACCGGGTCTGGTGACGGCCAGGTCCCCGGGGTGCTCATCATCTCCGGCAGCGGCCCCACCGACCGGGACGGCAACAGCCCCGGACGGCCCGAGGCCGACACCAACCTGAACCTCGCCCGGGTGCTCACCGGTGCGGGAGCGGCCTCGCTGCGCTACGACA
The DNA here is from genome assembly GCF_024134545.1 of Nocardiopsis exhalans. GTDB lineage: Bacteria > Actinomycetota > Actinomycetes > Streptosporangiales > Streptosporangiaceae > Nocardiopsis > Nocardiopsis exhalans. The sequence continues at coordinate 5,681,975 of NZ_CP099837.1, forward strand.
AGTTCGGCAGCGGCGACCCGGCGGACATGGACGACGCCGAGGAGGCGGCCCTGGAACGCGACGTGGACCCCCTGGTCTACGACGAGCAGATGGCGGCCGCCTACGCGGAGCTCATCGCCCAGCCCGAGGTGGACCCCGAGCGCACTGCCATCCTGGGCCACAGCGAGGGCGCCCTGTTCGCGCTGCGCGCCCACGAGGTCCTGGACGCCGAACCCGCACTGGTGCTGGCCGCCCCGCCCGGCACCCGCATGCTCGACCTCATCGACCGTCAGGTGACCGAGCAGGTCCGCACAGCCGAGGCCCGGGGCGGGGTCGGCGAGGTGACCGCCGCACAGCTGCTCTCCGACATCCGTGCGGGACGGGCTGCGGTCCGCGCGGGCACCGAGCTGCCCCGGGACGACAGCACCGGGCTCTTCACCGAGCAGAACGAGGACTACCTGGCCTGGATCGACGCCTTCGACCCGGTGGAACTGGCCGGGGAGCTGCCCGCGACCACCCCGGTACTGGTCCTGTGGGGTGAGGAGGACGCCCAGGTCAACGCTGAGGAGATCGATCGGCTGATGACCGGCCTGAGCGGCGCCGAGCGCGTGGACCTGCCCGGTGTGGACCACATCCTGCGCGAGTACGACGACTCCCCGGGCGCGGCGGCGCTGGACGCCGACCGTCCCTTCGCCCCCGAGGTCACTCCGGCCGTCGAGGGGTTCCTCGACGGCCTCTGGTAACCCTCATCCCCCGTGATCTTGCTACCAGGAGCGAAATCGGCGCCGAACTTGCTTCTGGTAGCAAGATCACCGCTGGAGAGGTGGGGCTAGTCGGTCTCGTCGGGAGCGGGCAGCTGCTCGACGACGGCCCGGGCGAGGCTCTCTGCGTCCTCTGCGGCGACATCGCCGTCCACCGAAGCGGTGGCGTCGTAGTCGGTGGCGGCGGTGTAGCAGGACTCCACGTAGAGGTTGGAGACCCGCACGCCCACGCACCCGACCTCGAAGGCGCCGTCCTCGACCCACTTCAGGGCCTCGTCACCCAGGCCGTCCACCGGCTGGGCGTCGTTGCCGTCCGCGGTGGAGCGCAAGGTGTCGGCGGTGGTGTCCTCGCCGCCCTCGACCGGGGCGGCGACCAGGACGAGGGTGGCAGCGGCCGGGACGGAGTCCCCCGAGCCCTCGGGGGTGGCCCAGCGGCACTGCCAGCCGGAGCCGAAGGTGTCCTGGATGCTGCCGATGGTCTCCTCGATCTCGCTCTCGTAGCCGGGCACCAGTTCGTCGAGGGCCTCGGTCTCACCGATCCCGCACTCGGGCGCGGCCTCGAAGTCGCCGTTCTCCGTGCCGTTGTCCAGCAGGTACCAGGCGAGCCAGCCCGCGAGGCCCAGCACGACCGCGATCAGCAGGACCAGGAGGGTGACGGCCAGGCCACGGCTCTGCGGCGGGGTGGCCCCGGGATCCTCAGCAGGGTCCCCTGGAGCGGATCCGCCCGGGCCGGGGCCGGGTCCGCCTGGACCGGGGTAAGGCGTGCTCACAGGGCCTCCCCGAGCTGCCCGGCGAAGTCCGTGACGGTCTCGCGTGCCCGGTCGAAGGGCACGGGGTCATCGCCGTCCATCGCGCTGTAGGAGACACGCACCAGTAGGTTGTCCGCGTGGAAGGCGAGTTCGGCGGTGCCGGGCACCTGGCCGCGCCAGACCTCGGCCTCGATCCCCTCGCCCGCCGCGGCCTCCCCGTCCGCGCCCTCGGCTCCGGGCGCCAGGACCACGGTCTCGCCGCGCATCGGGACCACCGCGCTCTGTGCCCGGGCGGCGAACTCCTCACCCGTCACGACCGGCTCGGCGGAGGCGTCGGTGAAGCGCGCGGACAGCTCCACCCGCAGCACACCCTGTTCCCCGTTCCCGTTCGCCTCGCCACCGTCCGCCTCATCGATCTGGCCGGCGGAGGTCCACACGCATTCGGTGCTCTCCCCGCCTGCCAGCGGCCCGCTCTCGGCCGACTCCAGAACCGCCCCGGGCAACGCCTCGGCGATCGCCTCCTCGGGCACCAGCCCGCAGCGGGGCGCCGCGGTGTGCGCGTCACCGCCGTGCGGCTCGTCCGGGTCGTCCCCGGCCAGCCACAGACCGCCTCCCACGGCCGCGGCGGAGGCCGCCACCGCACCCGCGACCACGATCACCGCCCGAACCCAGGGTCGGGGTCCACCACCCGTCGCAGAACCCACCCGGCACCGCCTCCCAGTCAGTCGTCACGCCCAAGGTAAGGGGCGGTGGCCGCCACCGCGACCACCGCCCCGCACAACAGATCAACCGGCGAATCAGCCGACGACGATGTTCACCAGCTTGGGCGCGCGCACGATCACCTTGCGGACCGTCTTGTCACCGATGAAGCTCTGGGCCTTCTCCGAGGCCAGGGCCAGGCGCTCCAGCTCTGCCGGGTCGATGTCGGGCGAGACGGACAGCTTGTCCCGAACCTTGCTCTGCACCTGCACCACGCAGGTCACCGACTCCTGGACCAGCAGCGCCGGGTCGGCCTCGGGCCAGTTGCCGACGGCGACCGTGCCAGTGTGGCCCAGCTTCTCCCAGCCCTCCTCGGCGACGTAGGGCGCGAACAGGGACAGGGCGATCGCCACGAACTCGGCGGCCTCGCGGACGGCCGGGTCGGCTGCGCCGGGGCCGGAGTCGATCGCCTTGCGGGCGGCCGAGACCAGCTCCATGCAGCGGGCGATGGCGACGTTGAAGCGCTTGTCCTCGACCAGGGCGGTGATCTGGTCGATGCTGCGGTGGGTGACGCGGCGCAGTTCGGTGTCACCGGCGGCGAAGTCCACGCCGGGGGCGCTGGCCGCACCGGCCTCGTTCATCACCCGGTAGGCGCGGTTGAGGAACTTCTGCGCGGCGACCACGGACACGTCGGCCCAGTCCACGTCCTCCTCGGGCGGGGAGGCGAACAGCATGGTCAGGCGGACCGCGTCCACGCCGTAGGCGTCGATCTCCTTGCCCAGGTCCACGCCGTTGCCCAGCGACTTGGACATCGCCCGGCCCTCGTTGATGACCTGGCCCTGGTTGGTCAGGCGGCGGAAGGGCTCGGTGAAGTCCAGCATGCCCATGTCGTGCAGGACCTTGGTGAAGAAGCGCGCGTACAGCAGGTGCAGCGTCGCGTGCTCCTTACCGCCGATGTAGTGGTCGACGGGGCCCCACTTGTTGACCTCTTCGGTGTCGAAGGGGGCCGTGTCCAGGTGCGCGGAGATGTAGCGCCACGGGTACCAGGACGAGTCCACGAAGGTGTCCATGGTGTCGGTGTCGCGCTCGGCCGGGCCGCCGCAGGAGGGGCAGTCCACGTGCACCCACTCCTTGGCCGCGGCCAGCGGGGAGATGCCCTTGGGGGCCAGCTCCGCGCCCTTGAGGTCGGGCAGGGTGACCGGCAGCTGCTCGTCCGGGACGGCGACCTCGCCGCAGGAGGGGCAGTGGATGATCGGGATCGGTGTGCCCCAGTAGCGCTGGCGGGACAGCAGCCAGTCGCGCAGGCGGTAGTTGACCGTGGCCTCGCCGGTGCCGCGCTCGCCCAGGATGCCGATGATGCGGTCGATGGCTTCGGTCTTGGTCAGGCCGTCCAGCGGGCCGGAGTCGCGCAGGACGCCCTCGCCCGCGGTGGCCACGCCGGTCTCGACGGGGTCGGCCTCGCCGGTCTCGACCACGACCCGCACCGGCAGGTCGAAGGCCAGGGCGAAGTCCAGGTCGCGCTGGTCGTGCGCGGGCACCGCCATGATGGCGCCGTGCCCGTACCCGGCCAGGACGTAGTCGGCGGCCCAGACGGGCATGCGCTCGCCGTTGACCGGGTTGATCGCGTAGCGGCCCAGGAACACGCCGGTCTTGGGGCGCTCGGTGGTCTGGCGCTCGATCTCGGACAGCTTGGCCACGTCGGAGCGGTAGGCCTCGAAGGCCTCGCGCTGCTCGGGCGCGCACAGCTCCTCGGCCAGGTCGGCGTCGGCGGCCACCACGAAGAAGGTGGCCCCGTACAGGGTGTCGGGCCGGGTCGTGTAAACGGTGACCGGCTCGTCACGGCCCTCGATCTGGAAGTGCACGTCGGCGCCGGTGGAGCGGCCGATCCAGTTGCGCTGCATGGCCAGGATCTCGTCCGGCCAGCGGCCGTTGTCCAGCTGGTCCATGTCGTCCAGCAGGCGCTGGGCGTAGTCGGTGATCTTGAAGTACCACTGGTTCAGGGCGCGGCGCTCGACGTCGGCGCCACAGCGCTCACACTTACCCTGCACGACCTGTTCGTTGGCCAGCACGGTCTGGTCCTGGGGGCACCAGTTGACCAGCCCGTCCCTGCGGTAGGCCAGCCCGCGCTCGAAGAAGCGGGTGAACAGCCACTGGTTCCACTTGAAGTACTCGGGGTCGCTGGTGTGCAGTCGGTGCGACCAGTCCAGCGCCAGACCGTAGCGGCGCATCGAGGCGGCCTGCGTCTCGATGTTGGCGTAGGTCCACTTGTAGGGGTGGCTGTTGTTCTTGATCGCCGCGTTCTCGGCGGGCAGGCCGAAGGAGTCCCAGCCGACCGGGTGCAGGACGTTGTCGCCGCGCTGGAAGCGGTAGCGGCCGATCACGTCGCCGATGGCGTAGGCCTCGGCGTGGCCCATGTGCAGGTCACCGGAGGGGTAGGAGAACATGTCGACGATGTAGGAGCGGGGGCGGTCGTCCCCGGCGTCCATGTTCGCGTCGAACGGAAGCTCGGCGGACCAGCGCGCCTGCCACTTGTCCTGAAGGGCATGGGCGTCGTAGGTGTCGCCCGTCGTCTGGTCGCCGTCTACCGCTGTCATCGCTGAATTTTCCTTAGCCGGTTCTGGTGTGTGTTGACTTCAGGTTAGCGGTTGCGGTACCCGGCCGAAGACCGGTTTTCCACCATGCGGGACACCCTCGAACCCGGCACCCCTCACGGAGAGTGACAACAGGACCGGTCGTTTTACGGGCCCCTCGCCTCTGCACACCGACCGCGCGGTTTGTTACTCTGCCGTAAAAGTGGCGCAGAACACGCGACGCGGGTCACACCTGCGCTCGTTGCACCTGTCTGGATTCACTTGCCTGCGGGAGGCCCCCATGTTCAATCTGTCCGTACTTCTCGAGGACGGCGCCCGATCCGTGCCCGAGAAGGAGTGTCTGGTCTTCGGGGACACCCGGCTCAACTACGCGATCACCGACATGATCGCCAACCAGGTCGCCAACCTGCTCGTCTCCCGGGGGATCAAACCCGGTGACCGGGTCGCGCTGGCCAGCCCCAACCTGCCCTACTTCCCGTTCGTGTACTTCGGCGCGCTCAAGGCGGGCGCCGTGGTCGTCCCGCTGAACGTGCTGCTCACGCCGCGCGAGATCGCCTACCACCTGGAGGACTCGGGCGCCAGGGCGCTCTTCGCCTTCACCGGCAGCCCCGAACTCCCGCTGGGGCAGCGCGCCTTCGAGGCCTTCAACCAGACGGACACCTGCGAGATCTTCGTGGACATGCCCGCCTCGGCCGGGGCCACCGAGTCCACGATCGAGGGCGCGGAGACCATCTGGACGGCGCTGGCCGGCCAGGCGGGCACCTTCGAGACGGTGCAGTCCAACGCCGACGACACCGCGGTGATCATCTACACCAGCGGCACGACCGGCAAGCCCAAGGGCGCCGAGCTCAGCCACAACAACCTGATGATGAACGCGGTCGTCGCGTCCAGCCTGGTCAACGCGCACCCCGACGGCCGCGACGTGTCCCTGACCGTCCTGCCGCTGTTCCACATCTTCGGCCAGACGGTGATGCTCAACGCGAGCCTGTACCGCCACGGCACGATGATCCTCATGCCGCGCTTCGACGGCGACCAGGCCCTGGAGCTCATGCAGAAGGAGGGCGTGACCGGTTTCGCGGGCGTGCCCACCATGTACTGGGGCCTGCTCAACGCCGCCCAGAACGCCGAGCCGGGCAAGTACGACCTGGAGGCGATCGCGGGCAACATCGTCGACGCCGTCTCCGGTGGTTCGGCCCTGCCCGGCCAGCTCGCCGAGGACTTCACCAAGCTCTTCGGCGTGGGGATCAAGGAGGGCTACGGCCTGTCCGAGACCTCCCCGGTGGCCTCCTTCAACAACCCCGAGACCGGTGCCAAGACCGGCTCCATCGGCCGCCCGGTCTGGGGTGTGGAGATGAAGCTGATCGACCCCGAGTGGAACGAGGTCCTCAAGGACGGCGAGGCCGACCCGGTCGGCGAGATCGCCATCCGCGGCCACCTGATCATGAAGGGCTACCACAACCGCCCCGAGGTCAACGCCGAGGTCATCAAGGACGGCTGGTTCCGCACCGGCGACATCGCCCGCCGCGACGACGACGGCTTCTACTTCATCATCGACCGCTCCAAGGACATGATCATCCGCGGCGGCTTCAACGTGTACCCGCGTGAGGTCGAGGAGGTCCTGATGACCCACCCGGCGATCAGCCTGGCCGCGGTCGTGGGCGTCCCGCACGAGAGCCACGGCGAGGAGATCAAGGCGTTCGTGATCCTCAAGGACGGTGTGGAGGCCACCGCCGAGGAGATCACCGCCTACTCCCAGGAGAAGCTGGCGGCGTACAAGTACCCGCGCCAGATCGAGTTCCGCACGGAGCTGCCGATGACCTCCACCGGCAAGATCCTCAAGCGCGAGCTGCGCGACGCCTAGGGTCCGCGAACAGCTGAGGGGGACCGTCCCGGTGGGGCGGTCCTCCTTCTCCTGTGCGCACTCCGGTCAGCCCTTGACCGCGCCCTGGACCAGTCCGGCGGCCATCCAGCGCTGGACCAGGACGAAGAACACCATCACCGGGATCGTGATGATCGTGGAGGCGGCCATGACGTGCCCCCAGTCGTTGGCGTACTGGCCGAAGAACTGGCGCAGACCCACCGCCACCGTGTAGTTCTGGCTCTGGGTCATGAAGGTCATCGCCAGCACGAACTCGTTCCACGCCACGATGAACGAGAAGATCGCCGTGGCCACCAGGCCCGGGGCCACCAGCGGGAACAGCACCTTCCAGAACATCTGCGGCCAGGAGGCCCCGTCGATGTAGGCGGCCTCCTCGACCTCCTTGGGGACCGCCGCCACGAAGCCGCGCATCATCCAGATGGCCAGGGGCAGCGACAGCGCCACGTAGACGACGCTCAGCCCGATCAGGGTGTTGAGCAGCTGGAGGTCGCGCACCTGGATGAACAGGGGGATGACCAGTGCCTCCAGGGGCACCATCTGCACGATGAGGATCATCACCAGCACCGCGGTGCGGAACCTGAACCGGAAGCGCGCCACCGCCACGGCCGCCAGCATGCACAGCACACACGCGAAGAGCACCGTGATCCCGGCGACGATCAGGGAGTTGCGCAGGTACGTGCCGAAGTTGCCCTCGGTCATCACGTACACGAAGTTGTCAAAGGTGAGCGAGGTGGGCAGCAGCGCCCCGGTCCCCGAGGTCGTGCTGTCCGAGAACGCGCTCATCAGCATGAAGTACACGGGGAACAGGGTGAAGAGCAGGATCGCGCTCACCCCGGCGGCCCTGGCGACCACACGGCCGAAGCGGAGCGTGTCGCCCCGGCGCCGGGAGGCCTTGACCCGCGCCTCCCAGTCAGCCTTGGCCGCGCCGGCGGAGCTGTCAGCGGTGAGCGTGTCCAACGGACCTCCTCGTGTGGGTGGCGTGGCGTGCCGGGGCGGGCCCGGCGCCGGGGCCGTGCTCGAAGCGATCAGGGCGCACGGGGCGTTTTCCCGATGCCCTAAAATCCTCCTCGACCCGCCGGGTGAGCAACGGGAACAGGTGATGGAGCGCGTGAACGACCCTGGTGCCCCCTCCCCCACCGAGGTGATCTCGGCGTGGATCCCGCACGACGCCCGGTTCCGGGAGAGCGCACTCCGGCACGCTCTGCGCGACACCAGCGGACGGCGGCTGCACGTGTACGTCGACAGCCTGGTCAACCGGGCCAACGACGACGGCAGCCCGCTCAGCGAGTACGACCTGCGCACCATGGCCGCGGTCCGCGAGGACCTGGACCGGCGTCCGCTGACCTCGGTGGACTGGCGGACGGTGCGGGCGCGGCTGGTCTCCGGCCTGTTCTGAACCCGGCGCGGCGGCCGGGGGCGCGCTCCGGTGCTCGTGTGACCCGCTCATCTCAGCCCGTCCTCCCGGAACAGCGCGCGCAGGTACACGATGGTGATCCCCAGGAGCAGCATCGTGAGCAGGGCAGCGATGGCCGAACCCATGCCGAAGTCGTTCTGGCCGAAGGAGCGCACGTAGGACCACACGCCCAGGTTGAGCATCTGGGATCCCCCGACGTCACCGCCGGGCATCAGGTAGATCTGCGCGAACACCTTGAAGTCCCAGATGGTGGAGAGCACCGTCACCACCGCGAACACCGGGCGCAGCGTGGGGAAGGTGACGTTCCAGAAGCGCTTCCACGCCCCGGCTCCGTCGATCCGCGCCGCCTCGTGCAGTTCCTTGGGGACCGTGAGCAGCCCGGCCAGGACCGTGATGGCCACGAACGGGAACCCGCTGTGCACGATGTTGAGGGTGACGATCGCGTAGAACCAGAGTCGGTCCGCGAACCAGTTGTAACCGGAGGGCTCGATCACGCCCAGGGCCTTCAGGGCCTGGGCCACCACGCCCTGGTCGACGTCGAAGATCCAGATCCACACGTAGGTGCCGCTGACCGCGGGCATCGCCCAGGCGACCATGATGCACGAGATCACGATGACCCGGGTGACCGGCTTGAGGTTGGCCAGCAGCAGGGCGACCAGCGTGCCCAGGACCACCGTCGTGACCACCGCTACCACGGCGAACACGACGGTGTTGACCATCACGATCTGCCACAGGTACGGGTCGGTCAGCAGCCTGACGTAGTTGTCCAGGCCGATGAAGTCCGACTCGCCCGAGACCAGGTTGCGCAGCTTGTAGTCCCGGAAGGACAGCCACACGATCCGGCCGATGGGGAACAGCAGCAGGAGCCCGATCACCCCGAGCGGGGGGACGAGCAGCACCCAGGGCAGAAGGGCGCGCCGCCCCCGCATCCCCAGGAGCGGTGCCCGTCGCCCGCCGTTCGGCGGCCGGACCGGTGTTCCGATCCGCAACTAACTGCCCTCGTTGAGGATGTTCTCGATGGCCTCGGCGGCGCTGTCGGTGGCCTCCTCCACGGTCGCGTTGCCGTTGAGGATGTCCTGCTGCATGCCGACGATGACGCCCTCGGCCTCGACCTGGGACCAGGCGGGGACGACCGGGGTGACGCGGCCGGCCTCCAGGAGCTGGACCGCGAACGGCTCGACCAGCGGGTCGCCGGCGTCGGCGTAGGCCTGGATCTCCTCGACACCGGCCGGGAAGAAACCGCTCTCCTCGCCCCAGCGGTCGAAGAACTCACCGCTGGTGAGAAGGTCGACGTACTCCCAGCCGGCCTCCTCGTTGCCGGTGCCCTCGAAGACCGACAGCAGGGAGCCGCCGGCGAAGGAATCCATGTACCCGTCGTTCTGGCCGGGCAGGGTGAAGACGCCGAGCTTTCCCTCGAGGTCGGGGTTGGACTCGATGATGGCCTTGGGGTTGGAGCTGTTGGAGATGGCCATGATGGAACGCTCGTCGGCGAGCGTCTCCATGACGTCGATCTCGTTCCAGTTGACCGCGCCCGTGGTGGACAGGCCGTCCTCCAGCGACAGGTTGGTGAAGAACTCCACCCCGGCGCGCCCCTCGGGCGTGTTGATGGTGGAGGTCCAGGTCCCGTCGGCCTCCTGCGCGGCGACGTCGCCACCACCGCCCCAGATCCACGGCAGCACCGAGTACTGGGCCTGGCCGGGCACCGGGAAGCCGATCATGTCCTCCTCGGCCTCGGCGAGGTCGAGCGCGGTCTCGCGCAGCTCCTCCCAGTTGGCCGGCACCTCGTGGCCGTGCTCCTCGAAGAGGTCCTGCCGGTAGATGATCGACCGGATGGACGCGTACCAGGGCACGCCGTAGGCGGCGTCGTCGATGACGCCCATCTCGTACATCTCCTGGTGGAAACGGGAGGGGTCGTCGATGTAGCCGGACAGGTCGTGCAGGGCCCCGGCGTCGGCGAATTCGGGGGTGAAGGTGGTGCCGAGCTCGATGACGTCCGGGGTCTCCCCGCCCGCGATGGCCGTGGAGATCTTGTCCTGGGCGTCGGCCCAGGGCACGAACTCGACGGCGACGTCGATGCCGGTCTGCTCGGTGTAGGCGTCGTTGACCGCGTCGAAGAAGTCCGAGGCGTCGGGGTTGGTGCCCTCCATGATCCACACCTGGAGGGTGTCGGTGGCCCCACCGCCGTTGCCGCCTTCGCCGCCACAGGCGGTCGCCGCAAGCACCAGGGTCAGTGTGGCTGCGGGGAGGGTGACGTACTCGTGTGCTCGTCTGCGGGCCATCGGCTCGCCTCCCGTTCCTTTCGAAGGTCCCCTGAGGGTTGGTAGGAAACCTACGTAATGAACGGCGGCTTGTGAAGTAAACCACTGCGACTTGTGTCTGAGCCGTTAGGGACCGGTTCGTGGTCGGGGTTTGTGGCCGCCGGACCAGGGGCCCGGTCCGGCGGGACCGGGGTTCTCTACTCGCTCAGACCGGAGACCTGGCGCAGGGTGGAGACCAGTTCGGCGCGCTTGTAGACGGCCTGCCCGATGGCCGCGCAGAAGGCGGCGAGCATGTGCGCGTACACCATGGGGTCGCCCTGGGTGATGCGCTCGGCTGCCTCCTCCTCACCGATCGAGTGGGCCTCCCAGGCGGTGGAGACCGCGAACTCCAGTTCCGGCGGGAGCATCTCGGCGACGGTGCGGGCCACCGCCTCGCGCGAGTCGGCGGGCTTCCAGACGACACCGGTCTCCTGGACGCGGCGGCCGAGGAAGGCCCCGATCACCCTGAGTTCGGACAGGACGTCGTCGACCTCGTCCGAGGCCCGGGGGATCAGCTGGTCCAGTTCGTCCCGGTCGTGGTCGGCGTAGGCGCTGACCATCGAGATCGCGATTTCCTTGACGTGGTCCGGCAGGTCGTGCGCGGGTGTGGAGTCGCCCTGGGGCGCGTTGTCGTCGGAGGACACGGGCTTGGTCCCTTCACTGCTGCTGGAGCTGTCCGCACCATGATGCCGTCTGCGGGCCGCCCGGTGTGGCAGGACGGTGCTTGGGAGCGGGGGGTGTCCGCGAAACGCGAACACCCCGCCGCGGAGAGCGAACCCCGGGGGGAGGCAGAGCGGTCAGCAAACAGAGTGGTCAGAAGTCGGGGCGCAGCGGCATGTGCGCGGCGGTGCCGTCCAGCTTGACCCCCAGGATCTGGTGGAGCTGCACGACGTCGCGTTCGAAGCCCAGCACGGACCCGGCCATGTAGAGCAGCCACACGCGGGCGGTACCCTCGCCCACCTCCTCGACCGCCTGGTCCCAGTTGCGCTCCAGGTTGGCGCCCCAGTGGCGCAGGGTCAGGGCGTAGTGCTCGCGCAGGTTCTCCTGGTGGCGGATCTCGAACCCGGCGTCGTTCATGGCGGTCTGGATCTGGGCGGGGCCCTCCAGCTCGCCGTCGGGGAACACGTAGCGGTTGATGAAGCCCTTGGTGTTCATCGGCTTGAGGTCGTTGCGCGGCCGGGTGATGCAGTGGTTGAGCAACCGCCCGCCGGGCACCAGCTTGTCGTTGAGCGAGGCGAAGTAGGCGTCCAGGTTCCTCAGACCGATGTGTTCGGTCAGGCCGATGGAGCTGATCCGGTCGAAGCTGCCGTCGGGCACGTCCCGGTAGTCCATGTGCCGGATCTCGGCCAGGTCGGTGAGCCCTTCCTGGGCGATCTTCTTGGCGCCCCACTCCGCCTGCTCCTTGGAGAGGGTCACCCCGACAGCCTTGACGCCGTACTCGCGGGCGGCGTGGCGCACCATGCCGCCCCAGCCGCAGCCGACGTCGAGCAGGCGCATACCCTCGGCCAGGCCCAGTTTGCGGGCGATGAGGTCGTATTTACGGAACTGTGCGCTCTCCAGGGCCCCGTCGAAGGCGCCCACCCGGTCCAGGGCGCCGTCCTCGTCGTCGAAGACCGCGCAAGTGTAGGTCATGGACGGTCCGAGGACCATTTCGTAGAACTCGTTGGAGACGTCGTAGTGGTGGTGGATGACCTCGGCGTCGCGCTCCTTGGAGTGGCGCAGCCCCCGGCCGAGCAGGGTGCCGCGGCGCACCTCCTGGGGCGGCGGGGCCACCCGGTTGACGAACTTGACCCAGCCCACCGACCGGATGATCTCGACGGCCTCGCGGGCGGTGACGTTGCCCCCCTCCGCGAAGGCGAAGTCCGCCATCCGTCTGAGCAGGGTGTACATGTCGCCCTCGAGTTCGAGGTGTCCGGAGACGTAGGCGCGGGCCATACCGACGGCGTTGGGTGACTGGGCCAGGTAGTTGACGGCGACCGGGGTACGCACGTTCAGCGTGACTTCGCTGTTCGGGTCTCCCGAGGAACTGCCGTCGTAGGCGGTGAAGCGGATCGGCGCGTCAGTGCCGACCACTCGCTCGAAGATCTCTGCAAGCCGCATGTTCTTGTCCTTCCCCTCACGGATGCGGCCCTTCCGCACGGGTCGCCTCCCGGTGGTGTCCACTGCTGACGGTGGGTGCTGACGGGTGGTTCAGCGGTTGCGTACGCACTTGGCGTACAGGTCGAGGAGCCGCCCCCGCGGGTCGTAGGTCTCCTTGAGGTTCTGATAGTCGGTGCCGTTGTAGAGCGCCCAGAACTCCTCCTCGGTGTAGAAGGAGTCCGAGTACAGGGACTTGTGGCCACCGAGCCGGGTGACCTCCTCCTCCACCGCGCGGTTGTGGTGGGCGCGGCGTTGGCCGGGTTTCATGTCCACCAGCCCCCAGAACCCGAAGTTCACGTACAGGCGGTCGTTCTCCAGCGGGTACAGCGGCCAGACGTGTTCGCCGTCGGCCAACCCCCCGCGGCGGGGTTCGCGAAGCCGGAGCGGACACATCCACAAAGGGGTCATACCGATCTGGTCGTGGAAGAAGTCCAGGAACTCCGCCCCGCGTTCGACCCCCACCTCGATGTCCTGGATGAGGGGTTCCTGCTGGGGGAGGCCCCGGTAGTGGTTCAGGAGCCGGGAGAAATCGGTGCGCCGGTCCCAGGCGACCAGCCTGCGGTAGACGTCGGAGCGTTTGAGGGCGCGCGGCCACAGCGGGCGCACGAGCGGGTTCTGGGTGCCGAAGGCGCGTGAGCACCAGAACCAGTCGGTGTCCCAGCGCCAGAGGTAGTCGTGGATGGTGAGGTAGTCGCCGGGTCCGGCGGTTCCGGAAGCGGCGGAGCCGGCCACGGAACCGGAGCCGGGTACGAAGGCGGGCGCGGGGTCCGCGTAGCGCCGGATGGAGCGGTAGTAGACGTCGTTTCCGGTGTAGTCGCTGGTCCAGGGCGCACGGTCGGTGAAGCGGGCCAGGGTCAGGTAGAGCTCGCCGGGGCCGAAGGCCACCCCGTCCACGAAGTCCACCGGCTGCCCTTCGTGGGCCGCGTCGGCGCAGATCCGGGAGAGGGCGGCCATCGCCTCCGAGGCGTCGTGGAACCTGAGGTGGCGCAGGTGTACGTAGGGCGAGACGGGTTCGAGTTCGATGCGCAGACGCAGGCTGTACCCGAGCGTGCCGTAGGAGTTGGGGAAGCCGTGGAACAGGTCGCTGTGGGCGTTGTCCCGGGTGGCGGTGACGACCTCTCCGGAGCCGGTGAGGATCTCCATCTCCTGCACCGACTCGTGCGGCAGGCCGTTGCGGAAGGAAGAGGACTCGATCCCCAGCCCGGTGACGGCTCCGCCCAGGGTGATGGTGCGCAGCTGCGGCACGACCGTGGGCATCAGCCCGTGCGGGAGGGTCGCGGCGACCAGTTCCTCGTAGGTGGTCATGCCGCCCACGTCGGCCAGGCGCTCGACGGGGTCGATGGAGATGACCCCGGAGAAGGCCGACACGTCCAGGGCGGGCGCGTCGGAGGGTTCGCGGAACCGGAAGAGGTTGGAAGTCCGCTTGGCCAGCCGCACCGGTGCGCCCTCGGGGAGCGCCCGGTAGTCGCGCCGCAGCCGCTGCACCGCCGCGATGTGCTCCGCGAGTCCGGTTCCCGTCGCCGCTCGCTGCCTGGACCTGGACGTGGAGCCGGAGTTCGAAGTCGTACCGGGCTGTTTCGGAGTCATGTCCGCGGATCCCCTGACTGTTGACGACTGCTGTTGACGGCGCACAGCGTGGGTCGGCCAGGACCGGTGGTGGCGTGCCGCGGCAGGCCGATCCCCTCAGTTCTACCTATCAGTAACGGTTCTCTGCCACCCCATTTCGCTACGTGTCTTACCCACTCCGGGGCAGGAGTCGGCGGGAGTTGAAGGGGTGGCTGAAGTCTGCTGTGGAAAGAATGGGGACGACACCGCTGTCACCTTGGGTGTTGTCGGTGTTACCGGTTGATCCGCATAGGATTCGGTTCCGTGCGCATCGCTCTCGTTGACTCCGGTATCGGCATGCTGTCCACCGCGGCCGCCCTGCGCGCGGCCCGGCCGGACGCGGACCTCTTCCTGTCCATGGACCCGGACCACATGCCCTGGGGCACCCACACCCCGGAACAGATCATCGACCGTGCCCTGGCCGGTGCCCGCGTCGCCCTGGACACCGCGGGTTCCCTGGACGCCGTGGCCGTACCCTGCAACACCGCGTCGGTGCACAGCCTGGTCAGGTTGCGCGCCGAGCTCGAGCCCCGGATCCCGGTCATCGGCACCGTGCCCGCCATCAAACCGGCGGCCGCCGCCGGGACCCCCATCGCGGTGTGGTCCACCGAGGCCACCACCCGCAGCGCCTACCAGCGCCGCCTGGTGGAGACCTTCGCCCGGGACGTGTCGGTGACCCCGGTCGCCTGCCGGGGCCTGGCCGAGGCGGTGGAGTCCGCCGACCCCGAGCTGATCGCCGAGGCCGTGGCGTACGCGGCCGCCCTGACGCCGCCCGAGGTCACCGGGGTGGTCCTGGGCTGCACGCACTACGACCTGGTGGGCGAGGAGATCTCCAAGGCACTGTCGGGGCGGGCGGAACTGTTCACCGCGGCGCGGGCGGTGGCCACCCAGACCCTGCGCAGAATCGACCAGGCCGCCGGGGCCGTCGAGGTTTCCGGGGCTACCGGAGCCGCCGGGACCCGGGCTGTCGAAGGCACGTCCGGCAAGGTCACCGTCCTTACCAGCGGCCGGCCGGCGGAGCTTCCTCGGGCGGCCCTGAGCTACCCGGCCGGCCGGTCCCTCCTCAACCGCTGACCCCGAAGCGCACGGCCCCGGCCGTCTCCTGCCGCTCCGGAACCGGTTGCTCCCGCGGGGCGGCCTCCTGCTGAGCGGCGGCCTCCTCCCCCGACTCCGGTTGAGCGTGCCGCGACGCCGTCTGGGCGTGCTGCGGAACGTGCGCACGCTCAGCCGCCGGAGACTCCTGTGAATACTGGGCCAGTTGCGAGTACTGAGCCGCCTGCGCATTCTGTGCCGGCTGTGGCTGCTGTGCGGCCTGTGCCTGATGTGGTGCGACCGGTCGGTGCTCCCGCTGCTGCTGCGGAACCAGGGCCCCCGCGGCAAGGGTGCGCACGAGGTTGCGGACCCCCGCCGTGTCGTTGTCGTGAAGGAGCGTCTCCAGCAACGACAGGGCAGCTCGCTGGTCACCCGGCTGCTCGCGGACGTGGCGCCACTGCGGCTCGGTGGCGGCGTCGGACAGCATCAGGGTCCGGCCGACCTGACCGAGCGCGCTCAGCAGGGCGTTGTCGTGCGGCTGCTCCATGAGCGCCACGTTCACCTGCTCGGCCTGTTCCTCGGGATTGACCTCCTCCGCGGGCTGCGCCCTGAGGAACTCCAGGATCCCGGTGGCCGGGGCCATGGGCTGGATCGACTTCATCCCCCGCACCATGGACCTCACCTCCACCAGGTCACCGATGATCTCCTCCGCGGCACCGAGCTCCCGGATCAGGCGTTCGGCGCGCTGCGCGGAACACTCGGCCACCCAACGGGCGCCACGACCGCTGGCCAGCCGGGTCGCCGCCAGGGCGAGTTCGGCACCGCGCCTGGGCGCGCCCACCCGCTCGAAGTAGCGGGACCAGGTCGTGACCCGCACGCCCAGCCGCCAGTCGTTGCGGACACTGCCCTGGCACACCAGGTTCTCCACGGCCTCCACCCACGCCGAACGCAGCTTCGGGTAGGTCTCCGCCTCCTCCACCGTGGGCAGCAGCCCGATGGCCTGGCGGGCGTCGCACAGACCCAGGCGTGCCAGCCAGGACAGGAGCCGGGCCCGCTCGAAGCGGATCACCCGGCGCAGCGCGGTCCGGCGGGGGTTGGCGGGACCGCCCGGCTCCGCCTCGCCCAGGCCGAGCTCGGCCTCCATCCGGTCCAGGGCGTCCAAGGCGTCGGTGTGTTTGTCCTGGTAGCGCAACGCCCTGACCAGGGCGAAGATACCTTCGGAGCCGAGCACGGCCGGTCCGGTCGCGGTGTGCTCGTAGCGACGCAGCTCCGCCTCGGCGCGGTCCGCCTGGTCCTCATCGATGAGCAGGTGGACCCGGGCCAGGGTGAAGGCGGGCCAGGCAGGGGTGCTCTCCCAGCCGGACAGGCGCCGTGCCGAGAGCAGTTCGCGACGCTGGTCCGTGGTTCCCCGGGAGTCGATGTTGGCGTGGCAGCGGACCAGGGTCTCCAGCGCGGAGACCGGCAGCGGCCCGTACTCGTGCGGCGCCGGTTCGTCCTCCGCGGCGGCCCTGGCCTGTTCGAGCGCGCGTCGGCCCTCCGCGAGCGCTCCCACCCGCACCGCCAACGGCCAGTGCGCCAGGAAGAACAGGGTCGGCGGCCCGAACACTCCCGGCACCGACGCCGGGACCGCCAGGGCCACGGCGTTGTCCCCCTTGGCAGCCTCGGCGACCAGCCGCCGTGCGTTGCGCATCGCCGACCTGGCCAGAGCCTCCACCTTGACCGCGTCGCCAGCCTCACTGAGTTCGGGTAGCGCGGTGACGGCCTCCGCGAGCTCGTCCTGCCCCGCGGCGCGCAGTTGGCGTCCCGTCTCCCCCGCCCATGTCCACATCGTCATACTTCTCCCCCAGGTGCCGTGTGCGACAGAACGTAGCAGCGTGGTGACAGGCCTGTCCGGAAAACGCTGAAACCGTTGCGTCCGGGGCACTGGCGGCCCTGCTCTGTCGGGTTTGCGGCCGATAGACTCGGCAGTGTCCAGCGAGCACCAGGCACGTACCGGCACTAAGGGGACATGAGCGGCGATGGGATGGCGAGACCGTTTCGGACTTCGCAAGGCCAACCGTAAGGGGAAGGCCCGTTTCGACCGCGCCTCCGAGGATTCGGACATCAAGGCGCTGATCGAGTTCGCCAAGAGCCGGGTGGGGGTCGAGTTCTTCGTCGAGCCCGAAACCTTCGCCACACAGACCACGGCCGTCGCGGTGGCCACGGACGGGGAGTGGATCCGGCGGCGCTGCGGCTCCCCCGAAGTCA
The DNA here is from genome assembly GCF_024134545.1 of Nocardiopsis exhalans. Classification (GTDB taxonomy): domain Bacteria; phylum Actinomycetota; class Actinomycetes; order Streptosporangiales; family Streptosporangiaceae; genus Nocardiopsis; species Nocardiopsis exhalans. Next base: position 5,699,367 of record NZ_CP099837.1, read on the forward strand.
TCCGCAAGGTCGCCAGCAAGCTCGCCGCGCCCGCCTACGACGTACAGATCGTCGGTTATCCGCAGCGGATGCGGGACTGGACCGCGCGGAACAAGCGCGGGCTGTCCATGGACGAGTGATCCACTCCCGAAATTCCAGCTCCCGGTTCTCCCGAACGGCTCCGCGCCCCGGGGCCCGGCCCCGGGGCCGGGCCAGCGTCCCGGGCCCGCGGGGTACCCCCGGTGAGCCGCTCGCGTGAGGGCGGAGCATACCCGTCACGAGTGAGTCCGGCCACGTCCGCGCCCCCTCTGAACACGTCCGAAACCCGTCAGCCGGTCATTTTGGGCATTGATGACGACTCCTTGCCGCGACTTCCTCTCCGAACGGGTTCCCTAACGGCCTCCATTCGTCGCATACTCACCTGGGAGGGGGGACTCTGATGAAGCAGGATCTCACTGCCTTGTGTTGCGAATGCGGCATGGTTCGCGAGGTGAGCGACCACCAGAGTGTGGGCGAGGCACAGTCGGCCTACGGGCTGGCCCGCTGCGTGGTCTGGCGCAAGTGCCGTCCGTGCGGCTACCGCACCTACCACGCCTATCTGCGGGCCGACGAGGACCGCGACGAGCTGGAGGACGCCCTCAGGCTCGACGGCGCCCTGGCCGCCGAAGCCCTCGACGAGGAAGTGGAGCAGCTCCGGTTGTGCGGGATCGAGGTCGGCCACGCCCCGGTCCCGGCGATCTGGGACGGGCAGTCCGTGGGCATGGTGACCCAGCGGCTCACCGACCACGCCTACTCGATCGTGCTCGACCCGGAGGCCTCGGTGGTCTCCCGGCTCAAGCTCATCGACATGATGTGGAACGAGCTCCTGGTCGGAGAGCACGACGACCGCTGGCAGATCCAGGAACCGGAGGACGACTCCCCCGGGTACGCGGTCCGCCTCTTCGGTTACCGGACGCGGGGCTGACCCGGCGAGGGTCCGGAGCGGCCCGGAACCGGGACCGTCGCTGAGTCACGGCAGCACAGGGTCGGAGCAGCAAAGGGTCAGAGCAGAACAGCGTCGGAACGGCACGGGGCCGGGACAACACGAGAGCGCACGGGTGCGGGGCAGGTGCCCCTGGCCCGGGACCGGTGACACCGGAGACGGCAGCGGCCGGGCACCCGCCGAGGGTGCCCGGCCACCGTCGCGTCAGGCGGCGGACTCGTCCTGGCCCGCCCCGGCCTTCTCGGCCAGGCGGCGCAGCGCCGACCGTGCGACCTCGGGGTCGACCGTCCCCCAGTAGGGCGGCAGGGAGGCCCGCAGGAAACCGCCGTAGCCCGCGGTGGCCAGGCGCGGGTCCAGCACCGCGATCACACCCCGGTCATCGGTGGATCGCAACAGCCGACCGGTGCCCTGGGCGAGCAGCAGCGCGGCGTGCGTGGCCGACACCGTCAGGAAGCCGTTGCCCCCGTGCGCGGAGACGGCACGCTGGCGGGCCGAGGCCAGGGGGTCGTCGGGGCGCGGGAACGGGATGCGGTCCACGATCACCAGTTGGAGCGAGGGGCCGGGTACGTCGACCCCCTGCCACAGGGACAGGGTGCCGAACAGACAGGCCTGTTCCTCCTCCGCGAAGCGGCGGACCAACTGCCCGGTGGAGTCCTCGCCCTGGCACAGGATCGTCTGGTCCAGGCGCTCACGCAGCTCGTCGGCGGCCTGCTGGGCGGCCCGCATCGAGGAGAACAGGCCCAGGGCGCGTCCGTCGGCGGCCTCGATGAGGCCGGCGATCTCGTCGAGGTAGGCCTCGGAGAGACCGTCGCGACCGGGTTTGGGCAGGTGGCGGGCGACGTAGAGGATGCCGCTGCGGCCGTGGTCGAAGGGCGAGCCGACGTCCAGGCCGCGCCAGCGGGGTTCTCCGGCGGCGCGGTGCGGGCCGTCCTCATCGTCCTTCTCTTCCCCTGGCCCGGTACCGGCGTCCGCAGGCCCGACAGCTTCGGTTTCGGGTGCGGGTTCGGCTGCGGGACCGGCTTCGGTGCCGGTGCCCGGTGCCGCCTCGGAACCCGGTGCCACCTCGGCGCGGGCGGTGCGTTCGGCGGCCTCCTGCGCGACCTCGCGGCCCAGCCCCCACTGCCGGGCCAGGGCGGTGAAGTCACCGCCCAGGGTCAGGGTGGCGGAGGTGAGCACGACGGTGCGGTCACCGAAGAGCTTCTCCCGCAGCAACCCGCCCACGCCGAGCGGGGCGACGTTCAGCGCGGGCGGCCGGGCGGGGACCTTGGTGAGCCAGACGATCTCGGTGCGGTCCCGGAGCAGGGGTTCGTAGGACTCCAGGACCCGCTCGGCGGCCTCCCGGACCTCGGTGAGCGCGGCCAGGGCGAGGCGGCGGTCGGAGGCGGTGTCCGGGTCGAGCTCGCCCGGGGAGGGGCCGATCGCCGCGATGCAGGCGGCGGCCGCGTCCCGGGTCGCGGCCACGGCACCCGCGAGGCCCTCGTCGATGTGGTCCAGGCGCCCCTCGGGGACCTCGGTGAACATCAGGGCCAGACCGTCGGCGCACTCGCTGAGCCGTTCGCTGATGCCCGGCTCGACCAGGCGGGCGGCGCGTTTGGCGGCGGTGGTGACGGAGCGTTCGGTGAGGGTTCCGGTGGCCACGGAGGTGGCGCGGTCGACGAGTTCGTGTGCCTCGTCGATCATGATCGTGTCGTGCTCGGGCAGGATGTGGTAGCCCTGCGCCATGTCGATGGAGAGCATGGCGTGGTTGGTGACCACCACGTCCACACCGGCGGTGGCCTCTCGGGCGAACTCGGCGAAGCACTCCTGGCCGAAGGAGCACACGCGCGCGCCCATGCATTCGTTACCGCCCACGGAGACCTGACGCCAGGCGAGGTCACTCACGCCGGGCACGAGTTCGTCGCGGTCTCCGGTGAGGGTGTCCTCGGCCCATTCGTGCAGGCGAGCGACCTGGCGGCCCAGGGAGGAGAGCTGGCGGGCGTCGAAGAGCTCGCTGCCCTCGGCGTCGTCGTCCCCGGCGGTCTGCATGCGGTTGCGGCACAGGTAGTTGCGGCGTCCCTTGAGCACCGCGAACGTGGGTTCGCGGGGCAGCAGCGGAGCGAGCGCGGCGGCCAGGCGCGGCAGGTCGCGGTCGATGAGCTGGTTCTGCAGTGCGATGGTGGCCGTGGAGATCACCACGGGTGTCTTGGTCGCCATCGCGTGCCTGATCGCGGGGACCAGGTACGCCAGGGACTTACCGGTGCCGGTACCGGCCTGGACCACCAGGTGTTCGCGTTTGTCGACCGCCGCCGCTACGGCGTCGGCCATGGTCTGTTGGCCCTCTCGGCTGCTGCCGCCCAAGGCCTTGACGGCCGCGCCGAGCAGGGTGGGAACGTCGGGGAGATCTGCCACGGATCGACAGTACCCGGCGGTGACGACAGCTCAGGCGTTGTCCACAGGCTCTCTTGGCGGCTTCGTGGCCCGGCCCGGGGCCGGGCCACGGTACCGGCGCGGTCTCAGACCAGGGTGCGGATCAGCTCGTCCAGCTGGTCCATGGACTGTCCGGCCCCTTCCTCCATACCGGAGGCGGCCATGCCGTCGCGGTCCTCCACGCTCTGGAAGACGGAGACCGAGGTGTAGTGCGTGCGCCCGTCGACCTCCTCCAGGGTGTGCGTCTCCAGCAGGACGTGCCCGGGCATGCCCTCGAACTCGAAGGTCCCGGTGTAGCCCTCCGGCGCCTTGATGTCGTGGATGACGCCGTGGAAGGCGTACTCCTGCCCCTCCTTGTCGCGTTCCACGATCCGCCACGATCCGCCGGGCCGGGCCTCGTACCTGTCGACGACGGTCTCGGTGTCCCTGAGCCCCCACCACCTCGGCAGGAGTTCGGGGTCGGTCATGGCCCGGAAGACCACCTCGCGGGGCGCGTCGAAGGTGCGGGTCATCACGATGTCCTGACGGTCGGGCTCGATGACGACCTTGAGGTCACTCATGGGTCTTCTCCTCTTCGGTACTGCTCTGGATGTCGGCGCCGCTCTCGTTCCCGGCGCCCTGGTCACGGCCGTGTCCGGTGCTCTGCCCGGTGCCGCGCTGGATCCTGCGGAGTTCCTCGTCCAGGCGGGCGAAGCGCCCCTCCCAGCGGTCCCGGTAGCGGCCCACCCACTCGTTGACCTGCTCCAACGGGGCGGCCTCCAGACGGCAGGGCCGCCATTGGGCGTCGCGTCCCCGGGTGATGAGACCGGCCCGTTCCAGGACCTTCAGATGCTTGGAGACCGCCTGGAGGCTGATGTCGAACGGCTCCGCCAGGGTGTTGACGGTCGCCTCGCCCTCGGCCAGCCGGGCGAGGATCGCCCGCCGGGTCGGGTCCGCCAGTGCGGCGAAGGTGAGGCTGAGCGGGTCGTTCGCCATCCGAGTATTCAACCTTTCAGTTGATCAACCAGTAGGTTGATCATGCGCCGCGATGCGACCCCTGTCAAGGGATCGACACGGACCGGTCAGGGCTCGCGCACGCCCCGGGGGTCGCTGACCGTGGCGTCCACGCCCGCGTCGGCCAGCTCGGTGAGTTCGGCGGCCAGCAGTCCCCGGGCCGCGTCGCTGAGCCCGGAGACCCGCTCCAGCGCGACGCTCACCGACTTGACCCGTGAGTCGTCGATCGCCTCCGCGAGCCGGGACACCACCTGCTCGGCGGCGAGGAAGTCGATCTCCCCGCGCAGTCGCACCTCGAGCCTGGTCCCGTCCCGGGTCACGCTGTGCATGGGCGAGGGCGGCTCGGCGGGCATCTGGAGCATGTGCAGGTCGTAGTCGTCGGAGAGCCGCTCCAGGGCGGCCACCCCGCGGACGCTGTTGCCCGCGTCGTCCAGCGGCGGACTGAACACCCCAACCCCGAAGGCCCCCGGGGCCGCGGCGAGGATTCCGCCGCTCACCCCGCTCTTGGCGGGGATGCCCACCCGCAGCCCCCACTCCCCGGCGCGGTCGTACATACCGCAGCTGGACATGATGGACAGCGTGTGCCGGGCGGTGCGCTGGGACACCACCTGCTCCCCCGTCACCGGGTTGACCCCGCCGACCGCCAGGGTGGCCGCCATGACGGCCAGGTCGCGCACGGTGACGCTGAGGGCGCACTGGCGGAAGTAGTCCTGCACGGCGTCCTCGACCGACCCGACCAGCACTCCCCCGGCCAGGCTCAGGTACCCCAGCGCACGGTTCCGGTGCCCGGTCTCGGTCTCCGAGCGGTACACGTCCTCGTCCACTTCCAGCTCACGCCCGGCGAACTCCGAGAGCACGGACCGGATGCGCTCGAACCGCTTGCCCGGTTCCGAGTTCTCCACCAGCGAGGTGGTCACGATGGCCCCCGCGTTGATCATCGGGTTCTCGGGGCGTCCGCGCTCATCCAGGCTGATCGCGTTGAACGGCTCCCCGCTGGGCTCGGCGCCCACGTGCTCGTGCACCACGTCGAGCCCCAGCTGTTCCACGGCGATCGCGTAGACGAAGGGTTTGGAGATCGACTGGAGCGTGAAGGCGTAGTCGGCGTCACCCACGCAGTAGGAGCGGCCGTGCGCGCTGACCGCCGCGACCCCGAACAGCCCCGGATCCGCGTGCGCGAGTTCGGGGATGTAGTCCGCTACCCGGCCGCCGGACAGCCCGGCGACCTCCGCACGGATCTTCTCCAGTACCTGGATGACGGGGCTGCTGTCGTCCGCTTCCCAGTCGTCGTTCCTCTGGGTTCCCGAGGCGGGGTCCGCGGGAGATTCAGCGGTCCGGGGTCCTGCGGGGCGTACGTTCGCGGCGTGGTCCATCCTGCCAGTCTAAGAAGGTCAGCAGCCGTCCCCGGACACGGCCACACGGAAGCACTCACCGCTCGACCACGGCAGGCAGCCGCCCGGAGAGCGTTCCCGCGCGCGAGCAGGGGCGGTGAGGGGCGCGAGCGCACACGGGAGTCGGGGGCCGCCCTCCAGAGGGCACAACGAAGACGACCCTGCGAGCGCTTTGACGCGCGAGCAGGGTCGTCTCAGATTCGAGTGGAGCTATGGGGATTCGAACCCCAGACCTCCTCCATGCCATGGAGGCGCGCTACCAACTGCGCCATAGCCCCTTGAAGCGATGTGAACAGTCTAGCTGAGATCTGGGGGTGGGTGGTACGTGGTTCAGCGCACTCCGCTGTGGAGGGGGTAGGCGTCGCCGAGCGCGAGGGCACCGGGGCCGCACAGTCCCGCCGGGCGCCAGGTCCGCGGTGATGCGGCCACCGGCATCGCGCCCCGCGAGTCCGGTGCTGTTCACCGTGCCTTCAGCCGGGGTCCCCTCATGTTGACCACGCCCGTTTCCGGGGTACCGGAAGGTGGCCTGGTCTTGACATCCCCCGAACGAGAGGCCTTCCCCGGATGCGTGTCCGTTTTCTGATTCCGGCGGTGGTAACCGCGCTCCTGGTGGCGCTGGGCGCCTTCCCCGTGTCCGCCGCACCGCAGGGCACCCTGTCCCTGACCGAGGGCGAGGAGTTCACCTTCGCCTACGCCGCGTCCGATCCGCACCCCGCCAACTGGATCGGGCTGTACCGTTCCTCCGGTGGCGGCCCGGTCGACGAGGAGTACGTCGCGCCCTCCCTGGTCTGGGAGTACGCGCCGGAGGCCGAGGGGACCGTGCGGCTGTCCGCCGATTCCCTGGAGCCGGGTTCCTACACCGCCTTCTTCCTGGCCCGGGACGGCTACGAGTGGCTGGCCGAGCCCGTCGAGGTGCGGCTGTCGGCGGACGGTCCGGTCTCCTTCCCGGTTGCGGCGGCCACCCTGCACAACGCCCGTCAGGGCCGGCCCTATGAGGCGCACCTGGGCGGCATGGCCTCGGGCGGCGGCTCGGAGGTGGAGTTCGAGAAGGTCAGTGGGGACGCCTGGATCAAGGTCTCGGCTGACGGCACCCTGTCGGGCACCCCGCGAGCCTCGGCCGCCCGCGAGATCCCGGCGGGTGTGTCCCGCCCCGACCGTTCCTCGGCCACCGTGACGGTCGAGGCCACCGGCGAGGACGGCTCCACCGCGCGCCTGGACGTGACCGTTCCGGTACGCCGCCACAACCAGCCACTCGTCGACGAGCTGGGCGTGATGAGCCTCAACACCTGGCACGGCGGCACCCAGGTCAACGGCTACCACGACAAGCAGGTGCGTTTCCTGTTGGAGAGCGGGGCCGACGTCGTCGGCCTCCAGGAGACGCAGGGCAGGCACGCCGCCCGGCTGGCCGACGCCCTGGGCTGGTACCACTGGCAGGGTTCGGGCAGTCTCGGGGTGATCAGCCGCTACCCGATCGCGCAGGAGTACGGCGAGGTCAACGCCTCCGGCGGGGTGCGGATCGAGCTGGACGGTGAGGAGTCCCAGGTCAACCTGTGGAACGTGCACCTGGGGTACACCCCGTACGGGCCCTACGACTTCTGCTTCGACGGAATGGACGAGGAGCGGGTTCTGGAGCGCGAGGCCGAGTCGGGCCGTACACCGCAGATCACCGACACCCTCGCCGCGATGTCCGACCAGGTCGGCGCGGCCGACGAGGTCCCGGTTCTGCTCGTGGGCGACTTCAACGCGCCCTCGCACCTGGACTGGACCGAGGAACTGCGTGAGAAGAACTGCGGGTACGCCGACGTGCCCTGGCCGACCTCGGTGCTGCCGACGGAGGCCGGGTTCACCGACTCCTACCGGGTGGCCCACCCGGACCCGGTGTCCGCCCCGGGCCACACCTGGTCGCCGCTGTACCCGTTGCACGAGGGGTCGACCGGCCGGGAGGAGCCGCAGGACCGGATCGACTTCGTGTACCACGCGGGTGACCTGACGGTCCTGGAGTCGCACGACCTGGTCGTCGGGGACCCCGCACCGGTTCCGCGGCACGCGGACAACGAGTGGACCACTGACCACGCGGCCGTACTGACCTTCTACTCGCTCACCTCCTGATCCGATCGCTTCGCCGCGCCCTCCCCGGGCCTCCCGGGGAGGGCGCCTCGCAGTCGAGTGCCTCAACCCGGGAGACCCTCTTCCTCAGACCAAGGGGCCGGACACCCGTAGACCAGTCAGTCCTCGGACTCCGCGATCGCCCTGATCCCCTCCAGCCTGCGGTCCCAAGCGGCGGCGATACCGAGCAGATCCCGCCCCACCTCTTCGAGTCGGGCGCTGTCCACTTCGTGCACCACCGACCGGCCGTCGCGCCGGGTGCGTACCAGCCCGACCGCACGCAGGACTTCGAGGTGCTTCACGATCGCCTGCCGGGACACGGGCAGTTCCCGCGCCAGCTCCGACGCCGAGGCGGGCTCCCCACCGATCCGGACCAGGATGCTCCACCGGGTGTCGTCACCGAGCGCCGCGAAGACCGGGGGCAGCGCTGTGTCCATGTCATTCACCCTCTGCCCGTGTCTCCACGAAGTCCTTGGCCGCCGCGAGCTCGGCTTCCCAGCCCTCGGTCCGCTCCGCGACGTGTCGGCGCAGCTCGAGCTCGGCCAGTCCCAGCTTCTCGAAACCGCTCTCCACGACCTTGAGCGTCACCCCGCCCGATCTCTCCTCGATCCAGAACTCCACCTGCGTGGACTGCTCCTCGTCCTCACGGCCGAGCCAGCTGAACACCGCGTGGTAGGGGGGTTCGAGTTTGTCGGTCCGGATCCGGAACACCCCGTGGTTGGGGTCGTGCACGAGGTGAACGCCGTCGTCGGCCTCCTCGATCCGGTGGTCGACCACGCGACCGTCGTTGATGAACCAGTCCGGCCGTGAAACCAGGCCCCAGACGCGCTCCGCGCTGGCATCGATGTCGATCTGACGTTCGATCATGTTCATAATCAGCCTCCTTTATGCAACTCCATGGTTGCACACCACTCCCGCGAACTGCAACCCCTAGATTGCACAAAGCAGTGAGTCCTCAACGGGTCAAGCCATTGCAAATATCAGTCCGAGCGGCCTAACATCAGTCCATGCAGACTGAATTTACTGCGGAGCCCACCCCATGACGCCCCTGTTGTGGCTCGGCGCAGCCGGGTCCTGGCTCTTCATCCTCGTCTTCCTGCTGGACGGCCTCACCCGTCCCGACTACCGCCCGGCCCGGCACCCGGTCAGCGCCCTGGCCCTCGGCCCGCGCGGCTGGCTCCAGACCACGAACTTCATCCTGTGCGGCCTGCTGATCACGGCGGGGGCGATCGCCCTCCCCCGGGCGCTCGGCGACCTGCTGCTCCCCCTGGCGGTCGCGGCGCTCGGGCTGGCACTCGTCGCCTCTGGGGTTTTCCGCATGGACCCGATGCGGGGCTACCCGCCCGGTACCCCCGACGAGGACCCGGAGCACTTCTCCCCCACGCACCGGCTCCACGACTGGGCGGGCATGGTCGTCTTCCTCCTGCTACCCCTCACCCCGCTGATCGCGGTGTTCGCGCTCGGAAGCCCGGCCTGGACGTGGGGATCAGGGATCATCGCCGCCGCGACCGCCGTGTGCAGTGGCGCCTTCGGGCAGCTCTGGGAGAAGGACTCCCCCTACACAGGCGTGGTCCAGCGGGCGACGATCATCCTCGGCCTGGCCTGGCTCGGAGCCCTGTTCCTCCACGGAGCCGCCTGAGCCCTATCGACGGTGTCCGCTGTGATCGCTGTCCGAAAGCGGCCGCGTGGTCACGCGCCCACTCCCCGAAGGTCCGCGCGGGGCGCCCAATGGCCTCCTCCGACGTCGGCACCGGTCCCTGCGCCCAGGCGCCTTCCCCCTGCTCCCCGGAGTCCGCCTCCGCCCCCGAGTAGTCCTCGAAGCCCAGGAGGAAGTCGGCGTTGTCCGCCGCGAACCCGCCCTGGGCCAGGTAGTACTCCCGGGCGACTCGGGACTCGACCACCTCGAAGCGCACCGTCTCCCCGATCGCCGCGGCGATCGCGTCGACCTGTTCACGGTGGCTCACCAGTGCGGGGCCGTTGAGGGTGTAGGCCTTCCCGGTGTGGCCGTCACCCAACACAGCCGTGACCGCGACGTCGGCGATGTCGCGCTCGTGGACGGGATACCAGGCTGCCTCGGGCTGTGGATCCCTGACCACACGCTCGGCCCTGATGGACGGTCCCCACAACCAGAGCTTGTTCAGCGCGAACTCCCCCGGACGCACATGGGTCCACTCCAGCCCCGAGGCCTCAACCGCCCGTTCGACCGGCAGGTGGAAATCGGTGTCGAACCCGGTGGTGACAGCACCGGAAGAGAGCGTCACGATCCTGGTGGCACCGGCCGCCCGCACCAAGTCGACCACCCGCTCCGCCGTCTCCGGCACGGGGAAGAGGAAAACCCGGTCGACCCCGCGCAGGGCGCCCTCCAGACTCTGCGGCCACTCCAGATCACCGATCACGCCCTCGACCCCTTCGGGCAGGTCATCCCGCCTCCGCCGGGAGAGCGCTCTCACCTCAACGCCAGCCTCCCTCAGGCCGTCGACCACCAGTCGGCCGATGTTGCCACTCGCTCCGGTCACCAGAATTCGCACTTCGCAACCTCCTATTCACCTCCTTCAAATATATCCTTGAACCACTTGTAGAGGGTTTTTCTGTAATTAAAAAGGAAATTCATCGAAAACCCTCAAGTCGACGTCGTTCACTAAGATGGCCAGAACATACATACGAGCTCGTATGTGCACACTCATGGAGGCCTCGTGGACAAGGAACGTCGAACGCAGGCCGATCGGCGCACCGCCAGTCGCGGCGCTATCCTGGCGGCCGCCGCACGCGGCATCGCCCAGCACGGCTTCAGCCGCCTCACCCTCGAAAGGGTCGCCAGGGACGCCGGGTACACGCGCGGGGCCGTCTACCACCAGTTCCCCGGCAAGGAAGCCCTAGCCCTCGCCGTCATCGAGTGGATCAGCCAGACCTGGATGACCGAGGTCGGCCGCCCGCTCGCGGAAACGGGCGACGCCGCACAGGTCCTTATCGAGGTCGCGCGCCAGCACACGGTCTTTTGCCGGAACCACAACGCCGCGACCGTGATGCAGATGCTCGCGATCGAGTTCAAGCACGACAACCAGGCCCTGGGTCGGGCCACCGCTGACCTGACCGAGGAACTCACATCGCGGTGCCGCGAGCAGATCCTCACCGGCCGCCGACAGGGGACGATTCCCCCAGGACCTCCGGCCACGGACACCGCCAGGGCCTACATCAGCGTCCTCGAAGCGGTCGCGATCAACAGCCGCGAACCGCACGACGTCGTCCTCACCGAAAGAGCGGCCCGCGGCGTCCTGGGCCTATGACGCCACAGCCCTGCGCAACGCACTGACGGCCACTCGCCGGTGCATCTGGGACATCGGTGGCCAGACCCACGCGGCCGCATGCCGTTCGTACCGAACGAAGAAGCCGAACGAAACCCTGCCGTCCCCCACCTGGCACACGTACTGGGCGGTGATCAGGGAGTCGGCCTCCTCAAGCCGAACCACCCCTCATAACAAACATACGCGTCTGCATGTTTCAAGCACGTGCTGGCCCCCGGAGAGCTTCCCAAGAGAACAGAGGAGCCAGCCGCCTGAACCTCAATCACGAGCCGGCCGAGTACCCGCCGTCACCCAAGACGAGCCGCCTCGGAGAACGCGCCCGCGCGCGAGCAGAGGCGGCGAGGGGCGCGAGCGCCAGCGAGCACACACCGGAGATCTGGGGGCGTCCCCCAGAAGGAATGACGAAGGCGGCCCGGTGGGCGCGTGAACGCGCTCACCGGGCCGCCTTGAGTCCTGTGGAGCTATGGGGATTCGAACCCCAGACCTCCTCCATGCCATGGAGGCGCGCTACCAACTGCGCCATAGCCCCTGGTAGGCCGGGCGGTTTCCCCGCTCGGCACGTGAATACTCTACAGGAAGTCAAGGGCGGGTCGAACCAGCTTGAAACCTCGGGTGACTTCTCGGTGGCCCGGGTCCGGGGGAAAGCCCCGAGTGGGGCCGAATACCCTGGTGTGGTGGCCGAATCAAAGCTTGAAATCCAGATGCTCCATGACCGGTTGTTGGTGAAGGCGGTCCCGGACAAGAGCGAGCGGCGCAGCAGCGCGGGTCTGGTCATCCCCGACACGGTGAAGCTGGCGACCCGGTTGGCGTGGGGCGAGGTCCGTGGTGCCGGGACCGGCGCTCGGCATGTGAAGACCGGCGACCGCGTGCTCTTCGACCCCGAGGAACAGGGCGAGGTCGAGTTGAACGGCGAGCGGTACGTGATTCTGCGGGAGCGGGACGTGCACGCGATCGCCAACGAGGCTCCCGAGCGGGGCACCGGCCTGTACCTCTGACGCCCTCTCGACCCTTTCGTTCCGGGCTCCGGTAGTTCCCGGGGCCCGGCCTTGTTTTGTCCGGTCAGTCCGTCTTCTCGCGCCCGACGGCCTTGACCAGTGACAGCAGGCACATGTTGTGGGCTTCGAAGGCGGGGACCTTGGCCGCGCTCACGTAGAGCCAGCCCGCGTAGAGCGAGGACCACAGGAGCTGTTGCGCCCACAGCGGGGTGATCCTGGGGTCGATGGTGCCGTCCTCGTGTCCGCGTTCGACGAGTTCGTAGAGGGCGAGGTCGCTGGGCCCGCACGTCTCCTCGTTGAGTTCCTCCGCCGTGTCGTCGCCGGCGAAGGCGATCATGGTGACCTTGCGTAGCGCGAAGTACTCGGACACGAGGCGGGAGAACGCCTCGATGGCGGTCCCCTCCGTGGTGCACGCGCGCTCGGTGGCCTCGTTGGCCAGTTCGTCGGCGTAGTCCGCCAGGGCCGTGATGAGCTCGGCGCGTTCTGGGAAGTAGCGCTGCAGCGTACTGCGGGCCACCCCGGCGCGCACGGCCACCTGGGACAGCGGCGCGGCCCGGTTCTCGCCGAGCACGTCGACCGCCGCGTCGAGGATCGCTCGGCGGGTTCGCGCGCGGGTCCTCGTCTCTTCCTCTGAGGGAGCGCTCTTCACCATGCCTTCATCGTAGGGGTGTAGGTACTTGGTTGACAATAATCGGTCATGCGTGACCTAATTTAAATCATGACTGATCATCCATTGGCAAGATATGACCCATCTATCCTGTCGAGCGAAACCACCCAGACCACCTCGGAACCGCACTTCGCTCAGCTGAGGGTGCTCTGGTCCTTCGTTCGTCCGCACCGACGCAAACTGCTGCTGGGCCTGGTTCTCGCCCTGTTCGGCTCCGCTCTCGAGCTGGCCAACCCGATGGTGGTCAAGCTCGTGCTGGACACCGTCTCCGAAGCGGGCAGCCTCGCGATGCCGATCGCGATCCTGCTCTGCCTGTTCGGTGTGGGGCTGGTGACCGGGCTGTGGCACTGGATCGTGCTCGGCACCGTCGCGGAGAAGGTCGTCCTGGAAGCGCGCACCTCCCTGGTACGCCGCTACTTTCGGGCCGCCCTGATCCCGCTCTCCAAACGCTCCTCGGGCGAGCTCGTCACCCGGGCCACCTCCGACACCGTCCTCCTCAAGGAGGCGGCTTCCAGCAGCATCGTCAGCCTGGTCAACGGCGGTGTCCTGCTGGTCGGCACACTGATCATGATGGGTGTGCTGGACCTCGTCCTGCTGGGCGTGACCGCCACCGCGGTGGTCATCGTCACGATCCTCTTCCTGACCCTGATGCCCGCCATCGCCAAAGCCCAGGAGAAGGCGCAGAACTCCCTGGGCCTCATGGGCGGGGTACTGGACGGCTCCCTGCGCGCGATCCGCACGGTGAAGGTGAGCCGGGCCGAGGAGCGCCTGGGTTCGCGGATCCTCGAACACGCCGAGGAGGCGGCCCGGCACGGCGTCCGCTCGGTCCGCCGCGAGGCCGTGGCCTGGACGATCGCCTTCGGCGGCATCCAGCTGGCGATCATCGCCATCCTCGGTGTGGGTGCGCTGCGGGTGGCCTCCGGGGAGATCGGGGTCTCCACGCTGGTGGCGTTCCTGCTGTACGCGTTCACCCTGATGAACCCGGTCATGGAGCTCTCCCAGAGCGTGACCACCCTCCAGTCGGGCATCGCCGCAGCCAAGCGCATCCGCGAGGTGGAGGCGGTCCCGCTCGAACCCGCCGCCGAGGGCCCCGACGGCGTGCCGTCGCGAAACGGCGCCGACCCGCACGGCCCGGACGACGCGAGCGCGCTCTCCCACAAGGAGCTCTCCACCGGGGGGCGACCGGCACCGGGTGGCACCGGAATCAGCGTCTCCGCCAACGGCTTCGGAGGCGGGCTCGCGGCCGACAACGGACACGGGAGTCCGATGCTGGAGCTGCACGGCATCACCGCCCGGTACGCGCCCGGCGCGGCAGCCGCTGTGAAGAAGGTCGACCTGGCCATCCCCAGACGCGGCCACACCGCCATCGTGGGCCCTTCGGGAGCAGGCAAGACAACGGTGTTCTCCTTGCTCCTGCGTTTCCTGGAGCCCGAGCACGGCCACATCACGCTCGACGGAACTCCCTACCGGGAGCTGTCCCCGCAGCAGGTGCGCGAGCGCTTCTCCTACGTCGAACAGGACACCCCGGTGGTGCCCGGAACCATCCGGGACAACCTGCTGTTCACCAACCCCGAGGCCGATGAGAACGACATCCGGCGCGTACTGGACGAGGTCGTGCTCACCGAGAAGATCGAGGGTCTGGAGGAGGGCCTGGATACCCCGCTGGACGCCACCTCGTTCTCCGGCGGCCAGCGCCAGCGCATCGCCCTGGCCCGTGCCCTGCTCGGCTCCCCGGACGTCCTGCTGCTCGACGAGGCCACCTCGCAGGTGGACGCGATCACCGAGGCCGCCATCACCCGGAGTGTGCGCGCCCAGGCCGACCGGGCCGCGGTGGTGACCATCGCGCACCGGTTGTCCACCGTGATCCACGCCGACCGCATCCTGCTGATGGAGGACGGCGGTATCCGCGCCCAGGGCACGCACAGGCAACTCCTGGAGCAGGACACCCTGTACCGGGACCTGGTCTCGGCCCTGCACATCGGCGAGACCGAGGACCGGGGCGGTGAGGTGACCTCAGGGGCCTCCCCTGTGTGAACCCGCCGGTGCACCACCAACCACGGAGCGGACCGGCAGGCGCGGACGGCCCGTTCGTCGCGGGTACGGGACCTTGCTCCCCCGTACCCGCGGCGACCTGTTCGGCGCCGGTGTGCGCTCGGGCGCCGACGCAGCCCTGGCGATGGTGCTGGGCGCGGGTGCGGACAGCCCCTCCCCGGGTGCTCGGGTGTTGACGGCCCTGAACCACAACCTATAATGACCAAATAAACGAATCTAGTCATTAAGGACAGAATCATGGCCCGTCCCAGTGTGAGCACCGAGGTCATCCTCGACGCGGCCGCCGAGGCCTTCTCAGCACACGGCACCAGGCGCACCACCATGGAGGACGTCGCTCTGCGCGCGGGGGTGGCCAAGGGGGTTCTCTACCTGCGCTTCGACAGCAAGGAGTCGCTGGCCCGGGCCGTGGTCGACCGTGAGATGGCACTGGCGCTGGCGACCAGCCGGGCCGAGGTGGCCGCCGACCCGCGCGGGGGGCTGTTGTCCCGCCTCTTCGTCCACTCCCTGACCGCCCTGCACACACGGCCGTTCCTGATCGCGCTGTACAAGGGTGAGGTCGGACCGGGGGGCCGCCCGTCCGACCAGGAATCCCAGTACCGGGACCGGCTGCCGATCAGCACGGACTTCGTCCGGCGGATGCGCGACGCGGGTATGGTCCGGGCCGACCTGGAGCCCGGGCCGCTGGCCGCCAACCTCGCGGTCTGGAACGTCGGCCTGGCCCTCACCGCTCCGCACGAGGACCCCGGCGCGCTCATCCTGGGAATGGGTGAACTGGTGGCGCGCGCCGCCGACGCCGACGTCACCGACACCACACCCGGCAAGGAGTGCTTCGCCCGCCTCGCCGACGACCTCGAAGCGCTCTGGAGCAGACCATGACCTTCCTACCGCCTGCCGCTCGCGCCGAGTACCTCGACCTCGACGGGGGCCGAGTGCGGGTACTGCACAGCGGCCCGGCCGGGGCTCCGCCGCTCCTGCTGGTGCACGGCGGCAGCAACGACAACGCCACGATCTCCTGGTACCGGCTCTTCGAGGAGTTCGGTGCCGACCACCACGTGATCGCCCCTGATCTGCCAGGGTTCGGCGGTACCGAGGGGATCGACCCGCTGGGCGGACCGGTGGCCCAGGCTGACTTCCTCTCTCGGCTCCTCGCCGGGCTCGGAGTGGAACGGGCCGTGGTGGTGGGTGTGTCCATGGGCGGTGACGTGGCGATGAACCTGGCTCTGCACCACCCCGAGCTGGTCCGGGGGCTGGTGCTGATCGCACCCGGCGGCCTGGTGGAACGGGTCGGGAACCGGTTCACCCACAAAGCCGCCTGGTGGTCCACGCGGATGCCCGACGGGATCCTGTTTCCCGTCGTGGCTCTGGCGAACCGGTTCGTGGGCCTGGCGCTGCGCGCGGTCGTGCACGACGTTTCGACCATGCCACCCGAGGTGGTGGCGGAGTTCCGCCAGGAGGCTCTGCGGCCAGGCGCCGCACGGGGTTACATGCGCTACAACCAGGCCACTCTCGGCCCGCACGGAATGCGGAACAACCTGCTTCCCGTGGTCGGTCGGATCACCGCCCCCGCGCTCTTCTTCCATGGCGAGCGGGATCCGATGGTGCCCCTGGAGGGGTCGCGGCGAGCCGTGCGGGTGATGCCGAACGCCCGGCTGGTCACGGTTGCCGACTGCGGCCACTGGGCTCAACTGGAGGCGCACGAGAGGTTCGTCGAGGAAGTGCGGTCCTTCCTGTCCGACGTCCGCGGCTGAGCCCGCCCCGGGCAGACCCAACCGGGGGGATCTTCCCCTGGCGGCCTCAGGGGGGTCGCGGGGCCGGGCCGCGGGGCGGGCTGAACTACCGGTTCAGCCCTGTCGTGCTGATCCGGTTGAGGAACCGGGAGGCCGCCACGATCCGGCGGGTGGGTCCGCGGCGGGCGCGGTCGTAGCGGGTCAGGGCCCGGGCGACGGTGGGTTCCTCGTTGAGGGCGTCGGCGAGCACGGCCGCGTCCACCACGGACTCGCAGGCGCCACGGCCGAGGTTGGGCGCCATGGCGTGGGCGGCGTCGCCGATGAGCGCGTGCCGCCAGCGGACGTAGGGGCCGAAGGACGGCAGGTCCAGGAGCTCGCGGCGGTCCACGCCGTGGGCTTCCAAGCCGGCCAGGATCCGATCGGCCTGCCCGCCCCAGCCTCCGAACTCCCTTCGGAGTACCCGCGCGTGGATGCCGGGGTCCCGCGCCACGTGTTCGGCTGCGGTGAGCAGGCGCTGGTCGATCGCCGCGTACCAGTTGGTGGTGTGCGCGTCGAGCGGGGTGACCCCGAAGATCCTGCGCCCGCCCCAGATCTCGGTGACCCCCTCGACCCGGCCGGGCAGGGTGCCCCGATAGGCGACCGACCCGAGAGCGCGGGGAGGACTCGCGTGCGGGAAGACGGTACGGCGGACCAGGCTGTGGATGCCGTCGGCGCCGATCACCACGTCAAAACCCCCTCCCGGAACGAGTTCCGCGGCGGTGACGGGGGTGTTCCAGCGCACGAGACCGTCGGGGAGCCCGTCGACCAGGATGTCGAGCAGCGCGGACCGGGAGATCAGGTGGCCTCCGGCCCGGCCGCCGACACCGACGAGCTTCCTACCGTCCGGCCGGAGCAGCGCCGCGTCCGAGCGGTACTCGGCCCGTTCGCGCAAACGCTCTCCCAGTCCGAGCCGGTCGAACGCGCGCATCGCCCCCGGCCACACGGCCAGGGCTCCGCCGATGTCGGGCGGGCCGTCCAGGCGTTCGCGCACGTCGACCTCCCAGCCGCCGCGCACCAGCCCTCGGGCGACCGCGAGCCCCGCGATTCCGCCGCCCACCACCAGCGCTCTACCGTTCATAGCAGCCATGCTACTACGATCCTAGTATTCTGTCACTATGATCGTAGTAAAATTGCCGCGTACACACCCCACGCCGGCACCACGAACACCGGCACGACGAATACAGTGATCGGATGTCCCAGACCAAGGCCCGAGCCGTCGACGCGGCCATCGAACTGTTGGGGACCCGCGGCCTGCACGCGCTCACCCATGGCAAGGTCGACGCCGCGGCCGGACTGCCCAAGGGGTCCGCGTCCAACCATTTCCGCACCAGGGACGCCCTGGTACGAGGGGTCGTGGAGCGGTTGGAGGAGCTCGACCGCCAGGACTGGGCCCGGCTCTACGACGTCACCGTGGCCTCGGCCGACCACTTCGTGGACGCCGTGCTCGGGTTCGTCACCGCCATGACCACCACCGACCGGATCCGTACCGTCGCCCGCTACACCCTTGCCATGGAGGCGGCGCACAACCCCGAGGTACGCGCCTCACTCAACCGCGGCCACGACCGGATCCGCGAGTGGAGCGCCCAGCTCCTGGCCGACCTCGGCGCTCCCGATCCGGAGGCGGCCGCACGGACCCTGCTCGCCTACGTGGACGGGCTCATCATGCACGCGCTCACGCGGCCCGAGGTCGTCGAGCCGCGTGAGCAGTACGTTCGCGTCGTCCGGGCCTGTCTGGAGCCCTGAACCCGTAACGGGCCCGGGCGCATCCGCGGGCCCGGCCCTCAGCCCTTCACGGCTCCCGAGGTCAGCCCCGCCACGATCCTGCGCTGCAGTACCAGGGCGAAGACGATCAGCGGGACCGAGACCAGCACCGAGGCCGCCATGATCTGTCCGATCGGGTTCTCGTAGCCGACCCGTTCGAAGGTGCCGACGAACACCGGCACCGTCTGCACGTTGAGGTCGCGCGGGGCGAACGAGAAGGCCAGCAGGAACTCGTTGGTGGCGTAGACGAAGGTCAGGATGGCCGCGGCACCCACACCGGGCGCGGCCAGCGGCGCGACCACCTTCAGGAAGGCCTGGAAGGGAGTGGCCCCGTCCACCTTCGCCGACTCCTCGATCTCCTTCGGGATGCCCGCGAAGAACGTGGCGAGGATGAAGATCGACAGCGGCAGGGTCAGCGCCACGTAGGGGATGATCATGCCCGCGTAGGAGTTGAGCAGGTTGATCCCGGTCAGCTCGTTGAGCTGGAGGTACATCCGGTACAGCGGGTTGACCAGTGCCACCGGCGGAAACAGCGTCGCCACCAGGGTGGCGGCCAGCAGGGCGAACTTGCCCGCCAGCGGCAGCCGCGCGAGCGCGTACCCGGCCAGTGCGGCCACCGGGATGCAGATCAGGGTGGTCACCGACGCCACGATCAGCGAGTTGCGCAGCGCGAAGTGGAAGCCCTGGTTGACCACCTCCTCGTAGTTGCCGAAGCTGAACGGCCCCTGGAAGATGTTCGGGTCGGTCAGCGCGACCGACCCCGTGCGCAGGCTGGTCATGCCCATCCACAGGAACGGGAACAGGCACCATCCCAGGACCAGGAGCAGCCCCAGCAGCTTGAGCAGGTTCACCAGTGCGGGGGGCGTCTTGGGCCGCGGCCGGTACGCCCTCCGGACGGAGGCCCGGCTCTCCCGGGTGGTCATCGCTTCTCCTTCCGCGCCACGTCGCCGACCATGTGGCGGCCCATCCTGCTGATGAAGGCCAGGCCGACGAGCATGACGATGACGAACGTGACCGTGGACAGCGCGTTGGCGTAGCCCAGCTGCGGTTCGGCGACCAGGAACCGCTGCGCGTACACCGACAGTGTGGCCACCGAGTTCGAGTACCCGGCGAACACGTACGCGAAGTCGAACATGCGCAGCGCGTCCACCGTGCGGAACAGCAGCGCCACCACGATCGCCGGGCGCAGCAGCGGCAGGGTGATCAACCAGAACCGTTGGAGCGCGTTGGCTCCGTCGACCTTGGCCGCCTCGTAGTAGTCCTTCGGGATGGTCTGGAGTCCGGCCAGGAGCAGCAGGGCCACGAACGGCGCGGTCTTCCACACGTCGGCGCTGATGATGCCGACCATGGCCCATGCGGGGTCCCGCAGCCAGTTGATCTCCGTGCCCAGCACCGCGTTCACGAAGCCGGGGTTGTGGTCGAACATGTACCGCCACACCTGGGCGGCGACCGCGGTCGGGATCACCCACGGCACCAGGATGACCGCGCGGGTCAGCCCTCGGCCGACGAAGACCTGGTGCATGATCAGCGCGAACGCCATGCCGATCACGAACTCCAGGGACACCGACGCCACGGTGAAGACCAGCGTGTTCTTGGCGGCGTTCCAGAAGTTGGGGTCGGTCAGCGCCCGGACGTAGTTGTCGCCCCCGATGAACTCCTGTTGGAACCCTCGGATGTTGTACAGGCTCATCCCGACGGCGTAGAACACCGGGAAGAGCGCGATCAGCGCCATGAACCCGAGCGAGGGGGCGAGGAAGACCCGCCCCATCGCCCGTTCACCCAGACCCCGCTCGCGTGTGCTTACCCTGACCCGCTTGTCAGTGGTGCTCGGCTGGGCCATCGCGCTCCTAGTCCTGTTCGAGCGCGTCGCCCGCCGCGTTGTCCACGGCTTCCAGGGCGCTGTCGGCGTCCTGCTGCCCCAGGAACGCGGGGTGCAGGTTGTCCTGGATTACCAGGGACAGCGAGTTGTACCCGGGCACCGGCGGCCGCGCGTGGGCGTCGGCGAGGATCTCGCCGAGCAGCTCGAGGTTGGGGTCGTCGGCCTCGTCGTAGGCGCTGAGCATGGTCGGCGGCAGGCTGTGGCCGGCCAGGACGGCCTGGGCCTCGGGGTCGGTGGCGGCCCACAGCACGAACTCGCGCGCCAGGTCCTGGTTCTCGCTCAGGGTGCTGACGGCGTTGTTGAGCCCGCCCAGGGCGCTGGTGGTGCCCTCTCCGGTGAAGGTGGGCAGCGGGGCGACGGCGAAGTCGCCCGCGACCTCGCTGTCCTCGCCCTCCTCGCCTTCCAGGAGCGGAACGGCGTAGGGCCAGTTGCGCATGTAGACGGCCTCACCCGCCTGGAACAGGGCGCGGGCGTCGTCCTCGACCATGGAGTCGAAGCCCTCAGCGAAGAAGCCGCTCTCCTGGCCCTCGGTCATGAAGTCCAGTGCGGTCTGCGCGGCGTCGCCCTCCAGGAAGGTGGAGTTCTCCTGGGCGTCGTCGAAGAGCTCGCCCCCGGCGGACCAGAACATCTCCAGGTAGTTGACGACGAAGCCCTCGTACTGGTCGCCCTGGCCGACGTAGGCGGAGATGCCCTCCTCCTCGGCGGCGGCCGTGCCGGTCTCGTAGAGCTCGTCCCAGGTCGTGGGCGGCTCGTCGATGAGGTCGGTGCGGTAGTAGAGGAAGGCTCCGTTGGAGGAGTAGGGCAGGGCGTAGAGCTCCTGCTGCCACTGCGAGCTGTCGACGGCCCCCTCCAGGCTGACGCCCTCGATCTCCGGGCGCAGGTCCTCCAGGCTCTCGATGTAGCCGAAATCGGCGAACTCACCGGTCCAGATGACGTCGAGGCCCAGGACGTCGAACTCTCCTGCCTGGCTCTGCAGGTCCTGGAACATCGCCTGGCGCTGTTCGTCCGCGGTGGGCGCCAGGAAGAAGACCTCGACCTCCTGGTCCGGGTTGTTCTCGTTCCACAGGCGGGCGACGTCCTCGTGGATCTGGCGGTCGGCACCGGTGACCGCCCAGACGAACTGGGGGTCCTCGGCGAGCCCCGCGGGTTCGCCCTCGGCGTCGGGTTCCTCGCCCGGCGGTTCACCGCACGCGCTGGCCAAGGTCAGGACCAGGGCCGCGGCCGCCGCCCCACCCGCCCGCCATGAGTGCCTCCGGTGCCATGGAAGTTCTGGCATGACTCTCTCCCTTCGCGCTCTTCCAGGGGGTGGAGCGCGGCGTCGAGGTGTCTTGGGGCCTTCCCCAGGTCATCTGAAAACGATGCCATCGAAAGTGTGATGTAGTCAACACAAAACCTCGAACCAACTGCACCATGCAGGAAAAAGACGCCTCAAGCATGGGGAAAAATGCTGAGAACGTTGCCATGAACCAGGTCACACTCCTAACGTAGACAGCATGTCCATCCGTCCCCCGAGCATGCGCGACGTCGCCTCTCGCGCCGGGGTCTCCCTGTCCACCGTCTCCCGGGTCATGCGCGGCGCACCCGGGGTGGCTCCCCAGGTCCGCGAACGCGTGCGCAGCGCCGCGGACGAACTCTCCTACGTGGTCTCGCGCAACGCATCGGGTCTGGTCACCGGACGCACCGGCCGGGTCGCGGTCGTGGTGCCCTACCTCAAACCGTGGTTTTTCGGTTCCGTGCTCGCCGGGATCAGCGAAGTACTGCGCCAGGCGGACCTGGACATGCTCGTCTACCAGGTCGGAGACCTGCGCCCCCAGCCCGGCTGGACCCGGACCCTGCCACTGCGTCGCAACTGCGACGCGGTGATCACCGTCTCCATGGACCTGTCCGAGGAGGAGTGCCACCGCCTGGACGACGTGGGCGTACCCCTGGTCCTCACCGGGCAGCGCGTGCCCGGACGCGCCAGCGTGTTCATCGACGACCGGGCCGGTGCGGCCGGTGCCACCCGCCACCTGCTGAACCTCGGCCACACCCGGATCGCCTACATCGGCTCGCGGGGGGAGTCCTGGTACAGCCGGAGTTCGATGCAGAGGTTGCGGGGATACCAGGAGGCCATGGAGGGGGCGGAGCTCTCCCCGTGGAGCCTCATCAAGCCGCCCGGGCACGAGGGCGGCGAGCACGCCATGGGTGAGCTGCTCTCCGACCTGGACCCGCCCACCGCCGTGCTCGCCGAGTTCGACGACATCGCCATGGGCGCCCACCGGGCCCTGCGCCGCTCGGGCATCGGCGTACCCGAGGCGATCTCCCTGATGGGATTCGACAACCACGAGGGCGCCGCCATCCTCGACCTCACCACGGTCGACCAGTCCCCCACGGACATCGGCGCCACCGCCGGTCGACTCGCCATCGAGATCACCGACGGGACGAGGCCGCGCGACACCCACCTGGAGATGCCCACCCAGATCATCCCCCGTCAGTCCACCTCGGCCCCGAGAGGAACCCGAGGGTTTTCCTGACCCAACCGACGAAGGAGCGAACATGCGGCCGTGGTGGCGTGACGCCGTGCTCTACCAGGTCTATCCGCGAAGCCTCGCCGACGCCGACGGGGACGGGATCGGCGACATCGCGGGAATCACCTCCCGTCTGGACCACGTGGCCGCCCTGGGCGCGGACGGGATCTGGCTGTCGCCGTTCTACCCCTCCCCCTGGGCGGACGGCGGCTACGACGTGGCCGACTTCCGCGACGTCGACCCCTCGCTGGGCACACTCGCCGACTTCGACGCCATGGTCGGGGCAGCGCACGAGCGGAACCTGCGGGTGATGATCGACATCGTGCCCAACCACACCTCGGAGGCGCACCCCTGGTTCCGGGCCGCGCTGGCCTCGCCGGACGCCCCCGAGCGGGACCTGTACGTGTTCCGCCCGGGGCGCGGCCCCGGCGGCGCGGAACCGCCCACCAACTGGCGGTCCACCTTCGGCGGCCCGGCCTGGACCAGGGTCGCGGACGGCGCCTGGTACCTGCACGTGTTCGCCCCCGAGCAGCCCGACCTGAACTGGGACCACCCGCGCGTGCGCGAGGAGTTCCGCGACATCCTGCGGTTCTGGAGCGACCGGGGCGTGGACGGCTTCCGCATCGACGTGGCCTACGCCCTGGTCAAGGACCTGGACCCGCTGCGCGACCTGGTGCTGGTGGAGGGCGGCAGGTTCGAGGACATCGCGGCCAACCCGGACCACCCTTTCCTGGACCGGCCCGAGGTGCACGAGGTGTACCGGGACTGGAAGCGGGTGCTGTCCGCCTACGATCCGCCGCGCGCCACCGTGGCCGAGGTGTGGCTGCCCGGCGATCGGCGGATCCGCTACACGCGGCCGGACGAGCTCGACCAGGCGTTCAACTTCGAGTTCCTGACCGCGCCCTGGGACGCGGACGCCTACCGTCAGGTGATCGCTTCCTCGCTGGCCGACGCGGCGCAGGTGGGCACGGTCCCCACCTGGGTGGTGGGCAACCACGACGTGGTCCGCAAAGCCTCCCTGCTGGGGCTGCCCGAGGGCACCGATCCGCGCGCCTGGCTGCTGGCCGACGGCCGCGACCCCGAACCCGACGCCGCGCTGGGCCGCGCCCGGGCCCGTGCGCTCGCACTGCTGGAGCTGTCCCTGCCCGGTTCGGCCTACGTCTACCAGGGCGAGGAGCTGGGGCTGCCCGAGGTCGCGGCCCTGCCCGCCGAGGCGCTGGAGGACCCGCGCTGGCGGGGCAGCGGCCACACGGACAAGGGCCGGGACGGCTGCCGGGTGCCGCTCCCCTGGACCCGGGAGGGTAGTTCCTTCGGGTTCGGGTCCAACGGTTCGTGGCTGCCGCAACCGCCCTGGTGGGGCGAGTTCTCCGTCGAGGCCCAGGAGTCGGACCCGGGCTCGACGCTGCGGCTCTACCGCGAAGCCCTGCGGCTGCGCCGGGGCTTCGCGGCCGACGAGGTCCTGGTCTGGGACGACGCCCTGAACCGGGGCCCGGTGGTGGCCTTCCGACGGGGGGAGGTGCTGGTGGTGGTCAACACGGGCCCGGACCCGGTGCGCCTGCCCCGCAGCGAGGTCCTGCTGTCCAGTAGTGAGCTGGACGGGATGGTGCTCCCCGGGGACACCACCGCCTGGCTGCGCGTGACCTGACCTGGCCTGGCCTCCTGCCCGGGCCCCTGGAGGAAGACGGGGCCGCTCGGGGCCCGAAGGGGCCCAACAGCAACTACCAACTGCGCGGCCTTCGGCCGGAGCCTTCCCCAACCCTGCGCGCAATGCCTGGCCGTGTCGCGGCCGGTCATGCGTGCCAGCGAACACCACCAGCGGCCCGCCAGGCCCCCGGGCCCGATTTCGGCCCCTTTTCCGAAGATGATCTTGCTACCAGAAGCGAAATCAGCGCCGAACTTGCTTCTGGTAGCAAGATCACCGGGGATGAGAGGGTTTCGGAAGCAGCGGACACCCCGGCTTGCGCAGAGCCGACACCACAGCGCTGAACCGCACCCTCACCACCGCGTATCCGATGGCACGCATGACCGGCCGCGACACGTGACCCGATCCGCGCAGAGGTGAGGAACCCGCTTCCTTCGCTGCCGCTTTTCCGTCCGAGCGAATGACCGGCCGCGACACGTTCTTGACCCGCGCAGCGCAGACGGCAACCATCAAGCGGCGGGAAACGGGGGAACCCCAACCCGAACCGTCACACAACAACCCCCCAGACCAACAGCAAGCCCCCAGAGGACCGGCGACCCCGGGTCAGGACGGCACGGCTCAGGGCGGGGTCTCCCTCGTGTCCGAAGCCCCCTGTTCGGACAGGGCCGCGGCGCACCTCCCCATTTGGGCGCGGAAGGCGTCGGCGAGTTCGGGCGGCCCCTCGACCAGGGTGAAGTCGACGTTCACCGAGGTGATCATCCAGACCAGGTCGTACACGGTCTCCCCGCCCAGGTACAACAGGCAACTGTGGGCGTCGGCCGCCTCCAGAACCCCCATACCGGGCCAGATCCGGTGGGCGATCGCCTCAACGGGTTCGTGCAGCCGGACCACGGCCCGGTAGTCCCAGGCCCCTGAGGAGAGCTGGTGGGCGACGTACAGGGCCGCGTCGCCGTGCGGCGGCCGGCGGGGCTCGAACCGGGGACCGCTGGGGGTTCGCGGGGTGAGGCGGTCCACCCGGAAGGTGCGCCAGTCCGCGCGGTCGGCGTCGAAGGCGACCAGGTACCAGCGTCGGCCGAAGCTGACCAGGCTGTGCGGTTCGACGTCGCGGACCGAGTCGCCGCCGTGCGGGCTGGTGTAGTCGAAGCGCAGCCGCTCCCTGCGGCGGCAGGCCTGGGCGAGCGCCATCAGTACGTCGGCGGAGACCGTCGGGCCGGGTTCGGCCCCGGCCCGCACGGTGGCCCCGTGCAGGGTGTTCACCCGCTGCCGGAGCCGTGCGGGCAGGACCTGTTCGAGTTTGCCGAGCGCGCGCAGCGAGGACTCCTCGATACCGCTGACCGAACCGTCTGCGGCGGTGCGCAGCCCCACGACCACGGCCACCGCCTCCTCGTCGTCGAGCAGCAGGGGCGGCATGGCGGCGCCGCGGCCCAGCCGGTACCCGGGTGCGCCCTGGGTGGCGTGTACCGGATAGCCGAGTTCGCGCAGGCGGTCCACGTCCCGGCGCACGGTGCGGGTGGTGACATCGAGGCGCTGGGCCAGATCGGCTCCGGACCAGTCGCGGTGGGTCTGGAGCAGCGACAGCAGCGCGAGCAGTCGTGCGGAGGTCTCGGCCATGAATCCGATTCTGCCATCCGCTTAGGAAGGAACCTGTCCTAAGCGGTCCCTAGCGTGGAGGCCATGACGAACACACCGCAGACCAAGGCACAGCAGGCCGGCACTCGGCAGCACGGCGGGAGCATCCGCCCCTTCCGTGTCAGCGTCCCCGAGGAGCAGCTGGTGGACCTGCGGGCGCGGCTGGGCAACACGCGCTGGCCGGACGAGGTGCCGGGGGTGGGCTGGAGCCGGGGTGTGCCGGTCGGGTACCTGAAGGAGCTCGCCGAGTACTGGCGCACCTCCTACGACTGGCGGGCCCACGAGGCCGAACTCAACGCGTACCCGCAGTTCACCACCGAGATCGACGGGCAGAACGCGCACTTTCTACACGTGCGCTCGCCGGAGCCCGGGGCCACCCCGCTGATCCTGCTGCACGGTTGGCCGGGGGCGGTCACCGACTTCCTGGACGTGATCGGCCCGCTCACCGACCCCCGCTCGCACGGCGGC
Organism: Nocardiopsis exhalans; assembly: GCF_024134545.1. Classification (GTDB taxonomy): domain Bacteria; phylum Actinomycetota; class Actinomycetes; order Streptosporangiales; family Streptosporangiaceae; genus Nocardiopsis; species Nocardiopsis exhalans. The sequence goes on from NZ_CP099837.1 coordinate 5,725,889, forward strand.
GACCCGGCGGACGCCTTCCACCTGGTCGTCCCGTCCCTGCCGGGGTACGGGTTCTCCACTCCCCTGGCCGGTCCGGGTATGGGCACGGAACGGATGGCCGGGGTGTTCGTGGAGCTGATGTCCCGGCTGGGCTACGAGCGCTTCGGCGTCCAGGGCTACGACACCGGTTCCTGGGTGGGACCGAAGATGGGCGAGCAGGCGGCCGGGAACGTGATCGGGATCCACCTCAACGCCATGGTCACCTTCCCCTACGGCGACGAGGAGGAGAAGGCCCTCGAGGGCGCGGACCGCCGCCGCTGGGAGTCCATGCGGGACTTCAACGACGGTTACCTCCAGTGCAACGGCAAGCGCCCGCAGACCGTCGCCTACGGGCTGACCGACTCGCCGGTGGGGCAGCTCGCCTGGATGGTGGAGAAGTTCAAGGAGCTCTCCATGCCGGAGGAGGGGCTGCCCGAGGACAGCCTGGACCGCGACCGGATGCTCACCTGCGTGTCGCTGTACTGGCTGACCGGCACCGCGGGATCGGCCGCGCAGATCTACTACGAGGACATGTCCGCGAACGGCTGGGGCGGCGCGGGCGAGGGCGGCGCGGCCCGGGGGGAGGATTCGGCTGACTCGGGTGCGGGGACCGGTACGTGGAGCGGGGGTTCGGGTGAGGACCCGGGCGGCTGGCCCTCCGAGCGCGGAACGGTGCCGACGGCGGTGCTGCTCTCCGCGCACGACGTGACCGTCCGCGCCTGGGCCGAACGGGACCACGACGTCGTGCGGTGGACCGAACTCGACGAGGGCGGCCACTTCCTGTCCATGGAGAAGCCGGAGCTGCTGGTCGAGGACGTCCGGGCGTTCTTCCGAAGCCTGCGCTGACCTTCCCCTTCCCTGACGGTGATCTTGCTACCAGGGGCAAGTTCGGCACTGATTTCGCTTCTGGTAGCAAGATCACCGGGGTTGAGCAGGCGGGCGCACTCCGGGAAACGACGAAACGACCCTGTGAGGAGGCCGGAGGCCACCGTGCAGAGTCGTTCCGGAGTGAAGTGGAGCTATGGGGATTCGAACCCCAGACCTCCTCCATGCCATGGAGGCGCGCTACCAACTGCGCCATAGCCCCGTATGGGAGTCGTTCGGGCCGAAGCCCTGCCGACTCCCTGAACCTTAGCGGATTATGCGCGGTTCGTCGAAACGGAATCAGGCGTCGTCGCTGAGGACGACCGGTTCGGGGAGGCTGGCGGCGTTGTGTTCCATGAGGCGCCAGGTCTGGCCGCGTGCCTGGAGTACCGACCAGCAGCAGTTGCTGAGCGGACCGAGGATCTCGCGGCGCTCGTCGGGGACGCCGAGCATGCGGGAGATTCCCACGCGCAGGGCGGCCCCGTGACTGACGATGACGAGGAGGCCGCCGGGCGGGGTCTTGGCCAGGCCCCGGTCGACCGCGGCGACCACGCGGTCCCCGACCTCGGAGATGTGCTCTCCGTCGGGGATGTGCATGCGCGGGTGCTCGGCGGGCCAGCGTTCGGCGAGTTCAGCGGCGGTGAGGCCCTCCCATGAGCCGCCGAAGCGTTCACGCAGACCCTTGTCGAACTCCACCGGGACCCCGGAGGAGCGTCCGAGGTACCCGGCGGTGTCGGCGGCGCGTTTGAGGTCGGACGCGATGACGGTGTCGGGCCTCAGGGTGGCGAGCAGCCGACCGGCCCGTTCGGCCTGGGCGTGGCCGACCGGGTCGAGGTCGATGTCGGTCTGTCCCTGGAAACGCTTCTCGACGTTCCAGGCCGTGCGTCCGTGCCGCCAGAACAGCACACGGGGGGCGTCACTCACGTGGCGTGTCTCTCTTGTTCTGCGACCGGAACGGCCGCGCGGAGGTTACTGCTCGTCCAGCGGGGTGCGCTCGGCACCTCGGGAGCCCTCGGGGAGTTCGATCTCCGGGCAGTCCTTCCAGAGGCGCTCGAGGCCGTAGTAGCCGCGCTCCTCCTCGTGCTGGATGTGGACGACGATGTCGGCGTAGTCCAGCAGGACCCAGCGGCCGTCGCGCTCGCCTTCGCGGCGGACGGGCTTGGCGCCGGACTGGATGCGCAGCTGGTCCTCGACCTCGTCGACGATGGCGCGGACCTGGCGGTCGTTGGGCGCCGAGCACAGCACGAAGGCCTCGGTGATGACGAGCTGGTCGCTGACGTCGTAGGCGATGATCTCCTGGGCGAGCTTGTCGGAGGCGGCCTCTGCGGCGACCTTCACGAGTTCCACGGCCCTGTCGGTGGCTGTCACGTTGTGCTTGCTGCCTTACTTGTCGGGTGTCGACCGGTGCGCTGCGGACCGGGGTCGGTTCGCGTGGCGCGGTTCAGGACTCCAGGTAGAGCCCGGTCTTGTTGATGTAGCGGACGATGCCGTCGGGTACGAGGTACCAGATGGGTTCGCCCTTGCGGACGCGTTCGCGGCACTCGGTGGAGGAGATGGCGAGCGCGGGGACCTCCACCAGGGAGACCTTGCCCTCGGGCAGGCCGGTGTCGCTGAGGTGGTGTCCGGGCCGGTTACAGCCTACGAAATGCGCGAGGTCGAAGAGTTCGTCGACGTTGTGCCAGCTCAAAATGGCGCCGAGCGCGTCGGCTCCGGTGATGAAGTAGAGCTCCACGTCGGGGCCGTAGACGCTGCGCATCTCGCGGAGGGTGTCGAGGGTGTAGGTGGGCCCCGAACGGTCGATCTCGACGCGGTCGACCCTGAACTGGGGGTTCTCGGCGGTCGCGATGACCGTCATGAGGTAGCGGTCCTCGGAGGGGGTGACCTTGGCCAGGTCCTTCTGCCAGGGCTGGCCGGTGGGGACGAACACGACTTCGTCGAGTCCGAAGAGGTGTGCGACCTCACTGGCGGCGACGAGGTGTCCGTGGTGGATGGGGTCGAAGGTGCCGCCCATGATGCCGACCTTGGTCGGCACGGAGCCGTCCCGTCGCGCGGGGGAGCTCCCTCCGTGGGAGACGCCGGTGGCCTGCTGTGTCACTGTGCGCTCCGTTTCGCAGTGGCGCTGCCGTGTTGCCGGTTTCGGCCAACCGAGGTTAGCCGACCTCGGGCGCCGTCGCCCGCTTCCGGGCCTGTTCCACCCTGGAACAGCTCAAACAAGCGCCGGGCCGGGCTGCTTCCCGGGAGGTTCGTGAAACACCCGCGAATCGCGTCATATCTCGTTTGGCCCAAACCGTGGCCAAGCGGCATCGTGCCGCATAGCATGCCGATATGGCCAACTCACCAGATCGCGTACGCGTCCGGCTCACAGACATCTCTCCTCGTGCCTACGAGCACCCCGCCGATCGCGGCGCCCTGGTCGCGCTGCGTTCGCTGACGGGCTTCGACACCCTCGTCAAGTCCCTGTTCGGGCGAATCAACGAGCGCTCGCTCCGCCTGATGTTCCTTTCCAGCGCCGTGCGGGTGAGCCCCACGCAGTTCCCGGAACTGCACGACTACCTCCGCGACGCCGCCTACGTCCTGGACCTGGACGAGGTTCCCGAGCTCTACGTCAAGATGGACCCCCAGCCCAACGCCATGGCGATCGGCCGCAAGAAGCCCTTCATCGTCATGACGACCGGCCTGTTCGACCTGTTCGACGCCGAGGAGAAGCGGTTCGTCATCGGCCACGAGGTCGGTCACGTGCTGAGCGGTCACTCCGTGTACCGCACCATCCTCCTTCTGCTGGTCTGGCTGTCCACCAAGATCATGTGGATCCCGCTGGGCGCCATCGCCATCCAGGCGATCCTGGCCGGGCTGCGTGAGTGGCAGCGCAAGTCCGAGCTCTCCAGCGACCGCGCCGGCCTGCTGACCTGCCAGAACCCCGAAGCCGCCAAGCGCGCTCTGATGAAGCTGGCCGGTGGCTCGAACCTGTCCCAGATGAACCCCGACGCGTTCATGGAGCAGGCCCGCGAGTACGAGGGCGGCGGTGACGCCGTGGACAGCGTCCTCAAGCTGATGACCACCATCCCGCAGAGCCACCCGTTCGCGGTGGTCCGGGTGGCCGAGCTGCACCGGTGGATCGAGAGCGGCGAGTACCAGCGGATCGTCGACGGCGAGTACCCACGCCGGTCCACCGACCGTGAGGCCAGTGTGTCGGAGGAGGCGACCAACGCGGCCAACTCCTACCGGGAGGGCTGGAACCGTTCCTCGGACCCTCTGGTCAAGACCATCCGGGACGTGGCGGGTGGCGCTGGGCGCGCCGGGGGCCAGTTCTTCGACACGGTGGCCGACCGCTGGCGGGGCGGCCAGGGCGGCTCCGGAAGCGACCAGGGCAGCCAGAGCGGCGAGAGCGGCAGCGACAACACCAACGGCAACAGCAACAGCAACTAGCGTTCAGGCGGACCCGCACGGGGGCGGCGCCTGGCTCTTCCAGGCACCGCCCCTGTGGCGTTCGCGGGGACGGGCGTGTACCCGGGGGCTCAGGGATGTGTTCGGAGCACAGGGTTCGGAACGGCACAGGGTTGGGAACGGCACAGGGTTGGGAACGGCACGCCCTTGTGCCGCGCGCGGTTCCCAGACCGTTCCGGGGTCATCCCCAGCCGGTCGCCAGCGTGTCCCGCACCGCCTGCCAGGCGGCGTGCGCGGGGTCGATGACGGCGAAGTGGTCGGCGCCGGGGACCTCCCGGTAGTCGACGGGGTCCCCCGCCGCCCGGGCCGCTTCCGCGTAGTCGCGGCTGTGCTCGACCGGGACGCGCTGGTCCTGGTCGCCGTGGACCAGTAGCTGGGGAACGCCGAACGGAAGCCGGTGCACGGGGGAGGACTCGGCGTAGAGCTCCGGAGCGGGGACGGGGCCGAGGAAGGGTTCGACCGCCCCCTCCCCCAGTCCGGCTTCGGCACAGCGGCGCAGGTCGGTGATGGGGGCGAGCGGGACCACGGAGGTCACCAAGGAGTCGGCGGCGGTCATCAGGGCGAGGTGGCCCCCGGCGGAGTGGCCGAGGGAGACCACGCGGGAGGTGTCCAGGCGTTCGTCGCTCTCGGCGGTGGCGGCGAGCAGGTCCAGGGCGCGGGCGACGTCGTCACGGGTCCGCGGCCAGCCGCCGCCGTCGGTGCCGGTGCGCCGGTACTCGATGTTCCACACCGCCCATCCGCCGGCGGCCAGGTCCCGGGCGAGGGGGTCCATCAGGTGGGCGTCGTGCAGGTCGCGCCACCAGCCGCCGTGCAGCAGGACCGCCACGGGGGCCGGAGCGTCCGTTCCTTCGGGATCCCAGCGGTGGATGATCTGGCTGGGGTGCTCACCGTAGGTCGTGGTCACCGTGGGTCTCCCTGGGTCGTGGCCGGGCGGAGAGCGCTCTCCGAGGGTGCGGAGCCGTGCTCGGGCTGGTCGGGGCGCCAGCGGCGGTGGCGGGTGCCCTGTGTCCCGGTGGAACGTAGCAGGTCGAGGCGGGGGCGCGGCCCGTCGGTCCGGCCTGTGGGGGGTTTGCGGCTGCCCGCGCGGAAGGGGGCGGGCCAGGTGGCTCCGGGACCCGAGTAGTCCTGCTCGGCGGCGGCGTGCAGGGTCCACTGCGGGTCGTACAGGTGCGGGCGGGCCAGGGCGCACAGGTCGGCGCGCCCGGCCAGGACCGTGGAGTTGACGTCGTCGTGGGAGGAGATGGCGCCGACCGCGATGACCGGCACTCCGAGGTCGCGGCGGATGCGTTCGGCGTAGGGCACCTGGTAGCTGCGGCCGTAGGCGGGCCGTTCGTCCGGGGTGACCTGGCCGGTGGAGACGTCGATCGCGTCGGCCCCGGCGGCGACGAGGGCGCGGGCGATCTCCACGGCGTCGTCGTCGGTGGTGCCGTCCTCGACCCAGTCGGTGGCGGAGATCCGGACGGTGAGGGCCTTGTGGTCGGGCCAGGCTTCGCGGACGGCGGCCAGGACCTCCAGGGGGTAGCGCAGGCGTCCGGCGAGGTCGCCGCCGTAACGGTCGGTGCGGTGGTTGGTGACCGGTGAGAGGAAGGAGGAGAGCAGGTAGCCGTGGGCGCAGTGCAGTTCGAGGAGGTCGAATCCGGCGCGGTCGGCGGAGCGGGCGGCGGCGGTGAAGTCGTCCCGGATGGCCGCCATGGCGGCGTGGTCGAGTTCCCTGGGTGTCTGGTTGACGCCCTCCCGGTAGGGCAGCGGGGAGGGAGCCACCAGGGGCCAGTTGCCGTCGGGCAGGGGCTGGTCGATGCCCTCCCACATGAGGCGGGTGGATCCCTTGCGTCCGGCGTGGCCGAGCTGTACCCCGATCTTCGCCCGGCTGTTGGCGTGCACGAACTCGGTGACGCGGCGCCAGGCGGCCTCGTGTTCGGGGGTGTACAGACCGGTGCAGCCGGGGGTGATGCGGGCTTCGGCGGACACGCACACCATCTCGGTCATGACCAGTCCGGCCCCGCCCAGGGCCTTGCCGCCCAGGTGGACGAGGTGGAAGTCGCCCGCCAGGCCGTCGGTGGCGGAGTACATGTCCATGGCCGAGACCACGACCCGGTTGTCCAGCTGCACGGGCCCCAGGTTGAAGGGGTGGAACATGGGCGGACGCGGTTCGGCTGCCGCCGAGCCCGCAGTTTCCGTCGAGCCCTCGTCGTCGACGGCGGCCGGGCTGGCCGAAGCGGCGGAACCGGTGGCCGCGGGACGCCCGGCGGCGGATCCGGCCTGTTCGGCCTCGACCTGACCAGTGAACCACGCGTCCACACACGCGACGAACTCGGGGTCGCGCAGGCGAAGGTTGTCGTAGGTGACCCGGCGGCTGCGGGTGAGCAGGTCGAAGGCGAACTGGGCCGGTGCGGCGTCCACGTGGCGGGCGATGTCCTCGAACCACTCCAGGCTGGCCCGGGCCGCGCGCTGGGTGCTGGCCACGACGGGACGGCGTTCCTCCTCGTAGGCGGTGAGGGCGGCCTCGGTGGTGGGCTGTTCGCGCAGGCAGGCGGCGAGGGCGAGGGCGTCCTCCATGGCCAGTTTGGTGCCCGAGCCGATGGAGAAGTGGGCGGTGTGGGCGGCGTCGCCGAGCAGGACCACGTTGCCGCGCCGCCAGGTGCGGTTGCGGACGGTGGTGAAGCGCTGCCAGCGGGAGTTGTTGGGCAGCAGGCGGTGGCCGCGCAGGACGTCGGCGAAGAGCTGCTCGCAGCGCGCTATCGCGTCGAGGGCGCTCTCCCCGGGGGCGAGGTCCTGGTCGACGAACCCGGCGGCGTGCCACACGTCCTCGGCCATCTCCACGATGAACGTGCTGGCGTCGGTGGCGTAGGGGTAGCAGTGCAGCTGCATGACCCCGTGCGGGGTCTCCAGGACGTGGAAGTTGAAGGCGTCGAAGACCAGGTCGGTACCGAGCCACATGAAGCGGTTGCGGTGGGCTTGGAGTTCGGTGCCGAAGTCCGCGGCGTGGGTGGTCCTGGTGATGCTGTTGACCCCGTCGGCGGCGACGACGAGGTCGTGGGTGGCGGCCAGCTCCGCGGCGGGTGGCGCCTCGGTACGGCTGAGCACCCGGACCCCCAGCCCGGCGCAGCGGGCGCGCAGGATCTGGAGGAGCCGGCGGCGGCCGATGGCGGCGAAGCCGTGCCCTCCGGAGGTGGTGACGGTGCCCCTGTGGTGGATGTCGATGTCGTCCCAGCGGGCGAACTCGGCGGCCATGGCCCGGTACACGGCGGGATCGGCGTGTTCGATGCCGCCGAGGGTCTCGTCGGAGAGCACCACGCCGAACCCGAAGGTGTCGTCGGGGGCGTTGCGTTCGTAGACGGTGATGTCGTGGGTGTGGTCCAGCTGGCGGGCCAGGGCCGCGAAGTAGAGTCCCGCGGGCCCCGCCCCGATACACGCGATGCGCATCGTGCCGCCTTCCTGTTCGCTGACGCCGGTTCCGTCGGCGCCGTCCGCGTTGGTGCCGGTTCCGCTGGCGTCCGTGCCGTGGGCTGCTCTCGGCTCAGGTGCTCTCCCGGAGTCTGAAGCGCTGGAGTTTGCCGGTGGCGGTGCGCGGCAGGGACGGCAGGAAGACCACCGAGCGCGGGGTCTTGTAGGGGGCGATGCGCGAGCGGACGTGGTCCTTGAGCCGGTCGGCCAGAGCGGTGTCCGCGGTGAGCCCCCGGCGCGGCACCACGTAGGCGCGCACGACCAGGCCACGGTCCGGGTCCTGCGCTGCGACCACCGCGGCCTCCTCCACGTCGGGTGAGGTGAGCAGGGCCTCCTCCACTTCGGCGGGGGCGATGTTGTATCCGGCGGAGACGATCATGTCGTCGCTGCGCGCCCGGTACCAGAAGTAGCCGTCCTCGTCGCGTACGTAGGTGTCACCGGTGTGGTTCCAGCCGTGGCGGACGTACTCGCGCTGGCGTTCGTCGGACAGGTAGCGGCAGCCGACCGGACCGCGCACCGCGAGGTGGCCGGGTTCACCGTCGGGGACGGGTTCGCCCTCGTCGTCCAGGATCACCGCCTCGAACCCGGGCACGGGGCGTCCGGTGGAGCCGGGGCGCATGTGCTCGTCGCTGGCGGAGACGAAGATGTGCAGCATCTCGGTGGCGCCGATGCCGTCGAGCAGGCGCACGCCGGTGGCGTCGTACCAGGCCTGCCAGGTGGCGGCGGGCAGGTGTTCCCCGGCGGAGACGCAGCGGCGCAGGGAGGACAGGTCGCGCCCCTCGAGCTGGGTGAGCATGCTGCGGTAGGCGGTGGGTGCGGTGAACACGACGGAGGCGCCGTGCTCGGAGACGGCGTCCAGGATCGCCTCGGGGCGCGGGCGTTCGAGGAGGACCGTGGCGGCTCCGGCGCGCATCGGGAAGATCAGGAGCCCGCCGAGGCCGAAGGTGAAGGCGAAGGGCGGGCTGCCGACGAAGAGGTCGTCCGGGGTCGGCTTGAGGACCTGGGCGGAGTAGGTGTCGGCGATGGCCAGGACGTCGCGGTGGAAGTGCACGCAGCCCTTGGGTGCGCCGGTGGTGCCGGAGGTGTAGGCGATCATGCAGGCGTCGTCGGCCGCGGTGGGCACCGCGGTGAAGTCGGGCGGGTGGGCGTCGACCCGCGCGGTGAGGTCGCTGTCGGCCCCGCCCCCGTAGACCAGGACGCTCGGGGCCCGGTCCCCGAGCTGGTCCGCGGCGGCGGTGAGGTCGTCGAGGAAGCGGGCGTCGCAGAGCGCGTGGGTGACCCGGGCGGAGCGGACGATGGTGGAGAGCTCCCCGGCGCGCAGGACCGGCAGGACGGTGACGACCACTCCCCCGGCTTTGATGACGGCGAGCCAGCAGGCGGCCAGCCAGGGCGAGTTGGGCCCGCGCAGCAGCACCCTCTCCCCCGGCCGCAAGCCGCACTCGTCCACCAGGACGCGGGCGATCCGGTCCACCCTGTCCCGGAGCCGGCCGTAGGTGAGGGTCTCGTGCTCGCCGACCACGCAGCGGCGGTCCGCGCCGCAGCGGGCGATGGTGCCGTCGAGCAGTTCCTTGGCGCAGTTGAGCCGGTCCGGGTGGTCCAGCGGCCGGATCAGCGGCCATTCCTCGGCCGGGGGCAGGTGCTCCCGGGTGAAGGTGTCCTCGTGGGCCGTGGGTGAGAGTGGCACGGCCGGGAGGGCGTGCTCCGGAAGCGACGGCCGGTCAGCCGGGTTCGGGTTCCGGTTCGGGTCGGGGTTCGACATGCTGGACCTCCGGTGGGCGGGGTTCTACAGCCGGGTCTGTGGCGTTACATGTGGCGGGCGATGATCTGACGCTGAACCTCCGAGGCGCCTTCGTAGATACGCGGGGCGCGCACCTCGCGGTAGAGGTGTTCGAGCAGATGGCCCCGGTGCAGGGCGCGGGCGCCGTGCAGCTGTACCGCGGCGTCCACCACGTACTGGGCGGTCTCGGTGGCGAAGAGCTTGGCCATGGCGGCCTTGAGGGTGACGTCGGGACCACCGGAGTCGTACTCCTGCGCCGCCGCGTAGACGAGCAGCCGGGCGGCCTCGGTGCGGGTGGCCATCTCGGCCAGGGTGTGGGCGACCGTCTGGAGGCGGCGCAGCGGGCCGCCGAAGGCGCTGCGGTGGTCGGTGTGCTCCTTGGCCGCGGCCAGCGCGGCGTCGGCCATCCCCACCGCGAAGGCGCCGACGCTGGGGCGGAACAGGTCCAGGGTGCGCATGGCGACCGTGAACCCCTGGTCGGGGATGCCGACGACGTCCTGCGGGCCGACCTCGACCCCGTCGAAGACCAGGTGGCCCAGGGCGTGCGGGGAGAGCATCTCCAGGGGGCTGCCGGAGAGTCCGGGGCGGTCGCCGGGGACGCAGAAGGCGGTCACGCCGCGGGAGCGCGTCCCGGGGGTGGTGCGGGCGAACACGGTGTAGAAGTCGGCGTCGGGGGCGTTGGAGATCCAGGTCTTCTCGCCGTGCAGGCGCCAGCCGTCACCGAAGGGTTCGGCGCGCAGTGCCAGGGCCGCGGCGTCCGAGCCCGCGTCGGGTTCGGTGAGGGCGAAGGCGGCCACGGCCCGGCCGGCGGCGGCTTCGGGGACCCAGCGTCGGCGTTGGCATTCGGTTCCGGACTGCAGGAGCGGGTAGGTGCCCAGCCCTTGGAGGGCGAGAGCGGTCTCGGCGTGGGTGTCGGTGCGGGCCAGGTGCTCGCGCAGCAGGCACAGGCGGGTGGCGGGCGCCTCACGTAGGGGGCCGTCGTCCGCGGTACCGGGGAAGAGCGCCGGGAGAAGACCCACGTCGCCGAGGCGGAGCAGCAGGGCGCGGTCCACCCGGCCGGGTTCGGCCGCCGGGGCGGTGTCCGTTCCGGGCGGCGCGGCGGTGATTTCGGCGGCGCACGCCCGGACCCAGCGCGCGAACTCGTGATCGGTGTCGTTCCGGGGGATCCCCATGGGTGACCTCGACTCTCGTTGGGTACGTGATCCACCCCACATCGCAAATGTACAATAAGCATGACGACCGTCAAGAGAGCTACATGAGGAGATTCAACGGTGCGTTCAGCCCCCGGTGACGGGGAGGACCGTCCGAGGACCGGACCAACCGGCCGATATCGTGTCCGCGTGACGTCCAACAGCGGCCAGGCGGCCGACCCCGACACCGAGCGCCGGCGGCCCAGGTCCCTGATCGTCTCCTTCTTCGGTTCCTACGCCCGGGACGTGGGCGGGTGGATCGGGGTGGCCGACCTCATCGCGCTGATGTCCGGGCTCGACGTGGACGGCCCCGCCGTCCGCTCCGCCGTCTCCCGGCTCAAACGCCGCGGCCTGCTGACCCCCGAACGCCTCGGTGGGGCGGCCGGGTACCGCCTGTCCGACGAGGGGCGCCGCATCCTCGCCGAGGGGGACCAGCGCATCTTCGGCCACCGCGTCGCCCGCGTCCAGGACGGCTGGGTGCTCGTGGTCTTCTCCGTGCCCGAGTCCGAGCGGCGCCGCCGGCACGCCCTGCGCAGCCAGCTCACCCGGCTCGGCTTCGGCACCACCGCCGCCGGTGTGTGGATCGCCCCCGCCCATCTGACCGACCAGGCCCGCGGGGCGCTGCGGGACCTGGGTCTGGAACCCTACGCGGAGCTCTTCCACGCCTCCCACCTGGACTTTCGCGAGCTGACCGAGTCCGTTGCCCGCTGGTGGGACCTGCCCGCGTTCCAGGCGATGTACGAGGGCTTCCTCGACGAGTACGAACCCGTGCTGGAGCGGTGGCGGCGGATGAGCGGACCGCTCGGGGCGCAGGAGCGCAAACAGGCGTTCGCCGACCATCTGCGCACGGTCGACACCTGGCGGAGGCTGCCCTACCTGGACCCGGGGCTGCCGCCCGAGCTGCTCCCGGAGCCCTGGGCGGGCAGCCGCGCGGCCCGGGTGTTCTTCGACCTCCACACGCTGCTCCAGCCCCTGGGGCTGAGCGAGGTGCGTAGCGTCATCGCGTTCTCGAAGTTCCGCTGAGCCCTGGTCCGCCCGGGCCGCGAGTCCACCCGGACCGGGCACCGCTCAGACCGAGACACAGCTCAGCCCGGGGTCCCGTTCACTCCGGGGTCCCGCCCGGACCGGGGTCGGGGATCACGGCGACGCCGACCAGCTCGACCAGCGCTCCGGGCTCGTACAGGCCGGTCACCCCCAGTAGTGCCATCGCCGGGTAGTGGCGGCCCAGACGGGCGCGGTAGGCACGGCCGATCTCGCGGGCGGCCGACCGGTAGCCGGGGACGTCGGTGGTGTAGATGGTCAGGCTGACCAGGTGCTCCGGGGCGCCCCCGCAGGCGCGCAGAGCGGTGACGACGTTGTCCAGGGCGACCCCGAACTGGTCGGGCAGGTCCCGGGCGACCAGCGTGCCGTCGGGCCCCGAGGCGATCTGTCCGGCCAGGTGAACAGCCCTGCCCGGGGCTGGGACCACCGCGTGGGAGAACCCCGGGGTGGGGCCGAGTCCGGGCGGGTTGACCAGCGTGTGCGGGCTGGGCCGCAGGTCTGCGGGCTCCACTAGCGTCCCTTCCACTCGGGTGCTCTGCGGCCGGTGAACGCGGCGTGGAACTCGGCGTAGTCGGCGCTCTTCATCAGCAGGGCCTGGGTCATGGCCTCCAGTTCGATCGCCCCGGACAGACTCATGTCCAGTTCCCGGGAGAGCAGCGCCTTGGTCTGGGCGTAGCCGAAGGCGGGCCCCTCGGAGAGCCGGGTGGCCAGCCGGGTGACCGCCTCGTCCAGTTCGTGCTCGTCCACCAGCTCGCTGACCAGCCCGTACCGGTCGGCCTCGGCGGAGTCGATGGTGTCGCCGAGCATGAGGATCTTGGTGGCGTTACCCAGTCCCACCATGCGGGGCAGCAGGTAGGCGGCGCCCATGTCGGCGCCGGACAGACCGACCCGGGTGAAGAGGAAGGCGAAGCGGGCCGAGCGGGCGACCACCCGGAAGTCGGCGGCCAGGGCCAGGACCGAGCCCGCCCCGGCGGCGATGCCGTGGATCCCGGCGATCACCGGGACCGGGCACTCGCGCATGGCCCGGACCACCTCGCCGGTCATCCGAGTGAAGGCGAGCAGGTCGTCGGGTTCCATCTCCAAGGTCCGGCCGATGATCTCGTTGACGTCCCCGCCGGAGCAGAACCCCTTACCGCGCCCGCGCAGGACGAGGACTCGGGTGTCGCCCCGGTGCGGGAGTTCGGTCAGCAGGTCGCGCAGGTCGGCGTAGGCCTCGAAGGTCAGGGCGTTGAGTTTGTCGGGCCGGTCGAGGGTCACGGTGGCCACCCCGCCCTCCCGGTGGAGGTCGAAGTGGTTCCACTGCTCGGTCAGGGGCGCGGACGCCCGGAAGGGACTCATCGGTGGGCTCCTCCGCCGTCGATGGTCAGGGACTGGCCGTTGACCGCCCGGGCCAGCGGGCTCACCAGGTAGGTGACGGCAGCCGCCACCTCCTCGGGTTCGATGAGTCGGCCCAGAGGGCTGGCCTTGACCAGGACCTCCTCGGCCTCTTCCCGGCCGCGGCCGGTGCGCTCGGCGATGCGGGCCACGGAGCCCTCGGTCATGGGGGTGCGGACGAAGGAGGGGCACACGGCGTTGCTGGTGACACCGGTGCCCGCGACCTCGGCGGCCACCGCGCGGGCCAGTCCGAGCATCGCGTGCTTGGAGGCGGTGTAGGCCGCGGTGTAGCGGGAGCCGGTGTGCGCGGCGGTGGAAGCGACGAAGACCACCCGTCCGTCGTCGCGTTCGAGCATGCCCGGCAGAAGGGACCTGGTGAGCAGGAACGCGGAGGTGGCGTTGGTGCGCAGGTGGGTTTCCCACAGCTCGAGGCAGGTACGCCGCAGGGGAGCGCTCTGCGCCATGCCCGCGTTGTTGACCAGCACCGACACCTCTCCCAGACTTTCGACCAGGGACTCCACCGCCTTTTCGTCGGTGAGGTCGCAGACCCGGGAGGTGACCTTGAGCCCGTGGGCTCGGGCTCTGCGTTCCAGGGCGGCCAGTCTCCCGGAATCCCGCCCGAGGGCGAACACCTCGTCGCCCTCGCTCGCCAGGGCGAACACGATGGCCCGCCCGATACCGCCGGAGCCACCGGAGACCACGACACGTCGTTCGGAGTCAGCCATGCCCGGAATGTATCACCGACCCATGACTATCGTCACTGCCACGACATAACAGCGGTACGTGTGGGACAGATGATGTAGGCGAGTCGGATGATGCGAGTGGGCCACATGATGTGGGTGGGGCAGACCGGCGAGCCAGTGGGGGCGGCCCGGCCTGGTCGGGAGCGGCCCTCAGCCCCGGAGAGGCCCCGTGCACAAGAACAGCGCCGACGGCGCGGGGCCGTCGGCGCTGGAGAGGCGAGTGGGAGTGGGTTCCCCGCCCGGCGTGAACCGGGTTGTCGCCGGGAGCTCTCCGGGCTGGCGCGGAGAGTGCCTCGAGGTTCGGCCTAGAAGGCGGGTCCGGCTTCGAGGGCTTCCTCGATGGTCTCGGCGCGCTGCTCCTCGACGGCCTCCTCGAGGTCGGCCTCGTGCGCCTCGAACTCGGCGGTCACCTCGGCGGCGAAGGTGCGCAGCGCGATCTCCTGGGTGACGATACCGCCGCGCACGCGGTTGTTGTCGCCGATCTGGGCGGTCGGGCTGTTGTCGGAGGCGGTCAGGTCGCCGCCGACGATGTTGTTGTCGATGTACACGCCGCCGGACACGCCGGTGACCGAGAGGTCGCCGTCGATGTAGTTGAGGGAGCTGGCGAAGCCCTCGCTCTCACCGGCGCCGATGGCGACCGGGCCGTTGCCGCCGGTGTAGGTGGCGTCACCGATGACCTCGCTGTCCACCAGGATGCCGCCGGAGGCGGCGTTGGTGACGGAGAGGTCGCCGCGGACGACGCTGTCGAAGATGTCCACGTACTCCACGCCCTCGGCGGACACGCCGCCCAGACGGGAGTCGGTGACGTAGAGCTCGCCGACGGTGGCGTTGACGGAGGAGGCGGAGGAACCGACCACGAAGACGAAGCCGTCGTTGTCGGCGCCCTCGGCAGCCGCGGCGCTCAGGCCCGCGACCGAGGTGCCGTCCTCCAGGTAGGTGCCGTAGGCGCCGGTGTTGACGACGTCGCCGTCGACGGAGGTGTCGGAGGCGTCGAAGTAACCACCGCTGGAGACGGTCACCTGACCGTCGATCTGGCCGCCGAGGATGTGCAGGTTGGCGTCGCTCTCGACGGTGACCTTGCCCTGGATGGTGGTGCCGTCCAGGAAGCAGCTCGCGCCGGCCGGAACCTTGAGGTCAGTGGGCAGAGTGATCGCACCTCCGTGTCCCGAGCACAGGGTGACCAGGTCCGCCTGGGCGGGGGCTGCCATGAGGGTGACGCCGCCGATGGCCAGGGCCGCCGTGGCGGTGGAGGCAGCGATCTTGCTCCCGAGCTTCATGCGGGGGATTTCCTTTCGTCGTGACCGGTGGGGTCCGACGCTCCTGATGAGTGTGCGGGAAGAGCGCCGTGTGGACACCACAGAGAAAGTACCGATCCCAAAGCGCTTTGGGAATACTCTTCGGGAGAAGATTCGCTTCTGTCCAGGTTTCCGGGAGGAAAACGCACGTGGTGGCACACGTGCCGCGGGGTGCGCTGGATCACGACTGGCACGGGCGGAATACGGGCGCGCCCGGAGCCCGAAGTTCCTGGCTCCCAAGTGTTCAGGGCCGCCCGGGCGTTTCCCGTGCGCCTTGGCCAGGGGAAAGGAAGCGGAATGGCCGCCCGGTCAGCCGGGCGGCCATTCAAGGTCGAACCAACGGTCCGGTGATTACTTCAGGTGACCGTCACCGGTGACCACGTACTTGGTCGAGGTCATTTCGGTGAGCCCCATCGGGCCTCTGGCGTGCAGTTTCTGAGTGGAAATGCCGATTTCCGCGCCGAAGCCGAACTCACCGCCGTCGGTGAAGCGCGTGGAGGCGTTCACCATCACCGCGGCCGAGTCCACCCGGGACACGAAGTACCGGGAGGTGCTGAGCGAGTCGGTGATGATCGCCTCGGTGTGCTGGGTGGAGTACTTCCTGATGTGCGCGAGCGCGGCGTCCACGTCCGGGACGACCCGCACGGCCAGGTCCATGGACAGGTACTCGGTGGTCCAGTCCTCCTCGGTGGCCTCGACCACCGTGGCACCGGTCGGGTGCGCGGCGGCGACCGCCTGAACGCGGTCGTCACCGTGCACGGTGACCTCGGCCTCGGCGAGGGAGGCCAGGACCCGGGGCAGGAAGGCGTCGGCGACCGCCTCGTGCACCAGGAGGGTCTCGGCGGAGTTGCACACCGAGCAGCGCTGGGCCTTGGCGTTGACGGCGATGGCCAACGCCTTGTCGAGGTCGGCGTCGGCGTCCACGTACACGTGGCACAGGCCCTCGCCGGTCTCGATGACCGGGACGGTGGAGTCGCGGACCACGGCCTGGATGAGCGAGCCGCCACCGCGCGGGATGAGCACGTCCACGAGCCCACGGGCGCGCATCAGCGCGGTGGAGGACTCGCGGGTGCGGCCCGGGACCATCTGGACGGCGTCGACCGGGACCCCGGTGCCCTCCAGGGCGTCGCGCAGCACCCCGACGATGGCGGTGTTGGAGTCGTAGGCCGAGGAGGAGCCGCGCAGCAGGGCGGCGTTACCGCTCTTGAGGCACAGGGCGGCGGCGTCCGCGGTGACGTTGGGGCGGCCCTCGTAGATGATGCCGATGACCCCGAGCGGGACCCGGATCTGGCGCAGGTCCAGGCCGTTGGGCAGGATGGAGCCGCGCACGGACTCCCCGACCGGGTCGGGGAGTTCGACGATCTCGCGCACCGCGTCGGCGATGGCCTCGATCCGCGCCGGGTTCAGGGTGAGCCGGTCGATCATGGCCGGGCTGGTGCCGTCCCGGCGGGCCCGCTCCACGTCCTGGGCGTTGGCGGCGGTGATCTCGTCCGCCCGCTTGACCAGGGCGTCGGCGATGGCCAGCAGGGCCTGGTCCTTCACCGCCCGGCTGAGCGGCGCGAGGTCGGCCGCAGCGTCCTTGGCACGTTGGGCTACCGCGTGGACCTCACGCTCGATGTCACTCATGGCTGTCATCCTTGTCGGGGCTTCCTTGCTCGGGAGGCCGCCCGGGCCGGTGGACCTGCCGCGTCGAAGGGCACCGGACCAGGGGGATCCTCTCCAGCGTATAGCGCCCGGTCACCGAACACACGAAGTTATCCACAGGCTGAGACGCCGGGTCGCCCATGGTCCGCTGAAGCCGACTCCGTTGAGGTCTCCGCTCAGCCACTGCCCCAACAGCGAGAAACAGACTGTAATTCTGGTCTATGAGAACCTTGCCGCTGTCTGAAGTCAAAGCCCACCTGTCCGAGCTCGCCGAGGAGGTGGACCGCACGCATGAGCGTCTGACCGTGACCAAGAACGGACGCGACTACATCGTCATCATGTCCGCCGAGGACATGGCGGAGATCGAAGCCACCATGGAACTTCTGGGAGACCCCGAGGCCATCGCGGAGGTCCAGCAGAGCAAACAGGAGATCGCTGAAGGAAGGGCGCTCAGCCCGGAGGAGAGCACGGACCTGCTTGAGTCCTTGCGCAGGAAAGGCCACCGTTGACCTACCCCCTCCAACTCACCCCCACCGCCGCCCGGCATCCGCGCGAGCGGCTTCCCGAGTTCGCGGCGGCCGCCTGCGCCGAGTTCATCATGGGTCCGCTCGCCGACAACCCCCACAGAGTCGGTGCGCCGCTTCGGACTCCGTTCGAGGGTGACTACCGCGCACGGCGCGGCGAGTACCGGGTCAGGTACCGGATCGACGACGACACCAAGACCGTCTTCGTTCTCGCCGTGCACCACAGAAGGGACGCCTACCGCCGACGCTGAGCGCGGCGGGGAGGACCTGACAGAGACCGCCGCGGCCCGAGAGTCACCTGTACACCCGAAGGTCCCTGTGAACCCCGGGTCTCAGGTCCAGCCGTAGCGCTCCCTCAGCACGGCGGCGATCTGCCAGAAGAGACGCTCGTCCATCACGGCGGCCTCGCGACGGATGGCGGCCTCGTCGAACTCGAAGAGGCGGTCCACGCGCACGTAGGAGTCGCGGCCCTCGCCGTCCCAGGCACCCGCGCCGATCGGCAGCCAGTCCTGGCGCTCGCGCTCGTCGGGGGTCTGGGAGGAGAGCATGAGGCCGTGCAGGCGCTTGCCCTTGCGACCCACCACGAGCAGGGGGCGGTCCTTGCCCCGGGTGGCGTCCTCCTCGTAGGGCACCCAGGTCCACACGATCTCGCCCGCGTCGGCGAGGCCGTCCTGCTCGGGCGCGTACACGAGCTTGGTGGCGTTGCGCCCGGTGGGGACCTCGCGGACGGCTCCCTCGTGGGGGTGGGCGTCACCGTTCTGCGCGGAGGCGGCGGGCCGCTGGGTGTTGCCGTTGCGCGGAGCGTCGCCGATGCGCTGGGCTTCGCTGCGGCTCTGGGTTCCGACGCTCGGTCGCGGGCTGTTGTACTGCGTCGTCTCTCGGTTCACGCCCCGCATCCTAGAACGTGTCCGGCCACGACGCGGACGGCTCCGCCGGGGTCAGCTCAGGTCCAGCAGGGCCCGCAGGGCGCGGACGCAGTGGTCCGTCTCGGCTGCCAGGCTCCGGGGGCGTTCCGTGGCGGGGGCGGCGCTCCAGCGCAGGGCTCGGGCCTCCACGTAGGCGGTCCAGGCGTCGGTGACCGGGGCCGCGGAGTCGGGCAGGCCCAGCAGGTCGCGCACGCGGGCACCCATGGTCTCGCGCAGGTCCTCCACCAGTTCGCCGTCCAGGGTCACCGACCCCCCGCCGAACACCAGCGCCAGGTACGATCCCCGACGGCGGTCCACCTGTTCGTGGAAGCGCTCCACGAACTGGGCGACGGCGTCCCAGCCGGTCAGGTCCCCGTCAGGGGCGGTGTTGCGCACCACCCGGCGCCCGGCGGCCGCCACCACGGCGTCGTGGAACGCGGTCTTGTTCGGGAAGTAGTGGAACAGCAGCCCTCGGGAGATCCCGGCCTCCTTGGCGACCTCGTCCACCGCCAGTTCCTGGATGGGGCGTTCCACCAGCATCCGCAGGCCGATCCCGACCAGTTGGCGCCTGCGTTCGTCCTGGGTCATCCGCGTCCGCCGCGGGGCTTCCTCGCTCACACTATTGAGCATTGCTCAATAAGGACGTAGTGTCAACGACATGGACTTCGCACCCTCCCCTCGCGCCGCCGACCTGATCGAGCGGGTCCGCGCCTTCATCGAGACCGAGATCGACCCCGTCGAAGAGGACTACCACCGCGACCTCGCCGCCCGCCGGGTCGACGGCGACCCCTGGCAGCCGCTGCCCGTGATCGAGGAGCTGCGCGCCAAGGCCCGCGCCCAGGGGCTGTGGAACCTCTTCCTGCCCGCCGGGCACGAGGGCCCCTACGCCGAACGCTTCGGCACCGTCGGCGGGGCCGGACTCAGCAACACCGACTACGCACCCGTCGCCGAGCTCACCGGCCGCTCCCACCTCGCCCCGGCGGTGTTCAACTGCGACGCCCCCGACACCGGCAACATGGAGGTGCTCCTCAAATACGGCTCCGAGGAGCAGAAGGAGCAGTGGCTGGAGCCGCTGCTGGACGCCCGCATCCGCAGCGCCTTCTGCATGACCGAGCCCGACGTCGCCTCCTCCGACGCCACCAACATGGAGCTGCGCGCGGAGGTCCGGGGGGACGAGGTCGTGGTCAACGGCCGCAAGTGGTGGGCCACCGGCATCGGCCACCCCGACTGCGAGCTCCTCATCGTCATGGGCCTGACCGCCCCAGAGGCCGACCGCCACCACCGGCACACCATGGTCATCGTCCCCCGCAGCGCCCCCGGCGTGAAGGTCGAGCGCCTCCTGGACACCATGGGCTTCAAGGACGAGCCGGGCGGCCACGGCGAGGTCACCTTCACCGACGTGCGCGTGCCGCTGTCCAACGTCATCGCCGGGCCCGGCCGCGCCTTCGAGATCGCCCAGGGCCGCCTGGGACCGGGCCGCGTCCACCACTGCATGCGTCTGATCGGCCTGGCCGAGAAGGCCCTCGAACTCGCCTGTCGGCGCGGCCTGTCCCGGACCGCCTTCGGCAAGCCGATCGCCAACCTGGGCGGCAACCGCGAGCGCATCGCCGACGCCCGCATCGCCATCGACTCCACCCGCCTCCTGGTACTCAACGCCGCCTGGAAACTCGACCAGGGCGGGCCGCTGAACGCGCTCAGCGAGGTCAGCCAGATCAAGGTGGCCGCGCCGAACATGGCCCAGCAGGTCATCGACTTCGCCATCCAACTGCACGGCGGCGGCGGCATGTCCAACGACTTCCCCCTCGCCGGCGCCTGGACCAGCGCGCGGGCGCTGCGCCTGGCCGACGGCCCCGACGAGGTCCACCGCGGAGTCATCGCGCGCCTGGAACTGATGAAGCACGGAGCCCGCAGATGACCCCCGGCGACGGCACGGGCCGCCGTGTCCTGGTCACCGGCGGAGCCTCCGGGCTGGGCGCGGCCCTGGTCTCGGCCTTCGCGGCGCGCGGTGACCAGGTGCTCGCCACCGACCTCGCTGAGCAGGCCCCCGAAGCCCTCCCCCGGGGCGCGGACTACCTGCGTCTGGACGTGACCTCCGACGACGACTGGGCGGCCGCCCTCACCCGCGTGGAGGACGCCTGGGGCGGGCTGGACGTACTGGTCAACAACGCCGGGGTCGCGGCGGGCGGGCGGATCGACCACCTCACCCTGGACGACTGGCGCTGGATCACCGAGATCAACCTGTTCGGCGTGGTCCGCGGCTGCCGCACCTTCACCCCGCTGCTCAAACGGCAGGGCTCCGGGTACATCGTCAACACCGCCTCGGCCGCCGGGCTGATCCACCCGCCGACCATGAGCTCCTACAACGCGGTCAAGGCCGCGGTCGTGGCGCTCAGCGAAACCCTCCAGCACGAGCTCGCGCCCTACGGCGTCACCACGTCGGTGGTGTGCCCGTCGTTCTTCCGCACCAACCTCGCCTCCTCCCTGAGCGGCAGCGACCCCGCGGTGGAGGCTTCCGCGAGCAGGCTGATCAACGGGTCGAAGCTGACCGCGGACGACATCGCCGCCGAGGTGCTCAAGGGCATGGACCGCCGACGGCCGGTCATCCTCACCGACCGCGCCGGACGGTCCGCCCTGCGCGCCAAACGCTGGCTGCGCCCCCTCTACGACCGCACGATGCGCCGGATGGCCGAAGGCGTCCGCCGCCGCGTCGAGCGAAGCGCCCCCGCCACGAAGACCTGCACGACCAGCACGGAGAAGCACGTATGAGCAAGGGAACGATCCTGATCACCGGGGCCTCGGCGGGCCTGGGCGCGGAGATGGCGCGCCAGTTCGCAACCCTCGGCTACGACCTGGGGCTGTGTGCCCGGCGCACCGAGAAGATGGTCGCTCTCAAGGACGAGATCGCGGCCGCCCACCCCGACCGCCGGGTGGTGCTCAAGGCCCTGGACGTCACCGACGACGAGGCCGTCTTCCGGGTCTTCAAGGAGCTCGCCGCCGAGTTCGGCACGGTGGACCGGGTCATCGTCAACGCGGGCCTGGGCAAGGGCGCCGCGCTGGGCAAGGGACGCTTCGACGCCAACCGGCAGACCGCCATGACCAACTTCGTGGGGGCGCTGGCCCAGTCGGAGGCGGCCATGGAGATCTTCCGCGAACAGGGCCGCGGCCACCTGGTGATGATCTCCTCGATGTCGGCCCTGCGCGGTATGCGCAAGGCCATGACCGTCTACGCAGCCACCAAGGCCGGGGTGGCGGCCATCGCCGAGGGCCTGCGCTCCGAGCGCGTGCCGGGCCTGGACGTGTCGGTGGTCTACCCGGGCTACATCCGTTCGGAGATGAACGAGCACGTCGCCCAGAAGACCCGCTTCATGGTCGACACCGAGACCGGAGTGCGCTCCATGGTCGCGGCCATCGAGAAGCGCAGGGTCAGGGCGTACGTCCCGGCCTGGCCGTGGGTGCCGATCGGTTTCCTGATGAAGCGCCTGCCGCTGTCGGTCGTCAGGAAGCTGACATGAGCGAGCCCTCCGCTGACGAACGTGTCCCGGGGGCGCGCGAGGTCCGCGCCGAGGACGCCTTCGACGCGGCCGCAGTGGCCGAGTGGCTGCGCGGACACGCCGAGGCCCCGGACGGGCTCGACGGCGTCCCGGAAGTCCGCCAGTTCTCCGGCGGCGCCTCCAACCTCACCTACCTGCTGCGCTACCCCGGGCGCGATCTCATCCTGCGCCGTCCCCCGGCCGGTAGGAAGGCGGCTGGCGCACACGACATGGGCCGCGAGTACCGGGTCCAGTCCCGGCTGGCCCCGGTCTTCCCGTACGTGCCCGCGATGGTGGCGTTCTGCGCGGACGAGTCGGTGATCGGCTCGGAGTTCTATGTCATGGAGCGTCTGGCCGGGCCGATCCCCCGCAAGGAGCTCCCCCGAGACGTCTCCCTCTCCCCCGAGGAGGTCCGGCGGCTGTGCGTGAACGTCCTGGACCTGCTGGTGGATCTGCACTCGGTGGACACCGAGGCGGCGGGACTGGGCGAGTTCGGCCGCGGCGAGGGCTACGTCGCCCGCCAGGTGGCCGGGTGGTCCGAGCGCTACCGCGGAGCGAAGACCTGGAACGTGGGTTCGTTCGAGAAGGTGATGGCCTGGCTGGACGCCAACCAGCCCCGGGACCGCCGCACCTGCCTCATCCACAACGACTTTCGCCTCGACAACGTCGTCCTGGACGCCCGGGACCCCACCCGCCCGGTCGGTCTCCTGGACTGGGAGATGGCGACTCTGGGCGACCCTCTGATGGACTTGGGCGGGGCTCTGGCGTACTGGGTGGAGGCCGACGACGACCTCCTCTTCCGCCAGTTCCGCAGGCAGCCAACCCACCTGGAGGGGATGCTGACCCGCACCGAAGCCAGGGACCACTACCTGGAGCGGAGCGGCATCGAGCTCACCGAACGCGAGTGGGCTTTCTACGAGGTCTTCGGGCTGTTCCGGCTCGCGGTCATCTGCCAGCAGATCTACTACCGCTACCACCACGGGCAGACCACCAACCCGGCCTTCCGGTTCTTCTGGCTGGCCTGCCGGCTGCTGGAGAGACGGTGCCGGGGGATCATCCGACGCGCCGAAGGCTGAGGCCTGCCCGGCCGCCGTACGGCGGCCGGGCAGGCCTCACAGCTCCTCGACGGTGCGCATGATCCGCTCGCGCGCACTACTGCCCTCGGGGACCGGGACCAGCGGGTGGATATGGAAGGCGCCCTGTTCCTCGTAGATGTGCGAGTCCCCGCCCACTTCGGTCACCAGCTCGTGCAGACGGCGTGTGTCCGGCAGCAACAGGTCGCGGGTACCGATGTAGAGGTCCATGGGCGGCAGGGTCGCCAGTTCCCCGTAGACCGGGCTCAGCCGGGGCAGGGACAGATCGTCCCCGCCCGCCCAGACCCTGGCCGCCTCCACCATGCCCACGGGGCTCAGCCAGGGGTCGCGCTCCTCCACATCGGCGATGTCCGGGTTGGACATCGTCATGTCGGCCCACGGGGAGATCAGGACCAGCCGTACCGGCTCCGGCAACCCCGCCCCCGGCAGGGTCTGGGCGAAGGCGAGCGCGAGCCCGCCCCCCGCGGAGTCCCCGGCCAGCAGCGTGCGCTCGGGCGCGACGTCCGCCAGCAGCTCCCGGTAGACCTCCGTCAGGAACGGGAAGGCCTCCCGGTAGGTGTGTTCGGGAGCCAGCCCGTAGATCGGCACCTCCACCCGGCAGCCGGCGTCGGCCATCCGGGAGATGAGTACCCAGTGCCAAGCGGTGATCTCGGTGACGTAGGTGCCCCCGTGCAGGTACAGCACGGCCTTGCGCGGCTCCTCCACCGTCCGGGGCAGCACGGTGTACACGGAGAATCCGCCGACCTCGCGAAGGGTGATCCAGTGCCGCCCGGTGAGCCAGAGCGGCGGATGCGGTTCCTCCTTGGGCCCGTGCAACCACTCCCGGGTCTCCTCCGCCGACTCCAGGGTCGGTTTGCGGAAGACCCGAAGTGCCAACGACGCCAGGCGTGTCACGAGACTCGACATGGATGGAGCCACCCTCCTCAGGACGTCCTGTCATGGAGCCTTTCACGAACGCACGACAACGCTGGCGGAGGGGGCGGCGTGCCGGACACCCAGGGCGGTTTTGAACCCCGGGAACCGGTCCCGGACATGACGAAGGCCGGTCCGGGGCTCAGCGCGCCGGACCGGCCTTCGGCGGTCGTTCGCCCTCTCTGGTCAGAGCAGCACGAGATCGTCGCGGTGGACCAGTTCTCGTTCGTAGGAGGGGCCCATCTCGCGGGCCAGCCAGCGGGTGGAGCGGCCCATGAGGTCGGGGACCTCGGCGGCGTCGTAGTTGACCAGGCCGCGGGCGACCACCGTGCCCTCCTCGTCGCGAAGGTCGACCGGGTCACCGGCGGTGAAGTCGCCCGTCACCTTCACCACGCCCGCCGGCAGCAGCGAGGCCTTCTCCTTCACCACGGCCTTGACCGCGCCCGGGTCCAGGACCAGGCTGCCCCGGCCGGCGGTGGCGTGCGCCAGCCACAGCTGACGGGCGGAGGGACGACGGCCGTCGGCGGCGGCGAAGAACGTGCCCACGCGCTCACCGGACAGGGCCGCGCGGGCGTTGGCCGCCGAGGTCAGCAGGGTGGGCACGCCCGCTTCGGTGGCGATCCGCGCCGAGTCCACCTTGGTGACCATGCCACCGGTGCCCACACCGCGCTTGCCGGTGCTGCCGATGTCGATGCCGTCCAGGTCCGCCCGGCCGCGCACCAGGTGCACGATCGAGGTGCCCTCGTCGGCCGGATTGCCGTCGTAGAGGGCGTCCACGTCCGAGAGCAGCACGAGGGCGTCGGCGCGCATCAGGTGCGCCACCAGGGCGGCGAGGCGGTCGTTGTCACCGAAGCGGATCTCGTGGGTAGCGACGGTGTCGTTCTCGTTGACGATCGGCAGGGCACCGATGTCGAGCAGGCGGCGCAGGGTGCGCTGGGCGTTGCGGTGCTGCACCCGGCGCATCATGTCCTCCACCGTGAGCAGGACCTGGGCGGCGGTCAGCCCGTGCCCGGCCAGTTCGGCGGAGTAGGAGGCCAGGAGCAGGCCCTGGCCGACGCTGGCCGCGGCCTGTTGGGAGGCGAGGTCGTGCGGGCGGCGGGTCATGCCCAGCGGGGTCATCCCCGCGGCCACCGCACCGGAGGAGACCAGGATCACTTCCTGGCCGAGGGCTCGGCGGGCCGCCAGGACCTCGACCAGGTCGCGGATCCGGCCCGAGTCGATCAGCCCGTCCGGGGTGGTCAGTGAGGAGGACCCCACCTTGACCACGATCCGGCGCGCCCGACCGACCGCTGTGCGACCGGCCGACTCCAGGGAGTCGGCGTACTGCTCTTCGATATCTGCGCTGTGCACCACGAGGGGCTTTCCATCCGTGGCACGGCGCCCTACCCGGGCGCCATGCTCGTACCTGTGTGGGTCCGGCTGGTGTGGAGCGGTCGGTCCCCGCGCGGGTCAGCCCAGCCGGGCGTCGGTTCCGCGCGGGCCGGACGGGACGGCCTCGGCGTCCATGGAGTTGTCCCAGTCGAAGACCACCGAGTCCTCCTCGGTGCCGATGTGCACCTCCGCGCCCTGCGTGGCACCGGCCTTGGCCAGCGCCTCCTCGATGCCCAGGCGGTTGAGGCGCTCGGCGAGGTAGCCGACGGCCTCGTCGTTGGAGAAGTCGGTCTGGCGCACCCAGCGGGCGGGCTTGTCGCCGCGCACCTGGAAGGCGTTGTCGCCCAGCGGCACGACCTCGAAGGGCACGTCACCGATCATCTTGGGCCGCAGCACGATGCGGGTGGGCTCCTCGGGCGGGGTGGCCTCGCGGGCCGCGGTGACCTGCTCCCCCAGGGCGAAGGAGAGTTCGCGCAGGCCCTCGCGGGAGGCCGCGGAGACCTCCATGACCTTGTAGCCGCGCTCCTGGAGCATGGGGGTGACCATGTCGGCGAGCTCGCGCGCCTCGGGCACGTCCACCTTGTTCAGGGCGACGATGCGCGGACGGTCGGACAGGTCCACCCCGGCCTGCTCGCCGTAGGCGGCCAGCTCGGCCTCCAGGGCGTCCAGGTCGCTGACCGGGTCGCGGCCCGGCTCGTAGGTCGCGCAGTCCAGGACGTGCAGCAGGGTGGAGCAGCGCTCGATGTGGCGCAGGAACTCCAGGCCCAGGCCCTTGCCCGCGCTCGCGCCCGGGATCAGGCCGGGGACGTCGGCGATGACGTACTGGGTGGCGCCAGCCTCCACCACGCCCAGGTTCGGGATGAGGGTGGTGAAGGGGTAGTCGGCGATCTTGGGCCGGGCCGCGGACATCGCGGCGATCAGCGACGACTTGCCGGCGCTGGGGAAGCCCACCAGGCCGACGTCGGCGATGGTCTTCATCTCCAGGCGGATGTCGAAGGCCTCGCCCTCCTCACCCTTGAGGGCGAAGCCGGGGGCCTTGCGCTTCTTGGAGGCCAGCGCGGCGTTGCCCAGGCCGCCGCTGCCGCCCTGGGCCAGCACCAGGCGGGTGCCGTGGCCGACCAGGTCGGCGATGACCTCACCGTCGGCCCTGGTGACCACGGTGCCGTCGGGCACGGTCAGGACCAGGTCCTGGCCCTTGGCCCCGGCGCGGTGGCCGCCCTGGCCGGGCGTGCCGTTCTGGGCGTTACGGTGCGGTCGGCGCTGGTAGTCCAGCAGTGTGGCGGTCTGGCTGTCGACCTCCAGCACGACGTCGCCGCCCTGGCCGCCGTTGCCGCCGTCCGGCCCGCCCAGCGGCTTGAACTTCTCACGGTGCACGGAGGCACAGCCATGCCCGCCGTTCCCGGCCTTGACGTGCAAGACCGCCTCGTCGACGAAGTCAGGCATAACTCTCCCCGTTACTCATGAGGCCGCCGCCACCTGGCGGAGACCGGGTACTGCACACGTGTCAACAGTGACTCAGTAGTGACAACGCGAAGGGCGGGCCAGTGTTCCCTGGCCCGCCCCGAAAAACCGCTGTTACGGCGCAGCCTATTCGGCGGCGGCCGGAACGATGTTGACGGCCTTGCGGCCGCGGAAGCTGCCGAACTTGACCTCGCCCTCGACGAGCGCGAACAGCGTGTCGTCGCCACCGCGGCCGACGTTGGCGCCCGGGTGGAACTTGGTGCCGCGCTGACGGATCAGGATCTCACCGGCCGAAACGGACTGACCGCCGAAGCGCTTCACGCCGAGGCGCTTGGCGTTCGAGTCACGACCGTTACGGCTGGAAGAAGCGCCCTTCTTATGTGCCATTTCTCCAGCCTCCTACTTCGCCGCGATGCCGGTGACGCGCACCTGGGTGTGCTTCTGACGGTGACCCTGGCGCTTCTTGTAACCGGTCTTGTTCTTGTACTTCATGATGTTGATCTTGGGGCCCTTGGTCTCACCGAGAACCTCGGCGGTAACCGTGTAGCCGCTCAGCTTGTCGGCCTCGCTGATGACGTTGTCACCGTCGACCACAAGGATGGGCTGCCACGTAAGGGTGGCGCCGGTCTCGTCGGAGACCCTGTCGATGTTCAGAACGTCATCGACAGACACCTTCTCCTGTCGGCCGCCCGCTCGCACGATCGCGTACACCGGGTAACTCTCTTCCTGCTCGCTCAACGAATAATGCGCTCACTCATGACCGTGATGCCACGATCCACGAATCGCCTGTAGCGGGGCGCGGGGATCTGAGGGAAACAAACCCACCTTGGTGGAGAGCACTGCGGTCTCGGGGCGCGCGAACATTCGGGGCGCGCCGACGCACCGTCCATCAGATTACCACCGACCCGACACAGGCCCGCACACATACCCTGGCCCGGGCCGGTTCGTTACCGGATCCGGGCCAGGCTGCTGTCCCGCCTTGACCCTGGGGTCAGCCGGCGTCGACCGCGGTGGACCCACCGGTCGGTGAGGTCACCGCCGTCTTGGTCCGCCGTGTACGGCGACGCTTGGGACGCTCGGTGGCGCCCTCCGCGTCCCCGTCGGCGGGTGTCTCGGCGGCGTCGGCGTCCGAGGCCTGCTCGGTGCCGCTCGCCTGCGCCTGCTCACCCTCACCGCCGTCGGCGGCCGCGGCCGCCTTGCGGGTGCTGGTGCGCCTGCGGGTCCTCTTGGCCGGGGCCTCCTCGGCCGCGGGGGCCTCGGGCTGCTCCGGGGTCTGCTCACCCTGCTCCGCGGCGGGCTCCTGCGCGGCCGTCTCGGCCGCTGCCGCGGTCTCCACGGGCTCGACGGCCTTCTTGGCGCGGGAGGAACGCTTACGCGTCTTCTTCGCCGGGACGGACTGCTCGGCCTCGGGGGCCTCGACGTCCGGTGCGAGCTCGGTCACAGCGGCCGAGCCTTCCTCAACCACAGCGTCC
This sequence comes from Nocardiopsis exhalans, assembly GCF_024134545.1. Classification (GTDB taxonomy): domain Bacteria; phylum Actinomycetota; class Actinomycetes; order Streptosporangiales; family Streptosporangiaceae; genus Nocardiopsis; species Nocardiopsis exhalans. The sequence continues at coordinate 5,753,992 of NZ_CP099837.1, forward strand.
GGGGAAGAACCAGCCTGCTCGGCCTCGGCCACCGGTTCAGCGGCCTTACGGCCACGACTGCGCTTGGTGGCCTTCTCGGGCTTGTCGGCCTTCTCCGGCTTCTCGCCGCCCTTGTCGGTCTTGTCCGCCTTCGTGTCGGGCTGCTCGGCGCTCTCCTCGGCTTGCGCGGGACGGTCGTCGCCGTCCTGCTTCTCTGCCTTGTCGGAGGCTCCGTCAGCCTCGCCCTTGCCCTTCTTCTTCTTGCGACCGGTGCCGCCACCGCCGCCGCCCTTGTTCTCCACCGGGTCGCTGGAGACCAGCAGGCCGCGACCGTTGCAGTGGTCACAGGTGTGGGAGAAGGCCTCGAGCAGCCCCTGGCCGACCCGCTTACGGGTCATCTGCACCAGACCGAGCGAGGTGACCTCGGCCACCTGGTGCTTGGTCCGGTCCCGGGACAGGCACTCCAGCATCCGACGCAGCACCAGGTCGCGGTTGGACTCCAGCACCATGTCGATGAAGTCGATGACGATGATGCCGCCGATGTCGCGCAGGCGGAGCTGGCGGACGATCTCCTCGGCCGCCTCGAGGTTGTTCTTGGTGACCGTCTCCTCGAGGTTTCCGCCCTGACCGGTGAACTTGCCGGTGTTGACGTCGACCACGGTCATGGCCTCGGTGCGGTCGATGATCAGCGAACCGCCGCTGGGCAGGTACACCTTGCGCTCGAGGGCCTTGTTGATCTGCTCGTCGATCCGGTACTCGGAGAAGACGTCGCGGTCCTCGTCCCAGTGCGACAGGCGCTCGGCGAGGTTGGGCGCCACGTAGTCCACGTACTCGTGGACGGTGGTCCAGGCCTCTTCACCGGCGACGACCAGGCTGGAGAAGTCCTCGTTGAACACGTCGCGCACCACGCGCACCGTCAGGTCCGGCTCGCTGTTGAGCAGGGACGGGGCGTTGGCCGACTTGGACTTGCGCTTGATCGACTCCCACTGCTTGGCGAGACGGTTGATGTCGCGCTCGAGCTCCTCCTCGCTGGCACCCTCGGCGGCCGTACGCACGATCACACCGGCGCCGGAGGGCATCACCTTCTTGAGGATGGTCTTGAGGCGCGCGCGCTCCTTGTCCGGGAGCTTGCGGCTGATACCGGTCATCGACCCGCCGGGCACGTACACCAGGTAGCGGCCGGGCAGGCTGATCTGGCTGGTCAGACGGGCACCCTTGTGACCGACCGGGTCCTTGGTGACCTGCACCAGGACCGACTGGCCCGACTTGAGCACCGACTCGATGCGCTTGGGCTGGCCGTCCAGGCCGAACGAGTCCCAGTTGACCTCGCCCGCGTACAGCACGGCGTTGCGGCCCTTGCCGATGTCGACGAAGGCGGCCTCCATCGACGGCAGCACGTTCTGCACCCGGCCCAGGTACACGTTGCCCACGTAGGAGCGGTGCGTGGCCCGGTCCACGTAGTGCTCGACGAGGATGTCGTCCTCGAGGACGGCGATCTGGGTGCGGTCGCCGATCCGGCGCACGACCAGGTCACGCTTGACCGCCTCGCGGCGGGCCAGGAACTCGGACTCGGTGACGATGGGCGCGCGGCGGCGGCCCTGCTCGCGACCCTCGCGGCGGCGCTGCTTCTTGGCCTCCAGGCGGGTGGAACCGCGGACCGCCTGGACCTCGTTCTCGATGGGCCGTTCCTGGCGCGGCTCGCGCACCTTGACCACGGTGTTCGGCGGGTCGTCGTTGGTGGACTCGCCGCCGGAGGCCGACCGCCGACGGCGGCGCCGACGGCGACGGCTGCTGCTGCCGCGCTCGCCGTCCTCACCGTCCTCGGAGTCCTCACCCGAGGCCTCCTCGGTCCCGTTCTCCTCGGCGTCGGCGCGGTCGTCCCTCTCGCGCTGCTTAGCGGTGCTCTCGGCGGGCGCGGAGTCGCCCTGGGCGTCCTCGTTGTCCTGGTCCTCGCCGGTGCGCGAGCGGCCGCGGCCGCGGCCGCCGCGGCGACGACGGCGACGGCTGGGGCGCTCGTCCGAACCGGTCTCCTCGGCCGGGCTCTCGGCGGACTCCTCCTCGGTGTCCTCCTCGGGCTCGGGCTCCGCCTCGACGACCTTTTCCTTCTTGGGCTTGGTCTGGGCGGGAGCGCTGGCGACCGGGGGCTGGAAGAGCATGCCGCCGGGCGGCTGGAAGACGGCGCCGCCGGAGATCTCGGCCGGGGTCTCCTCGGCCTCCTCCGGGTCGTCCTGGACCTGCGGGGCGGGCGCCTCGGCGGCCCGGTCCGCGGTCCGGCCCGAACGGCCACGCGTCCTGCCGCGGGTCCGGCTCCTGCCGGAGTCCTTGTCGTTGTCCTTGGCGCCGCCCTGGGTCCGGGTGTCCTCCCGGGCCTCGGCGGAGCCATCGGAGCCAGCGGGCTCGGTGACCTGCGCGGTGTCGGCGGCGCCGCCCTTGTCCTGGGCCGCCGCCCGGGTACGCGTACGGCGCGGCGCGGCGGCGGGCGCGTCGTCCGGTCGGCCCGCGGCGCGCACGGTGCGCTTGCGCGAGCTGGACGTACTCACCGAGGTCTTGACCGTGCCGCCCTCACCGGAGCCGGCCAGGGTGGTGACCGGCATGGCGGGCGGAGAGAAGACGTCGTCGGGTTCGGGGGGTGGTCCTGCCGCGCGGCGAGCGCCCTTGGCCGGCGCGGGCGTGGTCACCCGAACCGCGCCGTCCCCCGAAGGGGGCGTCGCCGCCTTGTTCTCGGTTGTTTCAGTTGTACCCGCGGTGCCGTCGGCACCGTTCTTGGGCTCGTTGTCGAGCATCCGGGCGGTCTCCCGTCAAAGCGCTCGGGCGCACCTCGACCTCTCGGTCGGTAGCGCGGCTCACGAGAGCTGTCGTCGCTGTGTCAGCGCCGGTGGCACCGGGGTGCCACCGGGGCAAAGTCCTGTGGTTTCGCCCATGTTCCCCGCTTTGGGACCGTTCATTGCGGCGGTCCCGCTATGGGCGATGACGGCCGTGGTGCGCGGGTGCGGCGATCGTTCGTCTGGTCGTGCGCGGGTCCGGGGCTCTCGATGGTGTGAGCTTCGGGTCGGTCCGCGTCGAACGGATCGGCGATCGCACCTGTCGCCTCGTCCAGTGGCCCCTGCGCCAGCCTGGTCATCTTCGGTGATGACAGCGGCGCGAGGTCGGCCAGTTGGCGAAGGCCGGTCAGCACGTCGTCCGGTCGTACAGCAGGTGTCGTGTGCCGTACGACCATTCGAAGTATGGCATATGTCGCGTGTCGGTCCTCTGGGGCGCGCCCGTGGGATCGGCTACACACATCAATGCCGAGAACAGCGGGGCGGGTGTCGAAGCGGCGTCGGCCCTTCTTCGTCATCCGTTCCACCTCAACGCTTTCGGCGGCCAGGTAGGTGGCCACCGCCCTGGCGGCGTCGTCGGGGTCGACGTCCGCCATCTCCACGCGCCATTGGGAGGCCTGCAGCCGGTCGGCCAGACCCGGGGTGCGGGCCTCGACGACCTCGACCACGTCGATCCCGTCGGGCATGGCCGCGTCAATCGCGACCCTTACCTCTTCGGGTCGGCGCGCCTCGGCCAGAGTGAGCTCAAGATACTCCGCCTCGCTGGCGACCCCGGTGGGGGCCGCACCCGTGTAGGAGATCTTGGGGTGTGGTGAGAAGCCAGCGGAGAACGCCACGGGTACCGAGGCCCTGCGCAGGGCTCTCTCCAGTGCCCGGGCGATGTCGCGGTGGCTCGCGAAGCGCATGCGCCCACGTTTGGCGTAGCGGACGCGAAGGCGTTGGCCGGGGCTGGCGGTGGAGGGTGAGATGGTGCCCTCGTGTGCGGGGGGCAGCTCAACTCCTTTCCTCAGTGCCCCCTGGGTCCGGACCGGCTGTGGCGGCCCGCAGGGGCTGTTCCTCGTCCTGCTCAGCGTACGGTGCGCCGCAGTGCACATGCGCCAACAGGACTCGCATACCGGTATCTCCCCCGAGGACACCCGATCGAAAAGTCCCGACCGGGTCCGGACGGACTCCGCACCGGCATTCACCTCCAGAACACGGGGGTCCGGAAAAAAAATCCAAAGAAATCCCGAATCCATGGCAACCCCCCGCGCACCCCGCGAGTCTTACTTCACGTACGGCCCGGCGCGAGCGGGGCGCCGGGCCGTACACCTTCTTCTCCGGACACTCCTCCTCACATCAGAGAATCTGCGGAAGAAGCTCCCCCCGGCGCACGAAGCACCGGTGAGGTCGAGCCCCACGGCAGAGAGCGCCCGGAGCGCGAATCCTACTCCTCTTTCACCTGATTCACACTGGTTGTGCCGGTTTTCCCGCGCATCAGCAGGCCCACAGGCCCTCAGGTTCCCCGCACGGCCCCGTGGTTCACGCCGTGGTTCACCCCTGCGGGGCCGATCCGCCGCCTCCGCGGCCTGGACCGGCCCCCACCAGTACGACGCGAGCCAGTACCGCCCTCCCCGGCGCCTCAGAGCACGGTCAGGGGCAGCATCGGGCGGCCCCCGGCCGTGTCGTTGATCTGGATCTCGGTGCCCATCGTGGGGCACACACCGCAGTCGTAGCAGGGGTTCCAGCGGCAGTCGTCGATCTCCAGGGACTCCTCGCCGTGCAGGGAGTCCTGCCAGTCCTGCCAGAGCCAGGAGCGGTCCAGCCCGGCGTCCAGGTGGTCCCAGGGCAGGGCCTCGTCCTCGGCGCGCTCGCGGGTGGTGAACCAGTCCACGTCCACGCCGGTCCCGGCCAGTCCGGCCTCGGCCGCCTTCATCCAGCGGTCGTACGAGAAGTGCTCGCTCCAACCGTCGAAGCGGCCGCCCGCCTCCCAGACCTGCTCGACGATCCGGCCCACCCGGCGGTCGCCGCGGGAGAGCAGCCCTTCCACGATGGAGGGTCGGCCCTCGTGGTAGCGCAGCCCGATGGACTTGCCGTACTTGCGGTCGCCGCGCAGCCGGTCGCGCAGCTTGCGCAGGCGGGCGTCCACGTCCTCGTGCGAGGTCTGGGCCGCCCACTGGAACGGGGTCTGCGGTTTGGGCACGAACCCGCCGATGGAGACCGTGCAGCGGATGTCCTTGCGCCCGGTGACCTCGCGGCCGGTGCGGATCACCTCGGTGGCGAGGTCGGCGATGGCCAGGACGTCCTCGTCCTCCTCGGTGGGCAGACCGCACATGAAGTAGAGCTTCACCTGCCGCCACCCGGCCGCGTAGGCGGCGGTGACGGTGCGGATGAGGTCCTCCTCGGTGACCATCTTGTTGATCACCCGGCGCATCCGCTCACTGCCGCCCTCGGGTGCGAAGGTCAGCCCGGAGCGGCGGCCGTTGCGGGTGAGTTCGTTGGCGAGGTCGATGTTGAAGGCGTCCACCCGGGTGGAGGGCAGGGAGAGCCCGGTGTTGGTGCCCTCGTAGTGGTCGGCGAGGTTCTTGGCGATGTCGCCGATCTCGCTGTGGTCGGCGCTGGACAGCGAGAGTAGGCCGACCTCCTGGAAACCGGAGGACTTCACCCCCTCCTCGACCATCTTCTGGACGGTCTGCTGGTTGCGCTCGCGGACCGGGCGAGTGATCATCCCGGCCTGGCAGAACCGACAGCCCCGGGTGCAGCCGCGGAAGATCTCCACGCTGTAGCGCTCGTGCACGGACTCGGCCGTGGGCACGATCGGCTTCTTGGGGTAGGGCCACTGGTCCAGGTCCATCACGGTGTGCTTCTGGACCGTGTTCGGCACCCCGGGGCGGTTGGGCGTGTAGGCGGCGATCCGGCCGTCGTCGCGGTAGCTGACGTCGTAGAAGCGCGGCACGTACACCCCGCCGGTGGCGGCCAGGCGCAGCAGCAGGCCGTCGCGGCCGCCGGGTTCGCCCTCGTCCTTGAACTCGCGGATGATCTCGGTGACGGCGAGGGCGATCTCCTCGCCGTCGCCCAGGACCACGGCGTCCAGGAAGTCGGCGATGGGCTCGGGGTTGAAGGCGGAGTGCCCGCCCGCCAGGAGGAGGGGGTCCTCCTCGGTCCGATCGGCGGAGCGGCGCGGGATACCGGCCAGGTCCAGCGCGGTGAGCATGTTGGTGTAGCCCATCTCGCTGGCGAAGCTCAGCCCGAGCACGTCGAAGGCGCGGATCGGCCGGTGCGAGTCCACGGTGAAGTGCGGGACCCCGTGCTCGCGCATCAGCTTCTCCATGTCCGACCAGACGGCGTAGGCGCGCTCGGCCAGCACCCCCTCGCGTTCGTTGAGAACCTCGTAGAGGATCTGCACGCCCTGGTTGGGCACCCCCACCTCATAGGCGTCCGGGTACATCAGCGCCCAGCGCACTCTGGTGGAGTCCCAGTCCTTGACGACGGAGTTGAGCTCACCGCCCACGTACTGGATCGGCTTGCTCACCTGCGGGAGCAGGGCCTCAAGGCGCGGAAAGATGCTTTCGACGGACATGGTGTTGGCCTTTGGTCGGCGGACATCGTGTCTGGCTGGATCCCTCCAGGCTACCGGCGCCACCCGGGCCCCGGAGGGTTGTCCACAGGCCGCGTCAAGACCGGACAAGAACTGGTCACAAGGCCAAGGGCCGCCCGGAAGGACAGGGTGCGGTCAGAACTCGAAGCCGCGGTCCCGGGAGTTGACGCCCAGCACCAGACCGACGGCCAGCATGTTGGCGAGGATCGCGGTGCCGCCGTAGGACACGAAGGGCAGCGGCAGGCCGGTCACGGGCAACAGCCCCAGTCCCATCCCGATGTTGACGAAGCCCTGGAAACCGAACCAGGCGGCCGTCCCCACGCACAGCAGCCGCGGGTACGGCAGATCGCACCCCTGGGCGATGCGCAGGATCCGCCAGAGGACCACCACGAACAGGATGATGATCGCCGCGGCCCCGACGAACCCGAGTTCCTCTCCCGCCACGGTGAAGATGAAGTCGGTGTGCTGCTCGGGCACGAACCGCCCGTGGGTCTGTTCGCCCTGGAAGAGCCCGGTGCCGTCGAAGCCGCCCGAGCCCACGGCGATCAGCGCCTGGGCGGAGTTGTAGCCCGCACCCTGGGGGTCGGCCGCCGGATCCATCAGAGTGGCGATCCGCTGCACCTGGTAAGGCTCCAACAGGTCGAACCACAGCACCGCGAACACCGCGACCGCACCGCTGGCGAGCATGCTCGCCACCCAGATGACCGGGGCCTTGGACAGAGCGAGCACGCCGAGGAAGATCGCGACGAGCACGAGGCTGGTGCCGAGGTCGGGCTGGAACACCACCAGCACCAGCGGCACCACCATCACCAACAGAGCGAACAGCACGTCGCGGGTCATGGGACGGGTCTCGCCGTCCCGGGGTTCGCCCAGCAGGGTGGCCAGTGCCAGGACCAGGCCGACCTTGGCCAGTTCACTGGGCTGGAACTGGAAACCGCCGACCACGATCCAGCCGCGCGAACCGTTGATCACCGCGCCGAGCGGGGTGATCACCAGGACCAGGCCGACGACGGTCAGCAGGTAGACGATCGGCACGTACGCGCGAACCGTGCGGTAGTCCATGCTGGCCAGCAGCAGGCAGGCCGCCAGGGCGACGCCCAGATGCGCCAGGTGGCGGACCAGCTGGTCCGTGGATTCGAGCGGGTTGCTCCCGTCACCGGGCAGCGTCGCCGACCACACCAGCAGGGAGCCGATCCCGCCGAGTGCCAGGACGGCGCCGATCAGGACCCAGTCGAGGCGGCGGGCTCCCCCGGCCGCCGTGGACAGGGCCCGTCCGAAGTCGCGCCGGGGGCGGGTCGGACCGCCCAGGTTCGTGATCATCAGGGCTCCAGCGTCTCGATGGAACCGTCCGAGCGGACGACCGGCAGTTCGGTGTGCGGTTTGCCGCCGGGTAGCAGCGGTTCGCCCCGCTCCACGTCCTCACTCTCCCCGGAGCGGGAGAAACCGTAGATGCCCTCGTAGATCTCGCGGGCTATGGGCGCCGACGTCTCACCACCGGTACCGCCCTGGGAGACCAGGACGACGATGGCGTACTGCGGGTCCTCGACCGGCGCGTAGGAGGCGAACCAGGACGACACCTGGCGCCCCTCGGCGTCGGCACTACCGGTCTTGCCGGCCACCGCCACCTCGTCCTGCGGGAAGCCCGCGAACGCGCCGCCACCGGTACCGGACGTGGTCACCTCGGCCAGGGCCTCCTGGAGGTACTTGATGGTCTCGTCGCTGACCGGCACCTTGTTCTTGACCGTCGGCTCGATCATCTCGACGCTGGATCCGTCCGCGGCGACCATCGCCTTGGCCACGCGGGGTTCGTACAGCGTGCCGCCGTTGGCGATGGACGCGTAGGCGCTGGCCAGCTGCAACGGGCTCACCAGGACGTCGCCCTGGCCGATCGCGAAGCTGATCGCCTCGTTGGCCCGCCACTCGAAGCCCTCCACGCAGTGTTCGTAGGCGAGCAGCTTGAGGTAGGCGGCCCGGGACGGGTCGGTCTCGGCCACCTCCGGGTAACCCTTCTCCCCCCGCTCGCAGTTGACCTCCCGGGTCTGCTCCCAGAAACTGCGCTTCCACTCGCGGTCGGGGATGCGGCCGCCGGTCTCGTAGGGCAGGTCCACGCCGGTGGGCGAGCCGAAACCGTAGCCGCGGGCCATCTCGGCCATGGCCTCCTCCGGGTCGCCGTCGGGGTGCAGCCCGCCGTCCTTGAGCCACATCTGGTAGCCGAAGTTGTAGAAGATGGTGTTGCAGGAGGCGATGATCGCCTGCTTCAGGGTGATGCTGCCCTGGCCCGCGCCCGCGTAGTTCTCGTAGCTCTGCCCGGCCAGGCTGACCGAACCGGGGCAGGCGTAGGTGCTGCGCAGCGGGTACCCGTTCTCGACCGCGGCGGACATCGACGACACCTTGAAGGTGGAGCCGGGCGGATAGGTGCCCTGGACGGCGCGGGAGAGCAGGGGTTCCCCGGCCTCCTCGCTGAGCATGGCGTCGAACGTGTCCTGGTCGATGCCGCCGTCCCAGATGCTGGGGTCGTAGGTGGGCACGCTGGCCATGGCCACGACCCCGCCGTTGGTGACGTCCAGGACGACGGCGGCGCCGGAGTCGGCCTTGTACTTGGGCCGTGCGCCCGCCATCCCCTTGGCCAGCGCGCGCTCGGCGACCTTCTGGACGTTCATGTCCATGTGGGTGACCAGGTGCGTGCCGGCTTCGGGGAGGCGTTCGGAGATCACGTCCATGACCTCACCGTGGTTGTTCACGCCCAGGGTCCGCAGTCCGGCGTTGCCGCGCAGCTGCTTGTCGTAGACGGCTTCGAGGCCGTCACGGCCCACCATGTCGATCCCGGTGAACTGGGTGCGCAGCTCCTCGCGTGCCTCCAGTTCCTCCTGGGTGACGGGCTGGAGGTAGCCGAGCATCTGCCCGGCGTGCTCTCCGTAGGGGTACTCGCGCACGGCCTGGGCCTGCGCGGTGATCCCCGGGAAGTCGTCGGCGCGCTCCATGATCTGCAGGGCGACGGGACCGTCCACGTCCTCGGCGAGGGTGACGGGCTGGTAGGGCGATCCGGGCCAGCAGGGCCGCTGGACCTCGGGTCCGCACAGGCGCATGCGCTGCTGGAGTTCCTCCAGGGGGACGTCGAGGACGTCGGAGAGGTCGCTCAGAACCCCCGCACCGCCGTCCTCCATGCCCTGGAGCTCGTGGTAGTCGGCCGAGACCAGGAGTTGGGTCTTGTTGCTGACCACGGTGCGGCCGCTGGAGTCGAGGATCTGCCCGCGGGTGGCGGGCACGACGAGTTCCTGGTGGTGGTTGGCGACGGCGAGCTCGCGGTAGTAGTCGGCCATGGGCACCTGGAGGTACCACAGGCGGGCGACCAGGGCCGCGAACAGGACCAGGACCAGGAACTGGGCGAAGACCAGACCGAACCAGCCGAGCCTGCGCCCGGGCAGGGCGGGGCCCACGGGTGGCTTGCGCACCGGGTCACCACCCGCCCGTGGAGGTCGGCCCCTGGATGGTGGCGAAATCGCTCTCGGTGAGCAGCGAGCGCACCCACAGGACGGGCAGGGTGACCAGCGGCGCGAACAGCGTGGTCAGCAGCGCGCCCACGGCCACGTTGCGGCCGACCGCGGCGAGGGTGACGTTGGCGTCGCCCATGACCAAGCCGACGAACGCGTATCCCACGCCCACGCCCGCGGCGGTCACCGCGGTGATGCCCAGGGCGGTCCAGGCCGAGATCCCGGTGCCCGCGGAGCCGCCCAGGCCGGTGTTGGCGCGCAGGAGCGCCAGGACGTAGGCGGCCAGGCACAGCACCAGGGCGTAGCGGCCCATCGGGTGCTCGGCCGGGGGCAGCACGTCCATGGCCAGCCCCGCCGCGAACCCGCATCCGGCGGCCGCGGCCGGGCTGGTGGTCAGGGCCACGGCGACGACCGCGGCGAGCACGAGGTCGGGGCCGGGGCCCCATTCGAAGGGTAGGCGGTTGACGACGGTGGCCTGGGCGAGCACCGCGACGGTCACCATGAGCAGGGTCGCTGCGGCCCTCATTGGTCCCCCTCTGGCTTGGGTTTGGGCGGGAGCACGGAGTCGCGCGGGTCCTCGGCCGGGCCGCCGACGACCACACCCACCATGTCCAGGGACGAGAAGTCCACGGCCGGGGTGATGCGGGCGATCCGGCTCAGCGCGCCGGGCGCGACCTGGACCTCGTCGACGGTGCCGATGGGCACCCCCGGCACGAAGGGCGCGCCGTCGTGCGATCCCAGCGTGACCACGCGGTCCCCCTCCTCGATGGGGGCCTCCATGTCGAACAGCTCCAGGGTCAGGTCGGCCTCGGGGCCGCCCGGGACGCTGCCGCCGGTGATCGCGCCGATCTTGCTGGTCCGCTCCAGCCGCGCGCCGACCGCGGAGTTGACGTCGGTGGCGAGCTTGACGGTGGCGGTGCGGGGTCCGGCCTCGATGACCCGGCCGACCAGGCCGGAGCCGTTGACCACGGTCATGTCGGGGGCGATCCCGGAGTCGGCGCCCGCGTCGATGGTGACCGTGTGCGCGTAACCCCGCGCGGTGGTGCGGGTGACGGCCTGCGCCGGGACGATCTCGTAACCGCCCAGGCCGGACAGGTGCAGGAGCTGGTCGAGCTGGTCCGCGCGCCCCTCGTCGAGGCGGGCCGCCTGGAGACCGGCCTCCAGTTCGGCGTTGGCGGCCTCCAGTTCGGCGATGCGCGCGGCCGCCTCGGGGCCCTGGCTGACGCCTTCGTAGAACGTGGCCGCGGGCCCGGTGAGCAGGCCGACCCCGGCCGCGGTGGGCGCGAAGACGAGCTCGCCGCCGCCGCGGGCCAGCGAGGTGACCGGGTTGCTCCCGGGGCGCGCGTCCAGGACGATCAGGACCACGGCCGCCGCGACCAGCACGGCGAGGAACAGCCGGGACCGAGGCGAGTCGCGGAGCATGTCAGCGCCGCCGTTCCGGGACCAGGACCTGGTGGAGGCGCTCGTAGTTCTCCACGCAGGTACCCGAGCCGACGGCGACCGAGTCGAGCGCGTTCTCGGCGACGTGGATGGGCATCCCCGTCTCGTGCAGGAGACGGTCGTCGAGGCCGCGCAGCATGGCGCCGCCGCCGGTGACCGCCACCCCCCGGTCCATGATGTCGCCGGAGAGTTCGGGCGGGCACTTGTCGAGGCTGGTGCGGACCGCGTCGATGATCGTGGTGACCGGCTCCTCGATGGCCTGGCGCACGTCGGACTCGGAGAGCACGATGGTCTTGGGCAGGCCGCTGATCAGGTCGCGCCCGCGCACCTCGGCGTGGAGCTCCTCCGAGCCGGTGGGGTAGGCGGAACCGATGGCGAGTTTGAGTTCCTCGGCGGTGCGCTCCCCGATCATCAGGGAGTACTCCTTCTTGATGAAGGTCATGATCGCCTGGTCGAGTTCGTCACCGCCCACCCGGATGGACTGGGAGGTGACGATGCCGCCCATGGAGATGACGGCGACCTCGGTGGTACCGCCGCCGATGTCCACGACCATGTTGCCGGTGGGCTCGTGGACGGGGAGCCCGGCGCCGATGGCGGCGGCCATGGGCTCCTCGATGATGTACACGCGGCGCGCCCCGGCCTGGTAGCCCGCCTCCTTGACCGCACGGTGCTCAACCGACGTGATGCCGCTGGGGACGGCGACGATGATGCGGGGTTTGGCGAAGTGGCGGCGGCGGTGGATCTTCTGGATGAAGTACCGCAGCATCCGCTCGGTGACCTCGAAGTCGGCGATGACGCCGTCCTTGAGGGGGCGGATGGCGGTGATGTTGGTCGGCGTGCGGCCGATCATCTGCTTGGCCTCGATACCGACCGCCACGATCTTGCCGGTCGAGGTGTTGAGCGCGACCACGGACGGCTCGTTCAGAACGATGCCGCGCCCACGTACGTACACGAGTGTGTTGGCGGTACCAAGGTCTACGGCCATGTCCCGGCCGAGAAATGCAAGGTTGTTCGGCATGTAACGTCCTCAGAGGCGCCGTGTCGGGCGTGGACGTGCGGCACGACCATACGTAGTCGTTCCAGCACGTTATGTATCCAGTCCCCCGTATCGTAACGGTCAGCACTTAGCCCGTTACGCAAACACACCGAATTGTTGCCTCGTCAGCGGACGAATGGTGAGAAAACAGCTGTGTCTCGGGGTGCGTACGCACCCCGAGACACCAAGAGTAGGCCGTTGAGGGCCGCATCCCCCGCAGAAACGGACCTACAGGTCAGGGAAGAAGAGCTTGATCTCGCGCTCGGCGGAGTAGGTGGAGTCCGAACCGTGCACGATGTTCTTCTGCACCTCCAGGGCGAAATCTCCGCGGATGGTGCCGGGCGCGGCGGTGACCGGGTCCGTGGCACCGGCCAGGGCGCGGAAGGCCTCGATGGCGCGCTCGCCCTCGACCACCATGGCGACCAGCGGGCCACCGGTGATGAACTCCACCAGCGAGTCGAAGAACGGCCGCGAGGCGTGCTCCTCGTAGTGCGTCTTGGCGGTGTCGGCGTCGAGCGTGCGCAGCTCCATCGCGACCAGGTTCAGGCCCTTGCGCTCGATGCGCGAGATGACCTCGCCGACGATGTTGCGGCGGACACCGTCGGGCTTGATGAGAACGAGAGTGCGCTCCACGTGCGTTTCAACTCCTCACTGGGAACCCCCCGCGTGGCGCGCGCAGGCGTGGCGCCCACGGTCGCGACCGCACGCGGTGGGGTGTACGGGTGTGTGCCCGGAACTCGGGGACGGGCGAGGGGGAGGTCCGCCGTGGGCGAACCAGGATCGCCCGTCTGCCCGGACCTGCGTCACACTATCGCGTTCGCAGCCGGGGTGCGGTGGGCATGCTGATTCCTTCCTGCCGCCCACCGACGCCGACGACTACGCCGACCGTGCTCCGCCGGTGGCACCGGCGGTCTCGCCGGGAGCGGAGCTCTCAGAACCCTCCGTGGCCTCGGCGTAGGCGGCGTGCGCCGCCTTCTGCACATCGACCTTGCGGCCCAGGATCACACCGGTGACCCACAGGGACACGAACACGATCGGGACCAGCGGCGTCCCGGCGACCAGGAAGGAGCTGAACAGGAAGGCCGCCTGGAGCGCCCAGCCGGCGTAGTGCGCCCAGGTGTACTTCTGCAGGCCGGACAGCACCAGCGCGGCTATGGCGATACCTCCCCAGACACCGCCAGCCAGGGCCGGGTCCATCCCCTCCAGGTTGATGGCGATGGGGATCATCAGGCCGATGACAATGGCCTCGAACACGAGGACTACGGCGCAGAGTGTGCGCACGACGGTTTCCCTTCGTCGGTTGGGTCGAGTGCTTGCCGCTACTCCCCGGAACCGCGCAGCAGGTGCACGGCGTCACCAGAGGTGACCACCGACCCGGTGACCAGCACGCCGACCCCGCCGAACTCGCCGCCCGCCTCGGCCAGGCCTACCGCCTGGTCGATGGCGTCGTCGAGCCGGGGAGCCAGGTGGACGCGGTCCTCACCGAAGATCTGCTTGGCGATGTCGGACAGCTGAACCGGGTCCAGGGACCGCGGCGAGGAGTTGCGGGTGACCACGAGCTCGTCGAGCAGTGGTTCCAGGGGCTCCAAAATCCCCTCAACGTCCTTGTCGGCCATGACCGCGACCACGCCGATCAGCCGGGAGAAGGAGAAGGCCTCCTCCACGGCGGCGGCGGTGGCGATCATTCCGGCCGGGTTGTGCGCTGCGTCGGCGATGACGGTCGGGCTGGTACGCACGACCTCCATCCGGCCCGGGGACTCCAGTCCGGCCAGGGCCTCGCCGACGATCACGGGGTCGAGTCCGGCGGCGTCCTCGGAGGCGGAGAAGGCCTCCACGGACGCGATGGCCACAGCGGCGTTGCTGGCCTGGTGCTCGCCGAACAACGGCAGGAAGAGGTTGTCGTAGCTCCCGGTGAGGCCCTTGACGGCGAGCTGCTGACCGCCGACGGCCACCTCCCGGGAGGTCACCCCGAACTCAAGCCCCTCACGGGCCACGGTGGAACCGACCTCGGCGGCGTGCCGGACCAGGACCTCCGCGGCGGGCAGCGGCTGCTGCGCCATGACGGTGACGGACTGGGGCTTGATGATGCCCGCCTTCTCCTCGGCGATGCCGTCGAGGGTGTCGGGCAGGTAGTCGGTGTGGTCGATGCCGATGGGCGTGATGACCGCGACGTCGCCGTCGACGACGTTGGTGGCGTCCCAGGTACCGCCCATGCCGACCTCCACCACGGCGACGTCCACGGGGGTGTCGGCGAAGACGGCGTAGGCCATGACCGTGAGGATCTCGAAGAACGACAGCCGGACGTCGTTCATCGAGTCGGCCATCTCCAGGAAGGGACGGATGTCGTCGTAGGCCTCGACGAACCGCTCCTGGGTGATGGGCTCACCGTCGACGACGATGCGTTCGCGCACCGTCCGCAGGTGGGGGCTCGTGTAGCGGCCCACGCGCAGACCGCGGCCGCGCATGAGCGCGTCGATCATGCGGGCGGTGGACGTCTTGCCGTTGGTCCCGGTGACATGGATGACCCGGAAGTTGCGCTGCGGGTCGCCCAGCAGGTCCAGCACCGTGCGGACACGGTCCAGACGAGGATCGATGTCAGATTCGGGTGCGCGGGAGAGAATCTCCGTGGTGACCTCGGCGTAGCGCTCTGCGGCGCTCGCCTCACTCACGGCGTCTCGGTGATCGGGGTGTACACCCGCGCCAGTGTACGCGGCCTCACCTGGGCACGGACTCCGGGTCGGGTGTGCGAAGCCGGACATGGGGCGGACCATACTGTGGTCATGCCCAGCCTTGACCCGGTCGTCGACCCCTTCTTCTCCGAGTGGGCGGGCCGCCGCCCCGAACAGTCCCGCAGCCTGGACCGCGCGAGTGCGCTGCTGGCCGCGCTGGACCTGGACCCGGCGCCCGTGCCGGTACTCGGGGTGGTCGGCTCCAAGGGCAAGGGGAGCACGGCCACGTACGCGGCGGCGACGCTGTCCGCCGCCGGGCTCCGGACCGTCCTGGTCACCGGCCCGAGCTTCCGGGGATACCGCGAACGGGTCCGGGTGGACGGGGTGTCGGTGACCGACGGCGAACTCAGCTCCCTGGGCGAGGCCGTCGAGGCGGCCCGCGGGGAGCTGCCCTCCCCCACCGAGAGCGGCGGTTACCTGGCGCCGAGCGGCCTGTTCCTGGTCGCCGGGCTCCTGCACGCCCGCGCGATCGGCGCCGACGTGTGCGTCCTGGAGGCCGGGATGGGCGGCCACCGCGACGAGCTCAGGCTGGTCGGCCCGGAGGTGGTGGCGCTTGGCATGGTTTTTGCCGAACACCTGGGGACCCTTGGCGACACCGTGACGGAGATCGCCCGCGAGAAGACCCGGGTGGCTTCCCCCGACCGCACTCAGGCCCTGGTGACGCTGCCGCAGAGCCCCGAGGTTGCCCCGGTCGTCAGCCGAACCCTGTCCGAGGTCACCGGGGGGCGGGTGTCACCCCAGGTGGTGGACCCCGCGACCGCCGAGGAGCCACCGCGGGAGCTTCGGCCCTCGGGCCTGTCCGCCGCTTCGGGGGTCCTGGGCACGGCTGCCGCCACCCGCATGCTGGAGCTGCTCGGGCACCCGGCGGCCGCCCAGGAACGACTCCACTCCGTGCTCGGCACCGTCACCCTGCCCGCCCGCCTGTCCCGGCACACCGTGCCCGGCTCGACGACCGAGGTCGTGGTGGACTCGGCCATCGACCGCGTCGGGGTGAGCGCCGCCCTGGCCCACGCCCGCGCGCTGTGGGGCGGCGTGGACCATGTGCTGCTGTGCCTGCCCGACCACAAGGACGTCTCCGGCGCGGTCACCGCGTTGGAGGGCCTGCCGGTGACCGCGGTCCGCCTGCCCGAGGCCCACCTGCGCTTCGACCACGACCTCCCCGCCCACTGGAACCACGTCCACGCCGAGGACCTCTCCCCCACCGCCGTCACCGCGCTGGGTCAGCGAGTCCTGGCCCTGGGCACGGTGTACTTCACCGGCCGCGTGCTGGAGGTCCTGGACGCCCCCACAGACCGCCTGTTCGACGCGAGCTGAGTACAGGTTTCGCCTCACACGACCCGTAATCCGCAAACGCCCCACATGACAGGCCATGAGTCGGCATGATCACCCTTGGTAACCCTCTCGGCGATTGAAGCCCTGCTTCGACGCGTGCGTTCGATCGTCCCCGAGCTCCAAGGAGCCGCATGCCCACACGCGAGCACGAGATCCCTCTGCGGCTCGTGCAGAACCAACCGGCCATGGCCCCGGCACTGCTGGAGTCCCTCGGCTTCGAGGTGCCCCGGTACACCGAGGCGCTCAACACCAGTTCGGTACTGACCAACTGCGATCCCAAGGAGTTCAACAGCGACGGAGCCGTCGTGCTGCGCGACGGCACCGAGAACGTGATGGCGGTGGTGGTCGAACGCCAACACGGCCATGACAAAGACAAGCGGCGCAGTTGGCCCGCCTATCTGGTCACCCTCCACGTCCGGCTGGAGTGTCCGACCATGCTGCTGGTCCTGTGCCCGAGCGACGCGGTGGCCCGCTGGTGCGCCAAGCCGATCCGGACCGGCCACCCGGGTTTCGACCTGGTTCCGCTCACCATCGGCCCGACCCGGATGCCGGTCATCGCCAAGGAAGAAGAAGCCCGGGTGCTCCCCGAACTGGCGGTGCTGTCGGCCCACGCCCACGGGAACGACGATCACCGCACCCTACGCGCGGTGATCGAGGCCCTGGATTCCACGCCCGAGACGAACAGGGCGTTCTACTATGACTATGTGCTGTCCGGCCTCAACGAGGCCGCTCGGAAGGAGCTGGAGAGCTTGATGGCTGTGGAAACCTACGAGTGGCAGAGCGACTTCGCACGCAAATACGTCGGCATCGGCCGCGAAGAGGGCCGTGAAGAGGGCCGTGAAGAGGGCCGCGCCCTCGCAGTGCGGAACGTGATCTCGGTTCTGGAAGCGCGGGGCTTCGACGTGTCCGGCAAGATCCGCGAACGGATCGAGGCCTGCACGGACCTGGACACCCTGGAGAAGTGGGTTCCCGCCGCTGTGACAGTGGACCGCCCCGAGGACCTCTTCGGCTGATGTCGGGCGAGCTGGTTCCGGGTCAGAGCCAGCCCCTTCGTCGGGCCGTATGGATCGCTTCGGCCAGTTCGCAGACCGGGAACGTACACGTGTGGCTCACCGCGTACGGGACCATACAGAAAGCGAAAGCCCCGTCGGTCGTGCCGACGGAGCGGTGTTCGCGTAGTGGTTACCGCTTCCGCTGCCAGGGTTCCGGGAGCGGAGCCCCGGCACGGAGCGCGGCGTCGAGCCTGCGCCACAGCGCGCAGGCGGAGCGCAGGGCGACAAAGGACCGCGCGGCCCCGCCCACTTCGCGCAGTGACTCGGAGACGGCGTCGTAGAGCGCGGTCACGGGCTCGTGTCGTTCCGCGTCACCGTTCACCGGCCAGCGGAGCGGGACCGGGGCACCATTGCGCAGCATCCCGTCGAGCACATCGAACGCGCTGTCCGCGCGGCGAAGGGCGGCCACGCTCTGTCCGGGAAGCCCCGGCGTGGCCAGCAGGCGGGACACCTCTGCCGCCATGGCCTCAGCCGGGAGGCCGGGAGAACCGGC
The DNA here is from genome assembly GCF_024134545.1 of Nocardiopsis exhalans. Lineage (GTDB taxonomy): Bacteria > Actinomycetota > Actinomycetes > Streptosporangiales > Streptosporangiaceae > Nocardiopsis > Nocardiopsis exhalans. The sequence continues at coordinate 5,771,940 of NZ_CP099837.1, forward strand.
CCCGGCGCCCGCCCCCGTACCGGGAAGCTCCTGTGCGTCGTTGCTCGCGGTCATCACGCGACCCCTTCCAGCACGGAGAACTCACGCGGCGCGGCCGCGCCTGACCGGTCACGGTCAACACGCGTGTGCCGCTGCTGTGCCTCGTGGGCCAGGTAGTAGTTGCGCACGAGGCCCTCCGGAGGGCGCACGGTCTCCGTCTGGACAACAAGCGCGTAGTCCGTCGCGACGGGGCGAAGGGGCACCGGCGGGGCTCCATCCAGGGGACGACGCGGGGCCGGGATCGCGGAGGTGTGACCGGGCCCCGTGGGGCTGGCCGGAAGCGGGTTCGCGTAGCGGCGGACCCGGGCCGCGCGGGCTTCTTCGCGAACCTCGTGGCGGAGGGCACGCGGGGCCGCGTGCAGACCGTGAGACGGACGCAGCAACCGAACGAGGGTTGCGAGCATGGCAAGTAGAGTGTGCACGTTGACGCTCCTGTAAGCGTTGACCATGGCCCGGGGGTGGTAACGACACCCGCCGGGCTCTGCCGCATCGGCATGCGTGACATTACCGCAACCGTTCAGAGCTGTCCACAGCATTCAGAGATGCCCATACAGTTCAGTCCTTCCCGGCATGGGACGATAATGGGTATGACCACACCGCTTCCCGACGGGTACGGTCCGGACAGCCGACTCAAGGAAGGTCCGGAACCCAAGTACGTCCAACTCGCTGCCGTCCTCGCGGCCAGGATCGAACGTGGGGACTACCCCGGGGACACGCGGCTTCCGAGTGTGGCGGAGCTACAGGACGAATTCCGCGTATCGCGCGGCACCGCACAGCGCGCCGTGTCTGTTCTCGCTGAGCACGGACTCGTCCGTGTATCGAACGGCAAGGGAGCGTGGCCGGTACACCCCTAGACGAAACCCCCGGAGCGCGATCCGGGGGCTCGTTACCCAGGTTCCGTTCGGAGAAGGAGCACGGACTGTCAGAAATGGCCGTCGGGGCACTCACCGGACGTGTTGAGCAGCTTGCCGCAGTCAGTACACATGTGGGGCTTTCCAGTCGGGGTCACGGAACTCGCTGAGTGATGCCGCAGACGCGGCACTGTTGGATTCGGGAACCAGGGGCACGGTTCCAATCGTGCGGCGGACACCCCGACGCTGACGGAGGTCGGCCCCTGCGAGGAAGCGGCGGGCTCTCCCCCGTGCGCGGAGCGGGCATCTGAGGACGGCGAGGCCGTGTTAGCCGAGCGAGGTCATCGAACGTGCGAACTGGAGCAGTCATATCCGCCCCAGCAGTTCACCCGCGAGCCAACGGGCAAGGGATTCCTCCTCGCCCTCCCGGCCGATCGGAGCGACACAACCGCCCCCGTCAACCGCTGAGATCCACCGGCCTTCGAAGAGCCGCACGACGATGCACCGCCCTCCGTGCTCTGCCCGGACCTCACCCGGCTGGTCTCCGTCCATGGCCGCCACGCCCCGCCGACGGATAGCGGAGTGCAGTGTGAGGACGGCTGTGTCTACCGCGCCGCCTGCGGGTGCTGTGTATGTAGCCATACGTAGAGCGTGACCCCCTCACCCGCTTTCCCACCAGCAATCGGGAACTGCTGGGAAAACTGGTGCTGCCGAGGGAATCGATGGGCATAATTTACACATGCCTCCAAACCCCTTTGCAGAGGCTCTCACCCAATACCGAGAGCTTGCGGGCTTCACGCAAACGCAACTGGCAAACCGTGCGCGGGTATCCACATCATCCGTGAACAGGTGGGAGAAGGGATTATCTATCCCAAAAAGGGATAATGTGGAAAAACTAGATAGGGAGTGCGAAGCGAGTGGAAGGCTGCTCGCAGCGTGGCGCGCGCAGAACTCACGCACAGGGTGGCCCGAATGGGCACGCGACCTTGCGTCCATCGAAACCGCAGCTAGGCACGTCACCCTGGTCACGTCTGCGGGTGTGCCTGGGATGCTACAAGCCCCCGAATACGCCACAGAGGTCTTCCGCGCAGGCAGTCCCATGGCCAGCGCGGAAGACCTCGCGAGTCTGGTTACGCTCCGGTGCGAGCGTCTTTCTGCTCTACCCGAACTGCGAGTCACGGCGGTGTTCCCCGCGACAGCGGTCGGCGGGCTCTCGCCGTCTCTTCAAAGCGCGCAGGCGAAACACCTTCTGGCCTGGGCGGAAACCGGACGTGTGACCGTGTGTCTCGCCCCGTTGGGAACCTCGATGATCGTGCCGGTCGCTCCCCTTATGAACTACCGGCTACGGTCCGGCGAGAGGATCATCGCGAGCGATCACGCAGACGGTACCGTTCTACTAACCGCCGACGCGACGGAACGCGTAGATGCGGTGGTCACGGCAGCTTTGACCACCGCGTTGCCGGTCGCATCCTCCTTGGAGTACCTGGAGAGCCTCACATGAGCACCCCCGCCAAGTGGCACAAAAGCAGCTACAGCGCCAACGGGAACAACTGCGTGGAGGCCCGCGAGTCCGCCCGCGGCGCTGACGTCCGCGACACCCAGCACCGGGAAGCGGGCCACCTGTCCTTTCCCATCGCAGAATGGACCGCCCTCGTAGGGGACCTCCGCGCGAACCACTGAACGCCTCCGTATCACCGTGCCCCTCGGTCTGGCGCCGGGGAGTCGTGGTGGACATGCCCCGGCCTCACCGAGCTGGGCCCACCTGACCATGAAAGGACTCACGGGTGGCCCGCGTGTGGTCCCTTGGTGCGCGGCGAGGGGTCGGGGAGAGTGCTCTCCCCGACCCCTCGTATTGGCCCTCGACCCAGTCCTCGAACCGGACTCGGTGGCCCCTGTCCCTACCGCTTGCCGGGGCGGTAGACGGGCTGGGTCTGCGGGTTGAACTCGTCGTAGGTGACCCGCTCGGCCGCGCGCAGGCGCGGGTCGGTGAGCTTGAGGACGTCCAGCCCCCGCTCGATGTCCGAGGAGTACACGTAGCCGTTGTAGTAGTACGCCGACCAGGTGTCGTTGTCCTGGATGTCCGGGTCGATCCGGGAGTCGGCGTCGAAGTAGCCGATCTCGCGCGGGTTCCTCGGGTCGTTGAAGTCGATCACCGAGACTCCGCCCTGGTACCAGGACTGCACGAAGTAGTCCTTCCCGGGAACCGGGATCAGCGAACCGTTGTGCGCCACGCAGATCTGGTCGCCCTGGTGACGGTCGATCTTGAAGTAGCTGGCGAACTCCAGCGTGGCGTCGGCGCCCTTGCCCTTGATGGTGTAGATGGCGTTGGCACCGCGCTCGGGACCGATCTCCTCGGTGCAGGTGGGCGCACCGCCGCCGCCGAGCTCGTCGGTGAACAGCACGGTCTTGGCGTCGTTGGTGAACGTGGCCGAGTGCCAGAACGCGAAGTTCTCGTCCTGGATCACCTCGGTGACCACCGGCTCCAGTGGATCGGTGATGTCCATCAGGATGCCGTCGCCCATGCACGCCCCGGCGGCCAGGTCCTTGGCCGGGAAGACCGTGATGTCGTGGCAGCCCTGGGTGGGCAGCAGCAGGTTGTCCTGGTCGTGGTTGCCACCGTCCGGGAAGAGCACCGGCTCACTGGCGACGGCCGCCGAGGCCGGGTCGTCCAGCGGGACCTCGATGACCGAGATCTTGTCGTGCGGCGGCTGGCAGTTCGGGAAGTTCACCGAGGGCGAGTACGAGGACACGTACACGTACTCGCGCTCCTCGTCGCCGGGCACCAGGGTCAGGGTGTGCGATCCGCAGTCGGTGCGCACCGCCGACACGTACTGGGGGTTGGCCTTGTCCGAGATATCGAAGATCCGCACGCCCTCGAACCCGTTCGGGTCCGTGGTGGGCACGGCGGGGGCGCCGCACTCGTCGCTGGCCCGGGGGTAGTCAACGGCGAAGTACAGCAGGTCTCCGCTGACCGACACATCGCCCTGACCTCCGGGGCACAGCACCTCGGAGACAACCGTCGGAGACTCCGGATCGGAGATGTCGTAGACGACGAACCCGTCGTAGTTGCCGCCGATCGCGTAGTCACCGGTGAACGCCAGGTCCGAGTTGACGTTGTTGACCGCCTCGGGCTTGGGCACGTTGGTGACGAACTCGACGTTGTCGCTGGAGATGTCGTCGGAGGGCGGCGTGTCGGCGTGAGCCGCCGCCGGGCCGAGCAGCCCGGCGAGCAGAGCCGCGGCCGCGGATGTCGCCAGTGCGGCCGCACGGCGCGGTGAGGTGCGCATGGGTCTCTCTTTCCTGTGATGGGGGTGCCCCGTGGCCCCGGGTCCGGGCAGGGGCCGGACCCGGGGGGAGGAGGGTGGGACGGGGGAAGCACGCGGGGGTGCCGCGCGTGGCTCGCGCGGCACCCCGGTACGTCACAGCCGGCCGTGGCTACCTGCCTGGGCGGTAGTTCGGCTGGGTCTGCGGGTTGAACTCGTCGAAGACGACGCGCTCGGCCGGTCGCAGGCGCGGGTCGGTGATCTTGAGGACGTCCAGGCCCCGGCGCATGTCGGAGGAGTAGACGTAGCCGTTGTAGTAGTACGCCGACCAGGTGCTGCCGTTCTCCATGTCCGGATCGATCCGGGAGTCGGCGTCGAAGTAGCCGATCTCGCGCGGCTTCTTCGGGTTGTTGAAGTCGATGACCGACACCCCGCCCTGGTACCAGGACTGCACGAAGAAGTTCTGGCCCGGGACCGGGATCAGCGAACCGTTGTGCGCCACGCAGTTCTGCTGGGTCCCCTGGTGGCGGTCGATCTTGAAGTAGCTGGCGAACTCCAGGCTGTGGCCGTCGCCGTCCTCCTTGAGCGTGTAGATGGCGTTGGCGCCGCGCTCCGGCCCGATCTCCTCGGTGCAGGTGGCCGCGCCGCCGCCGCCGAGCTCGTCGGTGAACAGGACCGACTTGGCGTCGTTGGTGAACGTGGCCGAGTGCCAGAACGCGAAGTTCTCGTCCTGGACGACCTCGGTCACGACCGGGTTGACCGGGTCGGAGATGTCCATGATGATGCCGTCGCCCATGCACGCGCCCGCGGCCAGGTCCTTGGCCGGGTAGACCGTGATGTCGTGGCAGCCCTCGGTGGGACGGAGCAGACCGGGCTGGTCGTGGTTGCCGCCGTCGGGGAAGAGCACCGGCTCGTTGATGACCGCGGCCGAGGCCGGATCGTCCAGCGGGACCTCGATGATCGAGATCTTGTCGTGCGGCGGCTGACAGTTCGGGAAGTTCACCGAGGGCGCGTAGGACGAGACGTAGATCAGGTCACTGGCCCCGTCCTCGGTGGGGACGAGGGTGAGGGTGTGCGAACCGCAGTCGGTGCGCACCGCCGCGACGTACTGCGGGTTCGCCTTGTCCGAGATGTCAAAGATCCGCACGCCCTCGAACCCGTTCGGGTCGGTGACCGGGACCGCCGGGGCCCCGCACTCGTCGGTGGCGCGCGGGGAGTCCACCGCGAAGTACAGCAGGTCGCCGCTGACGGACACGTCGCCCTGACCGCCGGGGCAGACGACCTCGGAGATGATCTGGGGGTCGGCTGGCTCGGAGATGTCGTAGATGACGAAGCCGTCGTAGTTGCCGCCGATGACGTGGTCACCGGTGAAGGCCAGGTCGGAGTTGGTGTTGCTGACAGCCGCAGGTTTGGGCACGTTCGCGATGTGCTCGACGTTGTCGCTGGTGACGCTGTCGGAGGGGGGCGTGTCGGCGTGAGCCGCCGCCGGACCGAGGAGACCGACGAACAGGGTCGCGGCCGCGGTGAGCGCGACGGCGGTCGCACCTCGCAGGCCGCGTCCTGGCCGTGTCGGGGGAGCTGCGGGCATGGTTTCTCCAGATCGTTTCACGTTGGGGGACAGGGGTTGGGAGTGGTGTGCGGCGGGGCCGCGGCCGAGCGGCCGCGGCCCCGGTCTCTCCCGTTTGCCCTGACTCCCCAGGAGGAGCCACCGGGAGAGAATCGTGGGTCGCCTCAGCGCCCGGGTCGGTAGCTCGGCTGCGACTGTGGATTGAACTCGTCGTAGGTGACGCGCTCGGCGGACCGCAGGCGCGGGTCGGTGAGCTTGATGACGTCCAGCCCGCGGGTGATGTCGGAGGAGTAGACGTAGCCGTTGTAGTAGTAGGCCGACCAGGATCCGCCCAGGACCAGGGAGTCCTCATCGATCGGGGCGCGGTCGAAGTAGCCGATCTCGCGCGGGTTCTTCGGGTCGTTGAAGTCGATCACCGAGACGCCGCCCTGGTACCAGGACTGCACGAAGATGTCCTGGCCCGGAACCGGGATCAGCGAACCGTTGTGCGCCACGCAGTTCTCGGTGTCGCTCTGCACGCGCGGGATCTTGTAGTAGCTCTCGAAAGCCAACGCGGGGTCCTCGGCGGTGCCGCCGATCGTGTAGATGGCGTTGGCCCCGCGCTCGGTCCCGTAGTCCTCGGTGCAGATGGCGCCGCCACCGCCGCCGAGTTCGTCGGTGAAGATCACGGTGCCCGCGTCGTTCGTGAACGTGGCGGAGTGCCAGAAGGCGAAGTTCGGGTCCTGGACCACGTCGGTGACGACGGGGTGCGCGGGGTCGGAGATGTCCATCAGGATGCCGTCGCCCAGGCAGGCCGCCGCGGCCAAGCCCTTGGCGGGGTAGGCGGTGATGTCGTGGCAGCCGGTGGTGGTGCGGTTGCCGCCGTCGGGGAACAGGACCGGTTCACTGACCACCGCCGCTTCGGCGGGGTCGTCGAGCGGGATCTCGACGATCGAGATCTTGTCGTGCGGCGGCTGACAGTTCGGGAAGTTCACCGAGGGCGAGTACGAGGACACGTACACGTAGTCGTGTTCGCCGTCCTTACCGGGTACCAGGGTGTTGGTGTGCGAACCGCAGTCGGTGGCCACCGCGGCGACGTACTGCGGGTTCGCCTTGTCCGAGATGTCGAAGACCCGGATGCCCTCGAACCCGTCGGGGTCCCTGGTGGACACGGCGGGCGCGCCGCACTCGTCGCTCGCGCGGGGGTAGTCCACGGAGAAGTACAGCAGGTCACCGCTGACCGAGACGTCGCCCTGGCCGCCGGGGCAGAGCACCTCGGAGACGACGGTCGGCGACTCCGGATCGGAGATGTCGTAGACGACGAAACCGTTGTAGTTGCCGCCGATCGCGTAGTCACCCGTGAAGGCCAGGTCCGAGTTGAAGTCGTCCATGGCCTCGGACTTGGGGACGTTGGTCACGTGGGTGACGTTCGCGCTGGTTTCGGCGTCGCTCTCGAAGGGGGTCTCGTCCGCCGATGCGGCGGCCGGTGCGAGAAGGCCCGTGGTCAGGGCGGTGGCACCAGCGAGAGCGAACCCTGTCAGGCCTCGGCGGTACAGCGGGCGTCTCGAGCGGGGAGGGACGGGGGATGACGCCATGTGTACTCCTGATTCCGATTGGAGCGAAACAGGAAGAACGTACACAGTTCAACATCAATATGTATAGAGGGAAACAAAAGAAACATGGTTGTTAACACGATGTAGAGCTGACCCGATCTGGCTACGCACAGTGCCTAGGCTTTGCCGTCACGGCCGCCCCTCGGAGGACTCGGGGAGCTCGGGCTGCGACTGCGGGTTGAACTCGTCCAGGACCGTCTCCGCGGCCCCCTCGAAGCGGGGGTCGGTGAGTTCGAGGACGTCCAGCCCGCGCTCGATGTCCGACGAGTAGACGTGCCCGTTGTAGTAGTACGCCGACCAGGAACCGGCGGTACGCAGGCTCTCCGGGTCGACCGGGCCGCGATCGAAGTGGCCCGCCTCGACCGGCTGGTCGGGGTTGTTGAGGTCGATGACCGAGACGCCGCCCTGGTACCAGGACTGCACGAAGAAGTCCTGGCCCGGAACCGGAATCAGCGAACCATTGTGCGCCACACAGTTCTCAGTTTCGGACTGATGACGCGGCAATTTGTAGTAGCTCCGAAAATGCAGCTCAGGGCTGTTTCCGGAGGTGTCCAGGGAGTAGACGGCGTTGGCTCCCCGCTCGGGGCCGATCTCCTCGTTGCAGGTGGCCGCGCTGCCGCCGCCGAGTTCGTCGGTGAAGATCACGTTCTTCGCGTCGTTGGTGAACGTGGCCGAGTGCCAGAACGCGAAGTTCTCGTCCTGGACGCGTGCCACGACCACCGGTTCGACCGGGTCGGAGATGTCCAGCAGCACGCCGTCGCCCAGGCAGGCCGCCGCGGCCAAGCCCTTGGCGGGGTAGGCCGTGATGTCGTGGCAGCCGGTGGTGGTGCGGTGGCCGCCGCCGGGGAACAGGACCGGCTCGCTGACCACCGCCGCTTCGGCGGGGTCGTCGAGCGGGATCTCGATGACCGAGATCTTGTCGTGCGGCGGCTGACAGTTCGGGAAGTCCGCCGAGGGCGAGTACGAGGACACGTACACGTAGTCGTGTTCGCCGTCCTCACCGGGCACCAGGGTATTGGTGTGCGAACCGCAGTCGGTGGCCACCGAAGCGACGTACTGCGGGTTGGCGCGGTCGGAGATGTCGAAGATCCGCAAGCCTTCGAACGCGTCCGGGTCACTGGCCGGGGCGGGCGGCGCGCCGCACTCGTCGCTCGCGCGGGGGTAGTCCACGGAGAAGTACAGCAGGTCACCGCTGACCGAGACGTCGCCCTGACCTCCAGGACACAGAACTGTGGCCACCACGAGGGGGTCGGCCGGGTCGGAGATGTCGTGGACGACGAAGCCGTCGTAGTTGCCGACGATGGCGTGGTCTCCGGTGAAGGCGAGGTCGGAGTTGAACGCCGAACCCAGCACCTGGGGTTTGGGGACGTTGGCCAGGTGCACCACTCCCCCGCTCGTGCTCACCCCGTCGGCGGCACTGGCTCCGGGTACCAGCAGGCCCAGTGCCGCCGCCACCGAGGAGACCGTCAGGGTTCCCCGGCCCCGGAGCTCGCGGCGCCGGACCCCACCGAACCGAAGCCCTCGCCCCGTTCCCGAAGCCATGCCCCCACCCCCGAAAAACACCCAAAGAAGCTATTTGACTACTTTGGGTTGTATATCTGCCACACGCCACAGACCAGACGAAACGCCGAGTGCGGGCATCTCACCCCTGAATGCCGTACCTGGGCACCACGCACGTCACATGCGCGTGCTCGCAACCCCGCAGGCGTCCGCACACAACACGAAAGCCGCACACGACGGGGCCGACACACACTCGGCACTGGACAAAACACCCACGGAGTGAGTAGAAAACCCGCAGGATGTCGCGTTCATCGAGTCGCGGTCACCCAACACCGGCGGGCACCCGTCCCGCTGGCCCCCACCCCTGAAGGAGACCCCGTGCGTCGCCTGGCACTCGCAGCCGGAACCGCCCTCGTGCTGCTCGGAGTCTCGGCCTGTACCGGCGATGACGGCGAGCAGTCCGCCAACGTCATCGCCCCCGGAGCCCCCGGAGAGGCCTCCACCCCCGCCACGGCCGAGCAGATCGCCGCCCTCGCCGAGGAGCAGGGCCACAACGAGGCCGACGTCACCTACCTGGTGAAGATGATCGAGCACCACGCCCAGGCCCTGGAGATGACCGAACTGGTCGAGGACCGCTACGAGCGCGACGGCATCGAGCGCATCGCCGACCGCATCTCCGCCGCGCAGGGGCCCGAGATCTCCGCGATGGAGAGCTGGCTGGAGGTGAACGTCTTCGGCCCGGCCCGGGAGAACCCCGCCCACCAGAACTTCTGCGGGCTGGAGGGCGACGGCAGCCACCACTCCGGGGAGGACGACGTGGTCGAGTGCGACCTCCAGGTCGATCACGAGGACATGGAGGGCATGGTCTCCGACGAGGACATGCGGCGCCTCGCCGACGCCGAGGGCGACGACTTCGACCAGCTCTTCGTGGAACTCATGACCGTCCACCACGAAGGCGCGGTCACCATGGCCGAGCAGGTCATGGCCGAGGGCAAGGACCAGGAGGTCCTGCGGATGGCCAACGACCTCATCGCCGAGCAGAACACCGAGATCGCCCGCATGGAGAAGGTCCTGGCGGGCAGCTGAGGCGTCCATCGGCCACGCTCCGGCCCCGCGTCGTCACCGCGACCGCCCCGGCGGCTCTCAGGGCCACCCAGACGCGAGAAGGGGCGCCTCCCTCGAAAGGGGGCGCCCCGAATCCCACTGGTGCCTGCGGCGGCCTCTCGGGGCCGCGGCGCTCAGGCCGACTTCTCCTGGGGGTCGTCGTCCGCCTTCAGCTGGGCCCGCGGCACGATCGTCGGGTTCACGTGCTGCTCGACCGCTTCACGGGTGATGATCACCTGGCCGACGTCCTCCCGGCTGGGCACCTCGTACATCACCGAGAGCAGGACCTCCTCGATGATGGCGCGCAGACCGCGGGCGCCGGTCCCCCGGATGATGCCCTGCTCCGCGATGGCCTCCAGGGCGTCCTGGGTGAACTCCAGCTCCACGTTGTCCAGCTCGAACAGCCGCTGGTACTGCTTGACCAGGGCGTTGCGCGGCTCGGTGAGGATCTGGATCAGCGCGGCCTTGTCCAGGTTGTGCACGCTGGTGATCACCGGCAGACGGCCGATGAACTCCGGGATCATCCCGAACTTGAGCAGGTCCTCCGGCATGACCTCGCCGAACAGCGCGGTCCCGGCCATCTCGCTCTTGGGCCGCAGCACGGCGTTGAAGCCCATGCCCTGCTGCCCGGTGCGGGACTCGATGATCTTCTCCAGCCCCGCGAAGGCGCCACCGCAGATGAACAGCACGTTGGTGGTGTCGATCTGGATGAACTCCTGGTGCGGGTGCTTGCGTCCGCCCTGCGGGGGCACGCTCGCCGTGGTGCCCTCCAGGATCTTCAGCAGCGCCTGCTGCACGCCCTCGCCGGACACGTCGCGCGTGATCGACGGGTTCTCGCTCTTGCGGGCGACCTTGTCGACCTCGTCGATGTAGATGATGCCGGTCTCGGCCTTCTTGACGTCGTAGTCAGCGGCCTGGATCAGCTTCAGGAGGATGTTCTCGACGTCCTCGCCCACGTAACCCGCCTCGGTCAGCGCCGTGGCGTCCGCGATGGCGAAGGGAACGTTCAGGATCTTCGCCAGGGTCTGCGCCAGCAGGGTCTTGCCCGAGCCGGTCGGACCCAGCAGAAGGATGTTGGACTTGGCGATCTCGACGTCCTCGCCGCCGGGACGCTCGGTCTCCGAACGCACTCTCTTGTAGTGGTTGTACACCGCCACGGAGAGGGCCTTCTTCGCCTGCTCCTGCCCGATCACGTAGGAATCGAGAAAGTCGAAGATCTCCCGAGGCTTGGGGAGGGAATCCCACGTGAGCTCAGTGGCGTCAGCGAGTTCCTCTTCGATGATCTCGTTGCACAGATCGATGCACTCATCGCAGATGTACACGCCGGGGCCAGCGATGAGCTTCTTCACCTGCTTTTGGCTCTTACCGCAGAATGAGCACTTCAGCAGGTCCCCGCCGTCGCCGATGCGTGCCACCCAGCCACTCCTCAAAACTAAGGCCGCCCCGTTCCCGGCCTGCCCGGCACCGAACGGACGGAAGACGCGCTTCCGTGTATCCGTTCACGACCTGGCCAGCCACGAACGGGGCGATCTGTGTGTCGCTCTCCGCCAGACTAAGCGAAAAACCGGACCGGCTTCACCACCGGGCTGCCCCAGGCGGGTCAGAAACCGGCCCGGCAGGTACTTCTGGCGACCTGATTCCTCTTGCCGGGAACGTTCTCACGAACATCTGAAGCGAACGCGGGAACCCTTCCCGGCGAGGAACGCCGGCCGCCGGTGCCCTACTTCAGGGAAGCCTTGCGGTAAGGCAGCACGAAGTCGATGAGACCGTACTCGACGGCCTCCTCCGCGGTGAGGATCTTGTCCCGCTCGATGTCCTTCGAGACCTGCTCCTGGGAGCGACCCGTGTGCTTGGCCAGAGTGGTCTCCAGCTGCGTACGGATACGGGTGATCTCGTTGGCCTGGATCTCGATGTCACTGGCCTGACCGTGCATACCCTCGGTCGCGGGCTGGTGGATCATCATCCGGGCGTTGGGCAGGGCACCACGCTTGCCCTTGGTGCCGCCCGCCAGCAGGATCGCGGCGGCCGACGCGGCCTGTCCGATGCACACCGTCTGGATGTCGGGGCGCACGAACTGCATGGTGTCGTAGATCGCCATGAGGGAGGTGAAGGAACCACCCGGCGAGTTGATGTACATCTGGATGTCCCGCTCGGAGTCGAGCTGCTCAAGCGTGATGAGCTGGGCCATCAGGTCGTTGGCCGAAGTGTCGTCGATCTGGACGCCGACGAAGATGATCCGCTCTTCGAAGAGCTTGTTGTACGGATTCATCTCCTTGACGCCGTACGACGTACGCTCCACGTAGGACGGCAGGACGTAGCGGCTCTGGGGAGCCATCGAGGCCGCGCCGCCGATGAGACTGGGGTTGAACTCGGTCATTTCACGCCTTCCACGCACTGCGCCGATTCATGGACTGGGGCCAGGTCAGCTGGTCACGTCGAGGGTGCCCTCGAGCACCTCGTCGATGAAGCCGTAGTCCTTGGCCTCCTGAGCCGTGAACCAGCGGTCCCGGTCGGCGTCCTTCTCGATCTGCTCGACCGACTGCCCGGTGTGCTCGGAGATCTTCTGGATGAACATCTTCTTCACGTACATCAGCTGGTCAGCCAGAATCCGGATGTCGGAGGCGGTGCCCCCGATGCCACCGGAGGGCTGATGCATCATGACGCGGGTGTGCGGCAGCGCGTAACGCTTGCCGGGAGCACCGGCGCACAGGAGCATCTGGCCCATCGACGCGGCCATACCGATACCCACGGTGCGCACGTCGTTGGGGATGTACTGCATGACGTCGTAGATCGCCATGCCCGCCGTGACGGATCCGCCAGGCGAGTTGATGTACATGGTGATGTCCCGCTGACGGTCCTCGGCGGACAGCAGCAGGAGTTCACCAACCAGGCGGTTGGCGATGTCATCGTCGACCTGCTGGCCGAGGAATACGATTCGCTGGCGCAACAGGCGCTGAGGCGTCTGCTCAATAAAAGGGGAAAGCTGCGGATCCGACGTACGAGCGTCGAATCGCGTGGACTCATCAAAGGTCGGCGGCACTCTCGTCACCTGCTCCGGAATCGAAACGGTTGCGATACAGCGACACTAACGCTGACAGACGCCAGGCTCGTCCGGATACCGCCCCTGTTCGCTTTGAGCGCAGGGTGCGGCCCGCCGGGAACACGTCCTTTACCCTCTCAGCGAACACAGGCTCCACCAGTGAACACGGCCCAGCAGCGGATTGCGGCGGATTCACGACAAGGCCGCGGTGGCCGCGGCCGCGGGGAAACGCGAACGGGCCCTGATCGACCCGGTGAAACGGATCGGTCAGGGCCCGTGAGAGCTCCGCTAGCGCCCCTCAAGGCACTGAGCGGCCTCCGAACTACTTGGAGTCGGCCTTGTCGGCGTCCTCGTCGTCCTTCTTGTCCTCGGCGACCTCAGCGGTCTCCTCGGCCTTGTCAGCCTCGGCGACCTCGGCGGAGGCAGCGGCGGCGGCCTTGACGGCCTCGGCCAGCGCGTCCTCGTCAGAGGCCTCGACGATGTCCTGCTCGACGGCGTTGCCGTCCTCGTCGGTCACCTTGGCACCGGCCAGGACCAGGTCCATGGCCTTGCCGCGGACGACCTCGGTGAAGGCGACGCGGATCTGGTTCGACTCGACCAGGTGCTGGGCCAGCTGGTCCGGGCTCACGCCCATGCGCTGGGCCTGCTCGAACACGTACTGGCTGAGCTCACCCTGGTCGGCGCTCAGGTCCTCCTGGAGGGCCAGCTGGTCGAGGATGAAACCAGCCTTGACCGCCGAGTTGGCGCCGGTCTTCAGCTCCTCCTCGAACTCCTCCTCGGTCTTCTCCTGCGACTCGAGGTAGGCCTCCTTGGTCAGACCGCTCTGGGCGAGCTGCTGCTCAAGGCTCTGGCGACGACGGGTGATCTCCTCGTCGACGACCGCGTCGGGCAGCGGGATCTCGACGGACTCGATCAGCTTCTCCAGCGCCTTGTCACGGGCGGCGGACAGCTGCTGCATCCGACGGACGTCGGCCATGCGCTTGCGCACGTCCTCACGCAGCTCGTCGATGGTGTCGAACTCCGAGGCCAGCTGGGCGAACTCGTCGTCCAGCTCGGGCAGCTCCTTGACCTTCACCGAGTGCACGGTGACGGTCACGTCCGCCTCCTTGCCCTCGTGCTCACCACCGACGAGGGTGGTCTTGAAGGTGGCCTCGCCACCGGACTCCATGCCGCGCAGGGTCTCGTCGAGGCCCTCGAGCATGGTGTTGGTGCCGACCTCGTAGGAGTAGCCGCTCACGGCGACGTCCTCGAGCTTCTCACCGTCGATGGCCGCGGCCAGGTCGATGGAGAGGTGGTCACCGTCCTCGACGGGACGGTCGGCGCCAACAAGGGTGGAGAAGCGCTCGCGCAGGGTGCCGATCTGCTCGTCGACCTGCTCGTCGGTGACGGTCGCGTTGTCGACGGTCACCTCGATGCCCTTGTAGTCCTTCACCTCGAACTTGGGCCGGATGTCGACCTCGGCGGTGAAGGCGAGCTCGTCGTTGTCCTCCAGCTTGGTGACCTCCACGTCGGGCTGGCCGAGCGCGAAGATCTCCTCCTTCTGGATGGCTTCGTTGTAGAGCTCCGGAACGGCGTGGTTGACCGCTTCGCTGATCACCGCGCCGCGGCCGACGTAGCGGTCGATCAACCGCGCCGGCGCCTTGCCCGGGCGGAAGCCCTTGATCCGAACCTGCTTCGCGAGCGACTTGTAGGTCACGTCGAAAGCGTGCTCGAGCTCCTCGAAGGGCACCTCGATGGTCAGCTTGACCCGGGTCGGGCTGAGCTCCTCGACATCGGTCTTCACGGGGCGGTACTCCTAGGTTTGCCGGCTGGTGTCCGCGTCGGCCCGCAGGCGCACCACACAAACGGCGAATGCACGCGCGCACCCCGGTCAGTGAGGACCACGTTCTACTGGGGTGCCCTGCGACGGGCTGGGACTTACAGTTTCCTGCTGATCGCACCAAGTCTAGGGCAGATACGCAGGGGGCCACGGCGCACGGCCCGAAGGCCGAACCACCATGGATGGTTTCGTCGGGGTGGCGGGATTCGAACCCGCGGCCTCATGCTCCCAAAGCATGCGCGCTAACCAAGCTGCGCTACACCCCGTTGCCGGACGTGGACACACTTTCCCGCAATCGGGTGTGCGACCAACCCCCCGGAGACTGTACTCTTGTCTCCGTCGGCTCAACGAGTCTAGAGGAAACTCAAGGGCTCCGATGCCACGCGGGCGTAGTTCAATGGTAGAACCCCAGCCTTCCAAGCTGGTCATGCGAGTTCGATTCTCGTCGCCCGCTCCACTCGAAGCGAGTCGTGTGTGCTCCGCACACCGGCTCGTTTCGCCGTTTCACCAGGGAGACGACCCCCTGACCCCCGCACCACCCGAAGCGAGTCGTGTGTGCTCCGCACACCGGCTCGTTTCGCCGTTTCACCAGGGAGACGACCCCCTGACCCCCGCACCACCCGAAGCGAGTCGTGTGTGCTCCACACACCGGCTCGTTTCGCCGTTTCACCAGGGAGACGACCCCCTGACCCCCGCACCACCCGAAGCGAGTCGTGTGTGCTCCACACACCGGCTCGTTTCGCCGTTTCACCAGGGAGACGACCCCCTGAGCCCAGCTCGTCATGCCCAGGATCCAGGAGGCCGAGGCCCTAGATCCGCTCCGCGACGGATACCCGGAAGTGGAACTCGGTCGTGGCACCGACCACGTTGACCAGATACGAGTCCTCCGAGTTACGGAAGACCTGGCGATCCCGCTCCGACCACGGATGGTTCGGTGCGAAAGTCCTCGTCATGGCCAGCGCCGCACTCCTCGCCTCCTCACGGTCGGCGTGGTCGCCCCGGACTGTTCCCACGCCCCAGCGCGCGCTCTGTCCGTAGTTCACGCTCTCCTCGACAACGACCACCCAGGCCATGTACGCCCCTTTTCTTCGGCTGTGTCCCGCGGGGTGGGATTCACCTCGAGGCGAACCGGTTCTCAGTGACACAACACACAGTCAGAACATCGTTCGGTTCCGCCGCCCCAAGAGGCGGAATACCCGGCTCCAACGGATACGTTGACCTTTCGGGCGGACCCGTCAGCGCAACCGGACGCGGGCGCCCCTCGGGTTCGGCGAAACGGGAGCCAGATGACGGACACAGAAGGCACGGACGAGATGGCCACACCGCTCAGCGCGCTCTGGTTCCAACGACCGGAGGCACTGGAGCGGCCGGTCGTGGTCACCGGTGTCTTCGACGTCCTGCACGTCGGGCACGTGCGCTTCCTGCGATCTATCGCCGAACGCGGACTGCCGCTGGTCGTGGGCATCGAGTCCGACGAACGGGTACGGGCCTGGAAGGGCCCCGGACGCCCGGTCAACCCCGCCGAGGAGCGGGCCGAGACCATCGCGGCCCTGTCCTGTGTGACCGGCTCCTTCGTCATCGAGGGACCGCCGACGGTCGCCGACTGGGCGGCCTACGCCGAGCTGCTGCGGCCGCTCGCGCCCGCGGCCCTGGCCTTCACCGCCGGCGACCGCTACACGCAGGCCAAGATCCGCGGCGCGGACGCCCTCGGCGCACAGGCCTGGGAACTCCCCTTCACCGCGGGTCGGTCCACGACCGCCGCGCTCGGCCGCCTCGCACACTCCCTCTAGCCATCGGTTTTCGACCGCCAGCCACGGTCCTCGACCAATCCTCGGAGCCGTCGGCGTCGAATACCCAATCCCAGAGCCTTGCGGCAGAACCGTAGACGCGCACGGGAAGCTGCGCCGACGCTCCGGTGTTGAGGCTTGGATGGCGACGTGGTGAACGAAAGACGAGGCTGCCGATGATGTCAGGGAGGCCCTCCTACAGGGCATTGGTCAACGACGGAAGCGCGCGGGGGCAGGAGCTTCCCCCGGGGATCACCAGGCGCATCCTGTCCTACGCGACACCGCACTGGCGATCCATCCTGCTCTTCCTCGCGGTGACCTCGGTGGGCGCTGCCGTCGTCGTGGCCAACCCGCTCCTGCTGCGGGCCATCATCGACCAGGGCATCATTCCGGGGAACACCTCGCTGGTGGTCTGGCTGGCGGTCGCCGCGGCGGGTCTGGCGCTCCTGGAGGGCGTCATCACCCTGACCGGGCGGTGGCTGTCCTCCCGGATCGGTGAGGGTGTGATCTACCTCCTGCGCACCCAGGTGTTCACGCACGTACAGCGGATGCCGATCTCCTTCTTCACCCGAACCCAGACGGGTTCGCTGATCAGCCGCCTGAACACGGACGTGGTCGGCGCCCAGCGGGCCATCACCTCGGTGCTGCAGTCGGTGGTGTCCAATCTGATCAGCGTGGTCGCGGTGGTCATCACGATGCTGGCCCTGTCCTGGCAGGTGACCCTGCTGGCGTTGGCGCTGGTGCCGCTGTTCATCGTCCCCGCGAAGCTGCTGGGCCGCAAGCTGGCCAACATCTCCCGCGACGCCATGGACAACAACGCCGCGATGAGCTCCCTGATGACCGAGCGGTTCAACGTCGGCGGGGCCATGCTGGTCAAGCTGTACGGACGCCCGGACGAGGAGTCCCGCGGCTTCTCGGGCATCGCGGCGCGCGTGCGCGACCTGGGGGTCCGCCAGTCCGTGATCGGCGGTCTGCTGTTCACGATGCTGGCCACCATCACGGCGCTGGCGATGGCGATGGTCTACGGCGTGGGCGGTGTGCTCGCGGTGGACGGCGCGTTCGAGGTGGGCACGCTGGTCGCCCTCACCACGCTGCTGGCGCGGCTGTACGGGCCGATCACCACGCTGTCCAACGTGCACGTGGAGATCATGACCGCACTGGTCTCCTTCGACCGGGTCTTCGAGGTGCTGGACCTGGAACCGCAGATCAAGGAGAGCCCGGACGCGAAGCCGCTGCCCAGGGGGCCCCTGAGCGTGGAGTTCGACCGGGTGTCCTTCCGCTACCCGGGCACCTCGGAGACCTCGGTGGCGTCGCTGGAGCTGACCCCGCAGTCGGAGATCATCGAGGACACCCAGGTACTGAGCGAGGTGTCCTTCCGCGCCGAACCCGGCCGGATGGTGGCCCTCGTGGGCCCCTCGGGGGCGGGCAAGTCCACCCTCACCCACTTGGTGTCGCGGCTGTACGACCCCTCCGAGGGCTCGGTCCGGATCGGTGGACTGGACCTTCGGGAGGCCACCGGAGACTCACTGCGCGAGGCCGTGGGCGTAGTGACCCAGGACGCGCAGCTCTTCCACGACACCGTGGGCGCCAACCTGCGTTACGCAAAGCCGGAAGCGACCGACGAGGAGTTGGAGGAGGCCCTGCGGATGGCGCGGCTGGGCCCGCTCCTGGCGCAGCTCCCGAACGGCCTGGACACGATGGTCGGCGACCGCGGATACCGCCTCTCCGGCGGTGAGAAGCAGCGTCTGGCCATCGCCCGGCTGCTGCTGAAGGCCCCGTCGGTCGTGGTCCTGGACGAGGCCACCGCACACCTGGACTCCGGATCCGAGGCCGCGGTACAGGAAGCACTGGCCGTCGCTCTGGAGGGGCGGACCTCATTGGTGATCGCGCACCGGCTGGCCACCGTCCGCGAGGCGGACCAGATCCTGGTGCTGGAGGACGGCCGCATCCTGGAGCGCGGCACACACGAACAACTGTTGGAGGCGGGCGGCCTGTACACCGCTCTCTACCGCACCCAGTTCGCGCCCCAGTCCCAGTAGGCCAGCCGCGGCGATCGGTCGCATCAACCGAACCGGGGGTGCCGTATCCACCCGACAGCCCGGAGAACGCTCTCAGAAACCGGGTGAGGAGCCTTTCTCTCCACCCAGCAGTCGTTGGTGGAGCGCTCTCATGCTCTTGCCCGGCACGGTGCCGAGCTGGGCGGCGAGCAGCCTCCGGTACTCCTCGTGCGCGGTGAGCGCCTCGCCCCTGCGGCCGTCCGCGGCCAGGGCGGCGACGAGGAGTTCGCGCAGGCGTTCACGCAGCGGGTGGTGGGCGATGAGCTCCCCGAGCTCGACCAGGTGGGCTGTGCGTTCCGTGGCATCCGAGGAGCCCAGCTCCGCGGCGATGAGGTCCTCTCGGACCCCCAGGCGGATCCTTTCCAGACGAGTGACTGCGGGGACCGCGAAGGGCAGGTGGGCGGTGTCGGCGAGCGGTGCGCCCCGCCACAGTGACAGCGCCTCCCTCAGCCGCTGTGCGGCGTCCTCGGGGTGCCCGTCCCGCAGGGCTCCCCGCCCCTGGATCGCCAGGCGCTCGAAGCGGACCGCGTCGACCGCCTCGGGTGGGAGCGCGAGCCGGTAGCCCTCGGGTTCGGAGCGCAGCGCGTGGGGTTCGGGGAGTGTGCGGCGCAGTCGGGTGGCCAGGGAGTGCAGGGCCGTGTCGGGGTGTGCCGGTCCGTCCTCCGGCCAGAGGGCCTCGCTCAGGGCGGTCGGCGAAACCACTCCCCCCACCCCCAGAGCCAGGCGAGTGAGCAGGACACGCAGCCGGGCGCCGCCGATCCCCGTCTCCTGACCGTCGGCGACGACCCGCAACGGGCCGAGCACACCGATGCGCATCGGTCCATTGTCCCGCCTGCCGTCCTCGGACCACAAGCGGTCATGGTGGAGCGCTCTCCGGAGGCCTTGCGTCCTAGCTCTTCCCGGACTTGCCCTTCCTGCCCTTACTCGTGCCCTTGCCCTTGTCGGACTTGTTCTTACCCGGGGCCTCGGGCGGAGCGGTCTGGGAGCGGAGCGCCTCGGTCTCCTTCTTCCTGGCCTTCTTCCGCGCCTTCTTCTCCTTCTTGGCCGATTTCTCCTTGGCCTTCTTGCGTTCCTTCTTGGCGGCCTTGGACTGCTTGGGTTTCTTGTTCTTCTTCGGCTTCTTGGCGTCCTTGGAGGTCACGTGTTCCTCCAGTACAGCCGGGAGCGGCGCGATGCCGGGTCCGCCGTCGAAGATCCAGTCGTCCACGGCGTCCAGGAGCTTGTCCTCGGTCATCTGGCCGAGCCAGACGGGGCGGCCTCCGGCGGCCCGCCCCTCCTGGGAGGGCTGGACCACGACGACGTTGGCCTGGAAGCAGATACCCAGGCATTTACTCGTACGGACCGGGACGCGGCGGGCGGAGTGGTCGTCGATGGCGCTGAGGCGGGCGAGCTGAGCCTTGTGGTCGACCCCGGGCACCTTCTTCTTGGTCCCACAGCAACAGCCCCTACAGACCGTGAGCCTGCAGGGCGCACCATCGATCGCGTTCACCGCACCCCGCCTCTCATGAGGTTCGCCTTACCTGACTGTCAGGGTAATCTCCCGCCGAACCGGCCTGACCAGAGGGAACACCGTAGTGGTCGGTGACCTCCACCGGACGCCAGGTCTCGGGCAACCCTTCTGCCTCCGGGGACCCGGCGTTCCAGCCGCTCGCCCAGACCATGGGCAGACCGGCGGCGAAGAGCGGGTGACGCAGATCCATCAGCTGCATCCGGACCTGCGGCTCGGTGCAGGCCCCCGAATTCCCGCACCGGGCGATCCGCTGGCCGAGTGCCACCCGGTCTCCGGGGGCGACCGTGATCGAGCCCCGGCGCAGATGGCCCAGGAGCACGTGGGCGCCGCCGATGTCGATGATGACGTGGTTGCCCAACAACCCGGACGGGCCGCGCAGTTCGCGCAGGGTGTTCTCCAGGACGCTACCGAAGAGCCAGGGCCAGGAGTTTCGGCTGCGGTGGTCCCGCTGTCGGTCGTGTACGCGGACCACCGTGCCTTCCGCCGGGGCGTGCACCGGGGCACCGAAGGCCGGGAAGTCCTGCGGAGGGCGGCTGAGCGGGCGCCAGGCGATGTCCGGGCGGGTGCCGTCCTCGGTGACCAGTCCGAGCGCGTAGGTCTGCCCGTAGGCGTGCGTGCCCTGGCTGGGGACGTTGTCCACGGGGCTGGTCAGTGCCATCCAGCGGCCGCGGACCGGCGGCGCCAGGACCCGCGGGGCGCAGCGCGGGGTCCCCAGGCGCAGGTTCACGGCCAAAGCCACCACCAGCAGGGTCACGCCGACCCACCAGGAGAGACCGAGGTAACCCGCCAGCAGGGCGGTCATCGCCAGCCACATCAGGGGCATGCGGATCCTGGCCAGAACGACGGGGAGGGGACGCGGAGCGGGTGAAGGCATCCCCCATTGTGGACCCGCCCACCCGCTCCCCGCCCCGGGACCCTAGTCCTTGTCCTTGGCCTGGCCCTTCTTGTTCTCCTGCGCTCGCTTGCGCAGGTAGTCGGTCGCGGCCCCGGCTCCCTTGTCGATCTTGTCGTCGTGGGCGCCGCCGGTGGCCTTCTTGGCGGCGTCGGCCGCCTTCCCGACAACCCCCTCGGCCTTGTCAGCGTGATCGTTGACGGCCTTCTTGAGCCGATCGAACGTGTCTCCGGTATCAGACATAGACCCCCCTCGGCCTCTTACTTGCCCGGGACGTGACCAGTACTAACGGCGCCGGTCACCTTCGTCGGAACGGCCCCGGCCCCGCTCGGGGCCAGCGCGGCCCTCGCCTGGCTTCCGCCCTGCGGTCACAGGCCCAGAACCATGCGGGCTACGGAGAAGTAGATGAGCAGACCGGTCGCGTCCACCAGCGTCGCGACCATCGGGGAGGAGACCACCGCCGGGTCCACGCCCACCTTGCGGGCGAGCAGCGGCATCGCGGAACCGATGATCGCCGCCCAGGTACAGATGGCGATCACCGACAGGGAGACCACCACCGCGATGTCGAACCCGACCAGCAGGGTGCCGATGGCCAACGCGACCCCGGCGAGCGCCACTCCCAGCAGGAGGCCGACCCGGCTCTCCTTCCAGAGCACCGAGGGCAGGTCCCGCACCCGTACCTCACCGACGGCGAGCGCGCGCACGATCGCCGTAGCCGACTGGGCGCCGACGTTACCGCCGGTACCGATCAGCATCGGGACGAACATCGCCAGCGCGGTGACCTCCTCCAAGGTCGCCTCGTAGACCTGCATGACGTTGACGGTCAGGGTCGCGGCCACGATGAGCAGCAACAGCCACACCACACGTGCGCCGACCAGGCGCAGCACCCCGACGGACACGTAGTGGTCGTCGATGGGGCTGGCACCGGACTGGCGGGCCATGTCCTCGGAGTCGGCCGCCTCGATGACTTCCAGGGCGTCGTCGAAGGTGAACAGGCCGACGAAACGGTCCTCGGAGTCCACCACCGGCAGGGAGACCAGGTTGGCCTCCTGGATGAGTCGGGCGGCGTCCTCGACCGGTTCGCTGACCCCCACCCGGGGGGCGAACACGTCCACCAGATCTTTGAGGACGCGGTCGTCGTCGCTGACCACGAGGTCGCTCAGGGTGATGGTACCGACCAGGCGGCGGCCGTCGCTGACCACCGGCAGGGTGTAGATCGTCTCGGCGTCGGCTCCTTTGGCACGCACCACTTCCAGGGCGCGGCCGACCGTGAGGTCCAGGTGCAGGATGACGGTCTCCGGTGTCATGTACCGGCCGACCGAGTCCTCCGGATACCCCAGGAGCGCGGCGGTCATCTTGCGTTCGGCGGGGCTCAGTCCGGCCAGGGCCCGGGTGGCGATCTTGGCCGGGGCCTCCCCGATGAGGCGGGCCCGGTCGTCCGGGTCCATCTCCTCCAGGATGTCGTGGAAGTCGGTGCCGCGCAGCCCGAGCAGGATGGCCTGTTGTTGGCCGGGATCGAGCTCCTCGAAGACCTCCAGCTCGCGGTCCTTGTCCAGGAGCCGGAAGGGGACGATCGCGTCGCGACCGGGCATGCGGGCGAGTTCGTCCGCGATCTCGTGGGGCCTGTGTTCGGCCAACCAGAGCCTGATCCCGGTCAGGTCGTTGTTCTCGACCAGATCTGTGAGTTCTTCAGCGCGCTCGCCGTCCATGCGAAGCACCCCCTTGCGTCTCCATCGCCCGGCGGGCACGCCCGCGGGGCCGCGAAATCTGGGAAGTCCGGGTCCTTTCGGCAGGACCTGGTCCGGCCCCTCGTCACTGGTGTGGTGGGCCGTGCGGGCGTCGGCGCCCAGGGGGCGGAGAGGGCGGGCACGGCGGTCCGGGGACGGGTACGAAGAGCCTCGTACCGGGGTCGGGGAACATGTCGACCCTACCGCCAGGAACGGCGGGGCGGCCCACCCCCTGCCGGTGGCGGAGCGGCTCGGGGTCAGGTGCGCCAGAGGACCACGAGGGCGCAGTCGTCGTTCTTGTCCTTGCTGAGGGTGTCCACGACCTCGCCCGCGCCGGTGGCGAAACCCTGGGTGACCAGCGTGTCGGCGGTGCCCAGGAGGCGGTCGATGCCCGCGTCCAGGTCCTCGCCGGGGGTCTCGATGAGGCCGTCGGTGCAGAGCATGATGGCGTCGCCGGGGCGCAGTTTGCCCTCGACTGAGGTGTAGGTCATCTCCGGGATGACGCCCAGGACCACGCCCTTGGCCTCGGTGGTGCTCCACACACCGCTGCCGCTGTCGTAGTGCAGGGCGGGCGGGTGTCCGGCGGAGGCGACCTGGTACTCGCCGGTGTCGGTGTCCACGCTCAGGTGGACGGCGGTCACGAAACCCTCGCCACCGCTGTTGCGCATCAGGTAGTCGTTGCAGTGGGCGAGGAAGTCGCGGGCGGGCACCGCCCCGATCAGTCCGCTGAAGGCGCCGGAGAGCATCAGGGCGCGGGTCCCGGCGTCCACTCCCTTGCCGGAGACGTCGACGACGGCGATGTCGAGCCGGTTCTGGCGCCGTATGGAGACGACGAAGTCCCCGCCGAAGGAGGAGCCGCCCGCCTGGCGCAGGACGGCGGTGCGCCCCCAACCGGAGGGGACCCCGGGGAGTCTTCCCTGGTCCCGCAGGCGGTCACGCAGGTCCAGCAGCATCATCTCGCCGCTCAGGCCCTGGACGCCGAGGCGTTCACGTACCCCGGAGAGCAGGTAGGACAGGACCCCGGTGATGCCGATGGTGACCAGCAGGCCCGGGCCGACCTGGCCGAAGCCGAGCCGGAAGGCCAGGACCAGGAGAACGGCGGCGACCACGCCGAGCAGGAAGGCCAGGCTCTTGCGCTTGAGCAGCAGTCCGCCGGCCAGCACGGTGAGGATGACGGAGCTGGGCGGGAACCACGCGGTGGGTCCCCAGCCGGCGCCCACGCCGATCCCCACTGCGATGGCGACGAGGGTGATCAGGACGAGCCGGTAGCGGAACAGCACCTTGCGCCGGAGCACCGCGACGATCCGCTGCACGGTGGATCGCAGCCATCGGGTGGTCTTGGCGGTCGGTGTGGCGTTCATTGGTCCTCAAGCGCTCGGCACGCCCGCTCTGCCCGCGGGGGTCACTCCTGGTCGTCGTACGGCACACCGGTGCGGTCACGGTCGCGTCGGGGCCTGGTCTGGCGTCGGCGGGCCTGGGCGGTGTGGGGGCACGGCCCGGATCGTGGTGGCTGGGTCCGCCTGGGGCGGGCACCGCCGCGTCGAGGACAACGCCGTGTCGCGGACGACCACGACCCGCCGCTGTGCACGAACTGTAGCGCCTGCTCTACTGCTGTGGCACGTACCAACAGCGGCGTTCCACCCCATAAACCCGGGTTTGGGTTCCGCCTAAACCCGGCTGCGCGGGGATGGAGCCGCGCACCCGACCAGGTTCCCACAACGCCCCCGGCGGGGACTGGTCCCCAGCCCTCGAAGTGCGAACGCCCCCGTGCACCGGACTGGATTCCAGCCGGCGCACGGGGGCGGACGTCCGGACCGCCCCAGGACCGGGATCCGGGGCGGGGCACGGGCCGAAGGTGACTGACCGGGTTACGGAAGCGGGGGGAGCTCGCCGGTCTGCTCGTAGTCGCCGAGCATGGCGATGCGGCGGGTGTGCCGCTCCTCGTCGCTGTACGGGGTGGCGAGGAAGAGCTCGACGAACCGGGTGGCCTCCGCCAGGGAGTGCATCCGACCGCCGATGCCGAGCACGTTGGCGTCGTTGTGCTCACGCGCCAGCTTGGCGGTGTCCTCACTCCAGGCCAGGGCCGCACGGACGCCCTTGACCTTGTTGGCCGCGATCTGCTCCCCGTTGCCGGAGCCGCCGATCACGATCCCCAGGGACCCCGGGTCCCTGGCGACGCCCTCGGCGGCGCGCAGGACGAAGGGAGGGTAGTCGTCGACCGCGTCGTAGACGGCCGGACCGGCGTCGACGACCTCGTGGCCGTTCTCCTTCAGCCAGGAGACGAGGTGTTCTTTGAGCTCGAAGCCCGCATGATCTGATCCAAGGTAAACACGCACGTCACCAGTGTGACAGCTCCCGGACACAGACGACGCCGCGCCCCACCCGGTCGGTGGACCGGAAGGGGCGCGGCGTGCGTCGTGTGGGTTACCGAGCTGCTCAGGCGCCAGCGGCGGCAGCGGCGACGCTCAGACCGAGGACGGCGAAGCCGGCCATCGAGAGGATCGCGATCAGGTTGTACACGAGGATCGACTTGAGGTCCTTACTGAGGGGACCTGCCTTGGAGACCGCGGGCTTGTTGCTCAACTCACACCTCGTTTGGGTTCGACCAGGGGATGACCACTCGAAATTTTTCCACACCGCACAACGCGCGCGTCACCGGGTCCGATTCCGGTGAAACGTGCTATGCGACCGTGATACCGAGCACACCGGTCACATCTGTACGGCTTTGACCTCGCAGAACTCCTCCAGGCCGGGCAGTCCCCACTCGCGGCCGTTGCCGGAGCGCTTGTATCCGCCGAAGGGCGCGCGGGGGTTCAGGGCGCCGCCGTTGAGTTCGACCTGTCCGGCCCGCAGACGGCGGGCGACGGCCAGCCCCTCGTCGGGGTCGCCCGACCACACGGCGGCGTTGAGCCCGTAGACGGTGTCGTTGGCGATCTCGACCGCCTCCTCGACCGTGTCGTAGGCGATGAGGGCGAGCACCGGCCCGAAGATCTCCTCCTGGGCGATGCGCATGTCGTTGCGCACGTCGGCGAAGACGGTCGGGCTCACGTAGTAGCCGCTGTCCCGTCCCTCGACCGGCTCGGAACCGCCGGTGACCAGGCGGGCGCCCTCCTCCACACCGAGGTCGACGTAGGAGCGGACCTTGTCCAGCTGGGCGGCGGATACCAGCGGGCCCATCCGGGTGCCCTCGTCCACGGGGTCGCCGGGGGCGTACTTGGCGGCGGCGACCGCGGCCAGCTCCACGGCTTCCTCGTAGGAGTCGCGGTGCACGAGCATGCGGGTGAGCGCGTTGCAGCTCTGACCGGTATTGCGCATGACGTCGGCGACACCGCGCTTGACGGCCTTGGTCAGGTCCGCGCCGGGCAGGATGACGTTCGGCGACTTGCCGCCCAGTTCCAGGGCGACCCGCTTGACCGTCTCGGCGGCGACCTGGGACACCCGGGTCCCGGCGCGGGTGGAACCGGTGAAGGAGACCATGTCGACCTTCGGGTGGGCGGCGATCGCCTCGCCCACCACCGGGCCGGTGCCCGAGACCAGGTTGAACACGCCCGCGGGCAGTCCCGCCTCGTCGAGGACCTCCGCCAGCGAGTAGGCGCTCAGCGGCGCGACCTCGCTCGGTTTGAGGACCACGGTGTTGCCCGCGAGCAGGGCCGGGATGACCTTGAGGACGATCTGGTGCAGCGGATAGTTCCACGGGGTGATCGCGCCGACCACGCCGATCGGCTCGTGCACCACGAGGGAGTTGCCGATCCTCTCGCCGGTGAAGTAGCGCTCCCCGTGCTCCTCCACCAGGTCGATGTAGGTCCTGAACATGAGGGAGGGCAGCCCGGCCTGCACCTTGGCGGCGAAGGTGGCGGGGGCTCCGATGTCCCGGGTGAGCACGTCGGCGATGTCGCCGAGCCGGGCGTTGAACAGCTCCAGCGCCTTGGCCAGGTGGGTGACGCGCTGACCCGGGGTGAGCGCGGACCAGGCGGGGAAGGCGGCGGCCGCGGCGTCGACCGCGGCGTCGACGTCGGCGGTGGCACCCGCGGGGACGGTGTCGATGACCTGCTCGGTCGCCGGGTTGACCACGTCAAGGGCCTCGTCGGAGGCGGAGTCGCACCAGGCGCCGTCGATGTAGAGGGATCGCATGGACCCCACTGTCGCAGAACGTGATTCGGGTTGGCCAGAGCGGGGACGCACCGGGGACGTGTCCGGGGCCGGTACCCGTGCTTTGACGGATACCGGCCCCGGACGGAACCCTCGGCGGGTCGGACCCCGTGTCGGAAGGACGCCGGTCAGCCCCAGTGCGGGGGGCGGTCGGAGATCAGCCGCGCGGTGGAGTCCTCATCGCTGTCGCCCCAGCCCTCGGAGCGCTCGTCGCTCGTGGTGTCGGGCAGCAGATCGAGGTCGTCGAGGAAGGTGGCGCGGCGGTCGTCGTCAGGCCCTGGCATGGGTTCTCCCGGGTAGCGGGTCGGTGATCAGTCGAAGATGGGGTCGCGGGTGCGGGTGCGCTTGAGCTCGAAGAACCCGTCGGTACCGGCGACCAGACGCACGCCGTCCCACAGCTTCCCGGCGTCCTCGCCGCGCGGGACGGGGGTGACGACCGGCCCGAAGAACGAGGCGCCCTCCACCTGGACGACGGGGGTGCCGACGTCCTCGCCCACCAGCTTCATCGCCTCGGCGTGCGAGGCGCGCAGGGCCTCATCGTATTCGGTGGAGTCGGCGGCATCCGCCAGGTCCGCGGGCAGGCCGGCGTCGGCCAGCGCGGCACGGACGGTGTCCAGGGTGCGCGGCTCGGCGTTGTTGTGGAAGCGGGTGCCCAGGGCGGTGTAGAGACCGCCGAGGACCTCGGGACCGAAACGCTGCTCGGCCGCGACGCACACGCGTACCGCCTGCCAGGAGCGGGCGAGGGATTCCTTGTACTGCTCCGACAGGTCGCGGCCCTCGTTGAGCACGCCCAGGCTCATCACGTGCCAGCGCACGCTCACCTTCCGGACCTTCTCCACCTCCACCAGCCAGCGGGAGGTGATCCAGGCCCAGGGGCAGGCCGGGTCGAACCACATGTCGGCGTAGGTGGTCTCCTGCTCGCCCGGTTGTGCGGGGGACTGGGTCATCGCTGCTCCTCGTCTGGGACGGTCGAAGTCCGGGGCAGGGTTCGGCGGGGACCGGAGACCCTGCGCCCTTGGGCGTCAACCATGGCGATCGGTTGCACATTCCACCCCGGCGCGTGGCAGGATCGATGCGACTACACAGACCTGCGGCCCGACGGCGCCCACCCAGACGGCGGGCTCGCCGTGGTCGACAGACGATTTTCCGGCCGGCGAGGACGGCGGCCGTGAAGGGAGCGTGGCGTGGCAGGGAACCTGACACGGGACGAGGCCAAGGAGCGGGCGCGCATTCTCAGCGTCGACTCCTACGCCGTGGAGCTGGACCTGACCACCGGGGACGAGACCTTCCGGTCCACCACCGTGGTGCGTTTCTCCAGCACGGAGCCGGGCGCGCGGACCTTCGTCGACCTGGCCGCGCCGAGCGTGCGCAGCGCCGTGCTCAACGGCCGCGAACTGGACCCGGCCGAACTGTTCGACGGTGAGCGGCTCGTCCTCCCCGATGTGGCCGCCGAGAACGAGCTGACGGTGGTCGCCGACGCCGCCTACATGCGTACCGGCGAGGGCCTGCACCGGTTCGTGGACCCGGTCGACGGGTCGGTGTACCTGTACAGCCAGTTCGAGACGGCTGACGCGCACCGCATGTTCACGTGCTTCGACCAGCCCGACCTCAAGTCCACGTTCGAGCTGACCGTGTACGCGCCCCCGTCGTGGGAGGTCGTGTCCAACAGCGCCCCGGATGTGGAGCGCGAGGCGGCGGGCGAGGAGCGGGTGCGCTGGCACTTCCCCGCCACGCAGGTGATGTCCACCTACATCACCGCCCTGATCGCCGGGCCCTACCACGTGGTCCGCGACGAGCACGACGGCATCCCGCTGGGCCTGTACTGCCGCGCCTCGCTGGCCGAGCACCTGGACTCGGACGCGCTGTTCGAGGTCACCAAGCAGGGCTTCGACTTCTTCCACGGCCTGTTCGACCTGCGTTACCCGTTCGGCAAGTACGACCAGCTGTTCGTGCCCGAGTTCAACGCGGGCGCCATGGAGAACGCCGGGGCGGTGACGTTCCTGGAGGACTACGTCTTCCGCTCCCGCGTCACCGACGCCCGCTACGAGCGCCGCGCCGAGACCATCCTGCACGAGATGGCGCACATGTGGTTCGGCGACCTGGTCACCATGCGCTGGTGGGACGACCTGTGGCTGAACGAGTCGTTCGCGACCTACGCCAGCGTGTACTGCCAGGTCAACGCCACCCAGTGGTCCGACGCCTGGACGACCTTCGCCAACGTGGAGAAGGCCTGGGCGCTGCGCCAGGACCAGCTGCCCTCCACCCACCCGATCGCCGCCGACATGGTCGACATCCAGGCGGTCGAGGTCAACTTCGACGGCATCACCTACGCCAAGGGCGCCTCGGTGCTCAAGCAGCTGGCCGCGTACGTGGGTGTGGACGCGTTCTTCGCGGGTGTGCGCGCCTACTTCAAGGAGAACGCGTTCGGCAACACCGAGCTGAAGGACCTCCTCAAGCACCTGGAGGCCGCTTCCGGCCGCGACCTGTCCGGCTGGTCCAAGGAGTGGCTGGAGACCACGGGCGTCAACACCATGCGTCCGGAGTTCGAGGTGGACGCGGACGGCAACTTCACGTCCTTCGCCATCCTCCAGGAGGCCGACCCCGAGCACCCGACGCTGCGTTCGCACCGTCTGGCGGTGGGTCTGTACGACCGCACCGAGGACGGCATCGTACGCCGCGAGCGCGTGGAGCTGGACGTGAGCGGTGCCCGCACCGAGATCACCGAGCTGGTCGGCAAGGCCCAGCCGGACCTGGTGCTCATCAACGACGACGACCTCACCTTCACCAAGATCCGCCTGGACGAGCGCTCCCTGCGCACCGTGGTGGAGGGCGCCGGTGAGATCCGCGAGTCGCTGCCGCGCGCGCTGGCCTTCAGCGCCGCCTGGGACATGACCCGTGACGGCGAGATGGCCGCCCGGGACTACGTCGCCCTGGTGATCTCCGGGATCAGCGGCGTCAACGACGTCACGGTCGCCCAGACCCTGCTCCGCCAGGCCTCGGGGGCGCTGTTCAACTACGCCGACCCGGTCTGGCGCCCGTTCGGTTTCGAGCAGCTCGCCGACCGCCTGAGCGCCCTGCTCTCGGCCGCCGAGCCCGGCAGCGACCTGCAGCTGGCCTATGTCAACGCCCTGGCGGACGCCGCCGTGACCGACGCCCACCTGTCGCTGCTGCGCGGCCTGCTCGACGGCGCGATCACCGTGGACGGCCTGGAGATCGACACCGATCTGCGCTGGACCCTGCTGCGCCGTCTGGTCGCCGCGGGCAAGGCCGGGGAGACGGAGATCGCCGCGGAGCTGGAGGCCGACCCGACCGCCACCGGACAGCGCAACGCCGCCGGTGCCCGGGCCGCGATCCCCACGGCCGAGGCCAAGGAGACCGCCTGGGAGCGGATCGTGGGCGGCGACCTGGCCAACGCCGAGTTCCGCGCCACCCTGCTGGGCTTCACCGAGCCGCGCCAGGCGGAGCTGTACCGCCCCTACCTGGAGCGCTACTTCGCCCAGCTCGCCCCGGCCTGGGACAAGTGGACCGGTGAGTTCGCGCAGACCTTCGCCGAGGTGGTCTACCCCAGCCAGCTGGTGGAGGAGGCGACTCTGGAGCGCACGGACGCCTACATCGCCGAGAACTCCCCGGCTCCGGCGCTGTACCGCCTGCTGATCGAGGGTCGGGCCGGGGTGGAGCGCGCCCTGCGTGCCCGCGCCAAGGACATCGCCGCCGGTCAGGAGAGCTGATCCGGCCGGTCCGCGGTCGGCCCACGGGCTGAGGTGACCGGCTGAGCTGACCGCACGGAGCCGCACGGCCCCGGGGAGAACACTCCCCGGGGCCGTTCCACCGCACCCGACATACTGGCCGCCATCCACCGGGCCTTCGAAAAACCCCAAACCCCCGATGATCTTGCTACCAGGAGCAAGTTCGGCGCCGAACTTGCTCCTGGTAGCAAGATCATCCCCAGAGAGAGGACCGACCCTTCCCGGCGGCCCTGGGGACCCGGAGAGCGCTCTCACATGTTCCGGCTCTGGCCTCCGATCGGACCCAGGGTACGGCGAATCCGGGCGACCATCCTCGGGTCGGCCAGGAGCTCGTCCACCAGGACCGGTTCGCCCTCGCTGCTGGTGAGCGGGATCCGCCAGTTCGGGTACTCGGTGCTGGTGCCCGGCTGGTTCTGCATGCGCCGCTCCCCCACCACGTCGGTGAGCGCCACCCCCAGCATCCGGGCCGGGGTGGCCGCCAGGTAGGCGTGCATCGCGGCGACCACGGCGGCCGGGTCTCCCACCGGGTCGGCGTCCTCCTCCAGTAGCCCCAGGTACACCAACAGTGCGCACCACTGGGCCACTCTGGCCTCGGAGTCGGCCAGTTCCTCCGCCACCGGGCGGTTGAGCAGGCCCAGGCGGTCGCGTAGTTCGACGTGCTCGGCGGACAGGTACGACGCCACCGGTGGCAGGTCATGTGTGGCCACGGTGGCCAGGCAGTCCCGGCGCCACTGGTCCGGGGTGAGCGGGTCGCCCTCCGCGTCGTTCTCGAACCACAGCACGGAGGTACCGAAGATCCCCCGGTCGGCGAGGTGCTCACGGACCCACGGTTCGACGGTCCCCAGGTCCTCCCCGACGATCACCGCGTCGGCGTGGTGGGCCGCCAGCGCCAGGGTGCCCACCATGCCCTCGTGGTCGAAGCGCAGATAGGTGCCCTGGTCGGCGCTGGCGCCCTCGGGGACGCACCACAGCCGGAACATGCCCATGACGTGGTCCATCCGCAGGCCGCCCGCATGGCGCAGGCTCTGGGACAGGATCTGGTGGAGCGGACCGTAGCCGAGCTGGGCCAGGCGGGTGGGGTTCCAGGGCGGCTGACCCCAGTCCTGCCCGACCTGGTTGAACTCGTCCGGCGGGGCGCCCACGTGCAGACCGGGCACGAGTGCGTCACCGTACATCCAGGCGTCCGCGCCGCCCGCCTGCACCCCGATGGCCAGGTCGTGCACGATGCCGACACTCATACCGCTGTTGAGAGCGCTCTCCTGGGCCTGGGCGAGCTGTTCGTCCAGGATCCACTGGAGCCAGCGGTGGAACTCCACCCGCGGCCACAGGTTCAGCGCCTCCTGGCCGACCGCGAGCGCGCTGACATCGCGCAGCCGCGCGGGCCAGGTGCGAAAGTCCGAGCCGTGCACCTCCGCCAGCGCGGACCAGGTGGCGAACTCGACCAGGGGTTGGCCCTCGCCTTCCTGGTAGCGCCGCAGGGCCGCCTCACGGCCCGGGGCGCGGGGCACCTGGAAGAGAGTCTCCAGGGCGGTGCGTTTGGCCTCCCAGACGGCGTCGCGGTCCAGGAGGTCGGCGGTGCGGCCGCGTTCGCGCAGCGGCCGGGCCAGGCGCTGGATCCCTTCGCGCTGGGCCGGGTCGAGCCGCGCGTACTCGGGCACGTCCTCCACCCGGATGTAGAGCGGGCTCGCGTAGCGGCGGCTGACCGGCAGGTACGGAGAGGGCTCGACGGGGGTCAGGGGTTCGGTGGCGTGCACCGGGTTGATCAGGGTGAAGTCGGCGCCGAGGTCGCGGGCGCTCCAGTCCGCGAGTTCGGAGAGGTCGCGCAGGTCGCCGGTGCCCCAGGAGGCACGGGAGCGCACGCTGTAGATCTGCGCCATCAGCCCCCACAGGCGCGGGTTCTCGCGCAGTGCGCTGGGCTCGATCCGGTCGGGGACCACCAGGAGCGGGGCGTCGTGTTCGGCCCCGTTGTCGGTCACCCTCAGGGTGTGCACGCCCAGTGGCAGGCCGGGGTCGAACGGCAGCAGTGAGCCGTCCGCGGTCTCCACCGTGCTGCGTGCGCCTTCGGGCAGCACCAGGTCCGGTGCCTTGCCCTCGCGGACCACCACCGCCGGTGGCAGCGGTCCGCGCCCCGGCACCGGTGCCGGGTTCCTCGGATCCACCCCCAACGCGGACAGGACATGGCGGATCGTGTCCGGGCTGACGGGTACCTGTCGTCCCCGCCAGTCCTCGTATGTGGTCGCGACCCCGTACTGCTCGGCCGCCCGGGCCAGCTGAACGTCCCTCACAGAAACCGATCATGCCCCACAGGAACGCGCGTACACCGGAGGTCGGCCCGGCGTGGGGGGAGAAGATGCTTCCGAGGCCCTTCGAGCGGCCTCTCTCGACCTCTTGTTTCCCCTGACTTTCCGGTATCCCCACACGCCCCGGCCGTACAGCCCGCTTATCCCTTCGCGCAAAACCTACGCGAACCGCATAATCAAAGGCGTGCTCGCGAACTACCGGCGGCTCTTCGCCGTGCCCCACGTCCTGTCCCTGTTGACCTGGTCTCTCGCTGCCAGGTTCTACACCCCGGGGCTGATGATCGCGGTCACCTTCCTCGTCCAGGGGTGGACGGGTTCCTACACCCTGGCGGGTCTGGTGGCGGGCGCCTTCACTCTGGGGATGGCGCTGGTCGGTCCGTTGCGCGGGCGCATGGCCGACCGGGGTAACAGCGACCGGTTGGTGCTGGTGTGCGGCGTGGTGTTCACCGTCGGGCTGACGGCGCTGGCGTTGCTGCCCGCGTCGCTGTGGTGGGTGTCGATCCCGCTGGCCCTGGGTACCGGGCTTTTCGGTACCCCGGCCAATCAGATCGTGCGTGCGCTGTGGCCGCGGCTGACCACGGGTTCGGAGCGGCAGGCCATCTACGCGGCCGAGGCCACCACCCAGGAGCTGCTCTTCGTGTTCTCCCCGATCCTGACCGCCGGTGTCGTGGCGCTGGCCGGACCGCGCTGGGCTCTGTTGCTGCTGGGGGTTCTGGGGCTGATGGGTGCGGTGGGGTTCGCGTTGTCGCTGCGCCGTGCGGGGGTGACCGATCCGGCCCCGGCCGAGCCCGATCAGGTCCGCGGAGCCTCGGAAGAGGGGGCCGGCGCCGCCCCCTCCCGCCCCCGCCGCAGCCTGCTGTTCCACCCCGCGCTGTGCCTGGTCTTCGCGATGTGCATGATGATCGTCTCCGGTGTGGTCGGTATGGACCTGGTGATCGTCGCCTGGGCCAACGAGCTGAACGCGCCGCACTACGTGATGGTGCTGGCCTCGATCTGGGCGCTGGGGTCGCTGGTGGGCGGTGCTGTCGCCGGCTCGCTCAAGGGCACTCCCCGGGTGCCGTTGCGGGCCTTCGGGGCCGCCCTGGGCATCGCGGTGCTGGTCCCGTTCCTGCCGCCGGTCAGCCATCTGCCCACCCCGCTGCTGATCACCCCGCTGCTCTTCGTCTCGGGGTTGGCGTTGGCGCCCACCCTGGCGGCGGTGATGGGCCGTCTGGGCGACACCGCCCCCGCCCACCGCAGGGCCGAGGCGTTCGGCTGGATGGCCACGGCGATGAGCACCGGCGCGGCGGTGGCCGGTCCGCTGACCGGCGCTCTGGTGGACACCAACGGGATCGCGGGCGGTGCGCTCGGTGCCGCCGGGCTGGTGCTGACGGCCGCGGTGCTGAGCCTGTTCCTGCCCCGTACCAACGGGCCCGCCGGTGCCGGTGCGGGCACCGATCCCTCCGCCGCCGCGGCCGACACGGTGCCCACCGTGGAGAACACCGCCCTCGGGACCGCTGGCGCCGCCCTCGAGGCAACCGCCACCGGTCCCGCTCTGGTCAGTCCTGCCAACCGGCCGGAACCCGGTGCGCCCACGGCCGGGCCCGCTCCAACTGGGCCGACAACGACAGCAGAGTCCCCTCACCGCCCATCCGACCGGTGAGCATCGTGCCAATCGGGAGTACGCTCGGCGACCAGTGCAGCGGGACGTTGACGGAGGGTTGTCCGGAGACGTTGTAGAGCGAGGTGAACGGGGTGAACTCGGTCATGCGCCGGAACTCCTCCTCCGGTCCGCACGAGTTGAAGTGGCCGATCGCGGCCGGGGGCTGGGCCAGGGTGGGGCTGAGCACGGCGTCGAAGCGGGCCGTGGCCGTCAGCATGGCGCGGGTGCCGCGCTGGAGGCGGGCGCTGGCGCCCACGTAGGCGGGGACCGGGGTGGTGCGGGCCCGTTCGCGCAGCCACTGGTAGATCGGGGTCAGTTCACCCTCGCGGGCCGGGTCGATGGGTGTGGCGGAGGCGACGGCCGACCACAGGTGCTGGAAGTCGTCGGCGAAGGCGCCGCCGAAGGCGGTCTCGCCGGGGTTGTCGATCTCCTCGACCTCGTGGCCCAGGTCGAGGAGCAGCTGGGTGGCCTCCTCGTAGGCGGCGAGGACGTCGGGGTGGACCGCGATGCCGGTGGAGCCGGTGTCGGCGTAGCGGCCGATGCGCAACTTCCCGGGTTCGCGGCGGGCGTGGTCGGCGAAGGACTGGCCGGGCGGCAGCGGCGGAGCGGTGTAGAGGTCGCCGGGCAGGTTGACCGCCATGGCGTCCAGCATCAGGGCGGCGTCCAGGACCGAGCGGGTGATGGGGCCGGCGGTGGAAAGACCGTTGAGGTCGGCACGGTCCGGGCCGCCGGAGATACGGCCCCGCGTGGGTTTGAGTCCGAAGAGGCCGCACACGCCGGCAGGGATGCGGATGGATCCGCCGCCGTCGCTGGCCTGGGCCGCGGGGGCGAGTCCGGCGGCGACCGCGGCCGCGGCGCCTCCGCTGGAGCCGCCCGGGGAGCGGGTGGTGTCCCAGGGGTTGCGGCTGGGCGGTGCGATGTCGTTCTCGGTGTAACAGGTCGCCCCGAATTCGGGGGTGTTGGTCTTGCCGAGGAAGACGGCGCCCGCTTCGCGCAGCTGGGCGACCATGGCGGAGTCGGCGGGGGCCACGAGGTCTGAGTAGACGCGTGAGCCGAAAGTGACACGGACCCCGGCGAGGGTGTCCAGGTCCTTGATGGGCAGCGGGACTCCGAGGAGGGGCGGGAGTTGGTCCGGCGTGTCGCTCATCACGCGCTTCTGCGCGTTTCGGGCCTGCTCCAGAGCACTTTCCTCAACGACCGTAATGTAGGCACCGTAACGTGCGTCCAGCCTCCGAATTCGCTCGAGATAGTGCTCAGCGACCTCAACAGGTGACAGTTCACGACTGCGGATCAGCGTCGCGAGGCGGTGCGCGGGGAGATCATGAATCCGGGTCATGCCACCTGAGGTTAACCGGGTAGGGCAACGGGCACCACGGCGGTGAGGCGGGACCTCTCTAGAGAGACGACGAAAAGGCAATCCTTCCCCGTTCTCGCGCCCAGAACACGTATGGACGCAAGAACACAAGGGAAGAAAAGTGTGAGAAGTAATGCACTAGGACTCAGATATGGATGGAACTAACCTGTCCGTCGTGGAATCGGCAACCAGTGTGAACGGTCGTAGCCCATCGTCCGACGGGTCGGAGCCCGAACGGCCCGAGGCCCTCTTCTTCCCCAACCAGCGCAAGGACTCCAGCGCGTCAGGCGGCAAGGCCCTCTACGGAGCCCTGAAATCCAACGACGCCGCGCGCAGGTGGACGGTGCGGAGCGTGGCCGCGGCGGCTGCCGCGGGCGCCTTCGGCATGCTCACCGGGGACTGGAGGGTCGGTGTCACCTTCGGACTCATCGCCCTTGTCTCGGTGATGGTGTGGAACGCCCGGCGTGAGTCGGAGATCCCCCGCTGGCGCAAGCCCTCGGCCGCACAGCGGCGCACCGAGGCCCAGCTCAAGCTCATGAAGCAGCTCGGTTACCGCGTGCTTCACGCACGCGCCGTACCCGGTGGCAACGGCCAGATCGACCACTTCATCGTGGGTCGGCGCGGCGCGTTCGCCATCGACTCGGAGTCCTGGGACAAGCGTCTCCCGCTGCGCAACAAGCTGGAGAAGCTGTACCACGGTCGGTTCAGCAAGAACGAGCGGATCGACGAGGCCCTGGAGGAGGCCAAGCGCGCGGAGGAGCTCATCAGCGAGGAGCTCGGCCGCGAGATCTCGGTGCGCGCCTCCCTGGCCATCTACGGCCCGGGCATGCCCTGGGACAGCCACCGGCTTCGTGGCGTGGACATCATCACCGGGACCAAGGTCCGCAAGTGGTTGCGCAGTGGGCGCGACCGGCTGAGCGAGACCGAGATCGAGGAGATCTACCAGGCGGCGAAGAAGGCCCTGCCACCCCGTTACTGACGCCCCGCCCCGTTCACCGCCCCTGCCGCACTCGGGCCCGGAACCAGCCACACCGCCGTGGCCTCCGGGCCTTACGTATGTCCGTCCAGGCCCGAAACCGCACCCGACCTCCCCGCGCGATGAGTCCCCCACCTCCACAAATCTCAACATCCGAAACGGCTGTCTCCCGGGGCGAGACCGAAGCGGTTCGCCAGGGGGACTACCATCAAGGGGAAACACCCGTAACGATGGGAGTCCACCCTATGCCCGCCCTACGCTCACGCACGGTCACCCACGGCAGGAACATGGCAGGCGCGCGCGCTCTCATGCGCGCCACCGGCGTAGAGCGCGAGGACTTCGGCAAGCCCATCGTGGCCGTGGCCAACAGCTTCACGGAGTTCGTGCCCGGACACGTGCACCTGCGCGAGGTCGCCGAGGTCGTCGCGAACGCCATCCGCCAGGCCGGTGGCGTGCCCCGCGAGTTCAACTCCATCGCCGTCGACGACGGCATCGCGATGGGCCACGGCGGCATGCTGTACTCGCTGCCCAGCCGTGAACTCATCGCCGACTCACTCGAGTACATGGTCAACGCCCACTGCGCCGACGCCCTGGTGTGCGTGTCCAACTGCGACAAGATCACCCCGGGCATGCTGCTCGCGGCGATGCGCCTCAACATCCCCACCGTGTTCGTCTCAGGCGGCCCCATGGAGGCCGGGAAGGTCACGGTGGTCGAGGGCACCGCCACCACGGTCCGCAAGCTCGACCTGATCAACCCCATGATCGCCGCGGCCGACGAGAGCGTCTCCCAGGCCGAACTCGACGAGATGGAGGAGAACGCCTGCCCGACCTGTGGTTCCTGCTCGGGCATGTTCACCGCCAACTCGATGAACTGCCTCACCGAGGCCCTGGGGCTGGCCCTGCCCGGCAACGGCACGGTCCTGGCCACCCACACCGCCCGTAGGGCCCTCTACGAGGACGCCGGGCGCCTGGTCGTGGAGGCCGCCAAGCGCTACTACCAGGATGACGACGACTCGGTGCTGCCGCTGTCCATCGCCACCCCGGCCGCCTTCGGCAACGCCATGGCCCTGGACGTGGCCATGGGCGGTTCCACCAACACGATCCTGCACCTGCTGGCCACCGCCACCGAGGCCGGTGTGGACTTCGGGCTGCCCGAGATCGACGAGGTCTCCCGCCGCGTCCCGTGCCTGTGCAAGGTCGCGCCGAACACCGAGAAGTACCACATCGAGGACGTGCACCGGGCCGGCGGCATCCCCGCCATCCTGGGCGAACTGGCCCGCGGCGGCCTGCTCGACACCTCGCTTCCCACCGTGCACGGAAAGACCATCGGCGAGTTCATCGGCGAGTGGGACATCACCTCGGACACGGTGCTGCCCGAGGCCGTGGAGCTCTTCCACGCGGCCCCCGGCGGTGTGCGCACCACCAAGGCCTACTCGCAGAGCGTGCGCTGGGACACCCTGGACACCGACCGGGAGAAGGGCTGCATCCGTTCGGTCGAGCACGCCTACACCAAGGACGGCGGCCTGGCCGTGCTGTTCGGCAACCTCGCCCCGGACGGCGCGATCGTCAAGACCGCCGGTGTGGAGGAGGAGCTGTGGACCTTCTCCGGGCCCGCCAAGGTGTTCGAGTCGCAGGACGACGCCGTGGACGGCATCCTCAACAAGCAGATCGAGCCCGGTGACGTGGTGGTCATCCGCTACGAGGGCCCCAAGGGCGGCCCCGGTATGCAGGAGATGCTCTACCCGACGAGCTTCCTCAAGGGCCGCGGTCTGGGCAAGGCCTGCGCCCTGATCACCGACGGCCGCTTCTCCGGCGGCACCTCCGGGCTGTCCATCGGCCACGCCTCCCCCGAGGCGGCCGCGGGCGGCGACATCGCCCTGGTCGAGGACGGCGACACCATCAGCATCGACATCCCGAACCGGGGCATCGTGCTGGAGGTCGCCGAGGAGGAGCTGAACACCCGCCGTGAGCGACTGCTCAAGGAACTGGGCCGGTTCCAGCCGCGCGACCGCAAGCGCCCGGTGACCGCCGCGCTGCGCGCCTACGCGGCGATGGCCACCTCGGCCTCGACCGGCGCGGCGCGCGACGTCAGCCAGATCGAGAAGTAGGCAGGGCTGGTCCTCAGCCGCAGCAGCCGCCCCCGCAGCAGCCTCCACCACCGGAGGGCGCGGGGGCGGCGGCGCGTCCGCCCACCGCGACGGTGGACAGCAGCCGAACGGTGTCGTCGTGCCCCTGGGGGCAGTCGGCGGGGGCGTCGGACTCGGCCATGGGCCGGGAGAGCTCGAAGGTGTCGTCGCACTCGCGGCAGCGGAAGTCGTATCTGGGCATGTCCCAAGGATAGGGGCGCGCCGTGGTCCGGCTCCAGCCCGGACTCCGTCTCGGGCAAGGGGACGCCCCCGGGGAGCCGAGGGGGTCGGCTCCCCGGGGGCGTGGTCCGGGCCGGGTGGGACGCCCTGGGGTTTGTCCCGGCCCCCGCTGCCGCTATGCGGCCAGGTGCGCCATGTACGGCTCCCACTGGGGGTCGCCGTGCAGGTCACCGTTGATCAACCGCCAGTGGGGGCCCTTGGGCACCTTGGGGGTGATGTGCAGCTCCCAGCCGATCTCGTCCAGGAACTTGTCCGCCTTCCGGTGGTTGCACGGCTTGCAGGCCGCGACCACGTTCTCCCACACGTGGGCACCGCCGCGGCTGCGCGGGACGACGTGGTCGATCGTCTCGGCCTTCTTCCCGCAGTAACCGCAGGTGTGCCGGTCCCGCCGCATGAGCGCCACCCGGGTGAGGGGCACTCTTCGGCTGTACGGGACGCTGATGTAGCGCCTGAGCCTGATCACCGACGGCACGTCATAGGAACGTGTCGCCGAGTGCAGCACCGCCCCCGCGCCGTCATCGTGAACGACTTCCGCCTTTTCCCGCAGAACGAGCAGAATGGCTCTGCGCAGGGGCAGTGTCGTCAGTGGTTCAAAGCTGGCGTTGAGCAGCAGCACGTGTCGGCGGGCGGTGCCTGGACCACCCTCCCTGCTGCGTCGGGCGCTCATCGCGTCGCCCCGGCGGCTGTGTTAGCCCGCCGTGTCTCTTCCCCAGCCAGCCGTTCGGCCAGCCAGGAAACCTCCCTGTGCACCGACCCGAGGATCGGTGTCTCCGTACGCCTTGCCACACGGACCTCCCGGTGGTTCCCGCCGAGTTGCGTCCCGCATTCAGTTTGCTTGCTTGGACCGCTCCGGCGCCACCCCAATTTCCGTCGGACCACCCAGAAAACACGCGTTGTCGCTTTCTGGGACCCATTGTGCGTCCGGCAAACCCGGATTCATGCTCTCGCCGCGCCGAACACACACAGTGAGATAACGGTGGATAGGGTGCGAAGTATGCGCGAACTCCGCTATCCCCCGGCCACACGGCTGGACATCCAAGAGACCCTGCACGGCCACACCGTCCGTGACCCCTACCGGTGGCTGGAGGACGCCGACTCAACGGAGACCAAGGAGTGGTCCTCCGCCCAGGACGGCCTGTACAACCAGCTGTCCGCCGACTACGAGACCCATGGTTGGTTCGCCGACCAGGTGCGCTCGCTCATGGGCGCCGGACACGTCGGAGTACCGGTCTGGCGCGGTGAGCGCCGTTTCGTCACCCGCCGCGCCCCCGGCCAGGAGCACGCGGTGCTGCACGTCCAGGACGGTGCCGGGGCCGAGCGCGTCCTGGTCGACCCCGGGGCGCTCGACCCCTCCGGCCTGACCACGCTGGACGCCTGGCGACCCTCGCCGGACGGGCGCCTGCTCGCCTACCAGCTCTCCGAGGGCGGCGACGAGGAGTCCCGCCTGCGCGTCATCGACGTGGACTCGGGCGAGCTCGTGGACGGCCCCATCGACCGCACCCGGTACAGCCCGGTGGCATGGCTGCCCGACGGCTCGGCCTTCTACTACGTGCGCCGCCTGCCCGCCGACCAGGTCCCCGACGGTGAGGAGTCCTACCACCGCAGGGTCTACCTGCACCGGCTGGGCGCCCCCGACGACCAGGACGCGCTCATCTTCGGCCAGGGCCGCGTCAAGACCGAGTACTACGGGGTGAGCGTCAGCGAGAACGGCCGCTGGCTCACCCTGACCTCCGTCAAGGGCACGTCCTCGGCGACCAACGCCTGGATCGCCGACCTCGAGGAGGGGCCGCTGGAGAGCCCCCGCCTGGTCACCGTCCAGGACGGTGTGGACTCCGACCTGAGCCTCCACGTGGGCCGGGACGGCCGCCTGTACCTGTTCACCGACCGCGAGGCCCCGCGCGGGCGCCTGTGCGTCACCGACCCGACCGCCCCCGGGTACGAGAACTGGACCACCCTGGTCGCCGAGGACCCCGAGGCGGTCCTGGAGGGCCACACACTGCTGGACGGGGAGGAGCTCGACTCCCCCGAGCTGCTCCTGGTCTGGAGCAGGCACGCGATCAGCGAGATCAGCCGCCACGACCCCGGGTCCGGCGCGCGCCTGGGCACCCTGCCGATGCCGGGCCTGGGCAGCCTCGGCGGGCTGAGCAGCCGGCCCGAGGGCGGCCACGAGGCGTGGTTCGGCTACACCGACAACACCCGCCCCTCGTCCGTGTACCACTACGACGCGCGCAGCGGGGAGGTGACGCCCTGGGCCGGCCCGCCCGGTGAGATCGACCTGCCCGACGTGCGCACCGAGCAGGTCGCGTTCACGTCCAAGGACGGCACCACCGTGCGCATGCTGGTGGTCTCCCCCACCGCGCCCGCGGAAGGCCCCCGGCCGACCATCCTGTACGGCTACGGGGGCTTCCAGATCTCCCTCACCCCTGGATACTCCGCCGCGATCCTGGCATGGGTGCGCGCCGGGGGCGTGTACGCCGTCGCGAACCTGCGCGGCGGCCTGGAAGAGGGCGAGGAATGGCACCGGGGCGGCATGCTCGCCAACAAGCAGAACGTCTTCGACGACTGCGCCGCGGCCGCCGAGCACCTGATCTCCAGCGGCACCACCAGCCCGGAGCGGCTCGCGATCATGGGCGGCAGCAACGGCGGCCTGCTGGTGGGCACCATGATCACCCAGCGGCCGGAGCTGTTCACCGCCGCGGTGTGCTCGGCCCCGCTGCTGGACATGGTGCGCTACGAGCGGTTCGGGCTGGGACAGCTGTGGAACGTGGAGTACGGCAGTGCCGAGAAGCCCGAGGAGCTGGGCTGGCTGCTGGGCTACTCCCCCTACCACAACGTCCAGGCGGGCACCCGGTACCCGGCCACCCTGTTCACGGTGTTCGACAACGACACCCGGGTGGACCCGCTGCACGCCCGCAAGCTGTGCGCCGAGATGCAGCAGGCCACGTCGGCTCCGATCGAGGAGCGACCGATCCTCGTCCGCCGTGAGGCCGAGGTCGGGCACAGCTCCCGATCGGTGAGCCGCAGTGTCGCCCTGACCGCGGAGCAGCTCGCCTTCCTCGCCCACCACCTGGGGCTCTCGGTCTCCTGACCCACCCGAGCCCGTCAGCTCTCCCCGGCCCGGGTCCGGGCCGGGGAGAGCAAGGACACAGGAATCGGACACCCCGCACCGGGGTTCCCCGGAGGGTCCTTTGCGACAATCAAAGGGTGCCAAAGGCGTGTCCGGTGCGTCGCGACAAGCGTGTGACCACGGGATACGCCCGACCCCGGGGAGGACATCCGGGAGAACTTCGGGAGAGGATCCAGGACGTGACACAGATCGAGGCCGAGAGCCCCACCACCGCCGGGCCCCAGCGGTACGTACACCTGGCCCAGGTGCGCTACGCCGACCTTGACCCCCAGCAGCACGTCAACAACGTCCGGATGCTCACCTACCTGGAGGACGCCCGCGTCGGGTTCCTGCACTTCGGCATCGGTGACGGCCGCCCCGACGCCTTCGGGGCGACGGTCGTGGCCCGCCAGGAGGCCGACTACGTCGCTCCGCTGCTGCCCCGCACCGACCCGGTACGCGTGGAGCTGTGGGTGACCGAGGTCCGCAA
Source organism: Nocardiopsis exhalans (assembly GCF_024134545.1). GTDB lineage: Bacteria > Actinomycetota > Actinomycetes > Streptosporangiales > Streptosporangiaceae > Nocardiopsis > Nocardiopsis exhalans. Next base: position 5,814,817 of record NZ_CP099837.1, read on the forward strand.
CGCCAGCTTCAGCATGTCCTACGAGATCCTCGACGACGAGCGGGTCTACCTGCGCGCGAAGACGGTCCTGGTCGGCTTCGACGTGGCGACGCAGAGCGCCCGGCGCCTCAACGACGCCGAGCGCGCGCTCCTCAACAAGTACTCCTGACACCCGCGGGCCACGCTCCTGGGGTACCGGCCCTGGGGAAGCCGGGGTGTCCGTAACCTGCGCCTGAGGCTGTCCGCTGCTTCCGAAACCCCCTCATCCCCGATGATCTTGCTACCAGAAGCAAGTTCGGCGCCGATTTCGCTTCTGGTAGCAAGATCATCTTCGAAACAGGGGCCGAAACTGTGCTCGGGGGCCTGACGGGGGCGCGGTTGTCGTTCGCAGGCAGGCGTGACCGGCCGCGACACGGCCAGGCGGTGGGCACCGGCGTGTGGAGGGCACCGGCCGAAGGCCGAGGTAGTTGCCGTTGGGCCCCTTCGGGGCCCGTTGGCCACCCCGACCACATCTCCCCCGTTTCCCGACAGCCGCCAACCGCCGTCGCAGCGAAGCGGGTCAAGGTGGAGCGCCCGGAGCGAAGCGAGGACGAACGACCTTGACGCGCGCAGCGCAGACGGCCACCATCAAGCGGCGGGAAACGGGGGAACCGCAACCCGAACCGCAGGCCCCACACAGGCCCCACCCCGAATGCCCTGCCCGAGCCTGACACAGAGAAGCCTCCCCATGTCAGGCTCTCCGCTTCTCCGGGCCCCCACGCTGCGGATTCGCCAACAGCGTCCAAGGGATCCCGGGCCCGCCCGAGGGGGCACGGGGGTCAGCGCTTCAGGGAGATGGTGACGGCCTCGCCGTCGTCATCGTCTCCCGACGTCCGGCTGTCGCGGCTCACCCTGCCGTCGCCGCCCACGCGCAGCGAGGTCGGCTTGGCCACCGCGGGGGGCGTGGCCTCCCCGGGAACGTTCACCATGCTGTGCGCGGCCATGACCATGTACTCCCAGAGCTGGCGCTCCAGGACCTCGTGCATGTCCAGGGAGTCCACCGCGGCGCGCATGTGCTTGAGCCACAGGTCGCGCTCGGCCGCGCCGACGCGGAACGGCACGTGTCGCATGCGCAGGCGTGGGTGGCCGCGCTGCTCGTTGTAGGTGCGGGGACCTCCCCAGTACTGGATGAGGAACAGACGCAGGCGCTCCTCGGCTGGGCCCAGGTCCTCCTCGGGGTACATGGGCCGCAGCACGGGGTCGTCGGCGACGCCCTCGTAGAAACGGCGGACCAGGAGGGTGAAGAACTCCTCACCGCCCACGGCCTCGTAGAACGTCATCTGCACGGGCTCATCGCCCGCGCCCTGGTGGTCATCACGCGCGGAAGTCATCGGGTCCAGGGTATGCCACGTTCACGGTCCCTCTCCTGGGCGGGCCGACAGGGAATAGTCACGGGGTCGGAGGGATTTTCCCGTCTTCGGTCCCGTCGGGTCCGGGGCTCGGTCACCATGAGCCGCCACCCCTAAGGCCCCGGTGGCCCTGACAGCCCGGACAACCCCGACAGCTCCGGTGGCCTCGGCCACACCAGCACACCAGTGGTCTCGTGCACGGGTGCGTTCCTCAGGAAATGTTGGCCAGGAGCTCGGTGAGCAGGCGGGCGCGGACGCCTCCGTCGGCGTCCAGTTCCTCGTCGGCGCGCCAGGTGCAGCCCACGCTCAGGGCGACGACCCTGCCGGTGTCGAGAATCGTACGGACAGCTGAGAGCACCTCGCCGGTCCGGGGGCCGCCGTGGGCGGGGAACAGCAGGCCGGGGGCCTCGGCTGCGTCGATGACGTCCAGGTCCACGTGGAGCAGGAGGGGGCCCTCGGGGAGCGTTCCGGGTTCGATGTCGGTGACCTTGCTCTGCCGTATCGCGGAGGTGCGCAGGTACTCCTCCTCGGGCGGGTCGAGGTCACGTCCGTCCACCAGGAGCAGCCGTTCCTCCGCGATGCCCCGGAGCCCGAGCCGGTCGGTGGCCGGATCCGGCCGGTAGCCCGCGAGCACACGCAGCGGGATCCCACCCTCGTAACCGGAGGCGCTGGTCTCCATGGTCTGGACGTCGCCGTGCGCGTCGAACCAGACGACAGCCGGATCCACCCCCGCGCGCTGCACTCCGGCGGCGGTTCCGAGGGCCACCATGCAGTCGCCGGACAGCACGGTCGGGATCCGCCCGACCCAGACCTGGTCGGCCACGCGGTCGGCGACCTCCTCGTGGAGTGCCGCCATCCGGACCCACCGGTCGGCGTCCGGCAGATCCGGACGCACCGTCACCGCCCCCGCGGGTAACGGGAGCCGGAAAGCGGGCAGGTGGTCGTCCAGGTGGTAGGGCACGCACAGAATCGTCATGCCAGGACCATAGTGACGGGAGTGCCTGTCAGTACAGGGTTTTTCGCACCTGAAACACCGGCGGGCACCGGATCGCCGGAGGACCGCGAAGGCCCCGCCGGCCGGACGGATCCGGCCGACGGGGCCTGTCGGTGCCGCTTGACCGCTGAGCGGTTGCTTCGCTGATCGCCTGGCCGCTGTCCGGTGCCTAGTCGCGGGTCAGCTTGCGGTGGGTGACCGCGTGCGGACGCGCGGCCTCCGGGCCCAGGCGCTCGACCTTGTTCTTCTCGTAGGACTCGAAGTTGCCCTCGAACCAGAACCAGGAGGAGCCGCCCTCCCAGGCGAGGATGTGCGTGGCGACGCGGTCCAGGAACCACCGGTCGTGGGAGGTGATCACGGCGCAGCCCGGGAAGTCCAGGATGGCGTTCTCCAGCGAACCGAGGGTCTCGACGTCCAGGTCGTTGGTGGGCTCGTCCAGGAGCAGCAGGTTGCCGCCCTGCTTGAGGGTGAGCGCCAGGTTGACCCGGTTGCGCTCACCACCGGAGAGCACACCGGAGGACTTCTGCTGGTCCGAGCCCTTGAAGCCGAAGGCGGCGACGTAGGCGCGGCTGGGGATCTCGACCTTGCCGACCGTGATGAAGGACTCGCCGTCGGAGATGGTCTCCCAGACGTTCTTGGAGTCGTCGATCCGACCCCGGTACTGGTCGACGTAGGAGGTCTCGACGGTGTCACCGACGGTGATCTTGCCCTCGTCGGGACTCTCCTCACCGACGATCATCTTGAACAGGGTCGTCTTACCGACACCGTTCGGGCCGATGATGCCGACGATGCCGTTGGGCGGCAACGAGAAGCTGAGGTCCTCGATGAGGACGCGGTCCCCGAAGCCCTTGGTGAGGTTCTTGACCTCGACCACGGTGTTGCCCAGACGCGGACCCGGCGGGATCTGGATCTCCTCGAAGTCCAGCTTGCGGGTCTTGTCGGCCTCGGCGGCCATCTCCTCGTAGCGGGCCAGACGCGATTTGCTCTTGGTCTGGCGGGCCTTGGCGTTGGAGCGGACCCACTCCAGCTCGTCCTTGAGGCGCTTGGCCTTCTTGACGTCCTTCTGCCCCTCGACCTTCAGGCGGGCCTGCTTGGTCTCGAGGTAGGTGCTGTAGTTGCCCTCGTAGGGGTAGAACTGGCCGCGGTCCAGCTCCAGGATCCAGGTGGCCACGTGGTCCAGGAAGTACCTGTCGTGTGTGATCGCGATGACGGTGCCCGCGTACTTGGACAGGTGCTGCTCCAACCAGTTCACGCTCTCGGCGTCCAGGTGGTTGGTGGGCTCGTCGAGCAGCAGCAGGTCGGGGGCCTCGAGCAGCAGCTTGCACAACGCCACGCGGCGCTTCTCGCCACCGGAGAGCTGGGTGACGGAGGCGTCTCCGGGCGGGCAGCGCAGGGCGTCCATGGCCTGCGCCAGCTGGCTGTCCAGATCCCAGGCGTTGCGGTGGTCGAGCTGCTCCTGGAGCTTGCCCATCTCTTCGAGCAGATCGTCGGAGTAGTCCGTCGCCATCTGCTCGGCGATCTCGTTGAAGCGGTTCAGCATCGCCTTGGTCTCGGCGACGCCGTCCTCGACGTTCTCCAAGACCGTCTTGCTCTCGTCGAGCCGCGGTTCCTGAGCGAGCAGACCCACGGTGAACCCGGGCATGAGCCGCGCCTCACCATTGGACGGCTGCTCGATGCCGGCCATGATCTTCAGCAGCGTCGACTTACCCGAGCCGTTCGGGCCAACGACACCGATCTTGGCTCCGGGCAGGAACGACCCCGAAACGTTGTCAAGGACGACCTTGTCGCCGTGCGCCTTGCGCACGTTTTGCATGGTGTAGATGTACTCCGGCATGCCTCCCAGCCTAGGGCGTCAGGGCGTGTGCCCAGACCTGTCGGGACTCCGAATCGTGACGATCCGCAGGAGTCCGCACCATCCCGGATCGGGGCTCCCCGGCCGGCACCGAGTACGACCTGGCCGGGTGGGGGTGAACGCCCCCTCCGGACCCGCCGACGCGGCCCTGTTTACCTCCGCTGTTCACCCCGTCCTCGAATCCCACCTCTCCCACTCACGACCGGTCCGCAAGGGGCAGCGTTATCGCTCGCCACGCAGACCCGGGCCTCCACCGCTTCCGTTCATGCCCGGGTGGCCCGAGGGTGAGGGTGTTCCTCGCCCTGCGCAGGAGGTGCCACGGGAGCGGCGGCACCGGTCGTGCTTCACAGTGGTATCTGGGGGCGGGCCGGTCTGGAGGGGTCCGCTTCGTCCTCGGCCCCGGCCTCCTCCTCGCTCTGGTGGTCGAGGCGCTGGGCCAGGAAGCCGCGCCAGCGTTCGGCGGGCAGTCCCCACCGCAGCGCCCGGGACATGAGGACCGCCATCGCGTAGCCCGGGTCCGCTGTCAGGGCGAGGTCCAGGGCGGCCCGGGCCAGGTCGTGGTCGTCGTGCTGCCAGGCAGCCACCGCCAGCAGGGCGGCCGGGGCGGGGAGGTGGCGTTCGGGGACATGGCGGACCAGCCTCGACCACAGGCGCACATGGAGCCGTGCGGTCTCCGGGGTGATCCGGGTCCACACCGCGTCGCGCACGCGGAGTTCGGTCAGGTGGACCCCCAGCCGCCCCAGGGTCTGCGAATCGGTGACCCGCCGCCGACCCTCCTCGCGCAGCGCGTCCAGTACCTCGAGGGTCCGTCGTTCGGCCCCGTCCCCCTCGGACGCCTCCGCCTCGGCCGCCGTCGCCGCCTCGGCCACCACCTCCCGCAGCTTCCCGCGCACGGGGTCGAGGAGGAACCTGATCCGCGCTGAGGGCCCCTGGTCTCCCGGGACCAGCCCGCGCAGGACCGCCTCAGCCGGGACCGGTGAGATATCCGGGTCGAAGCGTACCCCTTCGTCCGGGCAGCACCCGGGGTCCTGGCAGAGATAGGACCAGTAGCGTCCCCCGGTCACCCGGAGCGCCTCCAGGACCTGGACCCCTCGGACACGGGCCGCCTGGAGGAGGGAGTGGATGTGCGGAGTGACCCGCTCCGGTTGACCGAAACCGGCCACGAGGAGCGCGCTGCCGTCGGCTGCCAGGGCCGCGGACACCGCCGCCCCACCGCTCCGTTCCGGGGTGAGGACGTGGTCCAGGTGGTCGAGTCCGCCGTAGAGGATTCCGAGCACATGGCCCTCAGCGACCACCAGCGCGACCACCGCGTCGTCCAGGGGCTGGGACACCAGGTAGGGCAGGGCTGCGAGAAGGTCCGCCGGGGTCCGCAGCCGAAGTGGGCTCGCTGGGGAGTTCGGGGGCTGGGAGGGGTGGGAAGGGTCGGCGGGTTCAGGGGAGGTTCCATGCTGATCACCGGGCATGGTTCCACGTTCGGTTACCGGGCGCGGAGGCGCAACCAGCCCCCGCGAACCTGTGGATAACCCGACCGGACCGCCCTTCCTCCGGCGTTCTCAGAGTTCAGGAAGGGTCACCCGGGTTGCTCGTGGAATCGGAGATCTCTCCCTCCCGGGGGCCGGGGATCTTCCCGGACACCTCGGGGCGCCCGGCCGGCAGGCACACGCGGTCGCGGCCGGTCTCCTTCGCCCGGTAGAGCGCGAGGTCGGCGGCGGTCAGCAGCTCGACGAGGTCGTCACCGTGGTCACCGGCCACGGCCACCCCGATCGAGATGGTGATGGACACCAGGACGTCGTCCACCGCGATCTCCATCCGGCCGACCTGGCAGCGCAGGCGTTCGGCGGCCTGCCAGGCCTCGGTGGTGTCGGCCCCCGGCAGCATGACCACGAACTCCTCGCCGCCGAAGCGGCCGAGCAGGTCCGACTGGCGCAGCTGCTGGGAAATGGTCGTGGCGACCCCGAGCAGGACCTGGTCGCCGAAGAGGTGCCCGTAGTTGTCGTTGACCCGCTTGAAGTGGTCGATGTCGACGATGAGCACCGCCGCGCGGCCACGCGTGGAGTGGGCACGAACGATCTCGGCAGCCGCTTCCCTCTCCCAGGTGGGTGCGTTGAGCAGGCCGGTCTTCGGGTCAGTCCGGGCCGCGGCCCTCAGCTGCTGGTAGACCAGGCTGCGCTGCAGCAGTAGCACCGGTGGAACCGCGATCACCAGCAGGAACAGTGAGAGCTGGGCGAGGATGGCGACGGTGACCCCGACACATAATTCGGCGGAGTCGACCAGGATCCCCTCCCTGTCCCACAGGTCGCGGATACCGCCGGCGACACCGCCGAGCTTGCTGCCGAAGAACACCAACAGGCTGTTCAGGGCGGTGAACCCGGCGCAGCAGGCCAGGGCCAGTGCCGCGCCGCTGAGGCTGAGCAGGGCCTCATGGGAGTTCGGGGAGCCGCTGATCCCGGCTGGGAATCCGACCTGACTCCCGTGCCAGGCCACTGAGGCGATGAACCCCGAAACGCCCACGACTGAGGCGTTGAACACCCGCCGGTGCGGCACCGTGTGACTGCGGCGGTGCCGGAGCATCAGGTAGATGGGGATCGGGATGAGGAGTAAGTACACCGGCGGCAGAAGGAGCATCGCGGGGAACCACCAGGCTCCCAGGAGGTCCCGGCTGACCCCGGCGGGCATGTCGATACGGCTGACCGCAGCTATGCATATCAGGGCGGAGACCACGAGAGCGAGCAGCAGGGCGACGTCGATGAGCCTGAGGGTCGTCTGCGCCGCGGCCACCCCGAACAGGAACAGCGCGACGAAGACCATCAGAAACACAAAGGCCACCAGCCCGGGGGGCTGCTGGAAGATCAGCCAGGTACGGCGCTCCCCCGGGGAACTCTCATCGGCCGCCACCGGCTTCTCCGAGATGCTCACCGCTTCGTCCTCCCTCCCGGTTTCACCTTCTACCCTCGAACCCTTGGCTACTCTGATGTACTCACCGCCTCCCACGGTTCTCCTTTCGACGAACCGGATTCGCCCCGCGTTCCCTCGCGGTGCCAGTCGGTGACCAGGGGGGTTAGACATCCTTCCTGGTAGGCGCCGGGCAATCACGCCGGCACTACTTTACATTACTTTGGGTAATAACTTAATTGCCGATTGTATGTACCTTGCAGGCTGAGGCTACCTTAGTCCTCACCCTCTGTTCCAGGGGGCTTGGTTAGCGTGACAAATTGGGGCATCCTGCCATAGGGCATCGGCGGTTCCGGCCGGAAATCTGGACCGGTCCGTCGGGCACCGTCTTGTCCGACGCACCGACCGCCCGATCCCCGTCAGTACTCAGCACTCAGCACTCGAACCCGTAGGAGCATCAAATGGCGAAGAAGATCTGGAACTGGCTCTAAGTCCCCCTCCCTGACACAACCGGGGGCGGGCACCCCTCAGGCTGCCCGCCCCCGATCACTTCGGGTCGGTCGAGGTTCACCCTCGGCCGACCTCTCGTGTTGTGGTCGCTGTGTTCTGTTGTGCGCGCCGGGACCGTATCGATCCCGAGCCCGCTTCGCGGCCCGGACCTCCACCGGCCCCTCACCACGGCGCGCGGTTCAAGCCCTGACGGCTCAGTTCCTGAGGGCTCAGCCCTTGACCCGGGCCACCTCGTAGGCGGCCCGGAAGGCCCGATAGCGCGCGAGTTCGTTCTCCATCTGGGTCACGACCCGGACCCCGGCGATCTCCCGGACCCGTCCCTGTGCGGCGCGCTCCACGTCCTCACGGCGCTGGACGGCGGCCACCTCCACGAGATTCCCACAGCCCACCCCGGTCAGCCAGCCCACCAGGAGACTGGCCAGGAGCAGGGCGCCCGAGTAGGCGATGAAGACCGGGTCGTCGAACATCCGCAGGCCGGTGATGCCGCCGCCGAGCCAGCTCAGCAGGGACAGCAGGGCCCAGGCGAACCCCGCACCGGCCACGGCGAGCAGCGCGTACTGCACCGCGCGGGCCGTCTTCCACCACGAGGGGCTGCGGCCCGGATCGCCGACCGCGCCCGCGACCGCCTCACCGAGTTCGGTGGGCAGTTCCGCCACCCCGCTGCGGGCGGCCGTGCGCATCCGGCGGCGCCACGGGCCGGGCATCTGCGCGGACACCTGGTCGGCGGCCTCACCCAGAACCGTCTCCAGTTCGGCCTCGTGCGCGTCGACCGGACCGCCCACACCGGGTTCGTCCCGGCGCAGGAAGTCAAGCTGGACCGCGGCGAGCGGGTCCTTGCGGAGCTTGGCGACCTGACGGGCCACCGGCCAGCCGACCCGGCGCTTGCCGCGGCGAACGTCGTTGGTCTCCACCACGTCGGCCACAGCGGTGACACCGGCAGCCTTGGCCAAACCCTCCTGGATCCGGGACCGGACCTGGGCGGGCACCGTCTCGGGGATCTCCCCTTCGCCGTAGAACTCCTCGAAGGGTTCGATGACCTGGTCCAGGTCGGCGACCAGGCGGTCGACCAGGGCCCGGCGCTCGATGACCGTCTCGCTCAGGAACTCGCGCACCTCGCGGATACCCTGACCGGTCACGGTGGACGTGGTGATCACCCGCGGGTGCACACCCGACTCCGTTTCCAGGAGGCGGCGCAGGTCGGTGAGGAGCTCCTCCAGCTCGTCCGGCGCGACCTTGTCCACCTGGTTGAGGACGGCGACGGTGACCGCACCATGCCCGGCCATCTTGGCCAGGTAGCGGTGGTGCACGGCGGCGTCGGCGTACTTCTGCGGGTCGAGCACCCACACGAGCAGGTCCACCGAACCGATGAGCCGGTCGGCCTCCGCGGTGTGCATGCTGCGGACCGAGTCGTGGTCGGGCAGGTCGAGCAGGACCAGGCCGGTCAGCTCGGAGTTGCCCGTGTCCAGGACGCTGGTGCGCGAGTGCCGGTAGCGCGTGGGCACGCCCAGCCAGCTCAGGAGCGCGTCGGCGCCCTCGTGCCCCCACACGCAGGCGTGCGCCTTGGACGTGGTGGGGCGGGTGACGCCGGTCTGGGAGAGTTCGAGCCCGCACAAGGCGTTGAACAGGGAGGACTTCCCGCTTCCCGTGCCTCCGGCCAGTGCCACGACCGTGTGTTCGCCGGACAGGCGCAGGCGCGCCCCGGCGTGGTCCAGCAGCTGTCCGGCCCGGCCCAGGACCTCCTCGGGCAGGTCCTCCTGGCCGAGTTCGACGAGGGTGCTCAGGGCGTCCAGCCGCTCGATGAGCTCGGCGCGGCTGGTGGTGCTGGTGGGCTGCCAGTGGTCGTGGCTGGTGGGGCGGTACTCCTCTTCGTCCGTTGCCGAGCCGGAGTCGTCCTGTGCCTGGCCACCCACGGCCTGTGGCCCGGTGTCGGGGCCAGGGGTGCCGGAACCGGAAGTGTCGGGGCCGGTCCGCGGTGCGGTGGTGTCGGCCCCGATCGCCCGGAAGGCGCCCGAGACGGCGGAGGGTCCGGGGACGCGGCGGGGCAGGGGTTCGGGGTCGTCGTCAGCGGCCTCACCCTGTTCCGGGGCCGCCGTACCCGGCTCGGCGGCCCGGGCGCTGTCGCCGGTGGCCCCGGCGGCCGCGGGGGCTCCGGTACGCGCGGTCTCCGCCGTACCGCTCCGGGCTTCCTCCGCGTCGGTGCCCTCGGCCCGCTCGTCGTCCTCGGGGCCGGGAACCCAGGTGGCGGTGGTCTGCTGGGCGACGCCGGGGGCGGGGCGGGAGGTGTGGCGGCGGGGGCGCTCCCCCTGCCCGCCGCGCTCCGAAGCGTGCTCGGCGCCGCGCTCCGCGGCGGCTTCGGCCGCGGGATCGACGGCAGGGCCGTCCGGCCCGTCGTCGAGCAGGTCGGCACCGGGGGTGCGGTCGTCGGTCCGGTTGGTGGTACGCCGGGCCGGACGCCCGTCCTGGCCGTCCAGGCGTTCGGTGTCCGGGGTGACCACCGGGAAGGCACCGGTGTTGCGCCCGGCGATGCGGGTGTCGTCGGCGGCCTCGGTGAGACTGCCGACCCAGCCCGCCAAACCGTCGGGGTCGTCGTGGTCGGCCTCGCTGCGGCGGCGCCGGTCCCCGTCACCGTCCACGCTTTCGGCGCCGCCCTTGTCCGCTGCGGCGGCGGAGGGGCGTGCATGGCGCCCGAAGCGACGCTGACGGGCCCTGGCCGCTTCCGGCGACTCCTGGTGAGCCTCCGATAGCTCTGGGGCGCTGGCGTCGCTCTGAGAGTCCTCCCGGGAGGTGCTCTGTGCCGTGCCCGCTCCGGACGGGTCCGGGTAACCGGTGATTCCGTCGTAGGCGGGCGGCTCGAAGGCGGCCGCCTCGGAGGCGGCCCGTTCACGCTCCTCGGCGTGCTCGGGGTGTTCGGGCACCGGCATCGTGTAGCCGCGCCAGGGACCGCTCTGGTGGGAGGCGGGTTCCCTGGTCGGGGTGGAGGGCTCCGAATCCGGAGCGGAGCGCTCGTCGTTCCAGGGGCTGTTCGCCGCGGAATCGTGCGCACCGGAATCGTGCGCACCGGTTCCCCGCGGGTCAGGTCCCCGGGGTCCGGGCCTCTCCGAGGCGGCACCGTCCGCGGCGGGTCCGCTCTCGCGCTCCTCGCTTTCGTCGCGGCTCGGACCCGGACCGTTGCCCCCCGTGTGGGCGGGGTTCCACTGAGTTGTCATCTTGCAATCTCAAGGTTGTACGTGGCCTGGTAGAGCTGGACGGCGCTGTCCTCGGACGGGATGCCCGCCGTCGACAGGGCGTGGTCGAAGGGCGCTCGCTCGTGGGTGAGCAGCCCGAGCACCCGCTTGCGCAGGTTCTCCCGCGCGGACCCGCCGATGCTTCGCAACGACTGGGCGCCGAACAGCCCCTTGAGCAGGCGCTGCGGGGACGGCCCGGAGGTGTCGGCCGCGTGGGTGCCGCCTCCGGAATGGGATCGTTCGTAGCCGAGCAGGTCGATGATCATGACCAGGGCGACGATCTCGTGGTCGAAGGTGACGAAGCGGGCCACCGATCGTTTGGTGGCGCCGTTGGCCGCGGTCATCTCCGCGATCTCCCGCTGCCACTCGGAGATCTCCTGGCGGACCTGCTTGGCGAGCAGCCCGCTGCCGGGCTGGTCGAGGGCCTTCTCCGCCAGGTCGGCGCCACCGGGGACGTCCCGCCAGCGCTGCTCGATCTGGTCCGAGGCGCGCTCGTTGGCGGAGACCACCAGGGCCTCCAGGGCGTCGCGGACGGCCCGTTCCAGAGCGCTGACCCGCTGGCCGCGCTCGGCCTGTTCGGCGCGGCCCTTGCGGGCCCGCTTACCGCGCAGGCGCAGGCTCTTGGCGAGTTCGCCGCTGGCCGCGACCTCCTGCCACCGGGCGAGGAGGGAGCCGCGCAGCAGGGTGCCGTCGCCCAGGGCGGTGTCGATCCGGGCGGCCGCGCCAGCGTAGGCGTCATCGATGTCGGCGCCCAGGGCGCGGCCGGTCTCGATCTGCGCCTCGACCTGCCGGGCGAGTTCGGGGACGCGGCTGCGGAAGCTGTCGATGACCCCGATGAAGGTGCGCCGGGAGACCCGGTCACGCTGTTCGGCCTCACCGGCCACGTCCGCGAGGTAGTCCCGGATGTGGTCGGCGACGTTGGAGGTGAAGCGTTCGCCCTCGATCTGGTCGGTCTCGGGGATCGCGAAGCGGGCGGCGTTGCCCAGGCCGTTGGCCTCGAGCATCGCGCCGAAGTGGTCCAGGAGCTGGCGGCGGCCCTTGCGGGGCACTCGGGAGAGCACCACCGCCAGGGAGGTGTCGCGGTCCCGGGCCACCTGGAGGAACTCCCACACGCGCGCGTCCGCGTACCGGCCGCTGGTGGTGACGAACACCCACAGGTCGGCGGCGTCCAGGAACTTGGCGGCGAACTCGTGGTGGGCGGCGACGGCGGAGTCGACGTCGGGGGTGTCGAGCAGGGCCACGCCGGGGGGCATGGCCTCGGTGGCGGCGAGCACCAGCATGCCGTCCTTGCCGGGCATGGCCAGCCCCTGCTGGCGCACCCGGGGCAGGGAGGGGATGAAGGAGGCTTCGCTGAACCAGTCGACGTCGGCGGGGTTGCAGGCCAGCACCGGACTGTTGGTGGTGGGCCGACGCACGCCGGTGGTGGTGACCTGCTCGCCGACCAGGCTGTTGACCAGGGTGGACTTGCCGGCGCCGGTGGAACCGGCCACGGCGATGAGCAGGGGGATGTCGGGGCGGCGCACCCGGGGCAGGACGTAGTCGGAGAGCTGGGCCAGGACGTCCGACTGGAGGACCTCGCCCTCCTCGGCTCCGGCGATCCCCGGTGCGAACTCCAGGTCCCGGATCTGCTTGCGCAGCGACTCCAGTACCTGTTCGAAGCGGTCGTCCTCGTTGGCCGGGGCGCGGTGTTTGGCGGGTCCGGCGGGCACGGGGACCGTGGGCCCCCGGCGTTCGTCGGGCACACCGGCCAGGTGCACGGATTCGGGGCCCGGTGCGGCGGGCTGGGCGGAGGCGGCGCCCGGTCCGGTTCCGAACCGGTCCGAGGCACCTTCGCCCGAGGCGTTCGGTGCGGCCGACGGCCGGGTCATGATCGGTATGCCCTCCTCATCGGTACTGGGATTCCCCCGGCGGCGCGGCTGGCGGGCAGCGCCGCCGGAGGTCTCACTGAAGATCGCGCCCGGTTGCCAGTTGATCGATCTCGAACTGGGCTCCCGTGTGCAGTATGTCAAGATCCCGCGCTGTTTTGACCACTTCTCCGATGATCACCACGGCGGGGGGCCGCACTTGCGCCGATCGGGCCGAGACAGCGATGTCCGCCAGCGTACCCGTCACCGTCCGCTGTCCTGGCAGTGTGGCCTCCTGGACGACCGCGACGGGAGTGTCCGGGGCGCGGCCGTTCTCGATGAGGGCCTCGGTGATGGCCTCGATCCGCTGCACGCCCATGAGGACGACCACGGTGCCGCCCGCGCGGGCCAGCCCGGCCCAGTCCACGGTGGAGCGACTGTCGCCGGGGGCCACGTGCGCGGAGACGATGTGCACGTCCTGGGCCACACCGCGGTGGGTGGCGGGGATCCCGGCACTGGCCGGGGCGGCCAGTGCGCTGGTCACTCCGGGGACGGCGATCACGGGGACGCCCGCGGCGGAGCAGGCCGCGGCCTCCTCACCGCCGCGACCGAAGAGGAAGGAGTCACCGCCCTTGAGCCGGACCACGAACTTGCCTTCCCGGGCGCGCTCGACGAGGACGGAATTGATGTCGTCCTGTGTCATGGAGCGGCCGTAGGGGATCTTGGAGGCGTCCACGATCTCCACGTCCGCGGGCAGGCGGTCCAGGAGCGAGGTCGGGGCGAGGCGGTCCACCACCACGACGTCGGCCTGGGAGAGCAGCTGCTGGCCGCGGACGGTGATCAGGCCCGGGTCACCGGGGCCGCCGCCGACGAGGGCGACACCGCGCAGGCGTTCGCGGCCGCGTCGGGCGTCCAGGGTGCCGTCGGCCAGGCCGTCGATGACGGCGTCGCGCAGGCCGGCGGAGCGCCGGGGGTCGCCCGAGGCGATCACACCCACGGTGATGCCGTTGGCCGAACCGCTGGCCGGGGTCCAGGCGGAGGAGGCGTGCCGGTCGTCGGCGCGCACGCACCAGACCCGGGATCCCTCCGACTCCTCGGCGATCTCTGCGTTGACCTCGGGAGAGTCCGTCGCGGCGTGCACGAGCCAGAAGGCGGGGGCATCGGGACCGCTGACGTCACCGGCCTCCCAGGGGCGGCGCAGCCAGGTGAGGTGGCCGGCGTCGGCGAGGTCCTCCAGAGCGGCGGAGGCCTCCGGGGAGACGAGGGTGACGCGGGCACCGGCCTCCAGTAGGACGGGGACCCGGCGTTGGGCCACCCTTCCGCCGCCGACGACGAGGACGTCTCGGTCCTTCATGCGCAAGCCCAGGAGATAAGTCACGGATCGCACCCCTTCGGTCGTCCGCACCGGCCCCCGGCTTCGACGGCGGGGTGCGCACACAGGGCCCGGGGCCTGGCGTGCCGCCGGCGATATTCGGCGATTACTCCAAAGCACCTTGTCAAAGCGGTATTACACGGAGGTAAAGGGGCGAGCACTGGAGAGGGTGACGCGCACCGCATCCGAGGCGGGGAGGCCGAGCGGTACGGGGGAAAACGAAGCACGAGGGGGCAGCGCGGAACGGGCGAGCCGCAGCGAACGACGGGGCGGACAGTGCAGGGCGGATGGCGCAGGGGCTGCCGCGCAGGGGAACGGCGGTGCCGGGCCGGGTCGAGATCGGACGGCCGCGAAACCCGGTCTCGGGGCGAACGGGACGGACCCCGGCGCCGGGTGGGCGTCGGGGTCCGTCGTCGTTCGCGCGCTTGGGTTACTGCGCGGTGGACACACCCGCGGTGTCGAAGGTGGCCACGTTGCGCAGCGCCCTGGCCGACCCCTGCAGCAGCGGCAGCGCCAGCAGCGCACCCGAACCCTCGCCCAGACGCATCTCCAGGTCCACCAGCGGGGTCAGCCCGAGGTGTTCCAAGGCCACGGCGTGGCCGGGCTCGGCCGAACGGTGTCCGGCGAAGCAGGCACTGAGCGACTCCGGGGAGATCGCGGCCGCCGCGAGCGCGGCCGAACCGGCGATCACGCCGTCCAGCAGCACCGGCACCCGCAGGGCCGCACCGCCGAGGATGAAACCGGCCAGCGCCGCGTGCTCCAGCCCGCCGAGCGCGGCGAGGGTCCCGATCGGGTCCTCGGGGTCCACCGGGTTGGCCTTCAGCGCCTGGCGGACCACCTCCACCTTGCGCTCGTAGGTGACGTCGTCGATCCCGGTCCCGCGACCGGTGGCGACCGAGGGGTCCGCGCCGGTGAACGCGCACACCAGGGCGGCCGCCGGGGTGGTGTTCCCGATCCCCATGTCGCCGGTGATCAGACAGCGGTTGCCCGCCGACACCAGGTCCCGGGCGATCTCGATACCGCCCTCCAGCGCCTGGAGCGCCTGGTCCCGGCTCATCGCCGGGCCCTGGGTGAAGTCGGCGGTGCCGCGCGCGACCTTGCGCGGCAGCAGGCCCGATCCCTTCGGCAGGTCGCCGACCACACCGACGTCGATCACGGTGACCTCTGCGCCCACCTGCTCGGCGAAGGCGTTGACCACGGCCCCGCCGTCGAGGAAGTTCTGCACCATCTGCGCGGTGACCTCCTGCGGCCAGGCGGTCACCCCCTGGGCGTACACCCCGTGGTCACCGGCGAACACCGCCACCGCGGCGGGCTCGGGCACCGGTGGCGGGCACTCCCCCGCCAGTCCGGCCAGCTGCACCGAGACCTCCTCGAGGATCCCGAGGGACCCCTGTGGCTTGGTCATCCGGTCCTGCCGGTCCCTGGCTTCCTCCACGGCTCGGGCGTTGAGCGCTCCGATGGCGGTGATGGTCTCCTCCAGCAGGGTGGTCGGCTCCTGGCCGGGCAGACCGCGGCGACCGTAACGGTCGCGGTGCACCGCCCAGGACAGGGGACGTCCCTTGGCCCAGCCACCGAGGCTGAGTTCGGGTTCGGTGGGGAACTCCTCGACGTAGCCGACGCACAGGTAGGCGACGACCTCGAGGTGAGAGGGCAGGTCCAGGATGCGGGCGACCTCGCGCTCGTCGGCGAAGGCGACCCAGCCGACACCGAGACCCTCGGCGCGGGCGGCCAGCCACAGGTTCTCCACCGCGAGCGCGGCCGAGTACGAGGCGGGCTTGGAGTGCCGTCCGGGGCTGTGCGGTCCGCGACTGGGATCGACGGTGACGACGACGTTGAGCGGGCTCTCCAGGACCGCCTCGACCTTGAGCCCGGAGAAGGCGTGCGCGCGGGTGGCGGGCCGGGTGTGGGCCTGGGTGTCGCGCTCGTTCTGAGCGAGGTCGCGCACCCGCGAGCGGAGTTCGGGGTCGTCGATGACGAGGAAATCCCACGGCTGGGTGTGCCCGACGCTGGGCGCCTGGTGGGCGGCTTCCAGCACGCGGGTGAGCACGTCGGCGGGGACCGGCTCGGGGCGGAAGCCCGCGCGGACGTCACGGCGTTCGCGGATGGCGCGATAGACGGCGGCGCGCTCGGCGTCGTCGAAGGCGTGGTCGGTCCCGTTCCAGACGTCGTCGGCGCCGGGCCGGCCGGCGGCCGGAGCGGCCGGGGTGTCCTGGGCTGTCTGCTCGGCCTCGGCACCTCGGGTCTCCGAGTCCCGGGAGTCGGGGCTCTGGGCCTTGGCGCTCTGAGCCTCGGCGCCCTTGGTACGGGCGTCCTGAGTCTGCTCGTTCAGGGCCTGCCGGGCGGCCTGGATGGCCGGGACCAGGGCCGGGGCCTTCCCCTGCGGTTCCTCTGGTTCGGTCCGTTGGTGCGGACCGGTGTGCTGCGGTGCCTCGAGGGGCGCCGCTGCTTCGTGTGCGTGCACGGTGTCGCTCTGCTTCGGTTCGGCGGCCGCGGGGTTCTCGTCCGCATGGCCGGGGTTCATGGCAGGCTCGGGCGGCTGGGGCCGCTCGGCCTCTGGAGGATGGGGGTCACGCTGTTCCTGCGGCGCCTGAGGTGCCAGTGGCACCTGTGGCGTCTGTGCGGGCCCGGGGTTGCGGGTACCCGAGCGGAAGGGGATGACGTTGAACCGGGGTTCGCTCATCGGGGGTGCCAGGGGGGCGGGCGGCCTGGTGTGCGATGCCGGGCGGGAGCGCTCCGGTTCGGGCTGGTCCGGTTCGGACCGTCCCGGCACCTGGTACCCGGCGGCCGGCCCGGGTGCGGGCTGCGGTGTGGGTGCCGGTGCGGGATCGGCGGCGTTCTCGGGCGCGGGATGCGGCTCCGGCTGGGCGGGCGGCATCTCCGGTTCCGGGAACGAACGTCGAAAGGGGTTGTGCGGCGGAGCCGCGGGTCTGGGCTCGCGCGCCTGGGTGCCCTTGCCGCTCTCCGGCAGTCCGTCCAGGAGGCCGCCCAGGAGCGGCCCCGCGCCGGGCGCGGGACCGTTGCCCCGCCACCTCGAGCCCTCCTGCTCGCCGCGATAGGTGTCCTCGCGGTCATCGTTGGTCATGATCGCTCCCCGAAGAAGAGAAGAGGTCTGTGAGCTGCCCGGTTCCACCTGGTTCGATACGAATTCGGACCAGCGTAGTCCGCGGCGGTCACGCCGCTCGCACGGGTCCCCCCGACCCGGCGCGGCTCCCCCCGATCCGAATGCCGGGGTCCTCAAGTCATCACCAACTGTGCCAGAGTCCGCGTGAGCACGCGCTGTGTACTGAAGTCACGGACAGCAACCCGAAAGCACTCGGGCCCCGGCCCCGGAAGGGTGCCATCCCTACGGAACGCGATGCCATGCTCACGCAAACGAACCCCGAGAAACTCCGCGTTATCCGCTTTGACCAGCAGAAACGATGCTTTCGTCGTCGGGACGACAGCCATCCCGAACCCGCTCAGCGCCGCCGCGAGCGCCTCGCGGTGGCCCGTCGGTTCTTTTACCCGGGCCGCGGCGAGGGCCCCGGGTCCGCAGCGGGCATCGGTGGCGGCCGGGGCCGGTGGAGACCGACCACAGCGGCTGTGCCGGGGCCGACCGGGCGGCCAGGTCCGGCGGTGAGAGCAGGTAACCGGCGCGCGGCCCGGGCGGCGACCAGGTCTTGGTGAGGCCGCGGACGGCTAGCAGGCCCGGCAGGTCCGTGCGGGACGCCAGCGACTCCGACGACCATCGCGCCTGCTTCATCCGGAGTGACTGATATGGCCCGAATATCTGCTGTGGCCAGCGGGTTTTCGGACGGGGGCGAAGGCACACTACGGCACTCCGAAGACCGCGCGGAGAGTGCCTTGCGTCACATCCGTGTGCCACCCTGTCCCGGTGCCCGCGCCCCGGCCGCACCCCTGCCCCGGCTCAGGGCGTGTCCGGTGCGTGCCGCCCGCCCGTGAACGGTGCGCCCGTGCCCCTTGCCGAGACCGCAGGAGACGGCGCGAGTGCCGCCGAAGCGGTGTGCGGCAGGTCAGGTGTCCGCCGAACACGCCCGCACCCCAGACCGGGACCCACCCCAGAACGGAACGGATCTTCCATGCGACGGCGTACCTTTCTGACCACTGCCACCGCCGCGGTCGGCCTGAGCGCGCTCGCCCCCGCCCTGCTGTCCTCCGCGACCGCCTCCGCCCGGACCTCCGGAGGCCGGGCCTCCGGGGCCCGCACCGCGCCCCGCGTCCTCGGTGAGCGGGCGACCGCCACCGGCACGCTCGTCCGACCGGAACTGCGGTTCGACCTCATCTCCGCCGCCCAGCGGCCCGAGGAGGTCGCCGAGGGCGCCGCCGTGCGCTTCGAGACAGCGGAGGGGACCCTCGGCGACTGGCAGGACCTGCACTTCCACACCGGCGGCCCCGAGCACCTGCCACCGTCGGCCACCGCCCTCGCCCGGGCGCCCGAAGGCGCGACCGGATACGAGGTGCGCGGGGCGAACGGCGCCGACCTGACCGCCGTGAACGTGCGCGACGGAGAGGATCTGAGCTTCAGCGGCCAGGAGCGGGTGTCGCTGTCCGCCGAGGACGAGGGGGCCACCACCCTCTCCGGCGGTTCCGTGCTTGGGCTGCGCACCCGGTCGGGGTGGGGCGCCGACGAGTCGCTGCGCTTCGACGAGGACGGAAATGACCTGTGGCCCGCCCAGTTCCACCGGGTGCAGGCGCTGACCGTGCACCACACGGCGATGGCCACCAACGGCGACCACGCCGCGGACGTGCGGGCCGTGTACCACCTCCACGCCGCCGAGCAGGCGTGGGGCGACATCGGCTACCACCTGCTTGTGGACCCCCGGGGTGTGGTCTACGAGGGCCGCCACTCGGGCGGCGGGCTCCCGATCTTCCGCACGCTGCCCCTGCCCGGCCTGGCCGAGTCCGTGACAGCCGGGCACGCGTTCGGGTTCAACCACGCCAACATCGGCGTGTGCCTGCTCGGTGACTTCACCGACGAACTCCCCACCCGGGCCGCTCAGGACTCGCTCGTGGACGTTCTTCGGGTGCTGTGCGCGCTGACCGGGGTGGACCCGGCCGCGCGGATCGAGTACGTGAACCCGGACACCGGGGTGGTGACCGGGCAGGAGGCGGTGGCCCGGCACCGGGACTGGCTCGACACGGAGTGCCCGGGCAACGCCTTCGCCGAGGTCTTCGACACGGCCATCCGCCGGCGGGTGGTCAGCGGCCTGCTCTGAACCCCCACGGTGGCGGGGCGTGCCGGCTCCCCGCCACCGGCCCGTGTGGCCGAAAACCTGTTTCCTCCCACTCCGCGGGGCACATAACGTGAGTTTCCGCCCGAGCTGTCGGGTGCGAAACTTGAGTGGTACCCGGCACCAAATGGTCGTTCGAACGCATAGAGGGAACATCCACATGGCCACAGTCCAGAGCGCTCCGATCATGCCCGCGGTCATCCTGGAGACCGAGCGCCTGCGACTTCGAGCCCTCCTGGAGAGCGACATCGACGATGTCCTCGCCTCGTGTGTGGACCCCGAACTCCAGCGGTGGATTCCGCTGCCCGCCCCCGGGGAGACCTACACCCGCACGACGGCCGAGGAGTTCTGCCTGAAGGCCGCCCCGGCGATCCGCACGGGCGGCGACGGCCAGCACTGGGCCATGGTGGACAAGGAGACCGGCCGGTTCACCGGGTCGGTGGCGCTGCTGCGCACGCAGTGGCCCGCCCTGGTCACGGAGATCGGCTACTGGGTCTCGCCCTGGGGCCGCGGCAGGGGGTACGCCACCGAGGCGGTCGTGGCGGTCTCCCGCTGGGCCGTGAACCAGGGGTTCCAGCGGGTGGAGCTCAAGGCCGCCGTGGGCAACACGGGTTCGCGCAAGGTGGCCGAGGCCGCCGGATTCGCCCCCGAGGGCACCGAGCGCAACGCCATGCCGCTGCACGAGGGCCGTTCCGACCTGGCGGTGTACGGGCTCATCCCGACCGACCTCGCCTGAGGCCCTGAGGTCCTGAGGAGCAAAACCCCACGCTCCACGAAACGCACCGGCCTCGCCAGCCGTGTCGAGCTGCCCGCGGACCCGTGGGCAGCCCTCACCCCGAGCCCGTGGCCCGTGCCCCGACTCGTATCCTGCTCGGGCGCCGCGGCTCACACAGCGGACCGGCGCCCGGGCCCGGCCGCGCCCCGGGCCGGATCATCCCCAGACGCGGGAGAGCAGCCACTCACCGGTCGTGGTGTCCTGGCGGAGTTCGTACACGCCCTGCGAGTAGGCCGATCCGGCCTCCACCCGCCAGTGTCTGCGCTCGGGGACCTGGGAGTCCGCACCGGGCGTCCAGTCCCTGCGCAGGGTCACCCAGTGGTCGATGATCCTGCGTATCCCGTACACCCGCCCCTCCCAGGTGAACCGGGTCGGCCGACCTTCCGCCTCGACGACCGTGACGTGCGCCCCGTAGTACCGCCCCACGACAGTTCCCCCCAGCATCGACCGACTCCTGTTGCTCTCGCCTGCGTTACCTTGCGCCCGGCCGTGTTCACGGGCACACCACCGACAGGGCCCGACCGCCGGGAAGTACGGCCAACAATTCGAACATGCATTCGAATACTAGCGAAAGGGAGAGGTTCCGTGGAACTGATTCCGTATTTACGTCATCCCCATCTGTGACACCGGTCGTGGCTCCCGTCGCGACAGCGGCCGCGGGACCCACCACGACCCCGACCGCCTGCCAGGCCGCATCCCCCACCCGCAGCGGGATCGGTACTCTGACCGCCCCTCCCCCAGCCATCCCGTCGCCCCTCCCCGGGGGCGCAGCGCACCCCTTGTAACCTGCCGGTCCGGGGCCTCTTCGAGAGCTTCCGACTGGACAAGATCCTCGACGGCTGACCCGCGTCCCCCCAGTTCGGACCCGCTCCCCGCCCGGAACAACCGAGTAACACCGCAAACGCGTCGGCGTGTCGAGGTCGGTACGCTGTTAGGCGCGAATCACACGATCCATACGAGGGACCCCCAACTGTGACGTCCAACGGACACGAAAGCGGCAAACCCCTGCGCGCGGGGGACCCGCGCGAACTCGACGGTTACCGCATCGTCAGCCGTCTGGGACGCGGTGGCATGGGCACCGTCTACCTCGCCAAGGACTCCGCCGACCGCTCCGTGGCCGTCAAGCTGATCCACCCGGACCTGGCCGACGACGAGTCCTTCCGGCTGCGTTTCGCGCGCGAGGTCGCCTCCGCGCGCCGGGTCGCCCGCTTCTCCACCGCCGGGGTCATCGACGCCCGGCTGGAGGGCGAGCCCCTTTTCATCGTCTCGGAGTACGTGCCCGGCCCGAACCTGGACGAGGCGGTCCGGCACGGCGAGCCGATGCACGGCGGAACACTCGAGGGCCTGGCGATGGGCGTGGCGGCGGCACTCACCGCCATCCACGGTTCAGGGATCGTGCACCGCGACCTCAAACCCGCCAACGTCCTGCTCTCCCCGGTCGGCCCCAAGGTGATCGACTTCGGGATCGCCCGCGCCCTGGACGACGCGAGCGGAGCAGTCACCCGCTCCAGCCAGCTCATGGGCACCCCCTCCTACATGGCGCCCGAGCTGATCCTGGGCGAGCAGGCCACCGCCGCGGCCGACATCTTCGCGTGGGGCTGCCTGGTGGCCTTCGCCGGGACCGGGAAGGCGCCCTTCGACGCGGGTACCGTCCCGGCTGTCCTGCACAACATCTCTTCGGCGCAGCCCAAGTTGGACGGGCTCGACCCGAGCCTGCTGGACCTGGTCGGCGCCGCGCTGGACAAGAAGCCGGAGAACCGGCCCACCTCCCAACAGCTGCTCGCCCGGTTGACCGGCCAGCAGGATCCGGAGGAGGCGGAGATCCGGCGCACGATCAGCACCTCGTGGGCACCGCCGAGCAGTTCCCCGGTGCCCGGTCTGCCTCCGAAGGCCACCGATCCGGAGCTGGCCGAACAGGCTTCGGGCGCTGCCCCCACTCCGCCGAAGGGCCAGCCCTGGGATCCCGCGGCCCCGGACCACACGACACCGGATCCCACGACACCGGTGCGGACTCCGCCCTCGAACGGGTTCACCCCGTCGACGTCGCAGCAGGCGCCGCCGACCCATCAGGGGCAGCCGCCGGTGCCGCCCACCCAGCAGATCCAGTCGCCGTACCAGGGGCAGCAGAACCCGCCGGGGCAGTTTCCCCACGCGAACCCGGCACAGCCCGGATCTCACTCCGGTCCGCAGTCGGGTGCCCAGTCGGGTGCCCAGCAGGGCGGCTACGGCCAGTACCCGAACCAGGCCGGCCACGGCGGGCCGAGCGGCGGCTACCCGCCCGCGGGCCAGCACCAACAGCCGCAGTACGGCCAGTCCTCGTACGTGCAGCACGGGCAGTACGACCGGCCCCAGCAAGCCCAGGCCCAACACGGTCAGGCTCCCTACGTGCAGTCACCGTCCCACGGGCAGCCCACACACACCGCGTACAACGGTCCGGGCGGCCCGGGTGGCCCAGGCGGCCCCGGGCAGCAGCAAAACGGGGCGAACGGCAACTCCACGGGCAGTCGTCGCAAGCTGCTGCTCATCGGCGGCGCCGCGGCCGCGGTCATGCTGGTCGGCGGCGTGGGCGCCACGGTGCTGTTCTCCGGTTCGGACAGCCCGCCCGAGGACACCACCAGCATCTATGTCACGGACTTCGCCACCGACCCCGGTTGGACCGGGTTCCGTACCTTCGACCCGGACAACCCCGAGGAGACCGACGGGTACTGGGACCAGCAGAACGCCCTGCTCCTCCAGCTCGACCCGGGCCGGAACCCGTCCCGGGGCGAGATCGCCCCCTACGACCGGGAGACCCCGGACCGCGTCCTCATCAGCACCGATCTCGCACCGCTGCGCGGCCCGGCCGAGACCAGCTTCGGGGTGCGCTGCTGGGACCAGGAAGGCGACGACGAGCGCACGATGTACGAGGCGCTGCTGCGCTTCGACGGCGAGCAGGCGCAGATCCGCCGGGTGACGGAGGAGAGCGGGGACACCGCGATCGCCGAGACCAGGGACGTCCCGGGGTTTGAGACCTTCGACCTCCTCAACGAGGAGCGCGGCGCGGACGTCGAGGGCCTGCCCTACGACGTGCGGGTGGACGACCTGACCACCAACCACCTCCAGTTCGCCTGCGAGTACGTGGCCGAGGACGGCGAGGACCCGTACATGGACCTGCGCCTGTGGGTCAACGGCGAGCTCGTGCTCTCCGCCACGGACCAGCAGCCGCTGCCGGACGACAGCGACCTCGACGACGACGAACGGCGACGGGTCGGCGTCGTCATGCGCCCCGGAGCGGGCACGGAGCCGGTCTCCGCCGTCTACACGAACTACGCTCTGCACAGGATCAACGTCGACGACTGACCCCGCCTCGGGCACCGCCGGTCACACGCCTCGGAACCGGGAGCGGGCAGGCCCCCAGCGAGGAGAATCATGCGCGCGATCGTGATCGAGGAGTACGGCGGCCCCGAGGTGCTGCGGCTGGCCGAGACCGAGGCACCCGTCCCGGGCCCGGGCGAGGTCCTCGTGGACGTCGGGGCCCGAGGCGTCAACTTCATCGACGTCTACCAGCGCAGCGGCGCCTACCAGGTGCCCCTCCCCTACATCCCCGGCATGGAGGCCGCCGGTGTGGTCGCCGCCCTGGGTGAGGGTGTGCGCGACTTCGAGGTGGGACAGCGGGTGGCCTGGGCGATGGCCTCGGGCGGCTACGCCGACCAGGCGGTGGTCAGCGCTTCCCTACTGCTGCCCGTGCCCGACGCCGTCAGTACCGAGCAGGCGGCCGCGCTGCCGCTCCAGGGGATGACCGCCCACTACCTCACCCACTCGGTGCACCCGGTGGCCGAGGGCGAGACCGTGCTGGTGCACGCCGCCGCGGGCGGTACCGGGCTGCTCATCACCCAGCTGGCCAAGGCGCGCGGCGCCCGGGTGATCGGCACCGTCTCCACCGAGGCCAAGGAGCACACCGCCCGGGAGGCTGGCGCCGACGAGATCATCCGCTACACCGAGACCCCGGTGGCCCCGGCCGTGCGTGAGCTCACCGGGGGCGAGGGCGTGGCGGCGGTCTACGACGGGGTCGGCCGGGCCACCTTCGACGCCAGCCTGGAGTCGTTGCGCCCGCGCGGCGTGCTGGCGCTGTTCGGCCATTCCAGCGGCGCGGTGGAGCCGGTGGACCCGCAGCGGCTCAACACCGCGGGTTCGGTGTACCTGACCCGTCCCTCGCTCGCCCACTTCGTGGCCGACCGCGAGGAGCTCCTGGGCCGGGCGGGCGACCTGTTCGAGCTGGTGGAACAGGGCCGCCTGGACGTGCGGATCGGCGGCCGCTACGAGCTCGGTGACGCCGGTCAGGCGCAGGCCGACCTGGCCTCGCGGGAGACCACCGGCAAACTGCTGCTGGTCTGAGCCCCGCCCGGAGTCCGCCGGTCTGAATACCCCGGCCTGGATACCCCGGTTGAAGCCTGACGGCGGCGGTGACGGTCCCCCCTTTTCCGCCGGGACCGCCACCGCCGCCGCTCCTCGTTCGTGCGTCGGGGATCAGTCGCTATCGCGGGGCTCGGGTGTCGACCCCATCCTGGCGCCGGCCCTGCGGACGTCGTCGCGCGCGTCGGCGACCGCGCGTTCGGCCGCCTGGGCCGCGTCCGCCGCCGCCTGCGCCGAGGCGGAGGCCTGTGCGGGGTCGGGTCCGGTGATCTGCGTCGGCCCCTCCGAAGGTTCCGCCTCGCCCTGCCGCTTGGTGGTGGAGGGCGCGCTCCGGGCTGCCTCGCCCGCGAAGGCGTGGCTCACGTTCTTGACCGCCTCGGTCAGCTCGCCCGGGATCACCCAGAAGGTGTTGCCGTCGCCCTCGGCCAGGCTCGGCAGGGTCTCCAGGTACTTGTAGGCGAGCAGCTTGGCGTCGGCGTTGTTGGCGTGCACCGCCTGGAAGACGCGTTCGATCGCCTTGGCCTCACCGTCGGCCCGAAGGATCGCCGCCTGCTGGTCACCCTGGGCCTCCAGGATGGCCTGCTGACGCGCACCTTCGGCCTTGAGGATGCGGGACTGCCGCTCACCCTCGGCGTGCAGGATGGCCGCGCGCTTGTCGCGGTCGGCCCGCATCTGCTTCTCCATCGCCTCCTTGATGGTGGGCGGCGGGTCGATCGCCTTGATCTCGACCCGGTTGATGCGGATGCCCCACTTGCCGGTGGTCTCGTCCAGGACCCCGCGCAGCCGGGTGTTGATCTCCTCGCGCGAGGTGAGGGTCTTCTCCAGGTCCATGGAACCGATGACGTTGCGCAGCGTGGTGACGGTGAGCTGGTCTATGGCCTGGATGTAGTTGGCGACCTCGTAGGCAGCCGCCTTGGGATGGGTGATCTGGTAGTACAGGACGGTGTCTATGTTGACCACGAGGTTGTCCTCGGTGATCACCGGCTGCGGGCGCGAGGTGAAGACCTGTTCGCGCAGGTCGAACTTGGTGTTGACCCGGTCCACTCCCGGGATGATGAAGTTCAGTCCCGGGTCGAAGGTGCGGATGTAGCGCCCGAAGCGCTCGATGTTGTACGCCCGCGCCTGCGGGACGATGCGGATCGCCGACAACGCGATGGCGACCAGGAGAACGGCGAAAATGATGAGCGGTATGGCAGATTCCATGTTCTGCACCTGTACCTAAGTCGAGGTCGTGGCTGTGATGCGGTTCCGTGTCGGGCGACGGATCGAGGTGGTGAAGGGGTCCGTTGCCGCTCGTGCTCAGTTCTGTTCGGGTCGGTTCTGTTCGGGTAGTTCGGGCAGCGCCTCACGCGGGTAGACCACGGCGGTGGCACCGTCGATCTCCATGACGTCCACACGCGCTCCCACCGGGATCACCAGATCCTCGTCGATGCAGCGTGCCGACCACTCCTCTCCCTGAAGCTTGACTCTTCCGTTGTCGGCGTCGACCTCCTGGAGGACGACACCGGAGCGGCCGACCAGGGCCGCCGTGCCGGAGCGTACGTCCGGGCCGCGCTTGAGTTGTCGGTCCATGATCGGTTTGACCAGGACGAGTCCGGCCGCGGCCGCGGCGGCGAAACCGATGATCTGCACGACTACCGGGAATCCGATGGCGCCCAGGAGGCCGGCGATCAGTGCGGCCGCCGCGAGCAGGCCCAGGACGAAGGTCAGCGTGAAGAACTCCGCGACTCCGAGCCCGGCCGCGATGATGATCCAGATCAGCCAGACAGGCATTTTCCTGTGGCCCTCCCCGCTGTGGTTTCGGGTATCCCTAAAGCTACCCACACAAGCCCGCCAAACCACAAGATCCCCGTAACGGATGCACGATCGCGGTCCGCGGCGCCCCCGTTGCCGGGGCACCGCGGACCGCGTCCGTCACTGTCGGAGGCCCTGGCCTCCGGGGCCCGGGAGTCCCCTCCCGGTTCGCCCGGTCACCTTCCGCCGGAGAACTGGTAGACGACCTGGTAGGTGGGCCGGTTCTGCCAGGCGATCGGCCACATGCCGATACCGCCCACCGCCTGGTGGATCACCGTGTCCGCGCAGAGCTGGTTACCCGCCGAACAGTGCTCGCCGCCGGGGTAGACGTCGCCCGCCGGGACCGCCGCCGCCTCCGCGAGGCTGTCCAGCAGGACCGTGCGGCAGGAGTCGACGTCGCCCTCACCGCAGTAGACCTCGTCACCGAGCGCGCCCTCCACGTCCTGGCCCAGGACTGTACGCAGGTCCTTGTGCACGTAGGACCACCAGCCGTACTGGAAGGCCGAACCCACGTGCCCGACAGCCGACGGGGACTCGTCGACCGAGGCGGCGCGGGTCAGCTGCGTGTAGAGGTCCTCGCCCAGGCCGGGTTCGAACTGGGCCCGGACCAGCAGCGGCCACCAGGCGTCCAGCACGCGGATGGCGTCGGCGTGCTCGTAGTACCCGGCGTCGCGCTGGGGTTCACGGCGCAGGGAACCGGACTCGGTCCAGTCGCGCAGGGCCTCGACCGTCTCGGCGAGTTCGGGGTCCTCGACGGCCTCGGTGTCGAGGACCTCCAGGAGCACGGGCAGAACCTGTTCGGCGCGCAGGTCGGCGACCCCGGCCTCCATCATCGTGGCGGTGAGCGAGGCGGGGGTGAACTGGTGCCCCTCTCCGATCAGCCCGGCCACTCTGGCGTCCAGCAGGTCGTTGCGGTGCACCGAGCCGGTGGACCAGCCCGAGGTGTACCCCTGGGCGGGCTTGTTGTTCCAGTTGACGATGTAGTCCGGGTTGATCTCCTGCGGGTGGTCCGACTGCGGGTGGTAGTCGGCCTCGTTGGTGGCCGGGTCCCAGCCGGACCAGCCGGAGCCGGAGTAGGCGTCGATGGGCAGGTTCGGGTTGGTGCCCTCGGTCCGGACCGGGTTGGCACCGGAGTTGATGAAGGCGATGTCCTCGCTGTCCACGTAGTGCCAGTTGAACGCGTACCCGATGTCGCCCGCCGCCTCGGTGAAGGTCTCGGCGGAGGTGACCGCGTCCGGGTCGTTGAACTGCTGGAAGCCGAGGATGGAGTCGACCTCGCGCATGTAGGTGGACCGCAGCTCGGTGAAGGCCACCGGGGAGCCGTCCACGGTGGCGAAGGACCGCACCAGACCGAACTCGGACCGCAGGGAGGTCAGGGTGTAGCCCCCGGCCGGGGTGCCGTCGGCGACGGTGGGCTTCCAGTCGTTGCTGACGCTCAGCGCTTCGAAGTCCGTGCACTCCCCGGCGGTGTTGACGTAGGCGCGCGAGGAGGTGGAGGGGTCGGAGCCGTCGGTCTCGCACAGCTCCACCGCGAAGGTGTCGGTGATGTCCTGGCCCGCCGAGGTGGCGCTCCAGGCGTAGTCGACGCCGCGGCCCATCTGGACGTAGAAGCTCACCCCCGCGAAGGAGGCACCCCGGGCGCTGATCCCGGGCCCCTGGAGTTCCTGGAGCATGAGGAGCTGCGGGGAGAAGTAGCCGGTCTGGGGTCCCATGACGGCGACCGGGTTGCCGCTCTCGGTGTGGGCGCCCGAGACGAGCAGGGCGTTGGACATGCCGCGCGGGTCGAGGAAGCCCTCGGGCAGGACCCCGTCGTCGAAGATGCCCTCGGCGGCGGACAGGTCGCCCTCCTCGACCATCTGCTCGAGTTCGGCCCGCTGCTCCTCGGGGAGCTCCTCGACGGTGGGCGCCTCGGGTCCGGGCGCGTCCTCGTCGGCCGAGGCTGCTGCGCGGGGTTCGGCCGTGGCGGCGGAGGCCGCGGATCCGTACTCGTCGTGGACGATGCTGTAGGGCTCGACCGAACCGGGGTCGGGCGCGACCTCGCCGACCGGGCTGTCCGGGGTCTGGGTGTAGGGGAACTCGCCGTCGACGCTGACCGAGGCCTCGGGGTCGTTCTCCATGCGCCAGGCGTGCCAGAGTTCCAGGCCCTCCTCCGCGCCGTAGCGGTCCTGGAAGTTGGCGAGCACGATGGCGGCCTGGACCTCGCCACCGCCACCGCCACCGAAGATGCCGCCGACCATCGCGGCGATCCCGACCACGTCGGTGGGCGTGAAGTGCTCGATCTTTCCCCGGTTGGTAATGGCGTTCTTGTGGCCGGTCAGGACGTACTCGCCCGGGAAGTAGCGGCCGCGGTCGGCGGCGTCGATGTAGCTGTTGACGCCTTCCAGGTAGGCGTCGACGTCGGCGAGGGCCTGCTCGCCGCGTTCACCGCTGTTCGCGACCCGGTCGACCTGGGCCTGTTTGTCCTCCTCGGTGTAGGGCGCGGTGCTCCACAGGTCCTGTTCGAGGCCGCGGTTGCCCACGGCTCCGCCCGCGAAGGAGGTGAGTTCACCGCGGCCGACCCGGCGCAGGACGTCCATGAGGAAGAGGCGGTCCTCGCCGGCGGCGTACCCGGCACCGAACATGGTGCCCTCGCGGGTGGTGCCCTCGATGTGCGGGATGCCGTGCTGACGGTCCCGGGTGATGGTGACGTCCGCGCGCGGCTTGTACCGGCGGTCGACGTTCCCCGCGTCCACGCCGAAGCTGGCGTCGATGAAGAAGTCGTCGAGGCCCTCGTCGGTGAGGCCGTCGTAGTGGTGCACGAGGTTGTCGTACATGTCGAGCTGGCTGGAGGAGTGCTTGGGCCGGGTACCGAAAGCCTGGTGGCCGAGGATCTCGATCAGGGTGGCGCTGCCGTTCTGACCGGGCGGGAGGATGTCCAGGCAGCCCGCGGGCGCGCAGTAGTCCTCATAGGCGGGTTCGGCCAAGGCGGGTGCGGCGGGCAGGGCGGCGACCGTGGACGCGACGACCGCGAGGGCCGCGCTCACGGCTCCGGCGCGGAGCCTGAGGCGGAGCGAGGGGAGCCGGGGAGAGACGGACCCGGGACGTGCGGGTCCGGAGCGGTCGGGGCCGGGGGAGGGTGCTCGAAGGTTCGGGGGCATGTGCTGTCACCACCTGGGGGTGCGGGCGATGGAGGCGATGGATGTGCCGAATTTACTCACGGGTAAGGAAATCGCGAAAGACTTTCACGTTTACTGACCGAAGGTGGGTCGCGGTCCCCGAAATCCCGTGGTTTACAGTGACCCATGCCACACCAGGAGAAATCCGCGGGCTCACCGCGTACTGACCTCGACACAAAGGGTTGACTCTGGCCACATCCGGCCACGACCCGCTTCCCTTCGAGGGCGGGGCGTGACCACCCGGCGTCTTTTGACACAATCGCCGCATGAACCAGTACCCCGATCCCCCTCAGGGTGAGCCCTGGCAGCAGCCCGGCGACGGGAACCCCGCCTGGGGCATGCCTCCGGAACAGCACACCGGCGGCCAGGTCGTGCCCTACGGCAACCCCACCGGCGGTTACCAGCCGTTCGGCGCGAGCGGCGTTCCAGACCACTCCGAGCCCACCCTCGACACCATCGGGGACATCGCGATCACACAGAACACCGTGATCACCCCGTCCGGCCGCTTCCCCATCAAGGGGACCGTGTGGACCATGTCCGACATGAGCCGAACAGAGCGGACCACCCCCACCTGGGCGATCATCGTCGCCATCCTCGTCTTCTGGTGGACCTGCCTCCTCGGTCTGCTCTTCCTCCTGGTCAAGGAGACCAAGACGACCGGGCACGTCCAGATCACCGTTCAGGGCGGCGGCCACTACCACGCCACCCAAATCATGGTGAACAACCCGGCCTACGTGCACCACCTCAGCCAGCAGGTCAACTACGCACGCTCCCTCGCGGCCTGACCGCCGACCCTGGAGACCGCTCTACATCCGGCGCCCGGCGGGGTGAACCATATCCCGCCGGGCTCCAGAACGTCTGCGCACCAGCAAATTCAGCCGTCATCGACAGCAACACCAGCCACAGGACCGCCCCCGCAGACGCTCTCGGATTCACCCGACCAGCACCTGGCAGCCACCGCACACCCCGGTAGCGGCCGCCCCTCCGGGTCAGCGCCCGGTCAATGTCCCCCATGCCACCCCAGGTCCCGTACGGTCACCCGGCTGACCGACAACACCACCAGGTCCGGAGCAGCCCACGGCCTCCGCGGCCCCGTACGGTCACCCGGCTGACCGACAACACCACCAGGTCCGGAGCAGCCCACGGCCTCCACGGCCCCGCGGTGACCACGCTGCTACCACCGTTCGAGGCGGCCCCACCACCAGCAGGACCTCCGGAGGGACGTTTGTCGACCGGAGCGACCCCCGAACCGTTCACCCCCACCGTTCACCGAAGCACCGCCGTCAGCAGCGCACCCAGGTTGACCGCGCGGGCCAGCCGGACCGCACGACGGATATCGGTGACCTCCACGGAGGGCCCCTCCCCCATCGACGGCCGGTGCTCCACCCGGTCCCCGTACGTGTTGGCCCCGCCCAGGGTCCGGCCCAGCGCTCCCGCGAACGCGGCCTCGCACTGTCCGGCATTGGGACTCGGATGCGCGTGGCGGTCCCGCCGCCACACCCGCCAGGCCTGCTCCGGCCGACCACCCACCACCGGCGCGGCCAGCACCGTCAACAGCGCGGTCAGCCTGGAGGGCGCCCACCCGGCCACGTCGTCCAGCCGAGCGGCGGCCTTCCCGAACCGTTCGTACCTGGCATCGCGGTGCCCGACCATGGCGTCCAGCGTGTTCACCGCCCGAAAACCCACCAGTCCCCCGGTCCCGCACAGCGAACCCCACACCAGGGGACCCACCACCGCGTCCGAGGTGTTCTCCGCCACGGACTCCACCACGGCCCGGGCGAGACCGGCCTCGTCCAGAAGGGCGACCTCACGCCCGCAGAGCCCGCCCACCAGCTGCCGCGCCCGCTCCAAGTCCCCCTGCTCCAGAGCGTGCGCGACCTTCTCGGCTTCCCGTCCGAGCATGCTGCCGCCCAGCACGGCCCAGGTGGCGGCCGCGACCAGCGCCGGGTGGCGCACCCGTGAACCCGCCAGGACGACCGGAAGCACTGCGGCGCCCGCGAACAGCGCACCGGCCGCCACCGAGTCCCGGTAGAGCCACCGCTCCAGGCGTCCGGCGGCGGTCCCGAAAAGCGCCACCGGGTGCCCCTTCTTCGGGTCCGGCACCGTCCTGTCCAGCCAGAACCCGGCCACCAGACCGACTCTCACACCCTTGGTCAACAGCGCCTCCTCTCATCGCCAAACCCCTGCAAACCCGCGCTTGCCACGCAATGTATTCGCCCATACACCTGGAGCATCTTAGAGTCGACCCAAGGAGGAGGCTCATGCTGTTCACGGTGGCATCACTGATGATCCTGGCAGGTCAATGGTGGGTCTTCTGACCGCCCTGGCCGCCCCAGGCCCGGGGCGGCCGACCAGAGGTTCACGAAACGCCAGCGGCACAGCAGCGCACCGGGGGTTAATCACGGGTAACGTGGGGCTCGACGCCCATAGCGACCGGTTTGGTGGAGCCCGAGTGGTAACGAGACGCAACTACGAATCACCGTAGTTGGTGATGCTTTGCCCTCCCTTGGGTGACATCTGACGAATACCCTAGAATGTCTCCCCAGGGGCACAAGCGGCACACCCCGGCGGCCCTACACGCACGATCGGTCACAACGCGATCACGCCCTGCCATATAGGGCCACAATTGAATCAGGCACCCGTAGCTCAGTGGATAGAGCATCGGACTTCTAATCCGACGGTCGCAGGTTCGAATCCTGCCGGGTGCGCCACAAAACCCCAGGTCAGACGGGGTTCACGAGGACCTCGGAAGAGGTCCTCGCGGTGTTTGGGGGCCATGTGTGCTCCTGGTGTGCTCCCCAGTACAAGGTGAGTGCAGGTGGGGTTCGACCCCCCGGAGCACTTTGCCGTTCTGTGACCTTGGTAGCCCGCCCCAGCGGCCCGGCCCCCACCCCGTCCTCCTGGATATGTCAGCCGCCCACACGCCCCGACACGGACACCGCCCCGCGCAACAACATCACGGGCGCTTCCACCACCGCCCCTGAGTTGGAGCGTTTCTCCTACTCCTGTTCGGAGGCGGAACCACCAGGCCATCAACCCCAACGGGCCTCGGTCTGAGGTCGGCAGACCGGGCCGCCATAATAGCCACGCAGACAGTTCTCTGACGGAGGCCCCATGACCACCCCATCCCCCACCCCACCAGCTTCCAAGTTCCCCGCCGGGTGGGCATTCGGCTGCGGGTGCGGAGGCATGGCACTCGGCGCACTGGCCATGCTGATCTTCGTGCTAGCCACGTACCCGATGCCTGATGACACTGCGACCACTGCGCAAGCCGAGGCGGAGGAACGACAGGTCGAGCGCGACGAGGCGTTTGAATTCAACGAATTCAGCCTCACTGTCGAAGATATCGAGATGGACGCCACGCACTTCGGCGACCGCGCAATCTCCTCTCCCGGCAACTACGTGGTCGTGACGGTGAGGGTCGAGAACACGTCCCAGGAGCCCCAGGAGGCGGACCGGCGGTGGTTCCGTCTGGCAGACGCTGAGGGGGCCGTCTACGAGCACGACCGTGACATGGCTATTCGGACCCGGCAAGACGTCAATCCAGGCAACGCGCTGGTCATCACGAGCCCCTACAGCGTTCCGGCTGACACAGAGATCACGCACCTGCTGGTCAGGGACGTGGAAGACGGAGAACTGGTCAGAGTCGAGCTGTAGGCCAGCGTCCCGCCCCGCGGCTAACGAGAGGTCATCGCTCCGTAACGACGAGTGGGGCTAGCGGCGGGCGCTCTTCCTTGACCTGGCGCGGGCCGGGCGGGGCTCGGGCAGCCGCCCCCACCCACACCAGGCGCCCAGAGACGCCCCCGAACTTAGGAGAGGGGTGGGCTCCGGGCGCCCAGCTCAGCCCAGGGCCCCGGAGTTCTCGTGCTTAGATCCATACGGGTTGGTATGGGGTGATGACGTGGAGTTCGAGTACCTTGTCCGGATCGGTGTGGGCCCTGCGGCCTGACGCGAGGTTCTTCCACCCCGCAGCGGTCAGCGCTTGGCGGACGATATCCGTCAAACACCCCAACACGACCGGTGCGGCCCCAGTACGGGTGCGGCGAGCGTCCTCTTTGAAGATCACGTCCCGCACGTAGTGCACCCGGTTTTCCACCGTCCAGTGCCCGCGGGCATGAGTGGCCAACTCCTCAGGTGAAACCTGGTGAGCGTCCAGATCGGTGACAGCGAAGACCACCTCGCGGCTGCTCTTGAGGGTTCCGTGCCTGCGGCGGTGACGCTCGATGCGCACCACCTGACACGCCCCGGGGAAGGGCAATACTTCTATTGCGGTGACCTTAACCAAGCGGCGTTCCTGCCTGCCGTGTGCGTGGCTGGGTCCTCCATCGTGGGCGAGGGGCACCTTCTCCCAGGGCAGAGCAGCCAGCTGCTCGTGCAACGTGGGGCGGTTGCCCTTGACGTAGATCAGATAGTGGGCTCGGCGTTTGCTCAGGTAGGTGGCGTGGGCGGCCACGGTGTGCAGGGCATCGGCGGTGATGAGTGCCCCTTGGAGCTGGTCGTCGTCGAGCTGGTCGAGCAGTCTGGTGAAGGCGCCTGTCTCGGCGCCATTGTTGGGGATCTGGGTACTGGCGACCACGGCCGCGTCGTGGTGTCGGGCCGCGTGAAAGACCACCGAGCGGGAGCTTTGGCCCTTCCTGGCGCGGGCCCTGCGCTGGGTCTTGCCGTCAGTGGCATAAGCGGTGTGGCGGGGCGCCTGGTGTGGGGGACGGTACCGCTGCTGGTGGTGGGCGCGGCGGTGTTCGTGTTCGGGTGCCCCGGCGGGGGTGCGCGCCGAGCTTGTCTGGGGTGGGGTATGGGTGTTCAGGCAGGCCAGGCCCGCGCGGGTGAGCTGGGCGGGGTCCAGGCGGGCGAGGACGTTGCGCAGGGTGTGCTCGTCGGGGAGGTGGATCCGTCTGGTGAAGGGGCATACGGGCAGGCCCAGGACCAGAAGGACGCGGCGGGGCGCGTGGTGGGCCCATTCGATGATGGCGCAGGTGGTGTCGTGGCCAGCGCTGGTCAGGGCACACACGCACAGGGCGAGCAGGGCGGGCAGGCCATAGCGGCGGCCGCGTGGGTTCCTGGGATCGTTGATCGTGGCCAGGTGGTCCAGCAGGTCAGGGGCGGGTTCGCCTGCGGGGGTGAGTGGTTGTGCGGGTGGGGTTGAGGACGAGCACGGAGTACGGGGGGATGACACAGCGGGCACGGAGCCTTACAGCTTGTGGTTTCTCGACAACTCCATAATCCATCAGGCCCGTGCCCGTTTTTCGTGTCAGGGCCTGGCCATAGCTGCGCAGACTGCTCAAACCCGGTGTTCGTGCGTTCCCCGGCAAACCGCGAGAACTCCGGCGCCCTGACCAGCCCCCACGACTGAAAGGGGTTCTCAGAACTCAGCGCGCCGCCCGTCACGTCCACACCTTGACACACATCGCCTACCCCTAACGACGGGAGGATCTACCAGCGGGGGCAAAATTCGGATGCGAGAAGCAACCCAACTGTGCCAGAATCATCACTCTCTGATGGAACGAAGGGGAACGTGCGATCGCGTGAATACTACACAATGGCGACCGTTGTCGCACGAGGCTGGCCTGGCTTCCTACTCTCTAAGGGGAGGACTCAGAAGCCTCAGAAAAGCAAATTACGAAAAACCCATGAACTATTATGGTGGCTTCTTTCAGTATACAATTGGCCTTGAACGCATCATGAAGCTTGCGCTAATCGTAGACTACGTGGCACAGAACAAAACATTCCCAAACGACAACCAGTACATAAAACAATACGGACACAAAATAAACAACCTTCTAGATGGAATTCAAGATATACGAGAAAGAATCGAAGAACCTTCTCGAGTCTGGAAACTCCCAGAAAAAGACCTTACGGACGCGGCGGTTAAATTCCTCACAAACTTTGCCCAGAGTGCACGCTATTACAATATTGATGTATTGACAGGAAAAGAGGCAACCCAGGACCCTGTCAAGGTATGGTTTTCCACCGTGGGGAAGAAACTCCTCGCCAAAAGAAAAGGGAGCCCACCCTCTGCAGAGTGGGCTAGAGCTTTAGACTCCGACCTCGGAGACTCTCTCAGCTTCCGCTTCGAAACCGAGACAGGGGAACCAATTCGAGGGCTCGAGGCCGCAATCCGAGCAAAAGATGACAGTGAATACGTAGCAAAGGAAGGGACTTTTCTTTGCTCAAGAATAGCCCGCCATGCAATATCTGTACTCACCGAACGCAGCAATCAGGTACCCCATGAAGTAGAAATTCCTGATTTTAGTGAATTCTTCCATATTTTCATCATGGATGACGCATATCTCAAGAGACAAAAAGTATTTACCGGCTAGAGCACACGGCGAGCAACAAGGAAGGAAAACAAGTCTGCACTGACTTCGATGCCCCAAAGTCAATACACGTAAAGAGCATCCCGGGTCGAAGATTCAGGATGCCAACCGTCCTCCAACTGTTCGCACCCGACCTGCCCGCCGGGCACCCCCTCCTCGGGGGAGCCGAATTTCTCCAGGTCCTGTGATGCCCCAACGGCTACCCCAACCCGCCGAATGTCGACGGCCACGACCTAACTCACTGGTTCACCCTGCGCTGGCGACACGACCCCGCCGGAATCACACCGCTACCCGAACAACCCTGCCTCCCACCAGCGTTAAGTAATACGCCCTCCCACCCTGCGACCTGGTAATCGAGGAAATCACCGACTACCCCTCCGGTGCCTTCCTGCCCGAAGAACTCGCTGACCGCATCCAGGAATGGGAGAACGCCACTCCCGAGACCGGACACGTAGCCCCCGAAGCCAGCTACTTCGACGGCCTCGCCCACAGACGGGTAATGAAGTTCGGCAGCCACCAACTCTGGGGCCTCATCAGTCCCTTCCCGGTGGCTTGCGACTGCGCCCCCTGAAACTCCTACTCCAAATCGACAGCATGGAACCAGGCGGACTGGACCGCCTCGTCATAAGCCGTGGCTACTCCCTCGGCATCCACTACTGCCCCACTTCCCCGACCACCCCCACCACACCGTTATGCAATAACTGATGTCTTCGCGCACATACTGACCTTTGAGATTGGGGTTGGCGAACCTGCCTGATCGGACCAGCTCGGTCTGCCCAGGTCAAACCGTTAGGCCATGCTCGCCGCTCTGGTCAAATCGCTCATCAAAGACCAATATCCCTATAGGCGACCCACACAAGTTGCACCTCTTTGGCCGTCAGCACGACCACCGAGCCGATCTCGGGGAAAAACTAATTTCCTCAAGTCACATAAACAGGAACCGAAGATCCTTCTTCGCCCCCACGCACAGATATCGACACCTCCAAAGTTTGGGAACCACACAGTTCAAGCGGAGTTTCAAACGTGTTAAATAGTCCGATTTCATTATTTAGCAAAAGTCCAAACTCTCGGACAGTCAACTGTTCTTCCTTTAAGCCAACAGAGGCTGTTACAGTTGACAAAAAACCATCCTTGGATGATTTTTTCGAAGAACGATGAAGCCGTCGCAAATTGCCCGGAACTCCCCTCGCCCCCTTTTGCTCTTTTGAAGCATCTGGGCTGATATACATTTCTGAAGGGTCAACGACGGAATCAAACATGATTCCATAAGCGCGCCCCACAAATCTACTACCTTGGGTCACATGGATTCCGAGATGTGCTTGAGCTATACCGGCATACATATCTCTCATCTGCCTAGTAGTCAGAGCTAGCGACTTGCGTCTGTCTGCCCCATAGGGCAAGATCACACGACGTCCATGTTTCGAATGAAATGTTGCCGTCCGAGCATCGGTATACACTTTTTCAACAATGGCATCTTCTGGATCCTTGCTGACGCTACTAGTGTATGGACGAAGATCTAATTCGCCAGAAATATCTTTTAGGGCAGAGCGGAGCCACTCAGCCTCTGCCTCCCCTTCTCTCTTCGGGCGGAAGTCACTAATTATAGATTCAAGCGCCAGATAGATATTCCGGAACGCATCAAGTAGATCA
The DNA here is from genome assembly GCF_024134545.1 of Nocardiopsis exhalans. Lineage (GTDB taxonomy): Bacteria > Actinomycetota > Actinomycetes > Streptosporangiales > Streptosporangiaceae > Nocardiopsis > Nocardiopsis exhalans. Next base: position 5,852,183 of record NZ_CP099837.1, read on the forward strand.
CTGGTCGTATTCGCGTGCCTATAGTATCGAAGACTTGGGTGCCAGCCAGGTGGTTCACTCTCGACCGCTCCTCCTTTTGCAATTCCACGAGCCTTGCCGCGAAGTTGCATCGTGTCAGTACTAGAAATACGGACAACATGCCTTCCTTTCACACACCACCAGGCAATATACAAATCAGAAGGCCTAACAAGCGTAGAAGTCACACCCCGAGTCGCAGAAAAAATATCCAGAGCAATGTGAGATGATTCCTCGGCGTGATTTAGAACATCCTCAGATCTACGCATACCCGCCCCCCGGATAACTAGGCCACGCTCCCCCTCGCGCGCACTAACTGACCATCCTTCCTCGGTAGTGTACTCAACACTATCCTGTGCAGCCTGTCTCATAAAAAGTACAGCTCCGCTACTAGGAACCCCTGGGACGAACAGCTCTCTATTTCCATAGAATCCCATATGCATCCTCTTCCTTGGCCCATTAATTTAAGCCAAAACCGACACCATTTTCACGCAAACAAGAGAACCCTCCAGGGACATCAAGCCGCCCTTGAAATGATCTCAAGTATTTCGGCAAATCCCTAGTTGGCATACAAGAGAGGACCACGCCCCTGCCCAACATCACCATTAAAAATGGAACAAAAAGAGGCGCCCACCGCATGGCAGGCGCCCCCGTAACTCCGCTTAGGAAAAGGCCGCAAAGAGAGCCGTCACAGAGCCCAGAGCAGCGATCGCAGCGCCGCCTCCCATAAGAAGCGACACTGGCCAGACCTTGCCGGACTCACGCGCCAGAAGAACCGAGACGCTGGCACACAACGCAGAACCAGTAATAATCCATCCGAGGAGAACAAGCTGAAGCATGCAAACCATCCAGTGATATAGCGGCATGGATCATTCAGGCGAATGATCCCCATACAGCTCAATCAAAGAGGTTTTGATACCTCAGCACACCCATCGTTGGATTACCATCCATTAAGCGTGGAGCTCGTTGGATTATATCATGAATCAGCTTAGGCAAAGCCTTTCACGTTATCCCGTGGACCATCGGACCTTTGATCCGATGTTCCACGCCCCCTGGGCGTGAGGAAACCCCAGGCCAGGAGGGTTGAACCCGTATCCTCGCCCGGGGCTGATGGTGCCGTGCGGCTCCTCGTGTGCTCCCCTGAACCGGCTACCGCAGCGGCACCAGACCCCCCGCCCCAGCAGGAGCCGACGCTCCGCGTAGCAGGGCGGCGGTGGCCTCGGCCGCTGCTTTGGCCACGTCCGGGAACACGCTCTGGTAGGTGTCCTGGGTGAAGTGCGTGGTGGAGTGGCCCAGCTCAGCCGAGACCACCTTCACGTCCGTTCCCGCGGCCAGCGCCATCGAGGCCGCCCCGTGCCGCAGCCCGTGCAACGTGATCGGTGGGAGTCCGGCTGCTCGGGCGATCCGGGCGAACCAGTCGCTCACGTGCGAAGGCAGCCACCCGGACCCGTCTTGGCGGGTGAACACCAAACCCGTATCTACCCACTCACGTCCCGCTTTCAGCCGGGCCTGGTTCTGGAACTTCTTCCAGGCCCGCAGCACCTTCACCGTGTCGGCGTCCAAGGTGATGGTGCGCTGCCCGGCTTCGCTCTTCGGGGTGGAGGTGAACGTTTCCCAGGACAACTGCACCACCTGCGTGCGGATATCAGCCTCGGCGTCCGTCAACCTGGTGTTGGCCCAGGGCAGCCCGACGGCTTCGCCCCGGCGTAGGCCTTTGACGGCGATCAGGTGGAACAACGGGTGCAGCCACACGTACTTGCGGGAGTGTTCCAGGAAGGTACGGGTCTGCTCCGGGGTCCACACCATCACCTCCCCAGGCACCGCCCCCTCCTTCTCCCAGCGCTCGACTCGCCCCGGTGTCCACACCAGCGGCCGTTTCCTCGGACAGGAGGGAAGGCGTGCGTGGGAGGCGACGTTGACGTTCACCGGCTCCTCGGGGCTGCGCACCGCATCCGACAGGGCACTGCGAAGCGTGGCGCGGATGCGGTGCTTGGTCGACAAACTCACCACCCGCTGCCCCCGCACCGAGGCCCGCACCTTCGCTTCGTCGGATTCGCGGGCCTCCAGGATCCGCTTGTTGTTGGCCTCGGTCCACTCGAACATCGCCTCGACCTGGGTGGACTTGAGCCGGTCCAGCCGGACCTGGCCCAGGTGCGGTACCAGGTATTTGCGGATGTGCCCGGCGTAGGAGGTCTGGGTTCCCTCGGCCAGGTCCGGCTTCGCCGCAAGCCACCCCTTCAAATAGGTGCCCACGGTGGGAGCTTCCTTGCGCACATCAGCCCCCGTCCCCAGGCGTTTGCGCACCTCCTCGACTGAGGGGAACGGGGTGCGGGCCTTGAGGGCGTTCTGGATCAGGTCCGCGATCTGCACCTCCACATCCCCCTCACCCTGAGCCAGATCGAGGAGGGCTTTGAGGTGGTCCAGTGCCTCCCATGCCTGTTCCTGGCTCTCCAGCCCGGTGCGGCGGGCCTGACGCCGCTTGCCCTTACTGGTTCGGGGGAGTTCGAGCTGGTACCCCCAGTCGCCGTGGCGAGGGTTGAACGCCCCGCCCTGACGCCGCAACTTCGGACACCGCACCCCCAGCGCCCGCCCGGAGTTCTCGTCCCGGCACCCGCAGCGCTTGAACACCCGTCCCTGATGAGAAGCCATCTACGACTCCCCCTCCATCCCGTGGTTACTGCGCGCACCACACCGTGAACAGCCACCCGAGTCGGCGAAGGCTTCAAGGCCGAGGTGGGCCAGAATCCCCATGGTCGGGATCCGCCAGCTCCGGCCCACCCGAAGCACGGGGACCGGGAAGGACCCCTGGCGCAGGAGCCGGTAGGTCGTGGTGCGGCCCAACCCGAGCATCCGCCCGGCTTCGACCGGGTTCAGAACCACCGGCAACTGGCCGACCTCGTCCAACCTGACCGGAGTATCCGACCTCACCCCACCCACCTCCCCACCACCTGTGAACTGCACGGATACGGTGCGCGGCCCCGCGTTTGGCGGGGCACCACGCATCCACGCTCGACCTCGCAGAGGTGGTCAAGCGGATTCGTCAACAACACCACCGGATTTTTCCTCCCACGCTGATCCACCACCCGATACGGGCGTTATGTCGTTTTCGCTGGTCAGGGCGACTAGCAGCCCTGTGTGGGGCCGAACCCCGGGTCCGGGCCCCGCTTGGGCGGGACCGGGGTGTTCGGGGCGGTGTGGGGGCGCTGGTGGCCCCACACCGCCCCCACCGTCCGGACAGAACAGAAACCGTCCGACCCCCTCACCCCGCGCCAGCCCCGAACGACGAACACGGCCCCGGACACGAAGCGCCACCCACGTCCCGTGCTCGTCCCCACGCACTTGCACCTCCTCTGGTTTTTCTCCCTCACCCAGTAAGAGAGCCGCCCTCACACCAGGACTTCGACACCGCGCACTGAACCCGTGGGAGGGAACAGGCCAGAAGAACGGGACGGGCAGCCCTGACAGACGTTGAACGGCGGGAGGTCCCGGCACGCTCGGGCATCCCCCTGCGACCGCCGCGCCCCTCTCGACCAGGCCGCACCGGCGAGCATCGGATCCACCTCCGGCCCATCAGCCGTGGCCCACCTCAGCCACACTGCCCGCGCACCTCACTGCGGCGCACCAGGCCACTCGGCTGCGGCGGGGCGCATGCTCAGCCCCGCCTATTCAGCCGAATTGGCCCGATCTGACCGCTGACAACACGAAAGGTGCCCCCACCTGCAAGGATGTGACTGTCTAGGAAACATCCACAGCAGAATTAGGAGCACCTTCCTGGTGCACGAGCCTACCTGGGACCACCGCCTGTCCGTGACCACCGACGGCAAGGCAACGGTCGGCCATGCCGGATCCATCCTGCTCCGCAAACTCGCCGACCGCACCGGCCTGGTCCGAGCCCTGACCGCGGCCTTCCCCACCAGCACCGCCACCACCTGGCGGGACCGGGCCATCACCCTCATCCACCTGGCCATCGCGATCGTCCTCGGCGCACGCAACCTCAGCGAGGCCGAACGGCTGGGCCTGCACCACCGCCCCGTGTTCGGCGCCCCCGCATCCGACTCCACCCTGCGCCGCACCCTGGCCGCCCTCGATGAGGCGGCCCTGACAGCGATCGCGAAGGCACGCCGGGCCGTCCGCCGCCACGTATGGACCCTGCTGCACCTGCGCCCCGGCGGCTTCCCCCAGGTGAGCGTCGCGGGCAAGTGCTTGAAGGGGTGGATCGTGCTGGACATGGACGCCACGATCATCACCACCACCTCCCACAAGGAAGGGGCCGCACCCACCTTCAAGTCCAGTTTCGGGTTCCACCCCCTGGCAGCCTGGTGCGCCAACACCGGCGAGTGCCTGGCCATGCTGCTGCGCCCCGGCAACGCCGGAGCCAACACCGCCACCGACCACATCGACGTGCTCACCCAGGCCCTGGACCAGGTCCCCGGCTCATCCCGGGCCAAGATCCTGGTGAGAATCGACGGGGCCGGCGCCACCCACGACCTCCTCAAGCACCTGCACAAGCTGAACACCACACGCAGGACGGTGCGCTTCACCGTCGGGTGGAAGATCACCGAAGCCGACGAGGAAGCGATCGCGAAGATCCCCCAGAGCGCATGGGAAACCGCCGTGGACTCCGGCGGCGACCTCCAGGAAGGCTATGAGGTCGCCGAGCTCACCGGGCTCAGCACCCGTCAAGGGTGGCCCGAGAACATGCGGCTCATCGTCCGGCGGGTGCGCCCCTCACGCCGCCACGCCAAGAAGCTCACCGAGTTGGAGCGCAAGACCGGGTGGCGGTATTCGGTCCTGGCCACCGATATCGGCCGGATGCACCGCATCGCGGGCTCGCACCAGGCGCAGTTCCTGGACGCGCTGCACCGTGACCACGCCGAGGTCGAGGACCGGGTGCGCACCAATAAGGCCATGGGCCTGGCGCTGCTGCCCTCGCGGTCCTGGACGGTCAACCGGGCCTGGGTGCTCGCGGCGAACCTCGCCTGCGATCTGGACGCCTGGCTGCGGCTGCTCACCCTGCACGATAAGGAGGACCTGGCCCAGGCCGAACCGGAGAGCATACGGTTCCGTCTCTACCACCAGAGCGCACGCCTGGCCCGCCACGCCCGCCGACGGTTCCTGCGTTTGGAACGCACCTGGCCCTGGGCACAGGCGTTCAGCACCTGCTGGCAGCGGCTGATCGCCCTGCCGAACCCGGTTTGACCATCAGTTCCTTGCTCCGACGAGCAGCAGGAAGGAGGAGAAGCGCAGTCACCGGAGCTCGTGGGGCCCGGCGCACACCGCGGCGTCACGCGAGGGCCCGCTCCTGCCCGGACCAGGGACACCACGGGCGAGGTACCGGAACAGAAGACGCGATCAGCCCCCTGACGAATCGAGGTCAGCGCACACCCACACGATCACTCCTTCAACCCGCACCCCAACTTCGAATAGCAAACCAATCCCCCAACAATGGTTTTAGTGAAGTTAATGAATAACAGTTTTATAAGTGATCATGAAAGGCGAAAAGGGGACTGGGGGCAGGCCAGAGCGGGAGCAAGGGGCAGCGGGTCGGCGGGACGGCCGACCCTCCAGCAGGCCGGAGCCGCCGCCCCCTACGTGAAGATGACTACCCACTGGGTATAAGTCTGGATTCGTGAGTCACGCCCGAAGGGGCTTTGAACTGCAAGGATGTGCGCCTTCGACCGGGTGGTGCCACTGGGGGCGCTGGCGTAGTCACAGGCGTAGTCACAGGCAGGGCGATGCGCGTAGTCACAGGCATAGTCACAGGCGTAGTCACAGGAGCCCCCTGTTTTTGCCGCCTCCCCTCCCCGCGCGAAGGGGGATCGCACAGGAAAGGCTTCTATAAATCCACAGAGAATTCCTTTATCGCTAGCTCAATCTGTCACAGCACATCGGCGCTGACTAGCACACCTCCGAGCGCGCGCACCGATCCCGAAGTATCCCGAGCAGCACGCCCTCTCCGGGCAGCCATTCCCCACATGCGAGAACGCTTCTTTGGCCACAAAATTCTCTATCAGAGAATCTCATGCAAGCAACGATTAAATGATGGCCCTCCACCCGAACCGAGGTCGAAGCATGCACCCTTGAACACTTAGAGAAACTGAGTAATAAATGAGCTCTAAAAGAGCGAAGAGGGGCGGGCGGGCCGGGGAGGAGCCAGGCGGGGCGCGTGGAGCGAGCCGCCGAGGGGGTCGCCGCCAGGAGCCGCCGCCTCTACGTGAAGATGACTACCCACAGGGTATAAGTCTGGTTTTGAGTCACACCCCTCAAATGCACTTTGACCTGCAAAAATGAGTGCTGCAAGGGGGTCCACAGGCGTGGAGGGGGCGTTGGAGTGATCGGTGGAGGGTGCGTTGGAGTACTGATTCACTGGCTCTCACCCACCCTGCGGAGCAGGCCTGGGGCCGGAAACGGAGGGTGTGGGGCAGCCCGCAGACACCCCCGCGAGCCAGGTGATGCGCTTGGCTCGTTTGATCAATTTCCAGCGCGGAAACGTGGTGGCGAATCGCTGAATAAGAAACCCCACAACCTTTCTTTGTGGTTCTCGTTATCGCACGCACTGAGCGCTTTTCATCCTGCTTCTCGGAGTTGGAGGGCGAGCACGGCTCGGGTGATCTCACCGGCCCGTCGCGGGCAGCACCGCAGCCGGCGTAGCACGTCCCAGTTCTTGAGCTGGGCGATGGCCCGCTCGCCCGGGCCGCGAAGCTTGGCGTGCTCGGAGTTGGCGTCCTTCTTCCACTGCGGCTTGCCCCGGCCCTTGAACGGGCAGAACACCACGTCCGAGAGCCCCACGTACCCCTTGTCACCCAAGCCGAGGAGCCCCGCGGCAGCGATGCGCTCGGCGATCCTCCATACCCGTGCGGCTCTGGTGTCGTGCACCGAGCCCAGGAGTGACCACGAGGTCCACAAGGGCTCGCCGTCCGGGGCCGCGACGACCTGGATATTCATGCCGTGCCGCTTGTGCTTGCCCGAATAGAACGGGCGGTCGGCCGCGACGCGGTCGCAGGCAATGAGCGTGCCGTCCACAATCACATACCCCCACCCTGTGCGGCGTGCGCGGCGCAACCCCTGCTCCAGGGTGGGTGCCAGCTTCGCGAGCAGGGCCGTGGTCTCGCGCACGTACCGCCAGGCGGTTGTGGTGCCCACCCCGAAACCGGCCGCGAGGTGGGTGAACGTCTCGCCCTTGTACAGATGGACCAGCACGAGCAGGGCCTGCTGTGCGGGGTCCAGGCGTCGCCATCGGGAACCGGTGTTCTTGCGGTGGGTGCGGATGGTGCGGGCGGCCAGGTTCAAGGTCCGGCGTGACAGGGGCAGCGCGGCACGGTAGAAAAGCATGTGGAGCCTCTGGTGGGCTGGTTTTCTTGGTCGTTAACTCATCTACCAGGGGCTTGTGTGCCACGAACGCGTGAGATCGGCGGTGGTAGCGGCTGATTGAGCGTGGTGCTGCACGGGAGATGAAGGATTTGGCCCTTCGGAGCCGCCTTTCGGGAGGAGGCTTCAAACCGCCCTCCGCTGCGTTAGCTGAAGACTGTCGTGGTGAGCGGGAGGGAAAAGGCGCCCATGAGGCGTCAGGTGGGGATCAAGAAGGCGTTGCATCAAAAGCCTCGTGAAGGGTTCTCCGCGGAAGCGTCGTTAGGTATGAAGTGACATCGAAACCGGGCCTTTAAGCTCAACCCGGGATAAGTCTGGCGGGGGCCCGAGTACTGGCCAGGCGGTGTCCGGCGCAGAGGTGGCGCGATCTTGATCTGCTGCTCTCGTGCGGAACGTGGGATGGCGCGTCCCGACACAGCCCCTGCCCAGGAAAGGGCGGAGCGAGAGGGAGTTACCCAAGCGTCTGAAACGCGAGGGAGTGAGTACCGTCGCGGGACGCGCAGGCGGACCGGCTCGTAGTAGTGACGATCCTCCTGCTTGATGCGGTGGGGTGGGGAGCGAAGGGGCCGGCTTGACCGTGGTTCGTTGATGAGATCAACCGGGCGCTGCGGTGGCCGGGAGGAGTCGAGTGGACGAGCAGAGGCCATCAGACAAGCCGTTCGACATTTCCAAGCAGGAGGTCTGGGACGCTTATCAGAAGGTGCGAGCCAACAAGGGTGCGCCGGGTGCGGACGGTTGCTCGATTGAGGACTTCGAGAAAGATCTGAAGGGCAACCTCTACAAGATCTGGAACCGGATGTCCTCGGGCAGCTATTTCCCGCCTCCGGTGCTGGCGGTGGAGATCCCGAAAACACATGGCGACGGCATCCGGATTCTCGGGGTGCCGACCGTCGCGGACCGGGTCGCGCAGACTGTCGTGGCCGCCCGGCTGGAGGGAGTCGTGGAACCGAAGTTCCATGTCGACTCCTACGGGTACCGGCCAGGCCGGTCCGCGCTGGATGCGGTGGCCAGGTGCCGGGAGCGCTGCTGGGGCAACGACTGGGTGATCGACCTCGACATCCAGAAGTTTTTCGACAGCGTGCCCTGGGATTTGATCGTCAAGGCGGTCGAGGTCAACACTGACCAGCCCTGGGTCATTTTGTATGTCAAGCGGTGGCTTGCCGCCCCCATGCAACGGCCTGACGGCTCGCAAGCCGAACGGGACCGTGGGACCCCCCAGGGGTCGGCGGTTTCACCCGTGCTGGCCAACCTGTTCTTGCACTATGCGTTCGACGAGTGGATGGACCGGCGGTTCCCGTCGGTGCCGTTCGAGAGGTACGTCGATGATGCGGTGGTGCACTGTCGCAGTGAGAGCCAGGCCAGGATGCTGGTCTCGGCGATCGAGCAACGGATGGAACAGGTCGGGCTAAGGCTTCACCCGGACAAGACCCGGATCGTCTACTGCAAGGACGGAAAGCGCAAGGGCTCTTTCGAGCACACAGCGTTCGACTTCCTGGGGTTCACGTTCCGGGCACGGGCAGTTCGCAGCAGACATGGGACCGTGTTCACGGGCTTCGGCCCGGCGGTCTCCAAGACCGCCATGCGGAAGATGAGCGAAACGGTGCGATCCTGGCGGTTGCACCGCCGCACCCCCTTCTCCGAGCAGGACCTCGCACGGTGGCTCAATCCGATCGTGTCAGGGTGGATGAACTACTACGGCCGGTTCTATCGGTCGGAGCTTTATCCGCTGCTCAGGCGCATCAACGTCTACCTGGTGCGCTGGATGAGGAAGAAGTACAAACGGCTGAGGACCTTCAAGAAAGCGCACGCCGCATGGCAGCGCACGAGCGGCCAGTACCCGCGCTTCTTTGCGCACTGGCGGTGGGTCCCGGAGTTCTGACGGCGAGGTTGAGAAGAGCCCGGTGACGGGAGACTGTCACGCCGGGATCTGTGGGAGCCCGGAGGTGAGACTCCTCCGGGCGACCCGACCTTGCTGTCAGGGGAGGTTTCGGGTAGTCGGTGCGAGCCTGTGACCAGCACCTTCAGGATGAAAAAGGCTCACTCAGCACCACCTCCACATATCGCCGCCGTAGGCCGCGCTCAGCTCGTGTGAGCGGTGACCGAGTGTGTCTCGCTCACCGGCACCGTCCCGGTCGACGACCTCGACAGACCCCACACCCCGTCCTCTCCAAAACTGGCGGGTCAGGGCATCGAAACAGGGCCGCCCCTGGAAGGGAACGGCCCTGGATGCTTCTGTGCGAGGTCAGGCCACGGGCTGCCGCAGTGCCTGCCACTGACGTACCACTGCGGCCAAGTCGCTCATATCCACGGGCGGCTCACCACCGCCTGCTTCTGTGCCCCCGGGCACCGAGCCCCCTCGGCGATGCACGGGTGGCACCGTCTTCGCACGACGCCGGGCGTGCTGGTTCTTCTCGTGCACGGCCAGGTACAGGCGTACCCCGCGCACTCCGTCATCGTCCTCACACCACCCGCGCCGCCCCGTGTACAACTCCCGCTGGTGGGGCGGCGGCCCGGCTGTGTACGTGCTCGTAGGTGCTTGCCCAGCTTGGGGCCGAGGAACCTCCACACCCATCTTGCACGCCGTCCTGCCCGGGCCAGGTTCACGGCCTTGGGCCGGACGCCGCGCCGGCAGCGGTTGATGCACCTCCACCACCGGGCGAGTGCTCTGCCCGGTCGGGCTGCAGAAGACGGCGGCGAGCGCCACCCCCAGGACCCAACGCAGGTGCTCGCCCCAGCCCTGTCGGCGCTTGCGGTGCCGCCCGCTATGCTTTTCCACGATCTCCTCCTGCTGCAATCAGGTGGGGATGAAGCCCCGGCGCGGTGTTCGTAGCACCGTGTCGGGGCGCCTCCACTTCTTCGTTCTCCATCAAGGTGTGGCCTGGTCGGGTGTCGATGGCCCCGGGGTCGTACGCCACCCGGAACTGCGCTTCCCACCCACACCACACAAAGGACACAAAAGCCCCTAAAGCCCGCAAGGAATGCGCTGTTCCCGCAGGGCTGGTCGATGTTCGCTTGGGTGAGCGAGGTTCTTCAAGTCCGTTCTGCGGAAAAGTCACGGACCTGGGCAAAGGCACACCCGTAAAGCCAGTCAGGGAATGCCCGCTGGGTGTAAACACCGAGGGGCCCCGCCCGGTTTCTTTGGGTGAAGCCCCTCATTTCTTGCTGGTGCTATCGCGCCTACAGCGGGATCTCCGCGATCGTGAGGTCCAAATCGCGGATCATGACCTCGCTCAACTGCCGGAGCTGGATCTCGGTCACCTTCGCGCCGTGGAGCGAGGCCAGCCCGGACAGGTTCGACAGGTCGCTGCCGCGCAAGTCGGCGCCGGACATCTTGGTGTTCTTGATGTCCGCGGCGAAGGTGCAGTCGTCGAAGACCGCATCGCGCAGGTCACTTCCGATGATCACGGCTTCCTTGAAGGAGCAGCCGACGAACGCCACGTCACCGGTGACCTTGACCTGCTCCCAGCTGGCGTAGTCGAACTGGCAGTCCTCGAAGAGCACGTCAGTCATCGAAACGCGCGCTAGTGACACCCCCATCAGCCGTGAGCCCGTGAACCGGCACCGGTTCAGGGTGCTGTCCACCAGGCGGTGTGAGGTCAGGTCGAGGGAGGTGAAGTGGGTGTTGGCGACCTTCTCCTCCTCCAGCGGGTTGGGGTAGGGCCAGGCGCGCACCGTCGGCTCGTCGTCGCTGGGCAGGAGCACTTTCGCGCCCCGGATCTCGGCGGTCTGCACAGGGTTCCCCTACTTCTTCCAGTTGTCCCACGTCGAACGGTTGTCCCAGGGGCCTCCGCCGACGTTGTCCCAGGTGTCGCGGTTGTCGAACAGCCCTACCGGAGTGGTCGGCTGGAGCCGGTCGATCAGGTCGGCGGCCCGCTCGGATGCTTCAAGTCCGCTCAGAGTCGTCATCATCGGTCACACTCCCATCTTCTCGCCCAGGGCGCGGACGAGTTCCTGTTTGGCGTTGCGGCAGTAGGTGGTTTCGGTGGTGGTGAAGCGGCCGGTTTCGAAGTACTTGTTGGAGGCCTGTCCGCCTTGGCAGAAGGTGAAGAACTCGCAGGTTCGGCGGCATTGGTGTACGCCGTCCAGGTGTTCGCGGACGTAGGTGGTGTGTGGGGCGCGGGTGAGGATGGTGGGCAGTTGCTCACTCAGGACGTTGCCCAGGACGAAGTCGTCGTAGTGGGCGTTCTTGACGCCGAGTAGTTCTGGGGAGAGCACGACCACGTCGCCGTTGGTGCCGATGGTGGGGATGGGGTCGAGCAGGGCGGTTTCCCACCGGTCTTTGCGTCCGGACCGTACGTCGGCCAGGTAGCCCAGGAGGCGGTCGGCCTCGCGGACGCGGAGGGTGCTGCCGTTGTCGATGCGGTCGAACATCGTGTGCCAGAAGCGGCGGACGTGGGCGGGGTCGATGTGCTGGCGGGTGTCGTTGGCGCCTTCGAGTTCTTCGATGTTGAAGCCGACGCTTTTGGCGCCCAGGCCTTCGAAGAAGTCGAGCAGGGTGTGGGGGTGGGTGATGGTCTGTGCGGTGACGACGCAGATGGCGGTGAAGTCGATCCCGTGGGCTCGGAGGTGGGAGATGCCGCGTTCCACGCGGGAGGAGGCGGGTCGGTTGGACCAATCCACTCGGGACAGATTCGCCGCTGCGGGGCCGTCGATGCTCACTCCGACCCGGAAGTCGTATTGGGTGAAGAAGTCGCACCAGGCGTCATCGATGAGGGTGGCGTTGGTTTGCACGCAGTGGCGGATCCGGCTTTCTCGGCGCAGGGGCTCGAACGCTTCCACGAGGTCGCGGAAGTGTTTGCGGCGTGTGGTGAGGGGTTCGCCTCCGTGCCAGACCACGTCCACGGCCTCGCTCATGTTCTGTGTGTCGATGCCGGCGGCGAGGGCTTGGGCGACCTCGATCGGCATCTCGGTGCGGGTCTTGCGCTCGTGGACCGGCAGGTAGCAGTAGGAGCAGTTGAGGTTGCACAGCGTGGTGGGTTGCAGGATCACCGAGTGGAAGTGAGGGGCTATCACGGCACCTTCTCGCGGGAGGAAGTCGAGAGTGGGCAGGCCAGGCCGGTGGGGCGCAGGTCAACGGCTATTGGGAGGTTGGGTGACCTGCGCGGTCTGGGTGGTGTGCGTCGCGGCGTAGGTCGGGCGCGTTTGCCGATGACCGACGTTGCGAACCTGCTGGCGCAGGCCTTCGAGCGTGGGATCGGACAAGATCAGAGGGGCACAACCTCCTCGGGCGAAGGCCCAGAAGCGCCGCGATCCCGGTCCCCACAGGACCACCCAGTCGGCTCCGAGGTGGTGCTGGAGGCGTTCGGCATCGGCGTAGAAGCTCGTGTCATCGGCGCGTGTCCAGGGCATGAGGGGTCAGGTCCGTCTTGTTGGGCGGTCGATCTCGAACCACACGGTGGTGCGCCCGTTCTCCTGGAGGGTGCCCCACCGGCTCGCTTCGGCGGCGACCAGGTGCAGGCCGAACCCTCCCTCGGTGCACGCATCCAGCGGGCGTGGGCAGGGGAAGACGTGCTCGCCTTCGCGCGGGCCCTGGTCGGTGACCTTGACCTGGAATCGGTCGGGGAGCTTGAAGAGAGCCACCGTCACCTCACCGCCCGGTTCTCCGCTGCGGGTATGGCGCAAGGCGTTCGTGAAGAGCTCATCGGCCAACAGCACCAACGCCTCTGTCATGGAACCGAGGGCGATGGTCCGGGAGCGGATGCGGCGTCGCATCACCGCGGCCTGCTCCGGTTCTCCGGGAAGGATGACCGCTGCCGCCTGTTGCGGCTGGGCGGTGTTGGTGGCGATCGGGGTGTTCGCGCGCGGGTCGCTCGTGCGCCGAGGGAGCCGCTGCACCGACTGGGTCTTGTGGGCGCGAAACCGGTCCGCGTCCACCTCGATCACCTGTGCCACGTCGCCACCTCCTGCAGACCGACCAGGGGGCGTGCGACCGGCCGACCGAGCCGGGGGTGAGCCCCGCCCTGCTGAGCGGGGTGGTGGCCGAGGTGTGGCTGCTGTGGAATCGAGGCGGGGAGTTGGGAGCGCCCGGCGTGTTGGGAGCAGTGGGAGAGTGACATGCGGTGACCGTAAGGCGCGGACAGCGCACAGTTCTGCAGCCGCAGGAAGGTAAAAGACCCGCAGGATTTTGTGGGTTGGCTCAGGCCACTCCGGCCCTGCTGGCCAGGGGGCGCAGTTCCGGGGTGGAGCGCCGGTGCTCCCTGCGCAGCAGTTCGGTCAGCACCCCGGCGGTGCCGGGGTGGTAGCGGATGAGTTCGGGGGCGAGCCGTTCGGCGTCCAGCAGGGTGTGGACCGCTGCGGCGTCCTGTCGGCGCTGGGTGTAGGCGCGGGCCAGGTCCAAACAGACCTGGGCCCGGCGGCCGACCAGACCCGCAGGCAGCGCGCCCACCTGCAGGTCCTCCCCCGCTTCCACAGCGGTGCGGGCGTCACCGATCGCGACAGCGGTGCTGATGGTGTGGATGGCCACGTTCGTGGGACCGAACGCGGTCCCGTGCAGGTTGTGGTCCCCGCCCAAACGGGTGGCAGCGCGACGGGCTTGGCGTAGGAAGCGCGGCACCGCCGCACGGTCGAACTCCGCGGCGGCGGCCGTGGCGGCGGCGAGGTGGAGCCCGCCGTAGACGCTCAGCTCCTCGGGGGTTCCGGGGCGCATGCGGCGCTCCAGCGCCGAGGCCGCGCCCATCGCCAGCTCCGCCGCTTCAGCTGGCCGCCGGCGCGAGATGAACACGTACGCCAGTCGGTAGGCGCCCACTGCGGTCAGCAGCGTTTGGTCGGCCCACTCGGCGGCTGACATGGCACGGTCGGCGGCCTGCCAAGCCAGGTCCTTCTCCCCCACCCGGCGCAGTAGGGCGGCGGCGGTGTTGTAGACCATGGCTCGGGCCGAGCACACGGCGGGCCGGTCGGAGCCGGGGGTGTGGGCGGCGGCTTCGGCCTCGCGGATGAGCTGGGGCAGGCGGCGTCCGACCTCGTCGTAGCGGGCCGCTTGGTAGGCGGCGTAGGTCTGGTGCGCCTGGGTGAAGAGCGAGGCGGGGTCGACGCGGGGTTCAATGCCGGTCTCGGCGACGATGGTTTCCAGAGTGGAGTAGCGCATCATGGCCCGCTCGATCGCGCGGGCGGCGTCGTAGCGCATGTCGGTGACCGCCTCGGTTTCGGTTCCGGTCAGCTCGGTCAGGTCCAGGCGCAGGACGCGGGCCAAGCGGGTGAGGATCTCGTGGGAGTCCACCGACAGAATGCCGCGTTCGACCTGGGAGAGCCAGGACTCGGAGCGTCCCACGAGTCCGGCGAGCACGCTCTGGGAGTAGCCGTGCCGTCGTCGGGCACGTTTGATCGTCTGGCCTCGAGTGGCGGGGTCCACGCTGTGCCTTTCGGTCAGAGCCGGTTGACGGTGTCGATGACCTGCTGCCAGGAGGGCAGCCGGGCCTCATAGGGGGCATCGGGGTCGTACAGGACGGTGACCGACTCCATTCCCCGCAGTGTCGCCAAGGACCGGATGAAGGCCGGGTGGGTGGCGAGTTGGGGTTTGCAGTGCGGCACCACCACGGTGGGTACCCCGTATCCGACCATCTCGCACAGCAGGGCGATCGCGAAGTTGTCCGCCAGTCCCTGGGCGAACTTGTTCGTGGAGTTGAAGGTCAGCGGACAGGCCAACACCACATCGGCGGAGGGGAGCGACTTGCCTTGCCCGGGCATCCGGAACGCCACACGGACCGGTTCACCTGTCAGCTCCGCCAACTGATCCTGATCATGGAAGTCCATGCCTATGGGAGTGGACAACACCATCACGTGCCAGCCATGGCCATGCAGGGCCTGGATGAGCTCGGTCACCCCTTCCGGCGCGGGGGCTCCGGACAACACCAGGTACAGGGTTCTCGGCATGAGCCAGAGTCTAGAGGCGCACCACGCAGACGAGCTGCCACTTCTCGATCCTCAAACGAGGGTCGGTCGGCGAGTGACGGGAGGCGATCCCGGCGCATACCCGTGCCTCTGTCACGCTCGCTCCACCTCACATTAAGCAGGCGGCACGCCAAGCCCAAGCGTGGGGAGAGGCTGCCTATCGCGAGACACTCAGTCTTGTACTGGCCACCACGAAGGCAACCAGTCCCGGTGACCTCTTGGCAAAGGGGGTGCCGAAGAATATGCCCATTGTGCAAAGATCGGTGGCATGTACGTGAGCGCTAGGGGATGATATGGGAGACAAGGGAGTTCCGTTCGAGGCATCGGCCTCCGCTGTCGGCTACGTGTACCAGTTACGCAAGGCCCTTCACTCCTGTGTCGAGCGGCATGGGCGCGGGCTTGACTGGTGCATCGCCATTGAGGCCGGTGACGACGTCGAGGAAATTGTCGAAGGTGGGAGGATCCTCTACCAACTCAAGCACCGTGCCGAAGGTGTCAGCATGGCAAACTCCAGCACGGATCTATGGAAGACCCTGCGGATTTGGGCGCATGGTATCACCAACAGGCAGGTCGACTTGGAAGAGACGGATCTGTTCCTCTTAACGACTGCGGAGCTATCTACAGACTCCGCTGGCTATCTTCTGCAGCCCGCCTCCTCCGGTGCCAGGGATGAGAACCGAGCGCTCACAGCTCTGGAAACTGCGCGAACGAACTCCACCAACAAGGACAATCAGAAGGCTTACGAGGCCTTCGGTAAGCTCTCGATGGATGAGCGCCAGAGCATGCTCACTCGCATACAGGTAATCGGCAACGCTCCCGATGTCGATGAGGTAGAAGAACTACTGTTAGAACGATCCGTTTCTGCTGTAGGGCACGCATATGCCAAGCCGTTCCTCCAGCGCCTTGAGGGCTGGTTCTACCAACGCACAATTCGGCAGTTGCGCACAGATGATCTGGATGCGATTACTGGAGATGAGTTCGATCATTTCTTCACAGATCTACGCAACCAGTTCCGGCCGGAGAACCTGCCGATCGACGAAGATATCGCGATACTCAAACCTGAATCCTCTGACTACTCGGACATGACATTCGTCCGCCAGTTGAATCTGATCGATATTGGCAAAACCCGAGTTGGACTCGCCGTAAGAGATTATATTCGAGCCTTCACCCAGCGCTCCCGATGGTCAGGTGAGAACCTGCTACTTCCTGGCGAAATTAGCAAGTACGAACGCAGGCTCGTCGAGGAATGGGAGGATCTTTTCGCTGAGATGGAAGATGATCTCGGCCCTGAAACGACCGAGGCCGAGAAGATAGTCGCTGCCAAGGAGATCTACCAGTGGGCCACGCGCGAGGCACGGCCACGCATCCGGGTTGGATGCGACGAGCCGTTCGTCTCCAAGGGGTCCTTTCACATCCTTGCTGACGACCTCCGGTTGGGCTGGCACATTGACTTCTTCACAAGGCTCATGGCTGTCCTGGAACCGACGGGAGCGCCGCAGAAGTGAACGACCTCACCGAACTCAGCCGCGAAGAGCGAGCTCTATACAACCCGGCTTTTACCGCGTTGATTACTTGCCGGGTGGTCCAAGGCCACGAGTTCCAGTACGACCAACCATGCCCAGTCCCTGTCGCTGTCCTAGCCGCTGTGATGGCACTGCAACCCTCCGTACGCACGACGCTGCCGAAGAGTCTCAACAGTGGACTCAACCGATGGCTGGAGGAGAACAAAGTAGTCAAGGTGACAATGGGGCAGAATGCCACCGCTCTGGCTGCGGTGGTTCGACCCGGGCTTCTCCTAGCCTTGCAAACAGACGTCTTACGCTGTGACGAGGCAGGACATCTAAACCTAACCCCAGGACGACTTAAGAAGAAGATTACCAGCCGCACTAACGAGCTCCTAAACATCCAGAAGGCGGCATACATGTTGGGGCGCTGGCTCCCAAGCACCGGCAGCCTCAGCACCGTTATGACATTACTAGGAGTCCGTCCGTGACGTTTCAGATCAGTGCCATATCCATCTACAATGAAGCTGGCCGCGTTCGCACAGTTCCCTTCAAACCGGGCAAGCTCAACATCATCACCGGCGATTCACGGCGCGGGAAAAGTGCTCTGCTCAACATCGTTGACTACTGCTTGGCAAGCACGGACTACGTAATCAAGGGCGCTGCCCTGCGCAACTTCGTCCAGGCATTCGCCGTCACCCTAGTCAAGGGACAGCATCAGCTGTTTGTTGCACGCCCTGCACCAGCTGGAAAATCAGCCACAACGACGACAATGTGTGTAATCTCCCAAGCCCTCGGCGCACCCCCGCCAACTCAGGCAGAACTGAGATTTTCCACTCCCCTTGACATCGCCAAGGACATTCTTTCTGAATTTTCTGGCATTGACAGGACCGTGCGGATTCCGGCTGTGCGTAGTGCCGCTCCGATTCCACCATCTGTGCGTCACGCACTCTTCTTCTGCCTGCAGAAGCAGAACGAAATCGCAAATCCTGATCTGCTTTTCCATTCGCAAGGCGAGGAGTTCCGTCCGGCAACTATCCGGGCAATGATTCCATACTTCCTCGGCGCAGTCGATCCTGAACAGGTCCTGCTTGAAAACCGTCTGCGCCTATTGCGTCAGGAACTCAGTCACATGGAAGCGGCGGTGGCCGCGGCTCGCAGTCTTTCTTCAGCATCCGGCCAGGCCCTAGCCCTGGTAACCGAAGCAGTCGAGGCAGGTTTGCTTGAGCCTCTACCTCGCGAGGAGATGACGGCCGATACCGCGCTAGAGCATCTGCACCAAGCCATCACCGACAGTACTCCGACGCACACGCCTGATACGGGAGAAGATCCAGTCGCCATCCTCATCGAGCAGCGAAGAGAGCTGCGCCAGAGGCACGGGCGTGCGCGTGCACGTATCGCCAATCTGAAGCAGGCCGCTCGAGAGAACAGGGACTTTCTCGACCAAGCAGCCGAACAACACGCCCGACTCGCCACTCTAGGCCTATTCACACCTTCTTCTGCGGGAGAGCAAGAATCCCGGTGACTGTTCAGGTCTCTCGGGCGGGTTGATCGGTTTGCCTGCGCGGCACGCGCCTAGCCTGTAACGATGAGCCCGTGACCTCCTCCGACCAGCCCGCGCCCTCCTACGAGGAGCTCGCCGCGCTGGTCGTTGAGCAGGCAGCCACGATCACCCAACTCCGCGCTGATCTGTCCCAAGCCAACGAGCGCATCGCCGAGCTTCAAGCCCGACTGGACAGCGACTCCACGAACTCCTCCAAGCCTTCCTCCACGGACCCCTTCGTCAAGCCGAAGCCGAAGTCCCAGCGCCGCCGCACCGGCCGCAAACCCGGCGGGCAACCCGGCCACCCAGGCCAAACGCGCGCCCAAACCCCGGACCCCGACCACGTGCTGGAACACCACCCCACACCTGCGGTGGGTGCGGAGGAGACCTGGCCGGATCCGAGCAGACCGGGCTGGTGCGCCGCCAGGTCGTGGACCTGCCCCCCATCAAACCCACGGTGACCGAGCACCAGATGATCGAGCACACCTGCGCCTGCGGGGAGCGCACCCGAGCCAGCGCCCCCGAGGGGATCAACGCTCCGGTCCAGTTCGGAGCGAACGTGCGCGCGATGATCTGCTACCTGTACCTGGGCCAGTTCCTGTCCGCCAAGCGCACCGCCCAAGCCCTGTCGGACCTGGTGGGATGCCCCGTGTCGGCGGGCACAGTCGTGGACACCGCACGCCGGGCCGCCACCGCGTTGGAGGCCTTCACTCGCGCCGCCACCGAGGAGATCGCTTCCGCCCAGGTGGCGCACTTCGACGAGACCTCGCTGCGGGTGGGCGGGGGCCTGGTGTGGGTGCATTCGGCCTCCACCGGCAAGTGGAGCCTGCTGAGCGCCCACCCCAAACGCGGCACCGTGGGGATGGACGCCGCCGGGGTCCTGCCCGCCTTCGCTGGGTTGGCGGTCCATGACGCCTGGGCCCCCTATGACACCTATAAGGGTGTGGCCGCTCATGTGTTGTGCAACGCCCACCTGCTGCGCGAGTTGCAAGCGGTCCAGGACGCGGCTGGGGAGGGGGTGTGGTGCTGGGCCGGGCAGGCCGCTGACGCGCTGCGTCAGATGAAGCGCCTGGTCGATGCGCACCTGGCCACGGTCTCCTCGCTGGAGGGAATCGACACCGTGCGTTTGGACGGGCTGGGTCACCAGTGGCGCAGCGCGGTGGCCATCGGCCTGGCCCAGACTTCGGGCCGGGAGTCCAAGCTGGTGGCCAAGTTCCACGCGTTGGCCAGGCGGATGCGCGACCGGGAAGCGGATTACCTGCGGTTCACGGTCGATGAGCGGGCCCCGTTCGACAACAACGCGGCCGAGCGCGAGGTGCGGATGGTCAAGGTCCGCCAGAAGGTCTCGGGGTGCTTACGGTCCCTGGCCGGGGCCGAGTGGTTCTGCGCGGTGCGCTCCTATATCGCGACCGCCGCCAAGCACGGTATTGGCATGTTCGACGCCCTGGTCCACCTGGCCCAGGGCGAGTGCTGGATGCCCGAAACAGCTTGAGTCTTCTTCAGGACACCTGAACAGTCACGAATCCCGCTGCCCGGTATGTGACAGCCAACAGCCGCTGTCAGGTCACGTCGCTGAAGTCATCAGACAAGATCTCGCCAATCTTTCCACTGATATGACCGTCATCGGAAGCGGCACACCCGAAATCAACGCTCTGATCTCTGCTGAGGAAGACATGCTGCAGGAAATCCGCAGCGACCTGGGCCGTAACCAGGAGCAACTGGACACGCTGACCGCCGGTCAGCGTGCCACACCCGACCACTTGGACGCGTCACGGCGCGCCACCCTCGTTCAGGGTCGCATCAGCCTCTTCCTGGAGACTGCGGCACGGCATGTCCAGGCGCCTCAAGTCGCAGATCGGCGCGAGGAAATCGCCGCGAAGATCGCAGAACTTGAGGAAGAGATTGGAGCCAGAGCGCGCGATGACCGACTCAACAGCTTCGTTTCCCGCATCAACACAAAGATCAGAGACAAAGCCATCGCGCTGGACCTAGAGCACAAGGAATCACCCATTCGCCTCGACCCACGGGGGCTAACCGTCGTCGCGGACACTTCCCGTGGGCCAGTCCGGCTGGCCGACATGGGTGGCGGTGAGAACTGGCTTGGCTACCACGTCGCCACCCTACTCAGCCTCCACGAGTGGTTTTCAGAACAGAACAGTCCCGTGCCACGCTTCCTCATTCTTGACCAACCATCCCAGGTCTACTTTCCTGAAGATAGCCCCGACAGCACTGCTCTGGCCGGGCCCGATAGAACTGCTCTGCTCAACCTCTACAAGACGATCCAGCGGACCATCGAAGCCCTCGACGAAAGCTTCCAGGTGATAGTGATGGAACACGCAGACTTGGACGACGAGCCCTTCCGCAACTCGGTTGAAGCCCGATGGAGGCGCAGCAATGGCCAAGCCCTCGTGCCTCACGAATGGATCACCGAAGAGCTTGGTGACCGCTAATAAACTGCATGTCCATAGGTTGGGAACTGACCTTCTTCCAGAAGAGTGAACAAGGACGTCGCAAGGTGCCATCGGACGCCGCCAGGGGCCAGTGTGTGCTCCGTTTGTGCTCCGCAGTTTTGGACCGGGACGTCAGCGGGCAGCACGACGCGGCACAGAGCGGCATCCTAATTCGGATGGTGCGGGACACAACAGTACGAAGTGACACGGGGCGGCACCCGGGCGCCGGACTTCTAATCCGACGGTCGCAGGTTCGAATCCTGCCGGGTGCGCCACAAAACCCCAGGTCAGACGGGGTACGCAAGGACCTCGAAAGAGGTCCTCGCGGCGTTTTTGGGGCTTGTGTGCTCCTCGTGTGCTCCCCAGTACAATCTCAGTCCCAGCGCCCCCATCGGACTGAGAAAACCCACCCCAAACCCTACTCGCGCCCGGAGCCACGGCGGGGGCGAACCCGGCCCGACAGAGCCACGTCCACCCCCGCCCCACCCGCCCCTACCGTCAGGGGCCTGCCGGGCCGACCATGCGCCCACAGGCCCGCTGACGGGCCCAGCCCCGTGCAACAGCACGGCCCGGGCTCGGGACGTGGGTCGGGCCCAAGACGCGATACCACCACCCCGCCGCATCAGGAGCCGGAAGTCCTGGGCCATGGACGAAACCGCCTTGGGAACGCCTGCCCGCGCAACCACACCCATCGACCACCCGGGCACCAAGGACGCGGGCCTGTTCAAGGTCAAGCCCCCTTCCTCGACCGATGGTCAGGAGCGGCTGCGCGAGGCGGGGTGCCCGCGAAGCAACCCCGGCTGACCGAAACGGGAACATCCGTCCACCGCACTCACCGCAGGCCTGGGAGACTCGCCGTCTCCCACTCCCGCCTCCTCCGCATCGACGGCCGGGACCTGCACGTCGAAGACCTGGACGCCGTCGACGGAACCCCCGCCCTGTGCCTCGCTCCTGGTTCGAAGAATTCGGCCCCCGCGGCGAGGTGGAACAGCCGGCATGGCCCGGAGAGATACGCAAGGACTACTGGTCGCCCCAACCTGCGGAGTGACGCCAGCTGCCCTGCCCGACCCCAAGCAGGCCACCACGTTCATCCGCTTCAACGGCCCTTCCTACCCCGTGCTCGCTCTCCGATCCGGGTGCACGCCTGGCGTACTTCTTCGATGCGCAGCAGGTAGGCCGAGGTGAGGTAGAGAACTCCCGCGACTGCGCAGCCCACCAGCGGGCCGAGAACAAGCGCCAGAAGAGAACTGCTGTCGGTGCCGAACCAGAACCTCTGCAGGCACCAGGCCGCCACGACACCGGGGACGGCGGCGGTGTGCAGCAGGGCCACCGTGACGGTGATGCGTCGGGCGTCCAGCCCTCCCAGGCGTTTACCCAGGATCAGTCCGCCCAGTACCAGGCCCCACACGTAGGAGAGCATGAACCCGGCGGCGATGCCCGTCACCACCTGTTGGGGTGGCAGCAGCAGGTAGGAGGGCACGGCGATCAGCGCGTGCATCGCGATGTTGCTGATGGCCAACAGGGCGGGGGTGCGGGTGTCGCCGGTGGCGTAGAAGACCCGCAGGAGCAGCTGGTAGGCGGTGAAGGGGACCAGCCCCAGCGCGAACACGGTCAGGACCGAGGCGATGACCTGCGCGTCGGCGATCGAGGTACTGCCCCGGGCGAACACCGCGACACACAGGGGTTGGGCGTAGACCACCAGGGCCAGGGCCAGCGGCACCAGGAGCACGGAGGACACGCGCAACCCCCGGGAGAAGTCCGAGCGCACCTGTGCCCAGTCGCGGTCGACGGCGTGCGCGCTCATGCGGGGCAGCAGGACGGTGATGACCGAGACGGCGATGATCGCGTAGGGCAGCTGGAAGAGCTGGTAGGCGTAGTTGTAGGCGCTCAGCCCCGCCCCGACGCCGTCGTTCTGGACGGCGACCGCCCCGGCGCGGTTGGCCAGGTTGGCGGTGAGCAGGAACCCGGCCTGCATGGTGCAGACCAACACGAACATCCACCCCGCCGCCCGCAGCGCCTCGCCCAAGCCCGAGCCCTTCAGATCCAGACGCAGTCGCCAGCGGAACCCGGTCCGCCACAGCGCGTACTGGAGCAGAAGCGCCTGGGCCGCCGCCCCGGCGGCTGTTCCCACCCCCAGGAGTGTGAGCTCTGCCTGCGTGATGGTCTCGGGGGTGCGGTGCGGGCCCGCGAGCCACAGGAAGGTCAGGCCCACCGTGATGATGACGGCGTTGTTGAACACCGGGGTCCAGGCTGGCGCGGCGAAGCGCTGGCGGGCGTTGAGCATGGCGCTGGTCAGGCCGCTCAGGCCGATGAAGAGGATCTGCACGAGCAGGAAGCGTCCGAACAGGACCGCTACTTCGTGCTGGGCCGGGGTGAAGCCTCCCGCGTACAGGCCGATCAGGGGTTCTGCCGCCAGCACCGCCAGGGTGGTGATCAGTGTGAGGAAGAGAATCGCGCAGGTCAGGAGCCGGTGTTCGGTGGCCCGGCCGCCGTCCGGGTCCGTGGCGCGCCGCCGGACGAGGAAGGGGACGATGACGCTGGCCATCAGGCCGCCGATGAGGAGGTCGTAGACGATGAAGGAGAGCGTGTTGGCGGTGTTGTAGGCATCGCCCAGCAGCTGGGTTCCCAGCGCGGCGGCCAGGACCAGGGTTCTGGTGAAGCCGGTCAGGCGGGAGGCGGTCGTGCCCAGGGCCATCAGGGCGCTGGAGCGAGCCAGTCCTCGACCGCCACGGCTGGCCCCCGTGTGGGGTGTGTCGGCTTTTCCCCCGCCTCGGTGCTCCTGGTCGGTCTCCTGGGTGGTGAGGGTCCGGTCCGGGCGGGGTTCCGGGTTGGGTGGTGTCAAGGCGTGCTCACAGATCCAGGGTGAAGGGGACCCAGGGTTTGCCGTCGATGTCGTACTGGAGGGGTTGTTCCTCCCACCCCAGGCGTTTGTAGAAGCGTTGGGCGGCTTCGTTGTCCTGGCCGGTGTACAGGCGCAGCCGCTCGACGTTGTGTACACGAGCGATGCGGGTGAAGCCGTCGACCAGGGTCGCGCCCACACCGCCTCGCCGCACGGTGTTGTCCACGGCGATGTGGCTGAGCACCCCGGTGCGCGCTGTGGCTCCGGTGGGGGGCAGGGCGCGTTCACCGAAGCGGCGGATGCCCTTGAGGTAGCGGCGTGCGCGGGTGCGCACGAAGCGTGTGGTGAGTTCGGGGCGCATCAGCAGAGCCATCGCACCGGCCCGGGCCAGTCCCCAGCGGCTCAGGTCCAGAGTGTGGCGGTGGTGCGCGTTCTCGTCAGTGGAACCCACCAGGAAACCGACGACCTCGCCCTCCACCTGGGCCACAAGGGCGACGGCTGCGGGGCTGGTGAGGAAGGTGCGGTAATAGCGGCCCAAGAAGCGCTCGCCCAGTTCCACGAAGAAGCCGGTGGGCAGAGTGGCGCAGTGCAGGCGGACGGCGGACGGCACGTCGGCGAGTTCCATGGCGCGCAACGACACCGAGGGAGTACCAGTGGGTGGTGGGGAAGACATACCCACAATCTACTACAAATGTAATAGTAAGCTGGTTCTACGCCCTCCCTCCGCAGCCATCACGCCGAGGACAACCTACTTCGATCGAGGTCAGGGGCCATACATTATCTACCACTAGTGTAGTAGCAGGTGATCGCGTCGCACCGGGTGACGTGTCGAGCTGACAGGAGAAAGGCGATGTCGAATGCCGTTTCCAGCGTTCTGGTCACTGGGGCGGGCAAGCCGGGAACCTCCGCGACAATCACTGCACTGCGACGCTCCGGCTACCGGGTCCTCGCCGTGGACAGTGCCCCTGAAGCAAGCGGCCTGGGCAAAGCCGACCGTGCCTATGTCGTACCGGCCGGAAGCCAGGCGGGGTTCGTCGAGGAGCTGACCCGCGTGTGCTTGCACGAACGGGTGCGTGCGATCGTGCCGCTGGTCGATGAGGAACTGGTCGATGAGGAACTGGTCGCGGTCTGGGAGTTGAGCCGATTGGGCATCCAGATCCTCTCGCCCAGGCTCTCACTGGTGGCACTGTGCTTGGACCGGTTACAGCTGACCGAGGTCCTGAGACTGTGCCGGGTGCGCACGCCACGGACCCGGCTGGCGTCCAAGGGCGCTGGTGACCTCTCATTCCCGATGGTTCTCACAGACCGCTACAAAACCGGTCAGGTGAGCCCGGCTCGGGTGGCCCAGGACATGCAAGCTCTCGACGGGCTCCTGTTCGAGCACCGTGCACACCTGGGACGGCTGCTCATTCAAGAGCACGTGCCCGGGCCGGAGTACTCCGTGTCCGTCGTGGTCTGGCGTGACGGGAACGTCCAGGCCGTGGTCCCCAAGGAAATCGTCTACCGGAAGGGGGCCGCTCACTACGCCGTCACCCGACGCCAGGAAGCTTTGACTCAGGCGTGCGCCGAGACGGCTCGCGTTCTGGACGCCGACGGCCCGATCAGCGTGCGGGCGCGACTCGATGCCGCAGGAGACCCGCACGTCTTCGACATCGCCCCCCCGTCTGACGAGGACGTCTTCGTTGACGGTGAGTGCGGGGGTGGACGAAGTCCGCGGACTGCTAGACCAGGCGCTCACCGGAGGCGGCCCCACTCTGAAGAACAGCTGGCGCGAAGGCATCACCCTGCCCCTGCAGGACAGTGGCGCCTCCCCGCACCAGCCTGCACTCGACCCCCATGACCAAACCCTGGAAAAGAACGGCTGACCCATGCCCCAGCCCTGCACCATCGGCCAACACCCCCGAGGCCGCCCCCACCGGACGAAGACTGTGCTCCGAGGTTGGGCGGTGACGGTCCTCGCAGCGCTACTGGCGGCCTGCTCCACGAACAACCCTGCACCCGGTTCCGGTGTGGAAGGCAAGGAGGCCGAACCCGTCCAGCTTCCCGAGGTCGCCGCCTACCGAGTGGCCGAAGACGAACCGGCCCTCGACGTCAAAGTCGCCGCCGTCCGCTTCCTGGAAACCGCCTTCAACTACGACGAAGGACAAGGCACCGCCCAAGCGACCAGGGAACGGCTCGCCCAAGCCGAGATAGACCCCGACGCGATCACTGATGAAACACCCTTCTCAGAAGACTCAGAAGACGCGGACACCGACACCTCCGGTGCGGCCGAGGTCATCTATCCACAGTTGGGTGGATTGACCGATGATCAGGCCTCCATCATGGCGGTCACCGAGATCACCACACTGACGCAAGAATCGTTGCTCTCGGCCACCTACGTCATCGACCTGCGCCTGACCCGGCAGGGAGACTCCTGGGACGTCACCGAGATCGCCTCCCTGGGAGGCACACCTCCCCAGGACGCCTCCCCCTCACCCGGCAGTGAGGATGAGGCCCCCCGGGCGCAGGTGAGCGAAGCCGCCACAGAGGTTCTGCGATCCCCGAGCATCGAACTGCCAGGCAGCGCTAGATGGGACATCCTGGACCACCAGATCGACGACCGACTTCTGGAGCTGCTCCTCGAGCTGTCCTCAGAGCGCACGCTCTCGGTCGCGGTCCTGGCCACCGGCCACCCCGTCAACGTCTTCGACAGCCCTTCAGTGAGCAACCACACGCACGGCAGGGCGGTCGATATCTGGGCCATCGACGGCGTCACCATCTCCGACCTGCGCGCATCAGGGCCGGACGGGCCAGCCGGTACTGTGATGAGAGAGGCTTTGGAACAGGGGGCCACCGAGGTCGGCGGGCCTTGGGCACTGAGCACCGATCACGGCGGTACCTTCACCAATACCGTGCACCAGGACCACCTGCACATCGCCTTCAAGCAGTGAGCGGAGCACACCGCTGCCAGCACAAAGCACTACCGCTTTGGGTCCTGGTGCCGCACACAGCACGGCACCACCGGCAGCCACCACGGGCACGGGTTCAAGGATCAGGGATGTCACGCAAGAGACTGGGACAACTGGAGGCCGAAATTCTGGCCCTGCTGGCCGGTGCCGAGGAGTATCTGTCCACCGCACAGCTGCGGGAGCAACTGGAAGGGTCCCCCGCCTACACCACGGTCAACACCGTCCTGTTTCGCCTGTTGGACAAGAAGATGGTCGAACGCGCTCAACGAGGACGCGGCTACGTCTACCGGCTCCTGGTGGATGAGGCCGACCTCGCCGCTGGCCGCATGTTCGACCATCTCAGGGTGGCCAGTGATCCCTCCGATGTGCTCAACCAGTTCGTGCACGGGCTCAACCCCGCTGAGGAGAGGGCCCTGCGCGCACTGCTGGATCGTCCCGAGGAGTAGACATGGGCTGGCCTACCTTCGCTCCCGCACTGCTCCTGATCACCCTGAGCCTGGCGCTGAGCTGGAAGCCACTCCCTCTGCACCCCGCCTGGTCGGCGCGGATCCTGGCTGTGTGCGGGGTCAGCACCGCCTTGGCCGTACTGAGCACCACGCTCCTCGTAGCAGCGGTGTTCATCACCGGCCTGCTTCCCCGCGACGTGGTCAGCGGTTGGGGCAGCAGAGGGGCTCTGCTCCTGGATCACGGCCCGGTCTCCCTCCACCTGGGTCTGATGGCGGTGGTGCTGCTGATGGTGGGCCTGTTCGGTATCGCCCGACTGGGACTGGGCGTCCGCAAGGACATCCGTGCCGTACGTGGCGACAGCCAGTACATCACCGAGCAGGATCATCCGATCGCGCTGGCCGTGCCTGGGCAGCACGGCGGTGTACTCGTGTCGCGCGGGCTGATGCGCCTGCTCAACCGCGAAGAACTCCAGGTCGTCTTTCGTCACGAACACGCCCACCTGCGCCACCGCCACCACGTCTACTCGACCCTGACCGCGCTGTCCGCTGCCCTCTTTCCCCCGTTGCGAACCCTGCACCAGTCGTTGCGCCTGGCGCTGGAACGCTGGGCCGACGAGGACACCGCCGCGATCACGGGCAACCGTGAACTGGTCGCCCGCACCATCGCCCGTGTCGCCCTGGCTTCGCCGAAGCCGCGCACAAGCTGGCACCTGGCCTTGGCCGACTCCCACGCGCTCCACCGTGTGCGGGCCCTGCTCGGCAAGGCTCCCTCAGCCAATCCCGTGGCCGGACCCGCCCTGCTGGGAGGGACCGGGGTCGCATCGAGCGGCATCGCCTCCAGCTGTTTCCAACTCCACCACCTCTACGTGCTCGTGCTGCTGTGAGACAGCCCCGGCACGGAAGGGTCCGGACATACGTCTGGGTTCCAGGATCGTCTACTCAATGCCCGACGGGCACCTGAGGCGTTTGGTGTTGGAGGCGTTGAACTACGCCGATCACCAGGTCACCGGCGAACCTCACCATCTCTGATCCGCCGCTACTACCGCAATCCCGTGGGAGTGGCGGCGCACCCCCCAATCATGTCGACGGTGCCTCGAAGCCCCCAGGCGACTAAACCCGGGGGCCTTTGCACCCGAAGGACTGCTGATCAGCTTCGCCCGGGGCAGTGTCCGGAGAGAATGACGCGCAGACGCAGGCACAGGCCCAAGAGGCGAAAGGGCAAGGTGATTTCGGCAGAACCGGAACCGCAGACGGACTTGCAGGGGGTCACAGACTTCATCCCGTTACTCATGCCCCGAGGATACCCCCAGGAGGTATCTGAAAACCCGATGGGATGGCCAAATCGAGCAGCGCTGGAGATCAGCGCATCCCCACCACGGGCTCGAAAAACCTGCGCGGGATCTACGGGGCGGATGGCTTTCCCATCCGGTAAGCCGCCTCGTCTCAGCCCTGCCACCGTCAGCGGCCCGTGCCCGCTGCGATTGCCCACTCGACCAGACCGATGCCCGTGCGGGGCACGCGGACTCGAACGCCGGGCGCTCGCGGTCACGCGTGCAGGCGCGGCGCCCACTCCTGGACGAGTCGAACGGCATCGATCCCGACCGCCCCTACCGCCCTGCCCTCCACCTCGTGGACGACCAGCAGGGGATCGGTCGACACACAGCGCTCACGCGCTCCTGATCCGTTGTGTCCGACGCCGGTGAGCGTGCGGCCGTAGACGCGCGCCGCGAAGTTCGCGCGCGGCAGGTAGGGGCCGGGGTCGGCTCCGAGCCCGAGGTCGTACAGCAGGGTGCGAGCGGCGTGTCCGCCCTGTGCGGCCGCGTCACCCCAGTGGTCGATCCGCCAGGAGCCCAGCAAGCCACCGCGGTGGATGGCGACACCCCCGGCACCATAGGCCCGCGGTGCACCGGCGATGTGCAGCCGGGCGCCGACGTCGACACCGTTCGGCCATGGTTGCGGTGCGACCGGGGTGGTGCCGATCGCCTCGATGACGAGGTCGGCCTCCACGCGTGTTCCGTCATCGAGCACCAGCCCGACGTGGGCTTCGCCCGGTGTGACGGCGACGGGTTGACGTGCGAAGTACGTGCAGATGTGCGTGCGGTGTAGGTCAGCGACTCGCCGGGCGACCAGGTCACCCAGCGCGGTGCGTCCCGGGGTGGTGGTTCGGGCCAGGAGTGCGATGTCGTGTCCCGCTTGGTGCAGCACAGAGGCGGTCTCGGCGGCTACCAATCCGGCGCCCAGGATGATCACCCGTGCCGGGCGGGGGGTGCGGGCGAGTAGGTCGCGCACGCCTAGCGCGTCGCGCAACGAGTGCAGCGTGGTCAGGCGGCCTGCCCGCACGGCGTCCCGGGCGCCGCGTAGTTCGGCGTGGACGCGCCTGGGGGTGCTGCCGGTCGCCACGATGAGGGAATCGAAGCCCAAAGTGGCACCCGAGTCGAGGTGTACCCGGCGTGCGGCGACATCGACTCGGCGGGCGGTGTCGGCGACGAAGGGCTCGTTCGGGGGCGTCAACGCGGCCTGCTCTGGGGTGATGAGCCCGAGGGCCACCCCCTTGTTCACCAGTGTCCGGTTGTAGGGCTCGCGGCCGCTGGCTCCCACGAGTGTGACGTCCACGGCGCGGGCCGTGATGAGTTCCCTTGCCGCGGCTGCTCCCGCCGCTCCCGCTCCGAGGACCACTACCTGGTGTGCCGACATGACTGTCCTCCTGCTGGTCCTTGCTTGACTCATATACCCTAAGGGGGTATATCTGGACTGGTAAACATACCCCATAGGGGTACACGAAGTTGATCGCTGAGATGTGAGGACGGCCAGATGAGTGCCACGCAGACCTACGCCGTGACGGGGATGACGTGCGGACATTGCGAGGGGGCGGTTCGCGGCGAGGTGTCCCGCCTTCCGGGCGTCGCCGCCGTCGAGGTCAGCTCCGCCACGGGTCGGCTGGTCGTGACCGCCGACGGACGGATCGATGACGCGGCCGTGATCGCCGCGGTCGGCGAGGCCGGATACGCAGCCACGAGGAGCTGAGATGAACGCACCGACCAAGCTGGTCCTGTACGGGCTGGTGCTGGTGGCCGTGTTCGCCGTCGCTGGATTCACGGCGAACGCGGTGGTACCCGAAGAGACCGTGCGCAACTGGTCGCAGGAGACCACGGATCACGGTCAGCACGGACAGGAAGGCGACGCGGACACCGCCGGGCACGGGGCGCACGCGGACGATGCGGCCCCGCTCGGGCTCGGCCTCGCCCAGGACGGTTACCAGCTCACCGGGGTGAGTGCCCCCGAGGAGACCGGTAGCGAGGGCGAGCTGACTTTCGCGGTGAGTACCTCCGGGGGCGAACCGGTGACCGCGTTCGAACTCAACCACGAGAAGGAAATGCACTTGATCGCCGTCCGCGCCGACGGGCAGCACTTCCGGCACGTGCATCCTGAACTGGACACCGACGGCACTTGGTCGATCCCCTGGGAGTGGGAGGAGGCCGGAACCTATCGGATCTTCGCGGACTTCGTGCCCTCTGAGAGCGGTGAGGACATGACCCTGTCGACGACGGTGCAGGTGAGCGGTGACTACGCCGCGGTGCCTGCCGGTGAACGGGTCACCGAGACGAACGCCGGTGGATTCGACGTCAGCGTTCGAGGAGACCTGGTCACGGGTCAGCCCTCGGAGCTGACCGTGTCCGTGGCCCGTGACGGCGAGCCGGTCACCGACCTTGAGCCCTACCTGGGGGCCTTCGGGCACCTGGTGGCGCTTCGTGGCGGGGACCTGGCCTACCTGCACGTCCACTCGCACGGCGCCGAGCCCGAGGCCGGGCAGACCGCCGGTCCGGACATCACGTTCGAGGCCACCGCGCCCACCGAGGGCCGCTACCTGTTGTACCTGGACTTCCAGGTCGACGGACAGGTGCACACCGCGCCGCTGGTCATCGACGCGACCGCCGACCCAGCCGGGATCCCGAGCGAGGACGACCATTCCGGTGACGGTTCGGGCAACGGTGACGATCACGAGGACGGAGACGGCCATGACCACTGACCCCGCCACCAGGACAACCAGCGGCAGCATCGAGTTGCAGATCGGCGGCATGACCTGTGCCTCGTGCGCGAACCGGATCGAGAAGAAGCTCAACAAGCTCGACGGCGTCACGGCCAGCGTCAACTACGCCACGGAGAAGGCCAGCGTCACCGGTCCGGCGGACCTGGACCCCCAGGCGCTCATCTCCGAGGTGGAACGGACCGGTTACACGGCCACGCTTCCCGCCGCGCCGCGAACCGGCGCGGGCAACTCCGAAGGTGAGAGCGAGTCACGTGAGGAAGCCGAGCTGCGTGCCCTCAGGCAGCGGCTGATCGGTGCGGCGACCCTGGCGGTACCGGTCATCGCGATGGCGATGGTTCCCGCGCTGCAGTTCGACTACTGGGGTTTTGCCTCCCTGGTGCTGGCCGCTCCCGTCGTGGTCTGGGCCGGTTGGCCCTTCCACAAGGCGGCGTGGACCAATCTCAAGCACGGCGCGGCCACGATGGACACCCTCATCTCCGTGGGCACCACCGCCGCGCTCATCTGGTCGATCATCGCCTTGTTCTGGGGCACGGCCGGACAGCCGGGCGTGGTCCATCCCTTCGAGTTGACGATCTCGCGCAGTGACGGCTTCGGGCACATCTACCTCGAAGTCGGTGCCGGGGTGATCACGTTCATCCTTCTGGGCCGCTACTTCGAAAAGCGCTCCAAGCGCCGTGCCGGTGCCGCGCTGCGTGCCCTGCTCGAACTCGGCGCGAAGGAGGCCTCCGTCCTGCGCGGAGGCAGGGAAGAGCGGATTCCGATCGATGAGCTCGCCGTGGGGGATGAGTTCGTCGTCCGTCCCGGGGAGAAGATCGCCACCGACGGGGTGATCACCTCGGGTCGCTCCGCGATCGACGCCTCGATGCTCACCGGTGAATCCGTGCCGGTGGAGGTCACCGAGGGCGACAACGTCACGGGCGCCACCGTCAACGCCGGAGGCCGCCTGGTCGTCAAGGCCACGCGGGTGGGCTCCGATACGCAGTTGGCGCAGATGGCCCAGATGGTCGAGGACGCCCAGTCCGGCAAGGCCGAGATCCAACGCCTGGCCGACCGGGTCTCCGGGGTGTTCGTGCCGATCGCCATCGCGATCGCCGTGGGCGCTCTGGGAGCGTGGATCGGGGCCGGATTCCCGCTCAGCGCCGGATTCACCGCGGCGGTGGCGGTCCTGATCATCGCCTGCCCGTGCGCCCTGGGGCTGGCCACCCCCACCGCGCTGCTGGTGGGAACCGGTCGCGGCGCGCAGATGGGCGTGCTCATCAAGGGCCCCGAAATCCTTGAGTCCACGCGCAGGGTCGACACCGTCGTGCTGGACAAGACCGGCACCGTCACCACCGGCAAGATGACACTGACCGGGGTGATCGCCGCCCGGGGAGTGGACCGCACCGAGCTGCTGCGCCTGGCCGGGGGTTTGGAGGACTACTCCGAGCACCCCATCGCCCAGGCCATCGCCGCCGGAGCGGCCGCCGAGGTCGGTGAGCTGCCCGCTCCGGAGTCCTTCGACAACATCGAGGGCCAGGGCGTGCAGGGGGTGGTTGAGGGGCACGCCGTCCTCGCGGGCCGCGAGACGCTGCTGGCGGAGTGGTCGCTGACCCTTGACGAGGAGCTGCGCGCGGCCAAGCGGGCCGCCGAGGCCGAGGGCAAGACCGCGATCGCGGTCGGCTGGGACGGAGCCGCGCGCGGTGTGCTGGTGGTCTCCGACCAGATCAAGACCACCTCCGCCGAGGCGATCGCCCAGTTCAGGAAGCTCGGCTTGACCCCGGTGCTTCTGACCGGGGACAACCAGGCGGTGGCCGAGCAGGTCGCCGCCGAGGTCGGCATCGAGCGTGTGATCGCCGAAGTGCTTCCCAAGGACAAGGTCGACGTCGTCGCCCGGTTCCAGGACGAGGGCAGGGTCGTGGCGATGGTCGGCGACGGCGTCAACGACGCCCCCGCCCTGGCCCAGGCCGATCTGGGGCTGGCCATGGGCACCGGAACCGACGTGGCGATCGAGGCCGCCGACATCACGCTGGTCCGTGGTGACCTGCGGGCCGCGGCGGACGCGATCCGCCTGGCCCGTCGGACACTGCGCACCATCAAGACCAACCTGTTCTGGGCCTTCGCCTACAACACCTCGGCGATCCCGCTGGCCGCTTTCGGACTGCTCAATCCCATGCTGGCCGGAGCGGCGATGGCCTTCTCCAGCGTCTGCGTGGTCGGCAACAGCCTGCGCCTGCGCAGCTTCAGGGCTCACGCGGACCAGGCCCGGACATCCTCGCCCGCCGACCAGGAGCCAGCCCGCCAACCGATGAACGCCTGACAGTGAACCGAAGACCACAGAAGAGGAACCCCATGACGACTCCCGGCAACCGCGACCAGGACAGCACGGCCAAGGCGGGCGACTGCTGCGGCCACACACCGGCGAAGGAGGACCTGGCCTCCGCACCGGACCAGGACGTCGCCGAGTGCCCGGTCATGGTCGGCACTCCGGTGCTCAAGTCCCAGGCCGAGGAACTCGGCCTCTACCGCGACCACGACGGGCAGCGGTACTGGCTGTGCTGCGACTCCTGCGGCCCTCTGTTCGACGCCGACCCCGAGCGGTACGCCACCGCCTAACCCACACCCGAGCCGGTGCTTTCCCTGGGCAGACCTTGCGGAAGGCACCGGCCCCTCGCCCCGCAGCGACGGGGTGACCCGAGGAGGACGAGTATGGACACCACACGAAACGACCCGCCCGACACTGGTGAGGAGCACACCGGCCAGCACGATCACGCCGGTCACGGTGATCACGTCGGGCAGTTCCGGCGGTTGTTCTGGATCATGCTCGCCCTGGCCCTCCCGGTGGTGGGCTTCAACGAGATGTTCGCCCACCTGGTCGGCTACCGGCTGCCGGATGCCGCGTGGGTCTGGTGGGTCTCGCCGGTGCTGGGAACGCTCGTCTACTTCTGGGGAGGCCAGCCCTTCCTGGTCGGCGCGGTCTCGGAGATCCGCTCCCGGAAGCCGGGCATGATGCTGCTGATCGGCCTGGCGATCACCGTGGCGTTCATCTCCTCCTGGGGCGCCAGCCTGCGCATCCTCGACCACGAGCTGAACTTCTGGTGGGAACTGGCACTGCTGGTCGTCATCATGCTGCTGGGCCACTGGATCGAGATGCGCTCCCTGGCCCAGACCACCTCCGCACTGGACTCGCTCGCCGCCCTGCTGCCCGACGAAGCCGACAAGCTCGAGGGCGAGGAGGTCGTCAAGGTCGCCCCCGCCGATCTGCTGGTCGGTGACGTGGTCATCGTTCGTCCCGGCTCCTCGGTGCCCGCCGACGGAAAGATCGTCGACGGCTCGGCATCGATCGACGAGTCCATGGTCACCGGAGAATCCAAACCCGTGCGCCGCGGGAAGGGGGAGAACGTCGTCGCCGGTACGGTCGCCACCGACTCCGGGCTGCGAGTCCAGGTCACCGCCATCGGCGAGGACACCGCGCTGGCCGGTATCCAAAAGCTCGTCACCGATGCCCAGGCCTCCTCCTCCCGCGCCCAGCGCATCGCGGACGTGGCCGCCGCCTGGCTGTTCTGGTTCGCGCTCACAGCCGCGGCGATCACCGCGATCGTGTGGTCGCTGTTCGGACTGCCCGACATGGCGGTGGTGCGCACCATCACGGTCCTGGTCATCGCCTGCCCCCACGCGCTCGGCCTGGCCATTCCGCTCGTGGTCTCCATCTCCACCGAACGCGCCGCCCGCGGCGGTGTGCTCATCAAGGACCGCCTCGCCCTGGAATCCACGCGCACCGTGCAGGCGGTGCTCTTCGACAAGACCGGAACCCTGACCAAGGGCGAGCCCACGGTCACCGCCGTCGAACCCGCCGAAGGCCGCGACCAAGACGAGGTGCTGGCTCTGGCCGCCGCAGCCGAAGCCGACAGCGAGCACCCGCTGGCCAGGGCCATCCGGGGCGCCGCTGCCTCCCGTGAACTGCGTCCGCCCAGGACACAGGACTTCTCCTCCTCCCCGGCGGTCGGGGTCAAGGCCACCGTCGAGGGTGCGGTGATCGAGGTCGGCGGACCCCACCTGCTCCAACAGCGCGGCGTAGCCGAAGAGCCGGTCGCCAGCCGCTGGCGCGCCGAAGGGGCGATCATCCTGCACGTCCTGGCAGAGGGACAGGTCATCGGAGCGTTGCGCCTGGCAGACGAGATCCGGCCCGAGTCACGTGAGACCGTCGGCGCCCTGCACGCCGCGGGCCTGCAGGTGGTGATGATCACCGGCGACGCCCAGGCCGTCGCCGACACCGTCGCCAGCGACCTGGGCATCGACCGCGTCTTCGCCGGTGTCCGCCCCGAGGACAAGGCCGCCAAGGTCGCCGAGCTCATGAACGAGGGCAAGAAGGTCGCCATGGTCGGCGACGGGGTCAACGACGCCCCCGCCCTGGCCCAGGCCGACGTGGGCATCGCCATCGGTGCGGGCACCGACGTCGCGATCGGCTCCGCGGGCGTCATCCTGGCCTCGTCCGATCCCCGCTCGGTGCTCTCGGTGATCGAACTCTCGCGCGCCTCCTACCGGAAGATGCAGC
Source organism: Nocardiopsis exhalans (assembly GCF_024134545.1). Taxonomy (GTDB): domain Bacteria; phylum Actinomycetota; class Actinomycetes; order Streptosporangiales; family Streptosporangiaceae; genus Nocardiopsis; species Nocardiopsis exhalans. The sequence goes on from NZ_CP099837.1 coordinate 5,887,760, forward strand.
AGAACCTGTGGTGGGCCGCGGGCTACAACCTCATCTCCGTTCCGCTGGCGGCCGGAGTCCTCGCGCCCATCGGGTTCGTCCTGCCGATGAGCATCGGCGCGATCCTGATGTCCGCCTCGACCGTCGTGGTCGCCCTGAACGCGCAGCTCCTGCGGCGCCTGGATCTCGCCCCGGCCCACAGCGCCGCACGCTTCACCGCAAGCGGCGACGATCGGTGACGGCGCTCGGGGCCAGACAGCACCGAGGCGTCCGAGAAATCCGAAGTGATCACCACGGTCAAGACCGTTCGGCGACAATGAGCGCGCCCTACCCGGCCCGAGCACAGAACAGGTGGGCCGCGTGGTGGGGGCGCGGTCCCGGGTTCCACGCGCGTCCACCCGGAGGGTGTGCGAGGCCTCGACGAATTGAGTAAGGTCGGAGTCGTGTTGGCAGCCACTCAGCGAACAGCCCCGCGACACTGGACCAGGGTCGTGTTCACGCTGCTGCTCGCACTCGGTCTGGCGGTCGTCGCCTTGTGCCACACCGACGCGGCTCAGCACCAAGGTGCTGCGTCCGCGGCCGTCGTTGCCGAGCAGGTCGATGCTCACGGCGGCCCCTTGGCGGAGCATCACGAGGGACACTGTGACGAGACCGACGTGCTGGCCGACCAGCGCTCCGGGACGGTCTCGGCGTCGCTCCTACTGGGTCTGGCCTTCTTCGCCTTCCCCGGACTGCCGGTACTGCCGCCGAGGCTGACACCGCTTTCGCGCTCGGCTCGCGCGCACCGCGTGCTTCCCCTTGGCGGAACCAGGGCACTCCTGTCCTTGTGCGTTCGCCGGGTCTAGACCGCCCGGCCCCGGTCGGCCTGCGCGAAGCGGGTCGGCCCAGCACCGCACGCACCGGCGCCCCTGGCTTCGGCGCGGTCTGAGCCGCTCCGGTCACCGCACGGCCGTACCGCCCCGGGGCATTCGCGCACCCTCTCCTGCGACGCCGTCGCCTCTGGTGCGCGCACCTCGCCTGCTGAGCCCTCAACGGTTCGCGGGCATCGTGGCCGGTGCGAACCGCTATTCCTCCCTCCCCCAGCCATGCCCTGGCCGCATGGCGCCCAACGACAAGGCACGCATGAAGAACGAGCACCTCACGAGCAGCAGAAGTTGGAAGTTCGCCACTGTGGCCTGCGTGGCCGCAGGCGCACTGATGTCGTTCGCCGCCGTGGCGAACGCCGAGCCCGAACCCACCAAAGAAGAGGTCGAGGAGCGGATCGAGGAACTGCTCCAGGAATCCAGCACTCTCGTCCAGGAGTACAACGAGGCACAGGAGTACCACGACGCGGTCGAGGCGAAGCTCGACGAGGCCGACGGCCAGATCGACTCAGAAGAGGAGCGCTACGAGGAGTTGCGTTCCAAGGTCGTCGAACTCGCCAGCGCCAGCTACCAGTCCAATGACCCCGACTCGGTGACCGCGGCATTGTTCGTAGACGATCCGTCCCAGATCTACGAGCAGTCCGCCGACCTGTCCTACCTCTCCGAAGCCAGAAGACTGGAGCTGGAGGCCTTCGCTGAGAGCGACGCCCGTCTGGGCGCTCTCAAGACCGACGCGGCTGAGGCCTATGAGGAGGCCGCCGAGCAGCTCGAAGAGCTCGACCAGCGCAAGGAGGAAGTGGAGGAGAGCCTCGCAGAGCAGGAGGAGCTGCTCGCCACCTTCGAGGGGGAGAACCCCACGGCGGGAGGCGAGTCGCCGACGGGACCCGCACCCACCTACACCGGCTCCGCCTCAGGCGACGCCCGCACTGCCGTGGAGTTCGCCTACAGCAAGATCGGCACGCCCTACCTGTGGGGCGGAACCGGCCCCAACGGCTATGACTGCTCGGGGCTGACCCAGGCGTCCTGGGCGGCCGCCGGGGTGAGCATCTCCCGGACCACCTACACCCAGTACAACATGCCCAACACCGTGGGCTGGGAGGACATACAGCCGGGCGACATCCTCTTCTTCTTTCCGGACCTGGGCCACAACGGCCTCTATGTCGGCAACGGTCTGATGGTGCACGCACCCAGCAGCGGCAAGACCGTTTCCGAGGTGCGCCTCGCGGACTACTGGGCCCAGCACTTCGTCGGCGCCCGACGTCCCTGACCAACACCAAGGGGGCAGCCTTGAAGTCATGCACGAAGGCCCATGGCCGTGCTCACCGGCGTGGCCTCCGGGCCCTTGACGCGTCGGTCGCCAGGCCTGCGTCCTCAACACCGGTTTGCGTGCCCAGGGGTCGGGCCCGCTCCACCCCGACCTTCTTCGACCCCAGAAAGCAAATCGCTGCGGGTCGCGAACGAGTCCAACGGCCACGGGGCAGCCGTACCGAAAGACATGTACAGGCACCGCGCCCGGCCCAGATGCCACGCGGCGTAACAACGCAACAGAAGGGATAGAACGATGATGACACTCCTGAAGAATGCCCTGGTGCCCTCGGCGGCCGCCTTCGCCGCCACCGTCCTGCTGGGCGCGTGCGCAGGCGCGCAGGAGGACTCCGCTCCTCCGGCTTCGGACACCTCCGAGCAGGAGTCCTCGGAGTTCAACGACGCCGATGTCGTGTTCGCCCAGATGATGATCCCGCACCACGAGCAGGCCACCGCCATGGCGGAACTGGCACAGAGCCGGGCGGGGGACGAGGTCCGGGCGCTGGCCGAGGACATCGAGGCCGAACAGGGGCCAGAGATCGAGCAGATGAACGCTCTCCTGGAGTCTTGGGGCAACGAACCGATGGAGGGCATGGACCACGGCGGCATGGCCGGGGTGATGTCCGAGGAGCAGATGGCGGAGCTGGAGGCGGCCGAAGGAGACGAGTTCGACACCATGTTCCTGGAGATGATGATCGAGCACCACGAGGGCGCCATCGACATGGCACAGACCCAGCTGGTGGAGGGCACCAACCCCGAAGCGCGTGCTCTGGCCGAGGACATCATCGACGCGCAGCGGGCCGAGATCGAGCTGATGAACGAGATGCTCGGATCCGGCGCAGGTGACCAAGAGGGCGATGACGATGAGTCACCCTCCGAGGAAGGACACGACGGACACTGATGTGTCCCCGGTGGTGCCGGTCCCAAGAGCCCGGCACCACCCGCTGTTCAATGTTGAATGGTGCTCATCCCCGCCGAAGCTCCTCATGGCGCCCGTGCTCGGCAACGCCTCCTTCGCCCAGGACGAGGATCTGGTCAGCGGAACGAGTCGGGTGGCCACTCGGTCGTCGGCCTCGACATCAGGCAGTCGCCAGCCGATGGGTCAGCACACCCCGCTACGGCAGGCGAGCCGAGGCCTAAGGGTCGGTTCAGAGCGCTGACCCGAGCAGCTCCGTCCTGAACCGTGAGCGGGCGCGGGGTTCAGCCGTGGCGGGCTCTTCCGTCGAACATCACCACCTGTTCGAGGAAGAGCCCGCGCTGATTCTGGTGACGACGGCTCAGCTGCGCTCCGCTCGGTAGAAGGTCACCGCGCCAACCGCCGCACGGCCGTGCCCGACCACAGCGGCCTCGGCGAATCCCGCCTTCCGCATCAAGGCGACCACGTGGCCCTCCGTCGCCGCCTCGGGGCCGCGCAGCGGAGCGTGACCGTCAGACAGGTCCGGTTCGTCGCGTTTGTGCCACCGGTGCAGGAGGCGTGTGACGGCACCGGGATGTTCACCGTTGAGATCGACCATGTGCAGGCTCCCACCGGGGATCAGCACGCGATGCGCCTCGGCCAGGGCCGCCGACTTCTCCGCGTCGGGCAGGTGGTGAAACATGAACGACGAGAGCACCCTGTCGATGCTGGCATCGGGATAGGGCAGTCGATCGGCGTAACCGTGGTCGAGCCGCAGTTCCAGGCCCTGGTGTACGGCGCGGCGATGCGCGTGGGCCAGAGCGTACCGGTCGGGGTCGAGCCCGATCACGGTCGCCGACCCCACAGCGCGCTTGGCCAGCAACAGCACCGTGCCGGTTCCCGCGCCGATCTCGAGGACCGTGTCACCGGGCGCGGTCCCGGCCTGGGCGACCAGCTGCCACTGCGCGGTACGGGCACCGATCAGACGCGTGAACGTGTCGTAGAACGGCAGCAAGCGGGGATTTCCCATCGCTGGCAGGTACGGACGATCATCAGGGTACGGAGTGCCGGCGGTTCCGTCCCCACTCGTCTTGCGTGGCACACTTGGCTCCTTCGGATCGACGGGAGACTTTTTTCGGCTGCGACTCCACTCTCGCCAGGCGCACAACAGCGGACAAGGGATCATCCATGGGAATCACAGGACTTTCTTCGGATCCGGCGGCCATGGCACCGTCGAGGGGCCCCTTCGGCGGGCGCCTCGTCGGGCGTACAGCCGAGGGCGTCGCGCTGATGGGTTATCCACGCGTGCCGGGGCTGACGCCGGTGAGCCTGCTCCGATGGGGCGGCGGCGCCCAGGCCAGTGCCGCGGTCAGGACCCATGGCACACACGCGCACGACTTCCTGATACTGCTCTACGTCGAGCACGGCCGAGGACCCATCCGTGTGGACGGGCGCGAGTGGAACCTCGCGGCCGGTGACGTGTTCGTCATCGCTCCACATGCCGTCGTGGCCAACCCGGATCCGCGCATCGAACCCAACACGAGGGCGTGGATGCTGTACTTTCCGGCCGAGGCGGTCGACCCCGGCGGCGAAGCACCTCTTGCCGCATGGCGAGCCCCTCTGTTGTCGCCTTTCGTGGGCGCGCGTCGCGGGATTACACAGAAGCTGCCCGTGCCACACGAACAGCGTGCGGCCTGAAGCAATCAGCTGTCCCGGCTCGACAACGAGATGCACGAGCAAAAAGAGGGCTGTGCCGACGCCGTCCGCGCACACCTGACCGTCCTGCTGGTGTGGCTGGGGCGCCTCGCCGGGAGCGCACCGGGATCCGCGGCCGACGATCCGTTGCTCGCGCGGGTCTTCGATCTCATCGAGCGCCGCTACGCCGACACCGACGCGCCCATCGGTTCCCGGGAGGTCGCCGAGCTGGTGGGGCTGACGAGCGGACACCTGACCACCGTGGTCAGGCAGCGTACGGGCCGCACCGTCGGGCAATGGATCACCGAGCGGCGGATGCGCGAGGCACGGCGGCTGCTCGCCGACACCGATCTGACCGTCGCGGCTATCGCGGGGCGGTCCGGTTACCGGGACCCGGGATACTTCGTGCGCCGTTTTCGCACCGAACACGGCATGCCCCCGCTCAGTTGGCGAGGTGGCTGAGCCCTGATGCGCCCACCTGCCAACAGCAGTACCATGCCCCGCCCAGCTACCCCCGCGTGGAGTGGGCCGCATGCCAAGCGCGCCACACCTCAGCACGGAGTCGGCCACGCCTTGGCACATCCATGCCTTCAAGCCTGGCCCACGAGCGCACCTCAGCCACGGATGGCCCCGCAGAACCCGATCCCGCCGGAGAGCCCCCGAGATCGACAGGTGTGTGCGCCCCTGACAGGGCTGGTTGCCGCGGGTGCTCCGGCGAGGTGGTGGTGAAACCGCGCCGCTGGAGAACTCGGCGGCGCTTGTGGTGCATCCGGGCCAGCTGCGGGACTTCGACATCGAGATAGTCGTGGGCCTCGACACGGGATTTCTTCGCCTCCGTGTTACGCATGATCCGACCGACCTGTTGGATGATGCGCCCCTTGAAGGAGATCGGGCTGGCCAGGAAGAGCGTGTCCAGCCGCGGAGCGTCAAAGCCCTCCCCTGCGACCTTGTCGATGGCCAGCAGCACCAAAGGCACATCGCCACGCTCACCGGCCAGGGCCGCGCGGACGCGGGCACGCTCTTGCGGCGCGGTGCTGCCGTGCAGCACCAGCGGTTCGACCCCGTGGGGCTCCAGCGCTTCGACGAGCCGGTGCAGGTGCTCGACGCGGTTGGTAAGAGCCAGACAGCACCGGCCCCTGCGTAGGGCGTCGGCGATGTCGCGGGCGATCTGGGCGCTGCGGTCGGGGTCATGGGCGAGTTCGTTGTACATGGCCTGGATCGAGGCGCCGTCATGGCCCGGCTCCTCGGTCAAGAAACTGGTGAGGTGCACGACGAGGTGTCTGGTGAAGGTGCTGGTGTCCTCGATCTCGTGGCGGATGGGGCCGCACTGCATGGTGATGGGCGGATCCATCTGATCCGCACGGTAGGGGGTGGCGGACAGACCGACCCAGCGTTGGACCCGCGCTGTGCGTATCGCGGCCTCCGCTCCTGGTGCTCCGGCGGCATGGCACTCATCGACGATGACCAGTCCGTAGCCGTCCAGAAGTCCCTCGGGGGCATCGCGGTGGGTCAGGGTTTGCAGCATGATCAGGTCCACGGTGTGACCTCGGCGGTCCTTGCCCGCCCCCAGGGAACCCACCGTCTGATCCTGCAGGTCCAAGAAGGTGGCCAGGCGTTCCTGCCACTGGTGGAGGAGTTCGGCTCGGTTGACGATGATCGCGGTCGGTGTGCGGTGGTGAGCGATCAGCGCGCAGGCCATGACGGTCTTACCGGAGCCGGGTGGGGCGACGAGCACCCCTGCACGGTGCTGGACCATCTCGTCCACGGCCTCGCGCTGGGCAGTGGTCAGGTCGCCGGTGAAATGGGCGGCGATCGGCGGGTGTTCGGGGAGTTCGTGGGTGATCTCCAGCCTGCCGCCAGCCGCTTCGATGAGCTGCGTGGCCTCATCCACCAGACCGCGGGGCAGCTTGAGCCACTGAGGGTCGCTGGCGTCGAAGGAACAGACCATGCGCGGGGTGTTCCAGGTGGAAAAGCGCTGGTTCTGCTTGCGGTAGAAGTCCGGGTTGTGGAACGAAGCGGCATGCTTCAGCGCGGCCAGCAACCGCGAGGGGAGTCCCTCGGTGGCGATGGCTAGCATCGCGGACAGTCGGGCCGTGACCGTGGCGGGTGCCTTGCCCAGTGCTCTGCGGCGCGGTTTGGGTGGCAGTGCTGGTGCGATCGCCGAGGGACCCGCCTTGACCGGGCCGAGCTCGGCGACGAGCGCTTCGACCTCGGCTGGGGAGAGTCGTTCGGTGCACGCCAGGTGGGCGAACTGGTCCGGGTAGGCCTGCCAGGTGTCGGGGTCGCAGAACACAGTGGCGCCCTTGGTGCGGCTGGCGCCGTGCAGCGGTAGCGCGATCAGGTTACCGAAACGGGCGCTGCCCTTGGCCTTGACCGGAAGAGAATCCTGGGCGGGAAAGAGGCGGTCGTAGCTGGCCAGCGTCATGCGGTCGCGAACATCGATCGCTTGACGCAACAGTGCCATACCCAGGGTACGGGCTGTCGCCGCCGCCACGGGGGCGGTGAAGAACGTCCATACGTGCGCGCCGACCCCGGAGCGGGAGACCTCGACCAGCACCGGGACGCCTGCCGCGCGGCAGGCGGCGACGTAGGCGCCGGTGTCGCCGCGCCAGTCACTGCCGTCCTTGCCGTCGAAGTCGCACGCGAGCAGACGGCAGGTGTCGTCCGCAAGCAGCGGATAGAGCCCCAGATGAACTTCGCTTCGTCCAGCCTCGGGCCGACAGAGATGTTCGTAGACCACCTGGTCGGTCAGCGGGTGAAACACCCGGTCCGCCTCAGCCTTGTTCCTCTCGAACGGGTTCTCCTCGACCGGGCTCCACCCGGTGCGACCACTTCTGGTGCTGACCCAGCGTTTGGCGTACACGTCCTCGCGCCCCGCGAACAACGTCCGGAACAGCTCGATTTTGACCTGGGTCCTGGAGGAAGCGTCCGCGTGCGGCAACTCGTCGACGCCGAAGGGGGATGTCGAAGCGGTCCGAGCTTCGGGCGCTACAAACGTGGGGACCGATGTCGGCCCCAACGAACCGAGTCGGGTTCGTAGCTGGGCGTTCTCCGCTTGCAGCCGCTCAATCTCGGCCCGCAGCTCGGCAGTCTCCTCCAGCGCTACATCAAGCCGAATCCGCAGCTCGGCGGGGTCGTTCCAACCGGACCGTTCATCCATGGTCACCATAATCCAGAACTAACGGACCCATGTGTAGGACGTCGAGGACCACCCCATGCGCCGATGGGGATCCTCGATCACCACGAAGGGTGACCGTGACAGCCCGCGACCTGCTCAAACGACATCTGACTGGGCACCGCACAACGAAAAAATCAGACACGAGATCGTTTTGCCCACGAGCATGAACTGAGAACCTTCGGTGATTTCATAGTCACTTCAGGTTCACGATCGTCACTAAGGGGATCCCAGTCAGGCCTGAGGCACCTTGTACGCGTTCCAGCACCATCGGCACGGACGGCCCACCACCGCAGGAATGGGTTCCGGCAGAGGAGCACTCAACCAGCGGACCTTTGATCCGATGGCCCACAGGCCCCGGACACGAGGAAACCCCAGGCCAGAACGGGTGAACCCGTATCCTCACCTGGGGGCGGAGCCCTTCCTGCGGCTCCTGGTGTGCTCCCCTGAACCGGCTACCGCACCGGCACCAAACCACCCGCCCCAGCAGGAGCCGACGCCCCGCGCAGCAGGGCAGCGGTGGCCTCGGCCGCCGCTTTGGCCACGTCCGGGAACACGCTCTGGTAGGTGTCCTGAGTGAAGTGCGTGGTGGAATGGCCCAGCTCAGCCGAGACCACCTTCACGTCCGTTCCCGCGGCCAGCGCCATCGAGGCCGCCCCGTGCCGGAGCCCATGCAACGTGATCGGTGGGAGTCCGGCTGCTCGGGCGATGCGGGTGAACCAGTCGCTCACGTGCGAGGGCAGCCACCCGGACCCGTCTTGGCGGGTGAACACCAAACCCGAATCCACCCACTCCGGCCCCGCCTTGAGCCGGGCCTGGTTCTGAAACTTCTTCCAAGCCCGCAACACCTTCACCGTGTCCGCGTCCAAGGTGATGGTGCGCTGCCCGGCTTCGCTCTTCGGGGTGGAGGTGAGCGTGGTCCAGGACAACTGCACCACCTGCGTGCGGATATCCGCCTCACCGTCCGTGAGCCGGGTGTGGGCCCAGGGCAGACCGACCGCTTCACCCCGGCGCAGCCCTTTGACGGCGATCAGGTGGAACAGCGGGTGCAGCCACACGTACTTGCGGGAGTGTTCCAGGAAGGTGCGGGTCTGCTCCGGGGTCCACACCATCACCTCCCCCGGGATGGTGCCGTCCTTCTCCCACCGCTCCACCCTGCCCGGTGTCCACACCAGCGGGCGTTTCCTCGGGCATGAGGGCAGGCGTGCGTGGGAGGCAACGTTGACGTTCACTGGCTCCTCGGGGCTGCGCACCGCATCCGACAGGGCACTCCGGAGCGTGGCGCGGATCCGGTGCTTGGTCGACAGACTCACCACCCGCTGGCCTCGTACCGATGCCCGCACCTTCGCGTCCTCGGACTCGCGGGCCTCCAGAATCCGCTCGTTGTTGGCCTCGATCGACTCGAACATCGCCTCGACCTGGCTGGACTTGAGCCGGTCCAGCCGGACCTGGCCCAGGTACGGGATGAGGTATTTGCGAATGTGCCCCGCGTAGGAGGTCCGGGTTCCCTCGGCCAGATCCGGCTTCGCCGCAAGCCACGCCTTCAAATAGGCCCCCACGGTGAGGGCTTCCTTGCGCACATCAGCCCCCGTCCCCAGACGTTTACGCACCTCCTCCACCGAAGGGAAGCAGGTGCGGGCCTTCAGGGCGTTCTGGATCAGGTCCGCGATCTGCACCTCCACATCCCCCTCCCCCTGAGCCAGGTCCAACAAGGCTTTGAGGTGGTCCAGCGCCTCCCACGCCTGCTCCTGGCTCTCCAGCCCGGCGCGGCGGGCCTGACGCCGCTTCCCCTCGCTCGTGCGAGGCAGTTCGAGTTGGTAGCCCCAGTCGCCGTGACGGGGGTTGAACGCCCCGCCCTGACGGCGCAGCTTCGGACAGCGCGCCCCGAGCGCCCGCCCGGAGTTCTCGTCCCGGCATCCGCAGCGTTTGAACACCCGTCCCTGGTGAGAAGTCATCTACGACTCCCCCTCCTTGTTGTGGTTACTGCGCGCACCGCACCGTGAACACACCTCACCGGAGGTGGAGGGCACCGGCAGGCCGAGGTGGGCCAGGACCCCCGCGGTGGGGATCCGCCAGCTCCGTCCCACCCGTAGCACGGGGACCGGGAACGCTCCTTGGCGCAGGAGCCGGTAGGTGGTGGTGCGGCCCAACCCGAGCATCCGCCCCGCCTCGACCGGCTCCAACACCACCGGCAACCGTTCGATCTCGTCCAACCGGACCGGAGTATCCGACCTCACCCTGACCACCTCCCCACCCTGTGTGAACTGCACGAATACGGTGCGCGACCCCGCGTGGTGCGGGGCACCACGCATCCACGCTCGACCTCGCCGAGGTGGTCAAGCGGATTCGTCAACAACACCACCGGATTTTCCCTCCCGCGCTGATCCACCACCCGCTTACGGGCGTTATGTCGCATTCATCGAACGGGGCCACAGGGGCCCCACGTAGGGCCCGAACCCCGGGTTCGGGCCCGCTGGGCGGGGCCGGGGCGGTCGGGGCGGTGTGGGGGCGCTGATGGCCCCACACCGCCCCGACCCGGCCCTGGGTTCCCTGGGGGGAACCCAGGACCCCGCTTGCCCCGGGGTGTGTCAGTCCTGGCGCACGTGCCCGGTGTAGGTCAGCCAGGCCCGGTAGCGGGACCGCACCTGTTCGGGGATGGCCACCACTCGGTAGCGGCCCGCGCCGTGGCGGTGCTCGACCACGTAGTGCTCGCCCTCCCACGCCGGGATCCGCCCCACCCGCGAGGCGGCCTCGGCCACCTCCTCGAAGGCGGCCTCGTCGATGTTGGTGCGCGGGAAGTAGGACACCTCCACGCTCGTGTGCGGGCTGATCGGCAACCCCGGGTGCTCTTCCAGAAAGTCGGCCAGGGCCCGCATATCAGCGATGATCCGCGCCCGCAGGTCCGGGCTGGCCGCGTCAGTGAAGAACCCCAGCTCGGGCACGAACACCCCCGGTACCTGCCCACCCCGCTGGTCGTCGTCGGTGTTGTGATCGCAGTTGGTCCGCCTCATGCCGCCCGCCCTTCACCGTGGGTGTGCTGCTGGTAGTAGGGGGCAGGGTCGGCAAAGACCAGCACGTCCTCGTGCTGAATCACGTGCACCGGCCACTCCGCCTTGCGCAACCGGCGAGTCTCCAACAGTTGGAAGAACGAGGTGCGCGAGACCACCTCCCCGTCCCGCAGTGCGCACAACAGCGCCACGCACCGGTCCACCTGGACCATCCCGGCCCGCCGGCCCGCCTCGGCCACCTGCCCCGGGAAATCGATCAGCTCCCCGTTCTTGCGGTAGGGGCGGGTGGTCACCACAACCACCCCACCCGGGGCGAGCAAGGTGCGGCAGGCCGCCATGATCTGCGCGAACGAGGCCGCCAGCTTCTCCGGGCGTTGGTAGGCGAGGTTGTCCGCCCGACGGTCCCGATCCCGCGAGTAACGGTGCGCGTGCTTTTCCACCGCCCGGGCTCCATCACGGCGAGAACGGATCTGGCCGTGGGTCATCGACCCGTACGGCGGTGAGGTCAACACCAGCGAGACCTTGCCCGCCAACGAGGAGCAGCCCAGCCGGAGGGCGGTTTCGGCGCCCTCGCCGGTGTGGACCTGCCCCTCACCGGTGGCGCCCTGGATGATCGCGGTTTCGAGGTTGAGCCGGGCGATGGAGGCCCACTTGGGCTCCAACTCGATCCCCACACCCCTCCGACCCAGGTGGGCGGCCTCGACCAGGGTGGTGCCGATCCCGCACATCGGGTCCACCACCACGTCCCCTGGTTGGGTGTAGGTGGTGATGGCGTGGCGGGCGATCTCGGGCAGCATCTTGGCCGGGTGCTCTACCGACAACCTCGAGTACCGGTTCCCGCGCTGCTGGCGGGCTTGGCGCTGGCCCGTGGCCCACACCGACAACCCCGCACCCGCCCCAAGACCGGCCCTACCGGGGCCCTCGTGGTGGTCGTTTCCCTGGTCTTCGGGGTATGCCGTCCCCTCGGTGTGATCGAGGTGGGCACTGTTGTGGTCCTGGTTCACGCTTCCACCTCCCCGCGCGTCTGGGCCGGCGTGGTGCGCCCCTTCTTGCGGAACACCGACACGTTCAGGTGAGCGGGCGAGGTGATCGTGGCCGCGGCCTCGGCCACCGAGGTCGACAACCCCACCTCAGACTCCCCCTCCCCCGGACTGGTGTGGGGGTCGTGGTCGGGGTCGAACCCGTCCCTCCCCCGGACCGGGATCGTGGCCCCCAGCCCGGCCTCGCAGATCGGCACGGTCAACGCGATCACGTGCTGCAGGTACACCAACCCCGCGCACGCAGCAGCCCGCACCACCCCCGGCGCCGGATCCACCACACCGACCGGGGAATGCCCGACCGGAGTCACGACCGCGACGATCCCCCCGGGCCGAGTGATCAGAGCCGCGAACTCCACCCGAGCCCGCATCCGACGCCCGGCTACCTGGGGCGAGAGCACGCACGAGGTGGACGGGGTCACCGTGGCCACGGTCAACTCCGCCCACGCCACCTCCAGATCCAAAGCCGCCGTGGCGCCCGGTGCGTCCAGGCTCGGGTGCAGCACCTGCAGGGGGCGGCCCCGCTCCCAAGCCTGCTGGGCAATCTCACCCACACCGGTCAGGTCCGCGACCCGGTCTCCGGGGCGGGTGTACTCGGCCACCAGCCGTGCGGCCAGCCGGTCCGGGATACTCACCTCCCCGAGGTGGGTCCGAGACGAGGCGCGAGGCGAGGTGTGGTCGGGTGCGCAGGGCCAGATCGCCAACGGCGGTCGGCCCCCGTCGTGCGAGGTGGTGTTCGGGGTGTGTCCCAAGGCCGAATCCCTTCTCGTTTGTGTTTTGCCCTTCACTGAGGAAGAAGCGCGCCCCACCCCCGGGATTCGACACCACGCCCCCAAAGCGGTCCGAAACGAGTAGAAAAGTCCCCGGCCCCCACCCAGATTTCTGAGTGGGGGCCGGGGACCTCGGTTCGGCTTTTCGGGTGAGAGGTCAGTGCCGCCACGGGTGCAGGCGGCATCCGCACCCGGCCCGCTGGGCGAGGGCGCGCACCGGCCGGGGCAGGGGTAGGGCGATACACACCGCCAACAGGCCCATGGGGGTGCCGTGGCAGCACTGGCCGGTGAAGCGGTCGTGCACGGACAGGTGGTGCCCGCACACCCCGCACACCGTCCCCGGTCCCTTCTCCGTCAGGTGGACCATGCCGGGCCAGTCGCCCCGCACGTAGTAGGTCTGCAGCAAACGGTGGGCGCGCACGGTCAGTCCGCACAGGGTCGCAGCGACGCTCGCCCCACACAGCGCCACTGCCAGAGCCCGGGGGCAGGGCCGGTTCCCCCTACCTGACCACCCTGTCTGGGCGGTCAGGTAGGGGTAGAGAAGATCAAACACGGAAATACTCCCCTGGGGTATGTAGAAGGTGGGGGTGTGCGCTGGTAGTTCGCGCACACCCCCGGGGGCGGGTGGGGTCAGGCGGTCGGTGCGGTGAACCGGTACCGGCGCGGCTTCTCGCAGGCCAGCTCGGCCTTGCCCTCCTTGGCGAGCTTGGCGAGGTTGTTCTGGATGGCCCCGATGGAGCGGCCCTGCAGCAGGTGGCTGAGCTCGGTCGCGGTGAACTCCTCCTCGGGGGAGTTCTTGAGCAGGGCCCAGACCATGAGCTTGAGCTCGCCCGGTGCCAGCCGCTGCGACCCGCTCACCGGGTTGACCCCCTCCTCACTCGCGCCCGTGCTGGTGTGCACCGGTTCCCGCCCCGAGGTGGTGCTGGTGCCGGGCTCGGGTGCGGGTGCGGTCCGTCGAGGTGCAGGTGTGGGAGCGGCAGAGGTGGAGGTCGATGCCGGTTCGGTGTCCGGGTGCTGGGCTTGGTGGTCCTGCCCCGGCGAGGGCTTGCGCTCCGAGGTGGGCGGTGACGTTTCGCCCCCGGTGACCGGGGCCGGGGCGGTGTCCTGTGGGTGCGGGTGCTGGTCTTCGGCCGCTTCCCCGGTTGCGGGCGGCTCGGGCACGGCCTCCTCCAGGTCCTCGGCCGGGGCCGAGGGGGCCTCTGCAGTGCTGACCTTCTCGGTCTCTAGGGTCGGTTCGCTCGAGGCGATCGGGGTGGCCTGCCAGTGGTCAGGCAGACGCCGCCGCCCCTCCCGCCCGCCCGGGGTGCGCACCGCCAGCCCTTCCTTCTCCAGGGCGGGCAGGTACTTGGAGGCGGTGGACTTGCCCACCCCGGCCTCATCTGCCAGCTCAGTCACGGTCAACGGGTTCGTGGCCTGGGTCAGGGCGGTCAGAAGAAGGTCGCGTGAGGGCACGGTGTTCGTGGTCATATTCGGGTGGTCCCTTCAGGTGTGGGTGATGGGCCCCGAGGTGTGGGGCCTGGTCGGGGTGCGCCCGGTGTCGGGCGCACCCCGGGTGGTGTGGGGTCACATGTGGTTCAGCACGGCGCGGGCTTCACCGGCCAGCCCCTGGGCGATGTCGGGGGCGGTGTCGGTGCACACCGGCCCCTGGGCGTAGGTCAGTTCCGCGTAGCGGTCGCTCATCAGGCGGGCTTCGCACATCACCGGGCCCTGGGGCAGAGCCGGAAGGTCGATGCTCATCAGGACTCGGGGGTCGGGGGTGAACACCAGGGTCTGGATGGCCCTGGCTTCTTCCCCGTCGGTGATGTAGGTGCGGGTGTGGGGCCAAAACCCTTCGGTGGCCAGGGCGGCCCGCAACGCCACCACCGTGGCCGAGGCGAACCAGGCGGAGGGCCAGTCGTGCATGTCTTGGCGCAGCGCGGTCGTGGCGTCCTGGGCGAGGCGCTTCCAATCGAGGGTGTGCTGTTTGTTCACCAGGTGCTGCAGGTCCTGGTGGGTGAAGACCACCAGGCGGGCGTTCTGGCGCGGGTCGAGCTCGCCGGGGGCGTGTGCCTGGTAGCGGCTTGAGACCAGGTCGGCGGTGATCACCGCCCCGGGGCCGGACTGGTGCACCTGGCGCACCTGGTTGGGGGTCACGGCCAGCGGTCCGAACCGGGCCTGGACATAGGCGGCGTTGATTTCCAAAGCCACAGTGGCTCCTCTTTCTTTTGGGCAGGCCAAACACAGCGGTTGGCGTGCGGTGGTGGGGCCGCCCCGCCCGTTGTGGGGCGGCCCGGTGTTGCGGGGGCTAGGCCTGGTTGCGGGTCAAATAGCTTTTGACCTGCGCCGACATCTCTTCAGCTACGTTGGCCGCGTTCTGGCCGCCTACGGTGCATGCGGGGTGCACGTTGACCGGGCGCCCCTGGTCGAACAGCCGTGTCTGTACCTGGAGTGCGTCCCCGGGGCCGCGTACGCAGCTCGCGCCGATGGTGAGGTCGCCCTCGTCCCTGAGGGCGTAGACGTCCTCCACCTGGAAGGCGCCCTCCTCGGTCCGGTCGAAGACCGGCCGGTGCGTCAGGTCCATGCCGTGGGCGCGCATGTGCTCTCGCAGTTGCCCGAGGGGCGCTCCTAGGGCGCGGGAGTAAAAGAGGTCACGTTCGGGGCGGGCCGCCTCGGTGGCCTCGTCCGCAAGGTGCGTCCACACGTTTTCGCCGCAGGCCAGCTCGTGGGTGAGGTCGCCGTGGCCGTAGATGATGACCTGGTCCGGGCACTTCAGGTCCAGGTCACGGGAGTGGGTGAGGGTGAAGGGGGCCGTGGTGTCCTGGGCGATGATCAGGCCGCCGGGGCCCGTGTCGTAGAGGGTGCGGAGCATCGAGGCCGTGATCCGCTGTCCCTGGCGGGAATACCTGCTGGCACGCATGACGGGTTCCTTTCATGGCACGCCGAACACAGCGCTCGGCGTGCGGTAGAGGGGGCCGCCCCGCCCCGTGTTGACGGGGCGGCCCCGGTGGTGCGGGGGTTAGGCGCGGGTACGGGCCAGGTGGGCGTTGACCCGGTCCCGAATCAGGCACGCCTGGGCATTGGCGGTGAACTGGTGGGGCACGGTCTTGGGCCAGCCCTTCACGTGGCGGTCGTGGTCGGTGATCTTGATCAGCGAGGGGCCGGGCCGCTGGCCCTTCTCGGGCAGGGGGTGCTTGAGCATCACGCGCACCTGCGGGTGGGCGCGGTCAATGTAGGTCTCCCGCACTTCCCGTACCGAGGGGCCCTGGTAGTGGCCTGGAAACAGGTAGCGGCGGCGGTAGGAGGGGGCGGTGGTCATGGAGAAGCCGAGCTCTTCCAGGCGCTCGCGCATCCGGATCACCGCGTACGGGGTGGCGGCGCGGTGCTCGATGCGCTCGGCCAGGCAGTCGTAGGCGGTGGAGTCGACCGCCGAGACGAGGTCGTCCCAGGTGCCGAAGTGCTCACGGAGGTGGCCCAGGTCGTGGGTGAGATCGCCGTAGCCGTAGACGGGCAGGACCAGCTCGTCGGTGTGGTCGAGGGTGAAGGTGGTCTCGAACTCACGGGAGCGGAAGTTGGCGACGATCATGCCGCGCGGCCCGAGGTCGTAGAGGGCGCGCAACAGGTGCGAGGTGACCTCGGCGTACTCGAAGTAGATCTCCAGAGCCTCGAGCAGGCGCGGTGCATGTGCGGTCACAGTCGGTTCCTTTCGGTGGGCGCGCCGAACACAGCGCACGGCGCGCGGATACGGGTGTGGGTGGTCGGGGCCGCCCCGCCCCTTTGGGGGCGGCCCCGGGCGGGTGTGTTAGTCGTGCAGGTCCAGGTGGCGGCGGATGCGGTCGGGGGCCTCGCGTACGCAGAACGGGACACCGCTGGTCACGGTGGTGCGCTCGGGCCAGCAGGTCACGTAGCGGCCCCGGTCGTACATGGCCAGGCTGATCAGGAGGCTGTCGCGGTGGCGCTGGATGTAGGTCATCTGGAAGGTGATCCGGGGGTGGTGGGTGCTGGCGAACCCGTCCTCGATCCAGTGCCCGCCGTCCTCGGTTCGGCCGTGCTCGGGCCGGTGGTTCAGGGCCATGCCGTGGGCGCGCATGTCTCGGCGTAGGGCTCCGACCAGGTGGGGGGTCAACACCGCGTGGCGGGTCCAGTTCTCGATCTGGTCCCGGGCCTGGCCGGTCAGGTCCCGGGCCAGGTTCTGCCAGTCCCCCTTGTGGTGGGTGAGGTCGTGGTGCAGGTCGCCGTGTCCGTAGATGATCACGGGGCTGCGGCCCCAGGTCTGGTAGCGGGTGTGGGTCAGGGCGTACTCGCCGGTGCGGGTGCAGGCGTAGATGATGCCGCCCGGCCCGGTGCGGTCGAGGTCTTCCAGATCGCTCACGGTGATCCGGGCCCCGTCGAAGTAATCGCGCAACGCAGTAGCGCTCATAGCGCAGGTCCTTTCCGCGCGCGCCGAACACAGCGCTCGGCGCGAAGGTGTGTGGGTGGAGGGGGCCGCCCCTGTCCCCTGTGTGCAGGGGCGGCCCGTGTAGATGGGGCGCGGTGTTAGCGGCCCGCGCTCAGGGCGGTCATGACCGTCTGTGCGATCAGCTCGGCCTTGGTCAGGGCCGGGGTGCTGAAACACACGTCCAGGGTGATCTCGCTGCCCCCGCGCGCCTCGTCCTGCGGCCAGCCCAGGAGGATTTTGGTCGGCTGCTCGTAGGCGAAGGCGACCCAGACCTGGGCGTGCAGGTCCCCGTCGGGGTGGGCGTAGGTGTCGCTGATGTAGTGGGTCCCGTCCGCGCTGCTCCCGTACTCGGGGGGCTGGGTCAGGCAGATCCCCTGGGCCTCCCACACCCGCCTGCGGATCGGGGTGAGCAGGTGGGTCAGGGCCTGCACCCGGGGCCAGTCCGGGGTGGTTTCGTTGCCCAGGATGCTCAGCTCAAAGGCGATGTCGCCGTCGTCGAGCGTGTCGGGGTCGGGGTGGTTGCGCCGGATGGTGTCCAGGATGCGGCCCGAGGCGATCATCATGGTGTGGGCGTCTACGTGGGCGGTCGGTGCCCATACCGCCGGCTGGCCCAGGCTCTCCTGCCACACCAGCAGGCCGTCCGGGCCGCTCATGCGCAACTGCTGAACGTGTTCGGGCGTGACATCGACCGGTCGGGCGTAGGGCATACTCGTGCTCACAGCACACTCCTTCTGGGTTGTTGTGTTGGGCCCGCGCCCAGCCGTCCTGGCTCCACACCTGTCCGGTGGGCGCGGGTGGTTTTGTGGTGGGCCGGTGTGCAGGTTGGCGCCTGCGCACCGGCCCGCTCTAGGTCCGGGGTACGGCCGTGACCGGTAGGAACGCGACCGGCGCGGCAGGCATGCGCCCGCTCAGGTGGCTAGCGAAACCGTGGCTGAACACCGGGCACAGGGTGCTGCCGTCGTGGTGGCTGAAGTCGGGCCTGGCGTAGCCCGGGGCCATGTCGGTGGGCGGCAGGTTGCGCACCCCTTCGGCGCACTCGGGGCAGATCAGGGTCGCCCCGCACAGGTGCACTCGGGTTTTCTCGGTCATGGCGGTCCTTTCGCGTTGGTGTTTTTCGGTGGCTCAGGTGGCCGGCACGGTCCGGTGCGCGTGCAACTGAAACAGCGTGGCTCCGAGGGCGGTGCGCTGCTCCTCAGCGCGGCGGTGGTCGTGTGCCGCCTGCCGGGCGGCCTCGCTCGAGCCCTGCGTGCGGAACAGGTGGTGTGCCTCGCCCTGCGCGGCCAGCTCCCGGATGATCGCCGCCTCGTAGTCGACCGCTACCTTCGCTGCCCGTTGGGCGCGGGCCTGGTTGGCGATCATCGCCTGAGTGGGCGGCTTCGGCCGGGCGAAAACCCGCATTCCGATAATCCCGATTGCGCGCAAGGTGCGCATTAACAAACCCCCTTTAAATGTACGGGCGTTTCTGTTTGGCGGTCCGAGGTTCGCTTGGGTGACTAGTGTTTGTCAACTCCGCCGCGAAACCTTTTTTCGCCCGCCCCGGAACGGTGCGTGTTTCGGGGCGGAACCCAAGATGATCTTGGGTGACACGTGTTTGTCAACTCGTGTCGCGAGAAAGCTTCCCCGCCGCCCCGAAACGGCGCCGCCGTTTCGGGAACAACCCCATAGCAACTTGGCCCGGGGCGGGTTGTCAACTCGTGTCGCCGGTTTTCTCGGATCTTTTTTCGGCGCGGGTTTCCTAGAGGAGGAATCGCGCGTGCGCGCCTACGCGCGCGTGGGGGCCGGCCGCGAGCATGCCTGGCGCGTTTTTGGGTGATCATGAAACGCATGAGCGACGCACTTCTGGGCGATCACCACAGCCCAAGTCAATGATATGAGTTTTATTTATGGGGTTGTTTTTTGGCTTTTTGGGAGGGAGAGAGAAGGGAGGGGATAGGGAGGATGAAAAGAAAAGGGGGCGGGTCGGCCGGTAGGCCGACCCGCCGCCGGGGAGGGAGGGGCCGCCGCCCCCTACGTGAAGTTGACTACCCACTGGGTATAAGTCTGGACCCGTGGGTCACACTCAAAGTGGCTTTGACCTGCAATGATGCCGGTTTTCGACCTGATGGGGCCACTGGGGGCGCTGGCGTAGTCACAGGCGTAGTCACAGGCAAGGGGACGAGCGTAGTCACAGGCATAGTCACAGGCGTAGTCACAGGAGCCCCCTGTTTTCCGCCCCTGGCCTACCCCTGCGGCTGGGCCTCGGGGCGGGTGAGCCCGTCCAGGAGTTGCTTGCTCACCGGGCTGGGTTTCTTTTTCAGCTCGCCGAGGGCTGTTTCCAACGCCCGGTAGGTACGCCGGACCGCGTCGGGGCGACCCATTCCACCATAGACGCACATCGTGTCCTGGTAGATGGATTCGTTGAAACGGTCCAGTTCCATGGCTTTTTTCAAATAGGAAACGCGCGATTCCGCTGACTCGGTTTCTTTGGCCAACAGGGCCAGCACCTCGACGAGCTGGTCGGTGAAGTGCTTTCGGTGAGATTCAAACCACTCCTCACCACAATCGGACAGGAGCGGCTTCTCCCAGACGTTCACCAACTCACGCAGGAGCGCTTCCCGGTCTTCCTCGGCAAGGTTCACACGTTGCCGAAGCTCGTTCGTGTGCCACACGTCGATATCGAACAGGCCTTCTTGGAGGACGTACCTTCCGTTCTCCTTGAAGAGGATGTCGTCTTCGGATTTGAGTGCTTCTCGTAGCGGGGCACGCAGGCCGGTGATGGCGTTGTAGCGGTCCTTGCGGGCCTTGGGCTCGTCTTTTCCATAGGCGAGGACTTCGTCGATCTGGCTCTCGGAAAGCCCGTGGGGGCTCAGAGCGAGCATCGCCAGCAGCAGCCGTGAACTGGAGCGGGCCAGCGCATCACGCCCGCTCACCTCACACACCACCTGCGGGGCGAACAGCCGCACCCGTACCGGGGGCGAGGTGTTACTGCTCTCCTCAACGGCCAGGGCAGGCTCGACCTCTGGCTCGCTCTCAAGAACAGCAGGGGCTGAGACCCCACGAGCAGGCTCGGGCTCAGGAGTGGGTTCCGGTTCGGGGCCGGGTTCGGGGTGGGGATCGGCAGCCTCGGGGACATAGGTCTCCTCCTCGTCCGGGGTGTTCTGATCCCCTGGACGAACGCGGTGCCGCAGCGGACCAACCGCACCGGTCTGGCCGCTTACGGAAATCACCCTCCCCAGGCCCAGATCATCGCAGTGCACCACCGCTCCCAGGCCCTCGAGCTCGCCCAGGACCCCCACCACGATCCCAGGGATGCCCCTAAGCGCATGGTGGGCATCGCGGGCATCGCGCACCTCTGCGGCTGTGCACACCACCAGGACGGGAGGACCGCCGGTCTCACTGACCTCGTCCGCTCCGAGTTCGTCGTCCATGTGCTGTCGCTGGCTCGTCAGCAGAGCCGTTTCCACCGCGAGCCGCACTCCAGGCAGATCAGCCACGACCTGCACACCAGAGGTGAGCGCGTCACTGCCGCCCAGCGCCTCCGCCACCGGACCGGTGGCCACGACCGGGCCCTGTCCCTCATGACCGATGGCCGCAGCCGCCAACACCTCAGCGGAGTGGGCCCCGGTGAAGGCAACCCCTTCACGTGCGTCGACCCGAGCGCTCTGGCCGACCAGTAGGTAGGCGTCGGAGTCGATGATGCCGTTCTCAGCGCCCCCGAGGTCATCACGCACCAGCTCACCCCCGGTGGGGGCGAGGCCGTCGCCGGTCTCGGCAGAGCTGTCCTCACCCTGGGCCGGACCCGCCCCGCTCTTGGGAGCCTTCACGGTGGGCCGAGGACTGCGTGTGTGGGCATGGCGGCGCCCAGCCGCATAACCCACCCCCACCCCCGCTGCTCCGGCCACAGCACCCACCAACAACGGGCTCGGCCCGTGGCCGCAGCTGGTGGGGGTCACGTCCAGCTGCACCTGCTCGGGCGAGGACTCGGACGGCTCCTCTGCGGCGTTGCCCTCGCCTTCGCTCTTCTCTTCGGCCCCCGGCTCCTCGACACTTGGGGGTTGCAGGCTGTAAGCGATCTCCACGCGCCGGTGCTCGGCGTAAGATGCCCTCGCATCAGCCGGGGGCTGAGCCGACCCCGCCCCGGCGACCTCGAACTCGACTTCCTCATTCAGGTGTTCGGCGAGGTAGTCCGCGACCGCCTGAGCTCGTCGCTCCGACAGGCCCTGGTTGTAGCCGGGATCCCCGACCGGGTCGGTGTGCCCGGTCACCACGACTGAAGTGTCGGCCAGGTGGAAGTCGTTGATCATGCCCAGGGTCGGCTCCAACGAGTCCCGCATGCCAGAGGTGAGATCGGCTGAGTCGAAGCCGAACCCGGACAAGGTGCGGGTCCTCTCGATCACCCCGCTTTGGTCCTGGCCTTGGTGTTCGGGTGCGAGGTGCTCCTGCCCTTCCGACACCGAAGGGGCGGGAACCTCAACAGTGGTTTCGGCGTGAGCGGCCACGGCCGCTGTGTGCGTACTCGTTGCGGTCGCTCCTCCCGTGGCCAGGACCCACACCAAGCGCACCAACCCGACCCGGGGCACGAGTCCGCGCAGCAAGGCGAGGATGTCCAGAGCGATAACGACCAGATAGGCGGCCCACACCACCCAAAGCAGAGCCACGAACACTGCGAGGACGACCTCTGCGGGCAGGGCCCCGCCCCGTAGGTACTGCCACAACCACACCCACGAGACGCCTTCCCCCAGCGGCCACCCGAGCTTGGACGCCAGCACCGGCAGACCGATCAACATGACCACCGAGAGCAGCGCTTCCCCGACAACCGACCAGGCGCTCTTGGGCATACCTCTTACGCCTTCCTTCTTCGAGAACTGTTCTGTTCAGATACGCAGGCCAGAGCCGTTAGGACTGATGGGCGGTCGCGCTCGCTTGGGCCTCGATCTCGGACTCTGCGATCGGCAACAACACCGGCGAGTAGACAGCTCGGGCCACGACCACGACCCGCCCCTCCTCGGCCACCGCCCCGCCCCTGACCCCGGCCGAGTCCAAGTACTCCACCGCTGCTCGGCGCGCATGCTCCTCATCCAGCACCGGTGTTCCCGCATCCAACGTGGCCGTCTGGTCCACCTGGTGGGTGCCCGCCCTGGCCGCTGAGTGCGCCACGGTCATCAGCTCCGCTTTGGCCACCAGCATCTGCCCGCCCTCCCACACCAGCGCGAACATCACTCCAAGCAGGGGCATCAGCAGAATCAAGAACACCGATGCCTGCCCGTCATCTGCCCTGGAGCGGCGACGGCGCCCGTGAACCGCGCGGGGAGCGAAGTCCTTCACGGGGTGCTCCCTCGATAGGGGTCCACCGGAGAAGCAGCGCCTGCGGTCAAGGTTCGCTGACCGCCGAGCCCGCCCAGATCCACCACCGTCACCGTGCACTGCACCTCCACACCAACAGCTCCGCCCGGGACGAACCGGCTGGTGTCGACCCGCACAGCAAACGGTGCGCACACCAGTCCCCGGTCAGTGAGTTCCTGTTCCGCCGCCTGCCGAGCCTGGGTCCGCGCCGCACCCGCCTCGCGTTGCAGCGAGGCGACCCGTGCTGCTGCCGCCGCGGCGTCCTGGGTGATGAGCGCGGCCGAGACCTGGCGCCCGGCCACGACCATCAACACCAAAGCCAGCACGATCACTGGCACCAGAAGGGTCAGTTCCACCGATGCGCTGCCCCTATCGCTTCGGCTCTTCCTGCGCCCCTGCTCGCGGGTTTTCTGAATGGTCATGGGGCCAGGTGTTCTACCGGGCCCGACACCTGCGAGGAGACCGGCACTCGCGCCCCGGGCAGCAGACTCGGGGCCTGGCCGCTGACCCGCACCCGCGCCCGCTCCGGGCCCCGCTCGGCCTCCACCTGCACCGCCCGCAGCACGCTCCCGCCCAGCTGGTCGTGGGCCTGTTCGGCCCGCTCGTAGGCAGCAGCCGTAGTCCCGTCGAACGCCCTCGCTGCCGACAAGGCCTGAGAGGCAACCGTTTGGGCTCGGTGCTGGGCGTGGGCCCACAGCCCCACCTGCACCACGGCCAGCACCATCCCGAACACCAACGGCAGGATGAACAAGGTTTCGGCGCTGCCCCGATCGCTGCGACTCCCCCACCAGCGGCGGGGTTGGGTGCGGAGATAGGCGGGGTGGGTCACCGGTTCACGCCCAGGTCGATGGACTCAGCCGCCGAGGTGAACTCGGAGATGAGGATGCCGCCGACCACGGTGGCGATGGTGATGGCCACCATGATCGTCAACACCCACTCGGTGGTCGATGACCCCGCATCCGAGATGACTCGGCGGGCTGGGGTGAGCCGTGTGCGTACACGACTCCAGGCATGTCGAAGAGTGCTCTTCACTCTGGGACTCCTTCTACAGACTCAGAAACCGGCCATCACGTGGACCAGCGCGACATAGACGATGAGCAGGAGAAAGCCTGAGACCAGCCCCATGGTCGGCAAGGCCATGCGTTCGGTAGCCGCGAGGGCGGTGGCCTCGACCTCAGCCAACCGGCGAGCCCGCAACGACGTGGCTTTGGCCGTCAGTGAGGTACGGGTGCGCGCACCCGAGGCGCCGCCCAACCGCAGCGACGCGGCGAGCTCGGAGAGTTCACGCACCCCGCTCTCCACCGCCAAAGCTTCGAGGCCTTCCCACGGGGGCCGGTGGCGCACCGTGGCCGAGTGCACCGCCTTCCGAATGCGTTCAGGAGCCGTGCCTTTCCCGTGCTGGAGCGCTGTTGTCAGCGCCCCGGTGGCACCGGCACCAGCCGCCAGCCCCATAACCACCAAGTCAGCCAACGCCGAGGTGGCCGCCCTCAGCTCGCCGCGCTGACGCACCGCCGCGCCGCGCGCCGCTAGGTCGGGGGCCAGAACACACCCGGCCAGGACCAGAAGGGCGAGCAGCCCCACCGGCAGGCCCTGCGGAAGAACATCGCCCACCGCGAACAACACAACGGCGAGCAGGAGACCGAGGCCGGTCGAAGCTGCCTTCTCGGCCCGGTAGTCCTCCACCGAAGTACCCGCTGCCGCCAAGGTCCTGGCCATGACCGGCCCCGGAAGCCCGACGTGGGCAAGAAGGCTGCCACTTCGGTGTCCCACCCGCCGGATCCAACTCCCGCGCGGGACAGTGCGGGGTTCGGGTTCTGGCCGCGGGGTCAGTCGTTCGGTCAGGGTGGGTCGGCGCAGCGCGTAGGCACCAGCGCACACCCCGGCTCCGAGCATGCTCCCGGCCAGGCCCAGCATCATGATGCTCACCGGCCACCACCCACCCCTGCCACGGCCGCTCTGTTCACGGGTGTCGGGGAGAAGGGGCGTGGCTGCTCGGCCGGGGCGGCCAGGCGGGCGAGCCAGAAGAACGAAAGGGCCCACACACCGCCGACCAGGCCGAGGATCAGCTGGCCGGTCACCGTGCCCAACGGTTCAAGAAAACCCGGGTTGAGCGCGACCATCCCGACCAGCATGATCGTGGTGGCGGCGGCGATGATGCGCACCGAGGAGCGCACCCGCGCCCTTGAGGCCGAGACCCGGGCGATGCTACTCGCCCGCTCCCGAGCCGCCTCAGCCAGACGCGAGAGGGCACCGGCCACATCCCCGCTCTGCCGGGAAGCCCCCATCGTCAGGGTCAGGGCCACCAGATCGCCCAGGTCCGAATCGACATCCCGTGCGAACACCGGCGCGGCCTGGTCCATGGGCTGGCCCGCCCGCAACCGGGCCTCCAACCCCTGGACCGGAGCCCGGATCGGCTCAGGGGCGACCGGCACCGTCGCGGCGATGGCCTGATGAAGCCCCGAAGCACCGGTGATCATGTCCCGCAACTGCTCAGCCCACGACGCCAACGCCTCCGCGAGATCAGCCTGCTTCTGGGAAGTGGTGTCGGGGCCGAGCAGGGCGGGCATCCACCACCCTGCCGCCGCAGCGAGCACCACCCCCACCGGCCACCCCGTCACCACACCCACCAGCGCCCCAGCCCCGGATGCAGCGGCCAAGCGGACCCAGGTGTGGCGCTGGCGCAACACCCGCGCCCACCCATGCGGGTTCGAGCCCAAGGATGCTCGCTGGGGAAGAAGACTCACCACGTAGGCAGCGCACGCGATCCCAGCCCCCAGCAGAACCCCACCGACCGCAAACCCTCCCGCTGTCCAGTCCCACGGGCTCATCACACCCACCCCCGTCCCGCGTACCCGACCCGTTCCAGACGGTCCGCGACGACCCCGGACGGCGCACACACCAACTCACCCGAGGAAGTATTCGGCGCGCGGTGGTAGATCTCGTTGGAGATCACCTGCTCACTTTCAGCCCCCACCACCTCGCGCACGCTCGCCACGTACCGCTCCCCCACCGGGGTGGTGTCGATGTGCACCACCAGATGCAGAGCCGCCCCCACCAACGACGCCGTCGCCGAAGCCGTCAACCGCTCCGGGCTCTGAGCGCAGTAGGCGGCCAACTTCGCGAACACCTGCTGCGAACTCGAGGCGTGGATAGTGGACATCGACCCATCCGTGCCCATGCTCATGGCATTGAGAAGAGCGATGGTCTCCGGGCCCCGGGTCTCCCCGACGATCACCCGGTCCGGGCACATCCGCAACGCCGCCCGCACCAACTCCGCCAAGCTGACCTCACCGATGCCCTCCACGTTCGCGGGACGCCCCTGCAGGGCTTGGACATCCAGGTCGCTGTCAGCCCGGTGCAGACCCAGCTCGAAGGCATCCTCCACGGTGATGAGCCGCTCGCCCTCCAGGGTCCCCAGCAAAGCCCTGAGCAGGGTGGTCTTCCCCGAGTTCGTCGCGCCGCTGATCAGGATGTTCAACCGGGCCCGCACCGCTGCCCGAAGCAGGTTCTGTGCGGTCTGGTCGACCATCCCGGAGCGGGCCAGATCCCTCAGTCGCAGGTGCTGGGCGGGGTGGCGGCGGATGGTCAGGGTCGGACGAGCCGCCACACCCGGCATCACCGCCGAGAGGCGTTCTCCTCCTGGCAGTTCCATGGACAGAATCGGTGCGGACATATCAAACCTGCGCTCACCGCTCGGTGCACGGGCTGCGGCCCGCTGCACCAAAGCCACCAGCTCATCGTCGGTGGCCACCACCGAAGAGCGTTGCTCCCTTCGTCCACCTCCGAAGTCCACAACCGCAGGGGCGTTGCCGGTGATGTGGATATTCTGCACCCCCGGCTCGACCAGCAACTCCTCTACCGGCCCGAGCCCAAGGACGTGGTCCAGGACCAGGCGGCGAAGGCGCGGTTCGTCTACCGTTCCCTGCGTGCCCTGTACCAGGGCCGTGCGCGCCCTTTCCTCCAGAAGGGTGTCGACGAGCTGGCCCACCGCATCGGTGTCCGCTGACTCTTCGGGGTGGGTGACAAGGTGTTCGGTGACGCGGCCGGCCAGCTCCACCGCGGCCGTGCGCAACGAGTCCTCGCCACCAGATTCCCCCATGACCGGTGACAGGTGCAGGGCTGGATACATGGTCCTCATGCGGCCTGCACCTCCAACACCCGACGCTCCCCCGCACTGAGTCCGAGGCCGTCGAAGTCATCGCACAACTCCGCCAGCGCTTTGGCGGCCTTGATGAGCGGCATCCACTCCAAACCGTCAGGGTCACGGCGCTGAGCACGCCACGCCGCCAGCCGATCCCTCAACCGCTGCGGCGGATGGTGCTCACCCCGCACCAACCCAGCCCCCGTGGGGTCATGCGGGACACGAGCCCACACCGGCAACCCACCCGCGACATCGGAGACTTCGCTATCCGTGTGCGGGCACGCCCCGGTGATGGCCAGGCCGACCCGGACCCCGTCCTGGCGCAGCGAAGCCAGAACCGGGGCACACACCCGCAGCCGCTCGGCCTGCTCCACCTGACCCGCCTCGACCAAGACCACAGCGGTGTCAGCGTGGCGGAGCAGGGCCGCCCCCGCGGACCCCGGCACCGCACGCCCCACATCCACCACGCTCACCCTCCCCGCCTTCAGCAGCCGAGGGTTGCGGGCCAGGACCTCCACCGCACGGCCCGCCTCGAGCGGGTCGCTCGGGGCCGCCACCACCCGCAGCCCACCCGGTAGCTCGAGCGCATGACGCAGCAACGGGTGATGGCCGCTCTCGGCGACGCCCTCGTTCGAAGGCAGGGCCACCGGTACCTCCACCGGAGCATGAGAACGTGACGCAGCGGCCAACGACACCAACCCCTTCGGGCCCGGCTCAAGACCGTGCCAGGCCGCCACATCGCCCCCGGAAGCGTCAGCCTCCACCAGCACCGGCACCGTCAGCACTCCGCTCGGCCAGGCGGCGGCCATAGCCGTGGCCAGACTCGTCACCCCCGGAGCCCCACTCAGCGAGCACACCGCCACCACCGTCATTCGCTCCCCTCCCCGTCCTGGTTCTCGGCCTGTTCGTGCGGGTTGACCACCGCGATATGCACCTCACCCGCAGCGACCGCACCCGCCACTCGGCCCGCGTCCTCGCGCGGCACCACCACCTCCACCGCCTGATCCCCGGGACCGAACCCGTCACCGCCATCCGCGACCACACGGTGCACCAGAGCCGTCACCACCCCAGAACTGCCTTGGACCGTGTTCTCGTCGTCCTCCACCACCTCCTGGGCTCCGCCCCCGGTCGGGATCAGGTCCACCGTCGTTCCCGCCTCCAACCCCTGAGGCAGCACGGCGACCGGCAACGCAACCAGCGCCGACCCCCGCTCCGGCCACACAGCCGTCTCCGACACCGAACCCGCCACCAAAGGCGAACCCGCCGAGACCGGGCGGGCCAACACCATCCCCTCCACCCTGTCCGGCGCCAACAACCGCAGCCCCTCACTCGGCACAGCCTCCACAGAGGCCACATCCGAAGCGCTGATCACGTGCCCGGCGGGCAAATCAGCAGAGAGCACCGCCACCGGCACCGTGTCTTCCCCCGCGAACCCGGCCCAGGCTCCGGCCGCCCCACCACCGACGATCAACGCGGTGGCCAGCAGCGCCCACTTCCACCGGCGACGCGAAGTCGCCGCAAGGCGCACCGACTCCCACTCCCGGCCCCCATCAGGAGCCTCCGTCTTATTCTTAGTTTTCTGGTTGGTTTGCTTGGGATTCGCGAGCGCGACCATCCCGCCCTCTCTTTCCATGCCTATGTCTGCCGCTTGGTCAGCGGGTGTGGGTGACCACCGAGTGGATCTCACTCACCGGCACCGCCACCTCCGAGGACGTCGACAAGCCCTCCAGCTCGCCCCCGTCTCCGGTGCTGGTGGACCATGCCACCGACCACTCCCACACCGCAACCAGATCCACCTCCGCCCCCGCACCACCGGGCGGGAGAGAGGTATAGGTGTGGCCGCAGTCCGGCGACCCCTCCTCCCGGAACACCGCAGGTGAATACACCGTCCCGGCGCTGTCACACACCACCTGGTGGCCGTCCCCGGTCTCCCACACCACCCGCTCAGGGGTAGCCACCACCGTCACTGACCCCGCACCCACCGAGGCTGTCGCCGAGACCGGCTCCCACCCATCGGCGTCGATCCACATCCAGGAGGGCATGTTCACGAACCTCGGCTTGCCGAGCGGCGGGGCCGTCCCGATCTCCGGGACAGGCAGGGTCATCGACGCCCGCGCCTGCTCAGCCAACACAGCCGGATCAATCACGACCTGGGCCTCCGAGCCTTGCGAAGCCGAGGAAGCCGAAGTCGAACACCATGCTCGCCCCAAGGGCACCCGGACCGGCCCTTCCTGACCCGATTGGATGAACTCCACATCAGGAAGCTCGCAAGAAGACGCAGGCTCTCCCCCTGTCCCACCTGCCCCCGAAACTGGCACCGAAGGAATGTCCATAGCGGGAGGCCGCGGCGGTGTACTGTGCGCGCCTGCGATACACCCTCCTCCTGAGCACTCGACGCTGTGCGCGAAGCGCCCGTCCTGGGCGTGAGCAGGGCCGGATGCCACGAGCACAAGAGCCATGACGACTGGAAACAAGCCCCCTGAGCGTGTCCTCAGCACTCGTCAAACTCCCCGAGCCACAACTCGTCGACCTTCCACTTGCCCTGCTGGTCGGTGACCGTGGCTTGGAAAAGTCGTGTGTTGCGCTCCTCCGGATCCATCTCCTCAAAGCCTTCGATGACCCATTCGGTGTTGTCCATGCAGTCCTCGACCATGATGCTCGCGGGGTCGGCTTCAAGGTCAGTGTCAGTGACCTCGGGGCGCAGTACCGGCTCTCCCATGGCCTTGGCCCCATCGAGCATTCCCGTGGCCAATTCCAAGGCCTGACCGCGCGCATACAGCTCCAGGTCCGGGTGGTCCTCGGCTCCATCCAGCGAAGCCTCGACCACGGCGCCCATCATGCCCAGGTAGGCATTCACGGCCTTCTCCTCCGGGGAAGGCCCGGGTGCGGACGGGGCGGCCAGGGGCGCGCTCGCCTCGGCTTGTTCGGGTTCTGCTTCCGGTGCGGCACACCCCGCCAGCGCCACCACGAGCGCGGCACACACCACCCTGCGCATGGCACACCTCCGTTTCCTTCTCCGACGTGACCCCACGCCGTGCTTTCGAAGGGTGACACTAGCCACACGCAGAGTCACTTCACAAGAGGAATTCGGGCACTCTCCGTCACCAAAACTGTGAAGAGAACCACCCGACCTCGGTGTCGAACTCTCTACCTGCACAAACACCCAGACGAGCAACCGAAAGCAGGGCCGCTCCCGGTAGGAAAACGGCCCTGCTAATCGGCTCTCTCGTCAGGCGACAGGCTGGCGCAGCGCCTCCCATTGCCGCACCAGCCCGGCCAGCTCGTCCCACTCTCCCGGCTCTTGCGCTTGGCTCACCCGCGAGAAGGCACCCGGAGTTGGCGACTCTTGCCGGGGCCAGTGAGGCGCTCGGGGTTCAGGTTGCCGGGTACGGCCTCGCTGTTCGTGTGCGACCAGATACGGGCGCACCGCACGCCCACCGTCGTCGTCCTCGCACCAGCCGAACCTCGGCACCTGCTTCGGCGTCACCGGGGGCTCGTAGAGGCGCCGGGCCCACTCTGCGTGATCGCGACGGGCGTGGTCATAGCGACGCACCCACTCAGGCTCCGCAGACGGCACCGGGGTACGTGCCGCCGCGACCGCTCGCAGGGGAGGCGCCTTCTTCACCGGTCGCGGGCGCAACGGGGGCGGCGGCTTCTGCACGCCGAGAACGGCTTCGAGTACGGCCCCGACCGTCCAGCGCACGCGGCTGGCCCAGCCGCGTCGACGCCTGCGGTGTCGGCCCCTACCATGGTCCATGGTCTTCCTCCTGGTCGCTTCAGGTGGGGGATCACGCCTCGGGCGGTGTTCCAGCACCGTCCGAGGCACCTTTTTCTTTTGTTCTTCGCTTTTTCTTGAGGCGCGTGTTCCGCTGTTCGGGGCGGGGCGGGTGTCAATGGCCCCGGCGAAGTCGTACGCCCTCACCAAGGCTGCGCTTCCACACCCCGCCCGATGCCAGCGAACAGGTGCCTCTAGCTGGCTCTTCGCGACCGCTCGGCCGAGGTGAGCGGGGGCAGGCGGAGGGTGTGTGCGGGCATCACAAAGGAGCCCTTTCTTTTGAGCACGCGAAAGAATTCGGACAAATAGGAATCGCGTTCACCCGGGTGGAACGGCGTGGGTGCGATGTTTCCCTATGCAAGCGAGTATTTTCAACCCCGCATTGCGTAGAAGTCATGGACCAGCGAAAACACGGGAAATGGGGCCGCGCGGGCGACGTGCCCGCACAGCCCCACAGCCGCCCCACCGCCCGCTGGGCGTCCCCGACCCGGGGGTTCCCGGGCTGGGGCCGCCCTGTTCCGTTGTGGAGCGGGTGGTGGCCGCTCAGCCCGGCCGCACCGCCGCCACGAACCGAGCGCTGTAGTACTCACCGTCCACGGGTTCGACCCGGATGCTCTGCCCCGTGCGCGGTGAGTTGACCATCTGCCCGCCGCCTACGTACATGGTCACGTGTGAGGGGCTGCCTCCCGGGGCTCCGGTGTCGTAGAACAGCAGGTCTCCCGGCTGTAGATCGTCCAAGCCGATGCGTGTTCCGGTGTTGACCTGGTCGGTGGTCACCCGCGGCAAAGCAACCCCGGCTGCTTTCCAGGCCTGCATGGTCAGCCCCGAGCAGTCGAACGCGTGTGGGCCGGTGCCGCCCCAGAGGTAGGGCTTGCCGACCTGGGCCAGCGCCCACTCCGCCGCCGCCCGCCCCTGCTCGCTGCTGGCCCCCGTCCCCACCCGGGGAACCTGCGCAGCGGTCTGGGCGGCGATCTCGGCATAGGCGTCGATGTGCCCCACGACTTTGTCCACGTACCACCCGGCGCGGTTGTAGCGCAGCAGCGCCGCTTCGAGATGGTCCGGGTCGGTGAAGTCGACCGGCTCGGCTCGGGGGTGGCTCACGCACAAGTACACCGCCGCGCTCCACATGGCGTCGTGGATGTTGTGCGGGTCGGCGATGCCGTCACCGTTGCCGTCCAGGCCGTGGGAAGCCCAGGTGGTGGGGATGAACTGCATCGGCCCCACCGCCCGGTCAAACTCGGTGTCCCCATCCCACTCGCCGTTGTCGCTGTCCATGTGGGGTGTGGTGTTGCCCCCGACCCCGCTCCCGTCCAAGCGGGGGCCGATCATCTTGGGCCGCACATCCCCCGACGCCGACACCTGCCTCCCGGCCACGTGGTTGGATTCGACTTTGCCGATCCCGGCCAGCACCGGCCACTCCATACCCGTACAGCCCGCGAACTCTTCCTCCAACCGTGCGGCGGCCTGAACATAGGCTTCCAGGACCGGGGCGGGGATCCCCTCCACCTCGCCCGGCACCCCCACCGCGTGCTGGCCCGAGTTGCCCAACACGCCGATGAACAGCACCGGCACCATGAAGAGAACCCCCGCACCAACGAAGACATAGCGCATCACTCGCTGTCGTCCTGGCCCTGCTCCTTACGGGGATGGCGCAGAGCGATGTCGACCAGGCTCAACCACTGCCCGCTCAACTCCCCTGGCACCTGCCACACCGCCCGCTCGGGGCCGCGCTTGCGCAGCCGTTCGTGGGTGCTCACGTAGGCCCCCACCATCCGCAACTGTGCTGAAGGTGCTTGGGCGAGCTTGTGCAGAAGATGCTCGGCGCGCTGATCGGAATGGACCGCGAACAGCACGATCGAGGCCAGTCCGCTCTCCGTGGCCAGATTCGTGTACCCCTTCATCTTGCGCGCCACCTTCGTCAAGGGTTCGGTGCCGGTGTCGTACTCCACGAAGGCGTGCAACTCCGCCTGGTCCTGGTCCCACTGCAGGTAGGCATCGGGGCGAATATGGCGCCCCCACCGGCGCGCGCTCTCACGCTCGGAGTACCAGCACTCCAACGACGCCGAGCGGGTGCGGCGGGCGGCCAGAGCGAAGGCCACGAAGGTGTCGGCCAGCCCGAGCACGTGCCCCAACTGGTAGTCCAGGGCGACCCGCATCCGGTGGTCGGCCCGGTAGTCCAACTCCGCTAGCGCTGTGTTCCGTTGCGCGGCCACCAACTGCACGCCGAGCCGGTCCACCACCCAATGGTGAGGGCTCGTACCCGCACGCGTGTAGGGGCGGAACGGAGCGATCAGCTCGTAGGAGCGCAGCTGACGCAACCGCTGGTTGACCGTGCGCACGGCCCGCCCCTCGAAGTGCAACTGGTGTAGGTGGTGGGTGGTCAGAACCTGGTGGTCGTACAGATCGTTCAGGACCTTCCGGTCCCGGGGAGTGATCTTGGGGACCAGACTCAGCAGGGTGTCGGTCGGATCCGTTTCAGTGCTCACCATCGGCCCCCTTTAGTAGCTTCCCCGTCGCTCTTCTGGTTGCGCCTGGGCGTCAGGCCCGTGCACGCGGGCGGCCCGACGCACCTGAGTGGCCCGGCCCTTGATCCCCTCCGGCAAGGGCCGGGTCTTCACGGTGGTCGCTGCGAGTTCCTTGGCCCCCACCAGCGGGCGTACCGCGGCCTGGAACGCGCCCAAGTGAGTGAGGTCATAGGCGCCCAGCACCGGCTGGGTGTGCTGCTGCAGGCTCACCGCGTCATCGGGTGAGGCGGAGAAGTAGATCTTGGAGCGGGCGTTGGCCGAGACCGCCTTCCTCAGGTCCCCCGGGAGCTGGCCGAGTTCCTGGTGAGCCAGGGTCAGGCCGAGCCGGTAGCCGCGGGCTTCGGCGAGCATGTCCTCCAGACTGCCGGGCAGGTTCAGGAAGTTCTGGCACTCGTCCACGTACGCGCACAGGTCCTTACGCTGGTGTTCGGGTGTGTGGATACGGGCGGTGACCGCCTGCCAGGTCGCCGCCAACGCGAACGACCCGATCAGGCTCGAGGTGTCCTCACCCAGGCGGCCCTTGGGCAGGCGCAGCAGCACCAGGTGCCCGGAGTCGAACAGCTTCGGCAAGTCGATGGTGGAAGGCCCCGAGGCCACCACTTGGCGCACCCATTTGCGCAGAAGCGCCGTCCTCAGTTTGTTGAGGACCGGCCCGGTCACCGACGAGCGGGCCGAGACGGTGAGCCCGGAGTACCAGCCCCAGAAATCAGCGAGGGCTTCGTCCTTACCGGTGTTCTGGACGACCTTGGCCATCACCTCGGTGCGCAGGTCGTCATTGGAGAGCAGGCGCGGCACGTCCCCCAGGGTCAGTGTGGGGTCCTTGGCCCGAGTCAACGTGAGTGTGGCGGCCCGCAGGATGTCGTCGGTGCGAGGCCCCCAGTACTCGGCGTAAATCCTTCGGAAGATCCCCACCACGGTGTCGCTCGTAAAGTCCGCATCCGGGCCCTGCAGCAGGTTCAACCGGGGAGGCGCCGCGTTGTCGTCCGGATCGAAGAGCACCACTCGGTTGACGGCGTGCTCGGGCAGGCGGGCCAGGATGTCGGTAATCAGGTCCCCTCGCGGGTCGATCACCAGCCCCGCCCGACCCGCCTCCGCGTCTTGGAGGACGAGGTTGGCCAGCAGGGTGGACTTGCCGGAGCCGGTTTTGCCGAGGATGTGGGTGTGCTGACGGGCCTCCACCACACCCAAGGCCACCGGACGGTTCGTGCCGGCGTCGGCGTCCCCGACCACCCGGGTGTTCTCGCCCCCGCGCGGAACGGCCGGTGCGGGTGCGGCCGGGCGCGCTCCAGCGCGGGCCAGGCCGGGCACGCTGGTGTCGGTGGGCAGATGCGCGACCCCCGCCAGCTCAGCAGTGGACAGCAGTGCCCCTCGGGCCAGGAACCGGTTCACCGCCCACCACTCGGGCTTGAACATCAAGTGCCGCCCCAAGTGGTTGGTGCCCGAGGTGAACGCCGCGAAGCTCGAAGCGATGCCGTGAGCGCGCCCCCGCAACCGATCCCGGAACTCATCACCCTCGTGTGTGGTGGTCAGGATGTAGGAGAGCGAGCACGCCAGCCTCGGGCTGGAGGCTTTGTTCAGGATCGCGCGGATGTCGTCCCCGGTCCCCGGCAACGACACCGACCGCCGTGCCCCACCCCCGCCTCCAGCCCCGGCTGGGGTGAAGGCGTCGACCACGGCCGTGCCCATCCCGGCGTGCCCAGCGATCCGGGCTGCTGCTTGGCGGGCCTTCGCAGCCCGCCACCCCGTAACCGGGCGGGCGGTAATGCGCACCAGGGCGTGTTCGCCCTCGACCAGGTCCTCCATCGCACCCAGCAAGGGACGGGCAGGGTCGTCATCGAACCGAGTCTGCAACGGGAACACCTCCGCCCGCCCCAGCCCCAGGTGCCCGCCGGTGGTGTAAGCACCCGCTGGGAGCGGTGACTCCTGCGGGGCCAAGCGGCGGGTGGAGGTGGTGGCACCGGGCCAGGCCGCCGAGATCGCCCGCTCCACCGTGCCCGGAGGCACCGTCCCGGGCACCCACACCTGGTAGCGAACCCCGGCCGCTGAGCCGATGATTTCCAGGGCCAGGTGGGGTTGGAACAGCCACCGCGACCAGCGCGGGCGCAGCAGCCCCATGGTGTGCTGCCAGAACGCACGCGCGTTCTCCAGGCTGGCTTCGGGCGGGGGCAGGATCTCCACCACCCTGGCTTCCTTGGACAGGTGGACGTGGCGGGCCCACCTGAACCCGAGCACCACCGCGCCCACCAAACCCCCGGTGAGCGGGATCGCCGCGATCAGGAGGAAGATCCCCCCGCCGAGCAGGAAGCCGAGCATCACACCACCTCTTCTTCGATGTCCTCGTTCTGGTCCCAGGCACGATCGGTCTCGTCGTCCTGGTCGTGGTCTTCGAACTCAGCGGACGCTGCTTCCGCCTCGGCGCGCATCGCGGCCAGCTCGGCCGGGTCGGAGGTGATCAGCGCGTGCTCATGCGCAGAAGCCAGCGGGTGGAAGCCGACTCGCTGATGGCCCGCCACCAGCAGGGCGGAGCCTCGGGGGGCGGTGCCCACCAGGTGGGTCTCGCCCGCCGAGAGGTGGAAGGCTTCGGCTACCGCGTCGAGGTTCTGCGGGGCCTGTTTCAGCAGCACCTGGGTGGCGGCGTTGGCGATCACCACCCGGCCCAGCTCCGTGGCCAGCACGTCGCCCACGTCTTGGGTGACCAGGGTCAGGCCCAGCCAGTGTTTGCGTCCGGCTTTGGACCAGCGGGCCAGGTAGCGGGCCGCGGCCGGGTCCTGCAGCAGAAGCCAGGCCTCATCGACCACCACCATCCGGGGCCGGGCGGGTCCGGGTGCGGTGACGTGTCGCCAGATGGCGTCGAGTACGAGCAGCACTCCGACCGGCCGTACTTCCTCCGACAACTCTTTGAGGGAGACGACGGTCAGGTACCCGCCCACATTCGCGGTAGAGGCGCCCTCGAACAGGGCCGCGTGGGAGCCGTGAACGAAAGGCTCGAGCCGCTCGGCCAAGCCTTGAGCCGCAGCAGCAAGGGCTGCTCCTGTACTGGGGTCGGTGGCGATCTCCTCCAACGCCTCGGCCAGATCCGCCAGCACCGGCGCGACCCGATCCCAGGTGGTCGGGTCGCGGGTGATCCCGGCCCCGGCGTAGGCGGTCACGAGCGCCCGGTCCAACACCGACTTGTCAGTCGCGGTCAGCTCACCGACCATCGCCCCGATCAGGGTGTGCAGGAACAGCGCCCTGGACGTGAACGACCTGCCGTCCTCGCCCTCCTGCGGCAGCGGTAGGGCGAACGGGTTCAACCGCCCTTGCGGGGTGCCGAGGCTGATGGTGGTGCCGCCCACCGCCTCGGCCAGACGCAGGTACTCCCCCTCGGGGTCGATGACCGCGACCTCAACACCGACCAGCAAGGAGCGGAGGATCTCCAGCTTGGCGAGGTAAGACTTGCCCGCACCGGAGCGGGCGAGAATCACGCTGTTGTGGTTATCCAGATCGCCGCAGAACCGGTCCCAGGCCACCAAGCCGCTGCTGTGGGTGTTGGTGCCATAAACCACGGTGGTCTCGCCCAGGTCCGCGACCAGTTCCGGGGAGGTGAAAGGCAGCAAGGTGGCGGCGGCGTCAGTGTCCATCGACCGGCCCATCCCGAGCGCGTCGGTGCCCAGCGGGAGTGTGGAGATCCATCCCGTTAGGGAACGGAACGTGGAGGGCACAGCGTCCACCAGAAGCGAGTCACAGAGCGCTTTGACCTGCTGGAGTTCGGCCTCCAGGTGCTCCAGGCAGGTGGCGTGCACGGTGATGTAGACCGCGACCCGAAAGAGCTTGCCCTGGCCGGTAGCGATGCGGTCAGCGATCTCCGCCGCATCAGCCGCGGCCGCCAGCTGGTGCGGGTCCTCCACCCGGCCCTGACCCGTGCTGGTGCGGTGCGCCGACTCCAACCGGGCTCGGCGTTTGCGCAGCTGGGTGGCGGCGCGGGGGGCGGGGACCGGGTCCAGGTGAAAAGCGATGTCGAGCTGGCCCGGGTAGGCCAGCAAGGGTTCGGCCCAGCCGACCGCGACCTCGCGCGGGTAGCCAGTGACCGCCAGGCTCTGGCACACCCCGCCCTCGACCTCCAGGTAGCGGGCTCCGACATGGATAGCCGGGCCGCCCAGAGCCGGTGAACCGGCGTGTTTCCACAAACTGCGCACAACCATCTCCTCAGTCCTCCCGCTCGTCGGTGGTGTCGAGATCTCCGTCGCAGGAGTCGGCGCCGTTCTCGGGGTCGGTCAGGTGTGTGCCAGGGGCGGTCATAGACGCCCGTAGCGCCTGCTCGACCGCCTCGCCGTCCAAGACCTGCGTGCGGATCCCGAGTGCGGCGAGCCGATCCGCGACATCTTCCGTACGGCGCCGTAGAGCCCCACCGGTGCGCCGGGCGGTTCCGGTGGCGGTGACCACGACCAGCACCTGCTGGTGGGAGAGCTCGTGGGTGGCGGCGATCTCGTCGAGGAAGTCGGCGTGCGCGGCCGCAGCATCGGCCAGGGCCGGGTGGGGCAGGTGGTCGGCGTTGGCGCGCACCATCGCTACCAGCCCCGACAGGTCAGCACGGCGGCGTTGCACCAGGATCTGGACGGGTTCGGTCAGCGAGTCGAGCACCCCGGCGAACGCCGCCACGACCTGGTCCTGCTCACGACCGGAGGCGAGTTGGAACGGGAGGGTGGTGCAGGCGATCACCGCCGCGCACCTGCCTTGCAGGTCGATCACCCCGCTGGGGGTGATGGCCGAGGCGGGCAGGCGCAACGGCGCTAGCCTCGGTTGCCTGAATCGGGGTGCCCAACGCGGCAACGCCGGGAGTTCACCGGAGGGTGCGGGGACCAGGTGCTGGGGTGAGCGCTTCCACACCCACGCGCTGGCCAGGACCTTCTCCAGGCCTCGGCCGTCGCGCTCGGCCAGCGCGATCGCGATGACCGCGCCCAGGAGCGGGGCCAGTCCCAGCGCGAGGACCCACAGCGGCACCATGTCGCGTAGGAGCAGGTAGGCGATCCAGGCTGCGGCCAGGGCTGGGGCGATGATCAGGCACTGGCGGGCGGTGAGGTTGAACAGCAGGGGTTCGGGGCGGTCGATGTCAGCGGGGATGCGGCCCCGCCACGCCGAGGGTTCTTCCTGCACAAGCTCCCTTTCTCGATGTCCTGCACGTGCGGGTCAGAGCTCACTTGGTGTCGCGGCGAGGTTTGGGGAAGAGCCCGTACTGCTTCCACACCCGCCGCGGGGATGAGAACAAGGGCTGCTGGCCTTTGACGTGGGCGGGCTTGGTCCACTGCACGGGCGGCGCCTCCGGCAGGTGACGCACCCTCGGCGCAGACGCTGGGCGAGGTGCGGGGTCGGGAAGACCGAGGCGCTCGGTTGCCCGCCGGCCCGGAACCCGGACCGGAGGCGGGGTCGGCAGCACCCCTTGCCGCCACCGGCGCTGCGGTGTCCCAGCAGCGCCACCACCGTGAGGCTTGGCACCAGGTGGTGAGGGGCGGGCGAAGAGCGTCTGCTGTCCGGTCTTGGGTGATCCGGGCATACGGCCCTCCTCCAACACGCGACGTGCGGGCGCGGGCGGTGCGGGTCGCGGCGGCGGCGCCGGGCCCAGGGCTTTCTGGCCTGGCAGAGCAGGTGTGGGACCACCGGGGTCGGGGCCGGGTCGGGGCCAGTGGCCACTGGCCCCCGGTCCGGGGAGAGTGCGCCGCCCGCCCCGTGTGAGGTCCCCGGCTGGATCGGGCGGGTCGTGGCGGTGGCGGTACCACCACGCCTGGGGCTGGAGCGGCTGGAGCCCGGACCCCGGTTTGGGCTGGTAGCGGGGCAGCGGCTTGCCAGCGCGGCGTTGGGGCCAGGAGAACTGGGGTTTACGGAAACCGAGGTCGAACGCTTTCGGCAACCGAAGACTCCCCATCGACCTGAAAGCGAGCATCCAGGCGATGTTTTTCAAGAAGGCGGCGATCGGTGAGGTGCCGGGGTTGGGTTGCCACACCAGACGGCTCACCCACGAGCCGATCCGGATCTGCACATACAGCAGCACCAGGAGCAGCATGATGTTCATCAGCCACCCGTCACCGCTGGCGCTCCCGCTCTCAGGAGAAGCGAACGTGCTGCTGGTCAGGGTGACGGTGTGCTCGGAGCCCGTGTCGAGCACCACCATGTTCCCGCCCGGCCCGGTGGGGGCAGCGGTGATGTTGCCCGTCAAGGACATCTGGCCTTCGAAGAAGAGCTGCATCATCGCCAGGAAGGCCACGGCTTGGGCGATCGGGATCGCGCACGCCCCCACCAAGGATTTCCACCACAGCTCCGCGAGCCGGTTGGTGTGCGGCAAGGCGTGGAACATCAGCAACAGCGGGGCGCCGATGACCAGGACGATGACCACGCAGATGCGGACCGCTTCACTGATCATCCACACCACCAGCAAGACGACGATGACGACCAGCAGCAGCAAGGTGAACAACAACGCCTCCGTGAGGATGACGTCCATGCGGTCGCGCAGATTCTCGGCCGCCTCGCGGGCATCGATGCCCCGCGCACCGATGGCGGTGGACATGTCGTTGGAGAGCCGGATGATCTCGGTGGAGATCCACATCGACAGGTTCGCCGCGGCGAACCCGGCCACGAGCCGGGGCAGCAGGTC
Source organism: Nocardiopsis exhalans (assembly GCF_024134545.1). Lineage (GTDB taxonomy): Bacteria > Actinomycetota > Actinomycetes > Streptosporangiales > Streptosporangiaceae > Nocardiopsis > Nocardiopsis exhalans. The sequence goes on from NZ_CP099837.1 coordinate 5,927,289, forward strand.
GGTGGCCGAGTAGCGCGTCTGGATGGTCTGGTAGCCCATGGCGATCACCGCGCCCGCCACGATCAGCAACAGGTAGACGATGTTGGTGGTGGTCAGGATCCCGGAGTGCAGGGCCTTCATGCCCTCGGTCGGCATCGGGGTCCAAAACGCCCGTTCCGCCAGCCATGCCAGGGCCGGGTTCAACCCGGACACAACGAAGTCCGCGAACCAGTTACTGATGTGGCAGCCGCCGTCGGTCAGCCCGCAGTCGAAGACCTTGTCATCGGTCTCTAACTCCACCGGATCCTTGGGAAGCTCGGTCGGGTCCTGCCGACCGCCTCGGGGCTCGTCCTCGCGCTCATCTTCGGGAGGTGGGAGCGGGTCGTCGGTGATCTCCGGCTCCGGAGCAGGATCCAGCTCCTCCGGGCCAGGACCACTCTCAGACTCGGGCGCCGGTTCTGGTGCGGGTGAGGGTTCTTGCGGGGGTGGGAGCGGGTCGTCCGAGGGCGGCGGCAACGGCTCGTCCGAAGGCGGCTCCGCCGGAACCCGCACCCACGTGTGCAGTGGTCTCATGCGCCACCACCGGCCTCACCCGCGGCGAGAATCCATTCCAGGATGCTCATCAGCACCGTGGCCAGCACCGCGATCCCGTACCCGAGGGCCACACCCGTCAGCGCCCTCTTGGCCCCGTCGATCGCCCCCGGCTCGCCCCCGGCGACCAGCCACCGCACCCCCGCGATCGTAAGGAAAAGGGTTCCGAGCGCGGTGGCCAAGACCATGATGACCAGGTAGACCCGGTCCACCACGGCCACCAGCGGCGCCGCCGTGGCCTCGGCTGGCTCGTCCGGCCCCTCAACCTCCCCCTCAGTGCTGTTGGCCCACACCCACGAGGCGTCATCGGCCGTCACCATGCACCACACCGTGGCTACCAAGACGGCGACCATGATCACCAACAACCTGCGCACCCCAACCCCCTTCTCAGCACCGCCGCACCCTCAGTCCTTCGAGGCGGCTCGGTGTCTTGGCCCGCTGTCGGGGGCTGGTCGGGCCATCCCGTGAAGCTCGAGTGGCCCGACCGGCCCTTTTACTGAGTTAGGAAGCCAACGGCCACGGCGCCTTCGACGCCTTCGGCCGGGCGACTTCGTTGGCGCGGTGCCCGTCACCGGGCGAAACCGGCGCACTCGACAGGAAGGGAGAAGTGCTCGGGGCTTGGCCGGGGGCCGCGCTCAGCGCGGCGGCGAGCCGGGTCTCGGCCCGCTGGCGGCGCTTGGCCAGCGTCTTGTAGGCCACCCCGGTTTCGGTGGACAGCGCCACCAACGAGACCTTCTCCAGACGGGTGCGGGCGATCAGCTCCGCCTCAGCAGCAGTCACGGCCCCGGCCCGCACCGCCGCCTGAAGAACCGACTCACACGAGCGGGTCGACTCAGGGTCGTCCTCGAGGTCGGTGGCTTCGGCCGTCCCCCACCCCCGCTGTGCGGCGGAGGCCAGGGCGCGTTTGCGCTCGCCTAGAGCGGCGCGGCGCACCCGGCACAACAGGTAGTAGCCCAACGCGCCGTGGTCCAGGGTGGCGGTTCGGATCTGGCGGATCGTGAACGCCACCAGCTCGGCCTCAATGCACTGCACACTGTCGGGGTCCAGGCCCCGGCTGGCGCGGCCCACGCATCCGCGCAGCAGAGGCATCGCCAGCCCGAGCGCGCCGACCATCCACTCCTGCGAGCGGCGGGCCGCCCGCATGGTGTGCCGCCACAGCGCGTCCCGCACCTGGTTCGGGGTTGCGCGGTCCAGGAGGACCTCGCGCAGCTCAAGGAGCGAGTAGGTGCGCTCCTCCAACGAAGGGTGCGCGTGGGCGCCGTGCAGGGTCAGGTGTGTGGGTGCGATCTGAACGAAGTTGGATTCGATCTGGCCAAGCAGCGAAAGGTTCATGTGTTCCCCCTGGAAGTGCCACCGGGATCCGACACGGACCACTTAAAGGCATCGCAGACTCAGGGGTTGCTCAGAATGGACTCACAGCACGCTCAATCTCGACTCAGAGCAGACTCAGAAGTGACTCAAAGACAGCAAGGGAAGGTAAAGGATTTCTGCCTGGAGCGCTGACGTCGAGGCGTGTGAGTCACGCACTCAGGACTAGACTCACAGCCTCTACCTGCGCATATGCTGGACTCACGGGATGACTCAGCCACTTGCGCAGTGGACTCATGAGTCACCGTGAGTGTTCAATCTAGGGATCTCTGAAAAATTCTTCCTGGACTCTTCCGACACGCACACGAGCGCGCCAAGAAAGACACCCAAGGAAGATTCTCTGGCACCCCATAATCACTGACGAGACGACCTATGGAACCGACACCTCTCATCTCAGCTGTGAACACACCGGAACTCTCCCTGATCCGGGGTGGGTCGTTATCTTCTTCACAGTGAGTTATCCCGGTGGGATGTCGAACTTGCCGTCACGGCAGCTCAGGAGGAACACCTTCCGCTCTGCGAACGTCGAGCCTCGTGTGCCCCTCCCTGGCGACGGGCTCTTGTCTCTTGGCGTGGACGCCGTATCGCCTGTCCACAGAGCGAGGCCCCCTCCTGACCTCCCGGGCCATATGCCTGTCCGAAGCGTTGGAGCTCGTGCGGGTAGACACCGTTGTTGACTCCCCGCTGAGGGACCCCGGAGGCTAGGTTGTCCCCTGTACTCCACACGACTCGAAGGGCCCCTCCATGACCGACTACCTTCAGGTGTCCACGGCGACCGAAACCCGCGAGCAGGCGCTGGAACTGGCCAAGTCCGTGGTAGCTGCCAAGCTCGCGGCCGGGGCGCAGATCGTCGGCCCGGTCACGTCGGTGTTCTGGCACCTGGGCGAGTTCGGAACAGGTGAGGAGTGGCAGCTTCTGCTGAAAGCGCGCGCGGACCAGTACCCGCAGATCCAGGCGCACCTGATCGGACACCATCCGTGGACGAACCCGGAGGTCGTCGCGACCGCGATCGTGGAAGGCTCCCCGGATTACCTGCGCTGGGTCGGCTCCACCACAGCCCCTGAGACCATCTAACGGGTGCGGGCTAGCTCCAGCGCGTCGGCGACCTCGGGCAAAGCGCGGTGGTGGGCAAGTTTGCCGAGCACCAGAGCAAGTCGCTGGCGTGGACGCACCGACGCCACATCCACGGAAAGGACCAACACCCGGGCGGCACTCGCCGCTGCCTGCTCGATCTCCCCAGCAGCGACGTAGGCCGAGGCCAGCCAGGTCGTATACAAGGCCTTGTCGCAGGCGTGCGCGTCATCGAACCCGGCCAGTGCTTGCTCCAGGAAGGGAACGGCGCGCAGTGGCCGGCCGAGTTCGGCCCAGCACCGCCCGGCACACCGGCTCGACCGCGCCCTACCAGTCAGTCCCTCGCATCGCTACCCAGGCAGGCATAGATCTCCATGTGCTCCATGATCGCGTCGCGGTCTTCGCCGGACACGTGGCCGTGGTCCCATCGGTCCCAGACGAGGAGGAAGTGGCAGTAGCGCCGCGTCTCGTCCTCGTCACGGCGCCCCACGAGTTCTTCATGGGCCCTTGCCTGGGCCACATTGTCGAACTCATAGATGTGAACGTGTCGAGTTTCAATCCACTCGATGCAGTCCACGACCCATGTCCCGACGTTGAGCTGATTCGTCCCGCAGACATCAGACTTATCTGTATAAGTGCGTATCGGGAAGTCGGCAGCGAGATCGTTCGCGACATCGAGTGCACTGGCCAAGACAGGAATTTCTTCGTCAGAAGTGGCCTGAGCCGGGGCTGTCGCGCCCTGGGCATCATTCTCGGAAGCAACTAGGCCGTCGTCGGAACCGGACAGGCCCTGAGAGAGCAAGCCGATAGCTATGAGCGCCGTGACAAGCGCGGGGATCACGAAGATCGGGTGGAGAAGCCGAGCACGGATCGCATAGCCTCTGTCGCTCATGCAGGCACCGTTCCAGATGGGAATGTGGCGGTCACTACGACGGTAGCCGCAGCACAGGCCCCTTGCTGAACCCGAGGAGGCCGACTCAGTCAGTCACACGGTTGACTTGGCCTGACACTCAAGGCCGTGAAGACAAGGGGCGGGATCCGGTGTCAACAGGACCGTGATCCGCTGGTAGGCCATGCTCTGGTTCTCGCTTCCTCCTGAACACCTGTCGGCTTCAGCGTGGCCAAGATCCAGGCTCAAGGCCCATAAGCCCGTCCCCGCCCAACGCACTTCGGCGGAGACGGGCTGCTTTCGCGCTATGCGCCGCGCACTGCCGCCACCAGGGCCGCCCACTCAGGGGCAGGGGCGTCCAGGTGGCCCAGCTCGCGGTTCTGCGTGTCGCGGACCGCGGCTCCCTGGTCGGTGGCGCGAGCCTCGACGCAGTTGCCGCCTTCACCGTTGCTGTAGCTGGACTTCTTCCAACCTTCGGTCATCATGTGATACTGCCTCGAATCTCTTCCATCCGTGACCGTGATGCGGCCACCGGCAACGCCGAACTTCGCAGGTCCGCGAACGTCCGCTCGTAGCTTGCCACGATCTCGGGTTCCCTGAGGGTCATGCCCGTCTTCTGGCTCTCGACGTAGGCAACAGGGCTGCTGTCGGGGGCGGTAATCAGCCTAAACGACCCGTTCAGACCAACGTGATCCTCGGTCGCCTCAGGGATGACCTGGACGGTGATACGGGGGCGATGGCTCAGCTTCACCAAGTGGTCGATCTGGGCTGGCATGACGTGGGGGTTGGAGAACCGGCGCAGGAGAACTGACTCGTCTAGCAGCACAACCATCATGGGCGGGTGCTCTCGGTCGAGGATCTGCTGCCGGAAGAGTCGCGCTTGCACTATTTGGTCGATCCTCGCAGGTTGATCGTAGGGGGACGCGAGTTGGCTGATCGCGCGAGCGTACTGTTCCACCTGCACTAGGCCCGGCACGAGACCGAGGGCGTACTCGCGAATCTCGATGGCCACCTGCTCGTCCTCGGCAACTTCGCGGAAGTACCCGATCATGCCCGTCGGGGAGAACATCGCGTCCCAGGAGTTCAGCAGCACCCCGTTGGTGTTCAAGGCAGCATCGATTTGTTCTATATGAGACCTCCGTGTCCCTTTCTTTCCTGACTCCAGATCGCTGATCGTGCTCTGCGCGATCGCAGCGGCCCGAGCGAGCTCCTTCTGCGTCATGCCTGATAGGCCACGGTATTTCAGGAGCAGCTTACCGAAACGCTGCCGAGAGGAATCGCTTGATCCCACGCCTCACCACCAATATCGCCGAACTATCAGTTCGTATCGCTTCACATACGAACACAAACGTTCTTTGCGATGAATATAGACCAGGCTTCAGGAGTAATGGAAGAGTCGATTTCAAGCACCTCAGAGCTCCCTGATCTGGCCAGATAAGGGAGCTGCTGGGTGGGGCGGCCGCCCCACAACCACGGGCTTGACCGTGGGGCGAGCGGCTGCAGGTATGCCCCGCCCTCAATCGGATGCGAGCAGACGTCAGCCCACCCCGGCTGGGAGCCAAAGGCGGGCCAACCCCGAAACAGCAAAAGCTCCGGGGACCGAAGTAGAGAGCGGCCACCGGAGCTGTCACCCCACCCCGACGTAACCGAGGTGAAGACGCATGCAGTGTATCGCCCCCAAACCCGCACACACCAGGCCCGAACGACAAGCCCGCCACAGCTTCCCAGGCCTACCCCACCAGGTCGGTGAAGCTCGCCGCTGGGCCCTGAAGACCCTCACCTCCTGGGGTCAGGAGGCCCCCGAGCAGTTCCCCCTGGTGGTCACCGAGCTCGCCACGAACGCGCTCGACCACACCCACAGCGGAGGAGCAGGTGGCCAATTCACCCTCCGCCTGGCGCTGCACGCCGGTCACATCCGCATCACCGTCCGCGACGCCGGCCCCCGTCAGGGACGCACCCCCACCCGGCGCACCCCGAACCTGTCCGCGCAGCACGGCCGCGGCCTCACCCTGGTGGACGCCCTCACCCGCGCGTGGGGGCCGTTGAAGATCGGTACTGGCGTATTCGCGGAGGTGCCCCGGTGAGCGGCCTGCTGTTCTCGATGGTGCCGCTGGCCCAGGCCATGCCCCGGCCCACACCCCGCGCCCATGCCGTGATGGCCGCGATGGAAAGCACCCTGCTCGATACCGGCTACACGCCCCATGTCCAGGTTGGAGAGTGGTCGATCGATACCCGCCTCTACCAGGACCGCCACTGGGAACAGGGCCAACCTATCGGCCATCATCCCCAACGCGCGGTGGCGTTGCGTCTGCACCAGCACCGCCCTGACGAACTGTGGTGGCTGGTCGAGTACCCCGCCCGCACCCCCACCGAGTGGCAGTTGCCGTCCTCAGCGCAGAGTCTGCGCCGCTTGGCCTTCCTTGGGGACGCTTCCCGGCCGGTGCACGCCCAGGACCTCGGACTCGTGGACCACCTCACCAGCAGGCCAGGGCCCCGATGAGCCGCCGCATCGACCACCGTTGGCGGATAACCACGCGACGACAACGCTTCGTGGACCTGCGGTGGAAGGCCGCGACCAGCGGTAGCGGGTTCGTCCTGACCCGTGAGACCCGGCTGTGGGGGGCGATCTACATGCTGCTCCCGCTCAACGGAACAGCCCAGATCCTCTACTCCCTGGACGAAGTCGAGCAGTACCTGGACCGGCACACCACCGCCACCCCCTGAACCGGTGGGCCGCCGACGCACCCCGCACCCCGCACTCGCCCCTGAACGCGGTGGGGGTTTCCAGCGGCCCACCACGCCCGGGGCCTGCCCTGCCCCTGCAGGCCCCGGGCCCCAACACGTAGAAAGCCCCGCATGCTCACCACCACACACACCCCTCGCCACCGCGAACTCGGCCCTTTCCCGGTGTTCGCGGTGTTCGCGGGCATGATCGTGACGCTGTTCATCCTGATCCAGGCCACCCCGACCGTTCTCGCCCACTCCACCACCTGGTCGACCGCCCTGCTCTGGGTCGGGCCCTGGGCCATCATCGTCCTGATGTTGGCGTTGCTGTCCTGGTGGGTGGCCCACCGCACCGGTGTGGGGGTCCGTGACGGATACGGCATCGTCCCCCGCTGGGTGCGCTCACCCCGCCACCTGGTCCGTACCGAGCACGCCTTGGACGCGGCCATTCTCGGCGGCCTGGCCTTGGCCGTCTACCTGATCCTCTACGCCTTCATCTGGCTGACAGGCCCCGGCCCTGCGGCCGGTGGGTGGTTGCCGGTGGTGCTGTTCACCCAGACCGCCACCGCCATCATCAGCGAACTCGTCCTGCTGGGGGCCCTCGCCGCACTGCTGACCACCACCCGCATGAGCACACAAACCTTCGTGCTGATCTCCATGGGCGGCCGGATCGTGATCGCTGAACCCCACTGGCCCGCGATCGTGGCTGCCGGGGTGAGCGGTCTGCTCATCGCAGCCCTGTACGTGGGGTTTCGCCGGTTGACCCCCATCCTCGTCGGCCATGTCGCCGCCACCACCGTGGTCGCCCTGACCGGCACCTGGGTTTCCTCCCTGACCTGACCCCTTCGACCTGGAAAGGCCTCCTGGGTTCATGGCACCCGCCACCTACATCTACGAGCAGCGCGCCCGTATCCTCACCGATCCCGGCCGGTATGTGTCCACCGCCGATGCCCGCGCCCTGACCGGGCACACCCAGCCCACACTCGCCCGGCTGGTCGACGAGGGAAAGCTCATCGCCCGCCGCGTGGGCCGCAAGTCCCTCACCTTCCAGACCGCGCCCCTTCTCGGCTACTGCCGCAAGCAGCACCCCGCCCTGACCCTGTTCGACCTGCTGGCCACCACCACGGGCGAGCCGGTCACCGAGAAGGAGCTGGCCTCCGAACTCGACCAGGCCAGCTCCGGAACCTGGTGGACCCTGGCCCGCCGCGACCACGCACCTCCGGACTGGGCCACCTGGCAGCACTGGTACCGAGGCGACACCCTCCACGCCCGAACCATGTTGTTCGAGCAGCGTCCCGGGTGGGCGCAGCAGATCAAGGAACACCGCGCCCGCGGCATCTTGCGCCGCACCTTGTGGCTACCCGCCCAGCCGCTGGGCCGGTACGGGCAGTACTGCCTGGCCCGCTACCAGCACGTGACCGCTGCTGGAGGCACGGTCGATGTCCTGCCCCTCTGGAAGCTCCACCACCTGGAGCACCAGCAGATGGTTCCCGACCTCGAAGTCACACCCGGCGCTGTCTACCTGCGCCGCTACACCCGGGTGGGCTCACGCAACGGAGCCCTGCGGATCAGCGCCCCCGAGCTGGTCACCGCGACCACCGCGTTCCTGGGCTAGGCGGCACGCCAGCACTCCACCCCGCTGGCCGACTTCGCCCGCTGGCGCAACCAGGGGGCCGCGTGACGGGCCCCCACCACCCCATAGACGGTTCAAGGCCCGCACTCCCCTTCACGCCTTTCATGGCCCAGGTGGAGAACGTCGATGGCGGCAAGGTCGTCCAGGCCTACGAGGCCGGGAACATCACCGTGGTCAACACCTATGCGCGGCCCCGCCCGATCCAGCTTCCCGAACTGCCCACTCCCCCGCCCTACTCGGAGCTGGGGCTGGACACCCTCCTGCGGGAAGCACCCGTCGACCAGAGCCGAGTCATCGTCCTGCACGGCCCACCCGGGGCAGGCAAAACCCGGATCGCCGCGCACCTGCTCCACCAACACCTCGACCGCTACACCGACGGCATCCTGTTCGCCGACCTTCAGGGGTCAAACGCCGAAGGGCCCAGCGACCCTAACGAGGTCCTCGACCGCTTCCTACGCGCGATCCATGTCGGTGCGGACGCCATTCCCGCGGACTTCAGTGCCCGATCCGCGGCCTGGCGTTCCTATACCTACGGGCGCGAGGTCGCGGTCCTGGCCGACGACGCCGTATCCGCCGCCCAGGTGCACGCCCTCAACCCGGGCCGGGGCCCGTCCGTGGTGATCGTGACAGCGCGCGCCCCCTTGCTGTCGCTGCGCCTGGACGGGGCCGATCACATCGAGATCCATCATGCCCACGCCCGACCGGGCCCGGGCTCAGCCTCGTGACCTCATCGCCCCAGGGCCAGGTCCGGTGCCCAGCTCTCGAAGGCGATGTAGCGCGGAAGCGAGACGCCTACCAGTCGCTCCTGCATTCTCTCCGTGCAGAAACGCGTCCTCCCGACCCCCGTATCACCACGGCACGTGATCATGAGCGAGGTGCCCAACATGGTCTGACCTGTGCGAGTGCGGCACCTACCTCCGAACCCCAGCAAGACCGGGCTTTTATTCTCGGGCGTGAATATCTTCAGCAATCTTGACCCTCACCCGATGCATCTCTAACGTGAATTCCTAATTGTGCTGAACGGAAAGGCTATTTCGTGGCACTTCAGAAGCTTTCTGGCGACTGCAACCGCAACGACTGCCCCGGGGTCTACACGAGCGGCGACGGATCCGTCATCGTTCAGGGCCCGCTACTGACCGCCACCGAAGGACTGACCTTCTCCGAGGGAGAGGTGGCCGTGCGCATCCCCGCCCACCTGATCGAGGAGGCCGCCCGTGCGCTTGGAAGGTGAGGCCTGGCAGGAGTTCTTCCACTCCTTCCAACGGGAGGCGTTCCGACTCGAAACCCTGCCCGGCTACACCGTGCCCGAGGAAGAGGACGAACTCCGCCAGTTCCTGGCCGGGGTGACCCGCCCGCCCCAGGAGCTGCACACCGACACCTACCTGATCAAGGTCCGCGAACACGTCGCGGCCGGCCGCAGGATGCGCCGGGTGCACACCCTCACCAGTCCGCTCAACGACCACCTGAGGTTCCAGTTCGAGTGGGGCTATGCCTTTAGTACCGCGGCGGGCGAGGAGGTTCACATCCTCGACTTCGCGACCACCCCTGACCCCGGGCTGCCCCAGCAGGATTTCTGGCTCTTCGACGACGAGCACGTGGTGCTGATGCACTACGCTGCCGACGGCACCCAGACCGGCCGGGAACTCCTGGAGGACGCAGACCCCGCCCCCTACGTCCGGTACAAGGACCTGGCGCTGGAACACGCCGTCCCCTTCCCCGAGTACTACAAGGCCGCACCGCTTGACCCTTGAGCCCGAACACGCTGACCGGCAGCGCGGCGAGTTGGCCGACGCACTGCGTCGCCTGCGCCGCGCTGCCGGTCTGACCGGTGCCAGCCTTGCTACCCGTACCGGGATGAGCCAGGCCAAGGTCAGCAAGATCGAGAACAACCGCATCCGCCCCTCGGTGGTGGATGTCGAACGCATTCTCACCGCACTCGAGGTCTCCACCACCGGCGAGGACGGTGCCCGGCTACTCGAGTTGGCTAGGGTCGCCAACTCCGACTACCAAGGGTTCCGCACGGCCCTGCAGCGAGGTTTGGGCGAGCTCCAGCGGGACCTGTCCGCGATCGAGAGCGCCGCCTCCACGGTGCGTTTCTTCCTGCCGTGCATGATCACCGGGCTGCTCCAGACCCCCGAGTACGCGCGCCAGACTCTGACGCACCCGCTGGTGAACCGCGGCGCGGAGTGGCAGTCAGCCCTGGCACGGCGTCTGGAACGCCAGCAGATCCTCTACCGCCCCGGAAAACAGTTCGTGTTCGTGCTGACCGAGGCCGCGTTGCGCTGGCCGCTGTGTCCGCCCGCGGTCATGGCCCTGCAGATGGACCGGATCGCCTCCCTCAGCGAACTCGCGGGGGTCGATATCCGCATCGTTCCGGCCCACCCTGCGGTGCCCAGCGGCCCGCTCAACGGCTTCACACTCTACGACGACCGTCTGGTCACCGTGGAGGTGTTCACCGGGGAACTCGCCCTGCGCGATCCCAAGGACATCTCCTACAGCCGTGAGATCTTCGACTTCTTCCACGAGCACGCCCTTTCAGGCGAAAAGTGCCGCTCTTTCCTCGGTGAACTCGCCCGAGAGTTCCGTTCCAGAGCACAAGCGGACATTCCGTAGGGCGAATTTATTCGCACCCGAGAAAGCCCTTCAGCTGGCCCACCAGGGTCCCTAGTGTTTCCCGTGCACCCACCCCCTTATGGCAAAGGAGCCCATGTTGCAGGCTGCACCGGAAACCCGGCAGGAGACCTCCTCCCCCTTCACCCTGGACATCCGCCTGATCGAGAACAGCGACACCACACCGCTGATCAACCTCACCGACGACGGGTGCGGATCCAGCTGCCCCAGCGCCTGCACCACCAGCACGGCGGACTGACCGGACTCTGTTGTTGGCGGGCGGGCCTGGTCACGGCCTGCCCGCCATCGGAGGAAAGCGGAAATCATGACTGCGATGACACCGGGCTGGCAGGTGATCGGCCAACCTCACGTGCGCACGTGCGCTCTCCGCCTCGCCACCCCCGGCGCCCCGGACCTGACAGGCACGGATACCGCCACCTGGAGGCATTGGGCTCGCCAGGTGTGGGCCGAGCCCGCGGTGGCCGAAGCGATCACGCACGCCTCCCCCGCCCTGGCTGCAGGCGTCGCATCGCTGTGCTCCCAAGAACCAGCAGACGTGTCGGTCAAGCGCGCCCGCAAGACCACGGCGGCCCTGCTGCGGTACCTCCTGCGTATCCGCCACCGGGCCACACCCTTCGGACTCTTCGCCGGGGTAGCGCCGACCAAGTTCACCGAGTCGGCCTCCGCCGAGTTCGGAACCAATCATCAGCGCCTCGCCCGCGTCAACGGAGCCTGGATGGCCCAGGTCCTTGGGGAGCTGGTATCGCTGCCCCAGGTGCGCGAACGCCTCCATCTGGCAGCGAACAACACCGTCACCGAGCAGGACGGTGCGTTCACCGTGGCACAGTTCGCCCGTTCGGGACCCGACACCGACCCGGGAGAGGTACGGATCGGCGCGACCCCTCCAGTCCGGCTCGTCCTGGACAAAGCCCGTACTCCGACCAGCTGGAATGCCCTGGTCCAAGCGCTCATCAGCAACCACCCCGGCGGATCACCCGACCAAGCCGAAGACATGCTCGCCCGTCTGCTGAGCCTGCGGGCCCTGCACCCCCACGTGTGCGCTCCCCTGACAGCCCAAGACCCGCTCCAACACCTGTTGAGTGCCCTCACCCGGCTGGGCGGCCACACCCTGCCCCAGGCCCGCCCCTGGGTCTCTCGACTCGAGCAGGTGCACTCCTTGATCCGCTCCCACAACCGAGGCGGAGCCGATCCGAACCTGCTGCGCAAAGCACAACAGGCCGTTGACGAGTTCTCACCGGGCCCTCCCTTGGGAGTGGACGTGCGCGTGGACGCCAGCATCACGCTCCCCTGCTCGGTGGCGCGCTCGGCCGAACAGGCCGCGCACCTACTCGGTGTGCTCTCACCCCACCCGGAAGGCCTTCCCGCCTGGCAGGGTTACCGGGAACGCTTCACCGGCCGCTACGGGGACCGGCTCGTGCCCCTGGCCGAAATCCTCGACCCCCAAGGGCTGGGGCTGCCTCCCGCTCACAGCGCCCCCGTTCAGGCTGCGGGCGGGGAGCGGGTGGGGCTGCGCGAGCGGTGGTTGCTCAAACGAGCCCAGGCGGCGGCGTTGGAGGGTGAGCGAGAGGTCCTCGTGGACGAGCTCGTACGCGAGTTGGCCGCCTCCCGCGCGGTGCGCCCACCGGAGCACACCGAGCTGAACCTGCGTATCGAATCACCCTCGATCACAGCGTTGGAGAGCGGCCGCTTCCGTCTGGCGGTTCTGGGCGCCTCGCGTGCCATGGCCACCATGGTCGGGCGTTTCACCGCCCTGACCAGCACCACCTCCGGCTGGGCGAGCCTGCTCTCGCACAGCATGGGCGCTGTGCCGGTGCAGCTGTCCTTTCCGCCGGTACGAGCGGCGAGCGCCCATGTCGCCCACGCCCCGCAACTGGCAGAACACCTCCTGCACATCGGCGAATACCCGGGGAGCAGCAACGGCTCCTTGGCGGTGGAGGACCTTGCGGTCGGCGACGACGGCCGCGAACTGTTCCTGTGGTCCCACACCCTGGACGCCCGTGTCGAGCCGTTCGTGCCCCATGCGCTGAACCTGCGCTACGCCCCGCCCCTGGCCCGGTTCCTGGCCGAGCTTCCCCGGGCCAACAGGACCGTGCTCACCGGTTTCGACTGGGGCACCGCCTCCGTGCTGCCGTTCCTGCCCCGCCTGCGCTGGGGCAACCTCGTCCTCGCCGACGCCCGCTGGCGCATCACCGCCACCGAACTCCCCCCTCCCAGCGCGGCTTGGCCGCACTGGCACCAGGCCTGGAGCTCCTGGGCGCGGCAGCGTCGCCTTCCCGAGGCGGTTGAGCTGGGTGCGGGTGACCAAAGGCTCCGCCTGGACTTGTCCGAGCCCGGGTGCCTGTTCCTGTTGCGCACCCACCTGAACAAGGAAGACAGCGCCGTGCTCACCCAAGCCCCCTCCCCCACCACCTCGGGGTGGTGCCGCGGCCGGCCGGTCGAAGTGGTCCTGCAACTGCGCCGAGAAACGTCAGCATGAAAGCGGCGTGCACCACCAGCAGGGCGAGCGTGGTGGCCGCCCGGGTCGCCGACCTGCTCGCCACCCCCGAGCAGGCACGCGCCTGGGCCGGAGAGCGTTGGTGGCCCCAGTCCCTGGCCCAAGGCGCGGCCGGGGTCGCGCTGTTGCACATCGAACGCACCCGCACCGAAGATGGCCCGTGGTCAAGGGCTCAGGCGTGGTTGGAGTGCGCCGTGGCCCAAGGGGTGGACGCCTCCCCCGCGGCGCACCTGTTCTACGGGGCGCCCGCGCTCGCCTACGTCCTGCACCGGGCACAGAGTGTTCGCCCGGAGTTCGGGCCCCAGCTCGCCCGGCTCGACGTTGCCGTGGACCGGATCATCACCGCCCGCCTGGAGCACGCACAGGAACGCCTAGCGGCCGGGGTGCGTCCGGTGTTGGCGGAGTTCGACACCATCCGAGGCCTGACCGGGCTCGGCGCCCTGCTCCTGGCCCGCGACGAACACCACCCGCACCTGCCCGAGGTGGTCTCCTACCTGGCGGCCCTGACCGAACCCCTCACAGTGGATAGCGAGGAGGCACCAGGTTGGTGGGCCCGCGTTGGCCCCGGTGGAAAAGAGGATCCGCGCTTCCCGGCGGGGCACGCCAACACCGGCATGGCGCACGGCATCTGCGGACCGCTCGCGCTCCTCGCCCTGGCGCTGCAACGCGGTATCGCGGCCCAGGAGTGCGCCGAGGCGATGGGCCGCATTCTGGACTGGCTCGACACCTGGCAGCAGGGCGACGCAGACCAGGTCTGGTGGCCTTACTGGATCACCCGCGCCCAGCGCTCCGGGGCGGAGAAAGTGGTGGGCCCTCAGCGGCCGTCCTGGTGCTACGGAGCAGGCGGGGTCGCCCACGCCCAGCTACTCGCTGCCAGGGCATTGGGGGACGCGGCCAGGGCAGAGCGGTGCCGGGCTGTGCTCCACCGGGTGTTCACCACCGCTGCGGTCTCGCCGGTGGTCAACGATGCCTCGCTGTGCCATGGATATGCGGGCTTGGCACTGCTGGCTCACACCACCGGCACAGGACGCCCGGAAGACCTGCTGGCCCCGGCAGTGGGCGGCGGCGACGCGCACACGCTCGCGACCGAGCTGATCTCCACCGGCGGCATCGGCCTCTTGGAAGGCGCGGCCGGAACCGCACTGGCCCTGCACACCCTGACCGGCCCTGCCCCTGAGGCCGGGTGGGCGGGGTTCTTGCTGTGCGCCCCCACAGGAGGCACTCGTGGTTGAACAGCAGGCGCAGGTCTTGATCACCTGGTCGGACTGGGAGAGCGCCGAAGAGGCAGCGGTGCGCCTGTACCGGGCGTTGGAGGGCTCTGCGGCGCTGGGCCCGTGGTGGTTTATCCGCAAGCGCCCGCACTGGCGGCTGCGCTATAGCGCGGGGCCCGGGGCCGTCGCTCTTCTCGATACCGAGCTCGCAAGGCTCCGCTCTGGCGGTGCCGTATCCGAGTGGGTGTACTCCGTCTACGAACCGGAGGTTCACGCCTTCGGAGGCCGGGCGAGCATGGATCTGGCCCACCACCTGTTCCAGGCCGACAGCCGCCACACCCTGGCCTACCTGGACCGCCTCCACACGACCCCTGATCGGGAGTTGGGGCGGCGCGAACTCTCCCTGCTGCTGGGGTCCGCTCTGCTGCGCGGGGCGGGCCTGGACTGGTTCGAACAGGGGGACGTGTGGGCACGTGTGGCCGAGCTGCGCCCCTCCACCTCACTCTTCACCTCCGACGACCGGCTCCGCACCCAGGTGCACACCCTCATGCGCGCCGTCCCCGAGGGTTTGGGCACGACAGAACCACTGGGAGTGCTCGCCCCGTGGGCAGAAGCCTTCACCACGACTGGCCGAGCACTGGCGGACCTGTCCAACCGAGGGCTCCTGGCCCGAGGGCTCAGAGCCGTGCTCGCCCACCACCTGATCTTCGCCTTCAACCGGTGGGGCCTGCCCTACCGCGACCAGCACATCCTGACCACAACCGCGAAAGAAGTCGTCATGACCGACACCACCCACACCACCACGTCTGCGGCCGACGCCGACCGGCTCCGAGAAGAACTCGTCGAACAACTGCGCCAGAGCGGCCAGATCCGAACCGAGGCGGTAGCCGACGCGTTCGGATCGGTCCCCCGGCACGCCTTCGTCCCCAACGCCAGCTTGGAAGAGGCCTACGCCAACGCCCCCGTGCACATCAAGCACGACGAGAACGGCGCCTCGATCAGCTGCGGCTCCCAGCCCGGTGTGGTGGCGATGATGCTCGAACAGGCCGCCCTGGAACCCGGCATGCGCGTGCTCGAACTCGGCGCCGGCACCGGGTTCAACGCCGCACTCCTGGGACACCTGGTCGGACCGGCCGGATCGGTGACCACCATCGACGTCGACACCGACCTGGTCGAGGGAGCCCGGGCCCGGTTGAAGGAGAACGACAGCACCAACGTGCAGGTCCTCCGGGGAGACGGAGCACTCGGCCACCCCGAGGGCGGGCCCTTCGACCGGATCATCGCCACGGTCGGCTCACACGACGTCCCCCGCGCCTGGGTGGACCAGCTCGCCCCGGGCGGGAGGCTCATCGCACCGGTGCGCATCGCCGGGGACGTCTCCCGCTCCATCGTCTTCGAAGCCGACGGCGACCACTGGTCGAGCACCGACAGCCAGCTGTGCACGTTCATGCCGCTGCGCGGAGGTGGGATCGGCGACGACCCCCGCACCGTCCTGGCCCTGGACACCGACGCCACCGTGCTGCTCCAGACCAACCAGGACCAGGCCATCGAAGGCGCCCAGGTCCACGAGGTACTGGCCGAGCCTTCCCGCACCGTGTGGTCGGGGGTGACGTTCAGCAAGGGACAGCCGCTGGACCCGATGTGGCTGTGGCTGGCCACCCACCTGCCCAACCGCCTCTCGCGCATGCCCGTCACCCGGCCTGCTGTGGACAGCGGCCTGGTCTCCCCCGGTCTGCCCTGGGGCGACATGGTCGGGGTGCCCGTGGTCGAGCGCGGCCTGGCCTACCTCACCCTGCGCGCCGTGGAGAACCAGCCGGGCCGTCACGAGCTCGGCGTCATCGGACACGCCAAAGCCGGATACGTGCTCGCGGAGCAGATGGCCGAACAGATCACCGCGTGGGAACCGCACCGCGACGAGCCGCTGCACTTCACACTGCACTACAGCTCGGTGGCTGCTGGAGAGACTGAGACGCGGCGCATCATGGCACGGGACCGCTCTTCCCTGGTGGTCGCCTGGGGCGATTCCGCGTGAACCTCGAGCGGTGGTTCCCTCTCGTGCCGCGGCCACGTCCACCCGGCCACCGGCTCACCGACCGGGTCGACACGATCGCCCAGGACGCTGCTCTGGCCCGTGAGGGGACCGGGCAAGAGGCGCTGGACGCAGCATCGCGTGTCTACAACGGGGCCGCTCTGATCGCCTCCGACACCGGACAACAGGAGCTGGCCCGCACCTGGTGCTGGAAGCACGCCGAGCACTACCTCGCCCACCTTCCGTTAAGCGGCACGATGGCCCAACGTGCCTTGGAACCCGTGGTGAACCTGGCCCGGCTGCGGATCCGCGCAGGCGATGGTGGACAAGCCTTCGCAATGCTCGCTGCTCTTCACGAAGGAGTGCGTACAGGGCAGGCGATCGTGCTCGACGGTCGAACGCTGCCCTTGGACCGCATCACCGCGACCAAGTCTGATCACGATGAACTGCACCAGTGGGTGTGGACGATCCTACTCGGTGACGGGCTCCGCGCCCTGACCTCAGCAGGCCGGTGGGACGAAGCCGCAGAGCAGGCTCAACGGCACGGCGGAGTCGGGGATCGGCTCTTCGACGGGCGCCAGACCGTAGTCATCGCCCACCTGCTGTCGGGCCGCGCTGAGCATGCGTTGGCGCTCATCGAGCGCTCGACCGTACAAGAGCCGTGGGAACAGGCGCTCCGAGCGGTCCTGAACCTGTGGTGTCGAACGGAACTCTCGGATCAGACCTCGCTCGAAGTTGACGATCTTCGCGGGAGCGTCAGCAAGGCATTCGATGTGAGCCGACCTCTGTTCTCCGCAAGGCTCGGGCTGGCAGCGCTACACCTGCTTCACCGTGTGGGAGCAGAAACAGCAGATCTCACCAGCTCAGTGGCCGAGGTCGTTCTACGTACCGAGGACGGCTACGCCGCCCGAGACCTGCTCAACTCATGGGAGACCACAGACACTCAGAAGCAAGACCTGTCAAGGGTGCTTCGCGCGTCCGGCCTCGCCGAGCCCGAGCTGCTCGGATGCCTTCACCAACGACTGACGAAAGCGGTCACGACGGCCAGCGGCAGACTCGACTCGGCCTTCCCTGCAACAACCACCACAGCCCATCGATCCGAGTAGTACAGAACTTTCGTCATCAGGTCGGCCTCCACATCCGTTATCGGTTATGGAGGCCGACTATAAGAAGGCCGCGATACGCCGCGGCAGAGACTGGAACCCGGCTTGCGCGGAAGCTGCCAGTTCCTGCTGCTGGTCTACCCCGCGGGGGTGATGGCGATCCAGCAAATGAGGTGGATGTCTTCTTTATCAGCCGGTGGCAGTGGCTGCACCCTCGGCGGGGGCGTCAGGCCGTTGGACTCGGCGAACGTGTACAGGGCCCGCACCTTCTCCTTATCAGTCGTGTGCTGGTCGACCAGGATCCACCGGACTTCTCGCTGGATGCGAGGCGCATAGGGAGCGTTGAGGCGCCGGTCCAGTTCTTCCTGCTTCTCCAGGAAGGATCCGTGGGCCCTGACGAGTGCTGATGCGTCGCGCATTGCCTTGGGCACCTGCGGGGACAGGTTCAGCGGGTCGGTCTGCCTCTTCCACTGGGTGAGGATGTCCTCCTGTGCCGCTTCCCATGCGTCGAAGGCCGCTTGATACGTCTGCTCGTCCAGAGCCGGTTCAGTGGTCGCACTCGGCGGTGTGGCCTGGGCCAGGCAGGACAGGACGTCGTTGACGACTGTGGCCCCTTCCACACCGGGATTCACCTGGACGGTGAGGTCATTGTTCATCGGCACGTAGCGCAGCCACGGCTTGGGGTGGTCGCCGATGCGGGCGCAGAAGACGAACCCCGGATCCGCGCCTGGGCGCTGGAACCCCGAACCCGACCCCCAGGGCAGGCTCAGAACTGTGTCCTTGACCTGGGAGTTCTGGAACTCGTTGGCGAGTTGGCGCCGGTACTCCTCACCCGACAGGGAGGAGTTGCCCTCATCGGAAAACAGGATCGATTCTTCTCGGCGCAGGCGATCGATCTGTTCCCGGGTATCGGTGATGACGCGTTCCACTGCTGCCACGTCGGGCAGAACCGTGTCTTGCCCGATAGACGCGGCAGCCTGCTTGAGCTTGCGCTGGAGACGCTCCTCCAGGCGCAGGACCGCGTCCAGGCCCTGATCGGGGAAGAAGCACCGCATGAACACCTCGGTATGGGGCGATCCGATGCGGTCGATACGGCCGTGGCGTTGGACCAAGCGCATGGGGTTCCACGGCAGGTCGTAGTTGATGATGTGGCGCGCCTGCTGGAGGTTGACACCTTCGGCGAGGGTGTCGGTCGCCACGATGATGTCGTAACGGTTCTCCTCGGTTCCGGTACCCGCGGTCATGGGGGCGAACCCGGCGATGGCGTCACCTCGGTTGGCCTTGTCACTGCCCTTCACCAGGACGACCCGATCGCTGTAGGCGGCCAAGCGCTGGTCGAGGGTGATCGCATGTCGAACAGCCCGGTCGAGGTAGTCGGCGGTGTCGGAGAAGTAGGTGAAGATGAGAACCTTGCGCTTATCGCGGATGTCGTCCTCACCGATGCCCTCCTCTGCAGCCTCCCGGGCGATGGCCGCGAGCTGGTCGATGAGTTCGGCGACCTTGGGATCGTTGTGGAAGTCGACTGTCTGGACCTTCGTGCGGAACTCCTGCAAGAGCGCCAGGTCGGCTTCGACAGCTTCCTTCAGCCGATCGACGTCGTAGCCAGCGGAGCTGGAGACATTTTCCCGGGAGTCGACCGCGTCCAGGAACTCCTCGATGTCCTCTCCAGAGAAGTCATCCCACTCGTTGAGGGCCTTACCGGTCAGCACCATCCCTGACTCCAGCGCTTCCAGGAACAGCACATGGGAGTCGACCATCTTGCCCACGGTCTTCTCGAAAGCCTGTGCAGAGGACTCGAAGCGCTTGAGGAGGTTGGACCTCAGCAATCCGGCGTTCTGAGCTTCGTACTGCTCCGCCGCCCCCGTCTTCTTAAACCGCGAGGGGACGTAGCGGGCCATGGTGAGCACCGCCCCCAGACGCTCGAGGATGACCCCGGTGAGTGTGCCGTCGACGGTGTCAGTGTCCTGGTGGGTATCGGCACCCAGTGCCGTAGCCAGTTCCTCGAAGATGCCCGGGAGCAGCGAGTCCAGGTTGTAGTCGATGCGCTGCACACGGCACGTGGGAAAGCTGATTTCCCGCTTCCTACCGTTGATGACCACCTCGTCGCCCACGTAGTGGTTCTTGACGAAGCGCCGGGTACGGCGGACGGCTACCTCATCCAAAACGTCGAAGAGGTGCTCGGGGGACAGATCGTCGGGATGTAGCGCCGAGGCCCGGTTGAAGTAGGCGCGCAGGCTGGGAATACCCACGTCCGCGAACTCGGCATCGTTGGTGGCGAAGTAGCTGATGAGGTTGTGGAGGTCGTCCAGGCTGTTGTTGACCGGGGTAGCCGTCAACTCCACCAGGTCCTTAGCCACCGACCCCGCCAGCAGTCTCCGCACGGCTGCTGCTCGCTTGGTGCTGTCGTTGCGCAAGGCGTGCGCTTCGTCGACCACGACCATTGCGTACTGGTCGGGGTCCTGGAGCGCGGAGTTGTGGGAACCGGCGTCCTCAATGTGGGCAACGAGTTCTTCGAAGGACACGCACTCGACCGCAGCGAGGTTGTGTTCGCGCAGGAACGGTCGCCAGGTCGCGTCCCGCAGAGTGGCCGGCGCGATGATCAATACCTTCTGGCGGCGTTCGAAGACCGCCTCGTGGATCAGTTCCCCGGCCAGGAAGGTCTTGCCCAGACCGACCTCGTCGGCGATCAGGACACCGCGGCGCCTTTGCAGGATCCTTTTGGCCCGCCACACGCCATCGGCCTGAAAACGTGTCAGGCCCAGACGCGAGTCGCCGTGGGTGTCCTCCTCCAGGTCGGCTCCGTAGAGTTCGTGCAGCATGCGCAGGAACACGTGCCAGGGCTGGTGCGGCTGCCACCGCGCCTCGTACAGGGCCGCAAGGTCGTAGGGGGCGGCGGCTTCCCACTGCTGATCAAACCAGTCCAGGACCTGTCCGACCACGTGTGGCTGGTAGTGGCCCAGGTTCAGCTCGTTGTTGCGGGCCAGACCGGCGTAGGTGAAGTTGCTGGACCCGGCGATCACGCCGGTCGTGTCGGTCTCCACGAGGAACGCTTTACCGTGTAGGAATCCCTGCTCGTAGCGCCGCACCTGCACATTGGGGTGTTCGCGCAGCCAGGCGACCAGGCGCCGCTCCCGGGCGTCGGTCTCGCGGGTGAAACCCATCAGATCCCGGTCCTGGTGCAGGGAGCGTTGGTGGCCTTCCAGTGCCCGGCGCACTTCGGGGGCAGGTGCGGAACTGCGGCCTCGGCGCTTCTTCGGGCCGCGGTTGAGCGGCCGTACCTGGGGCTGTTCCTGGGCGGGTTCAGCGCCTAGGAGCAGGCGCACCTGGCCGACCTGCTCCAGCTCCTGGGCGAGGAGGGCGAACCCGCCCGGGTTGAAGTAGGCCGTGGCGATGGCCAGGTCCGGCGGTTGCACCAGCCGGGTGCGTAGCCCTCCCAGGAGGGTGTTGATCGCGCTGGCGACCGTCTCCCCCTCCTGCGGGGTGTTGGTGGCGAATTCGGGCCTGTAGGTGTGGGGGGTCACTGCGGGGTTCCCTTGCCGAGGTTCAAGGCGGTGCGAAGTTCGGGCGAGAGCCCGGTGGTGCTGAAGTCCTGCGCGATGACCTCCAGGTCGTGTTGCTGGAGGCCGAAGCCGCGCAGGGTGAGGCGTTCGAGCTCGGCCAGGAGTTCCACGCTGTCGGTGCCCTGGTGCCGGTCGGTGACGTCGATGCCTCCGGCCAGGCGGGTGCTGCCTCCGCGGCTGAGAAGGGAACCGGTGATCGCGGCGGCGGTGGCGATGCTGTCGCTGTCCCATGCGGGGAGCCGGAGCTGGTTGATGATGGGCGAGGTGACGTGCCGGTCCACGAAGCGCCGCGCCCACCAGTCCATCGTCAGCGTGTTCACCAGGCCCACCAACGCGAGCCGGGAGGTGGGGGACGAGGTGATGTCGTGCATGATGGCGTGCACGGAACCCTTGTTGTGCAGGTATCCCGTTTCGGGCAGTGCGGTGGCGATGAGGGTGCGGCTGTCGTCACTGCGGCTGGGGTGACGGAAGATCAACAACGGGTGCCCCGCCCCCAGAGTGAAAGCGCCCTCGGTCAGGGCCACACCGCGTTTGAGTTCGGAGAGCGGGCGTAGGTCGGTGACGAACTGTTTGTGCGGTTCATCGTCGAAGGTGAACGCGTCCACGTGCCGGGTCATCAGCACCTTCCAAGCACCTGAGGCGTCTTGGGGCGTGACGAGCCGTTTGTCGGGGCCACTTCCGCGGAAGTCCCAGCGTGCGTCGTGCGAGGCGCGGATCCACCCCTGCCCGGAGGAGATCCGGGGTAGGACCCGCATGATGTCGAAGACCCTGCGGTCCTCTGGCTCGTTGAACCAGGGGACGACGTTTGCGTCCGACAGGGTTCCCAACTCGTCGGTAGTAAAAGAGATGCTGCGGCCTGCGGCGACGGCGGCGACTTCCTCAGGGCTACGGGCGACACCGACTTCGATGGTGCGGTTCCTACGCGGACCGACCGAGAGCAGAATCACCGCGTAGGAGGCATGGACCTCCTCGAAGATCCACTCTCCGTGGTTGCGCCCCTGGATGATGCGCAGGTCGTGGGAGCCCACCAGGTGGCCGCGTAGCTTCTTCCAACCCGCCAGCACCATGCTCTGGCGCGGCAGTACCAACCCCAGATGCCCCGTGCGGGACAGCGACCGCAGGGCCCGTTCCAGCATGAGCTGTGCCAGCTCCAGATGGGTGCCGCCGCGCAGTGTGTACGCCTTCTTGAACAGGTCTTGGAGGGTCTCCCGCTCCCCCCGTTCCTGTTCTTCCCGCTCTGCCTCCATGGGGCGCTCAGCCCGTAGTTCCTCGATCTTCTTCTCACGCGCTTTGTCGGTCAGCGCCATCAAACCCGGAGAGACGCCCACCCAGTACGGGGCCGCCTCCCACCGGACCTTCTCCCATGGCGGGTTGCCCAGGACGACATCGAAGCCCCCCTCAGGGCGGAGGAAGACCTCGGGGAACTGGTACAGCAGATGCGTGGCGCGAACTGCGGCAACAGCCTCGCGCGTCTCCTCGCTTCTACCCCTGGCTATGGCCTGTTCCGGGTCCATGGGCAGTGGGACTGCCCCCATCTGTACCGCCACGGCTGCATCGAGCAGTGCCTTGGCGTCCTCGGCTTCCTCTAGGGCCTGGGCGTGAGCCTCGCGGGCCGCGTGCACCTCTTGCTTGGTCGCCTCAGCCGTCCTGCCAACACGTAGCAGTCGGGCCCGCGCTTTTTCCAGGGTGGTCTCGATCTGTTCAGCGAAGAAGCTGACTTGGCCCGGGGATCTGTTCGCGTCCAGCACGTCCAGGACCTGTTCGATGGTGGCCATCCCGGTGAGGCTGTTCCCGGCAACGAGGCCGTGGTCCAGTGCCGACATGGGCAGACCGGGCACGAAGGTGTGGATCCAGATACCCAGGCGGGCCAGCTCCACCGCCATCGTGTTCAGGTCCAGCCCGTAGATGCAGCGCCGGGCGATCTGCCTGCGCAGCAGCATGGACGTCTCGATCTCCACCTGGTCAGCCTGGTCCCCCAGGGCCTCGCGGGCGACCTGGGCGAGCCGCTCCAGTTCCTCCGTCACTGCGGGCAGCCGGTGCTCGGTGAGGAAGGCTGCCAACCGGCGCTCGATCCGGTCGATGGCCGCGACGAGGAAGTGGCCCGAGCCCATCGCGAGGTCCGCGACCCGGAAGTCGAAGAACGCCTCGGCGGCTTTGGCCTCTTCGCCCTGGTCGATCAGCGCGTGAAGCCGGTCCAGGTGCTGGGTGAGCGCCGGTTCCAGGGACGTGTCCAGTAGGTGCTCGACAGCGAAGGACTTGGTGAAGTAGGAACCGGTTGCTTTGCGCTTGCCGGAGGCGTTGTGGAAGTAGACGCGACCGGCTGGGACCTCGATCTTTTGGCCGGCCTTGGCCGGGACGAAGGACTTGTCCTTGGACAGGGTCAGGTCGGTGGGGGCGATGCTCAGCGAGGACTCCAGCAGGCCCTCGTAGATCGTGCCGAACTCCCGCACTGACAGGCTACGGAAATCAACCGGTCCGAATACCCCGTCGTCGGAGGTGTCCACCAGGAGCGCTCGCAGTGCCGGGCCGATCTCGGCGTTGGTGAGCTGCATCTGACTAATCTCGCGACCGGAAGGATGATGCTCGTCATCGGCGAACAGGCCGCCGTTGTAGGCGGGCACGTCCCACTCGTCGTTGCCGTCGTTGATGGCGCGCCAAACCGCCAACAGGTCGTTCCACAGGTCCGTCGCGTGAGCGTCGAACTCCTCACCTGGGGAATCGACGAACTCCCGCGCCAGGGTCTTCAATGCCTTGCGCGTGTAGCGGGGATTGCCCGGGTAGGGCAGGAGACCACGGTCCTCCGCGTAGGCCACGAAAAGGAGCCTGAACAGGATGATCAGGGTTCTGTGGTAGGCCTCCCCGAGTTCATTCTCGCTTTCGGCGCCCATGTGGGAGGCAACAGCGACGGCCAGTGCGGGCACGGCTTCGGTGTAGATGCGCTCGCGCAGCCGCGCTCCCAGAGCGGCCACATGGTTGGCGGAGGCCTGCAGGATGTCATCGACGCTGCCCGAGGGTGACAGGGCGTCGGCGTGAAAGAGGAGGGGGAGGTAGGTGGCGGATTCCTCGTCCAGTAGGGCGAGGTCAAGTTCGACGTAGGTCTCGGTCTGGCCTTTGCGTCCCACCCCTACCTGGGGTTTGGCCGAGTACAACCGCAGCTGGGTTCCACGCAGAAGCAACAGCCATGGAAGTTCCTGCTGCTGGGCCATGCTCAGCCCGTGGAGCACCGGGGATTCGGCATTCAGGCGTGACGAGGGCCGGTCGAAGTGCTCGCTGTCCTCGACCAAGACGGCGACCGCACGGCGCGGCCCGTCCTTGGCGCTGAGAAGGTAACCCGTGGATCGGTAAGGGGAAGCCTCGTAGCCGAGGGCGTCGAGCAACCCCGTCCCACGGTGCGCCACCAAGGACTGGGCCAGGGTCTTCTGCTCCTGCCAGTCGGGGCGCTGAGGTACCCCTGTGCGTAGCTCGTGAGAGGCGAACAGGCCCGTGTTCGTGAGCCCGGGGATCTGATTCTCTACTGGGTCCGAGAGCAGCTTCTGGAAGAAGCGCTCGCCCTCGGGGACGGTGGGTGAGTCGAAGGCGGCGATGCCCACCCGTTCTACCTGCCCGATATCGAAGTCGAATACGACGTCGGCGTCCTCGCGTAGACCGCAGACCGCGGCCCGGTTGCCGTGGGCGGATTCGTACTGAACTACCAGGGCCACGGGGGCTGCACGCATGGCCCAGCGGGCTTTCCACAGTCGCCGTATGTCTTCGGCCTTGGGCTTGGCCTGGGCGTGGGCGAGGACGACCTCGAGCGCGTCAGGCTGGTCTCCGACCAGCACGGTGTCGACGTGCAGAGTTTTCGGGGCATCCGAGGGTGCTTCCCAGTGGATGTCCATCGCGTTCGCGTTGTCCAGCAAGTCATCCACAGAAGCACCTCTAGCTCTCGTCCCGTTCGCCAGCTCAATCTTGCCGTATAAGGGCGCTTTCACGCAGGGCGCAGGGTTTACGGCGACTCTGATATTGGTGCAGCGCGTGTGGGCCTTCGCCTCGGCTGAGGGGAAGCCGACTGCTAGCCACCACAGTGTGAGAGCATCCGGGCGAGGTGAGGTGCCACTCGATCCCTCCAGGTCCGCAGCCACGGGATCACCAACTCCGCGCTGGTTCCTATCCTTGAGTTTCTCAGTTTCCTGGACCGTCCTGAACGGGGCAGGCGAACTCTCGGAAGGACAGGTGGGGCATGACCTCGACTCCTGCAGGACACCGGCCAGGACTGCACCCTGCCCTCTCCAGACGCCAGGGGTTCGCCCTGATTGAGGAGTCATCCTCCGTATGCAACTTGATGCGCAACTCAATTCAGGCGATCCAGGACATGCGCAACGTGGACCTCGATGGAGATGCAGTCTTCACACTCGGCAGCATCGGCGTTGAGAAGGCGATGAAGGTCATGCTCGGGTGCGCGGAAGTGGAGAATACAGGCGCTTGGCCCACAAGGAAGGTTCTCAAGAATTGGGGCCATGACATTGAGGAGCTGAACTCTCGCGTCCTGACGGCGATCGACGAGGGTGTGGAGGACACGGCTGCCCCCGGGTACTCGGCTCGCCTCGCAGGACATGTCAAGGAGAGCACGCTCCTCCCCCTCGTCTTCGCTGCCTTCGCCCGGTACGGGAAGTCAGGGCGTTTCCACCACTTGGACATCCTCGCGACCGACAAGCCCGGCGAACACGATAAGCCCTCCGAGTACTGGGATCGAGTAGAAATGCACGTCCGGGAGTCTCAACCCGAGTTCCGCGAGGTCCCGTACAGTGACAACGCCGCGTTCGAGGCCTATGTAAAGAGGCTCCGCGACTCCATCGCGGGTGAGCTGGACGCATGGTGGTTCTGCCTCCACAGGCTCGGAGTCCAAGGATGCTTCGGCGAGCTCGGGAAGAAGGTCGGTTGGCAGATCTGGGAGTTCGGCCGGCCAACACCGACCTTGGTCAGGGTCTAGGTATTCGGCTCGGATTCTCGCTCTGGCAAGTGGCGACAACTGGGAGAATCATTCATGCCTGATGATCAAGCAAGATCGCTCGGCCAAGCGCTGGACACCGACGTCGTCCCTCTCGGTGAGCGGGCCCTGCGGAGCATCCTTGACCACGTGATCGCCGTCGGGGACGAAGCCGAGACGACCTACCTCGAGGTCAAGAGCACGCTCGACATGAACAACAAGGCCTCCGTGGCCAAAATCGCGAAGTTCCTCCTCGGCTCGGCCAACCGGCGTCCAAGCGAAGCAACCCAACACTTCCACGGCTACGCGGTGCTGGTGATCGGCGCGCAGAAGAACGGCGCTGTGGGCGTGCCACGCGGGACTGAGGCCCATGAGCTCGAGGACCGCCTCCGTCCCTACCTCGGGCCTCAGTTCCCGGCCTTCGAGTTCGGCCGACTCGGCGTCGACTCCGCGCACGAGGTCTTGTTCGTCATCGCGCAGCCACCGAAAGACGGCCAGTCAATCTTCCCCTGCCACAAGAGCTTCCAGGGTGATGACCGACGCGACAACCTCGAGGACGGCGCGATCTATGTGCGAGGGACCAGCAACACGCGGCCCGCCCGCTCCGGAGAGGTACTCGCCCTCGTCGAACGCGCCCGCAGTCTTGGGAAGCCGCCGATCAAGCTCGAAGTGGAGATACTCGGCCCGATCTGCAGGGTCGACCAGGTGGAAGAGCTCTTGGAGAGGCTGCTTGACTACCAGGAGGAGCAGTTCAGCAAGCAGTCACAGCCAACGAAGGACCGCATCAGCTCAATCTCGTTCTGGCCAGCGTCGAGCGTCTTCGCCAGCTCAGGTCCGCTGTCGGCCCAGGAACGGGAGAAAGCCCTGGTTGCTTGGCGAAGCAGGAAGGCGGAGCACATCGTGAAGGGTCGCGAGCACTTCCTGGGCGTCGGGCTGCCGGGCGCGGGCATCCGTGTGGTCAGCCACGGCCGGTTCGTCGCAAAGCCACAGATGGTCTTGACTTTCCACGGCTGTGAGTTGCTCGATTACCTAGACCCGGACGATGCCGACTTTAAGGAGGCCGTCGAACCCGTGTTGCGAACGCAGGATCCTTTCCAGCCCAATGTCAACTACTCCGTGCTCCGGCCCGCCTCGCGCGGCTACCCCGTGGCCTGGAGCAATCGCGGCGAGAACGCCGAAGTCGTCCTCACGCCGGAGTCGTTCCGCCCGAACGTGCCGTGGACGAGCGACCAGGACGACTACGTGATCCTCTCGAGGGATCCTCACGCCAGTTCGGTAGAGGTCTCCTGGGCCCTCACCGAGGACGACAACGACGCCGTGACCTGTGGCGAACTCCGAGTGCCTACCAGGGAAATCGGCGACGCTGCCGACCTGTTCAAGTCAGTGTTCCTGAGCAAGGGTTGAGGACACTTCGCGGAGTCGCTTGCGATTCCGCCTGCCAAAAACCGTGTTCTGAGAACGAGGCCTCCGCAGGGTCGCGAAGGCCTCGTCGGGCACCAGGATTGGGCACCTACGAAACATTCGTCGGCTTAACGCTGGTGTTACTAATCGGGACGTCGATGCGGTCGCGAGCGACGACGACACCATCCTTGACGACGTAGCACTCAACGACATGCTCACCCTTGAAGTCGGAGTGTTCGAGGCAAACGCCCGGCTTGCTCGACCCGACGATCTGACCACGGACCATGTTCCGACGCTCAGCCTCAGGCCCTCGATTGAGCACCTTCCACTTCAGCTCGTACGGCTGCGCGATGGTGCAACTGGTGACCGAGAACTTCAGGCCCTTGTTGGCCTTGAGCAGCACTCCCGTGCGCAGCATCTCCCTCAGCTGAGTCGGTCGCCAGCCGTTCTGCGTGACATCGCAGTCGATCAGGACCGTCCCCGAGATGTCGATGGGGTACCAGTCCTCGATGAACTCCTCGGTGTCCCGGTACGACTTGGCTCCCTCGCTGACGGCCAGAAGCACGGACGTCCCGAAGATCTCGCGCCACTTCTTGTTCGCCGCCGCCTTCCCTTCGTTCTCGATCGCATCAAGGCAGCGGCCGTACGCCTTCTTGGCCTTCGGTTGGAACTTCGCTTTCACCTTCACCCACTGCCTGCTGCCCAACGCCAGGTAGCGGTCCTGCTCCGGCTCGTCCTTGAGGAACGCGAAGAAGTCGCGGACCATGAGGTCGAACGAGCCCGTCCCCGCCAAGTCGTAGTCATCGGTCTGCGCGAAGAAATTGTGCACCAGGGTGTCGATGAGCAGACCGCCCATGTTCACACCGTTCGCGTTCTTCCATGCCCGTGCCATCCGCGCCAAGTGACGCATGTTCGTCGACGTGCGATCGTTGCACTCCTTGGTCGTGGCAATCTCCTTGCGCGGCTTGGTGACCTTCCAGTCCTCGGCGACCGTGTCCGGATAGTCGAAGCTGCCATCCGAGTTCTTGAACGCTGGCTGAACCTCGAACTTGAAGGCGTTGCTCTTGAACTGCACCCGCACGACGCACTGATCGACGCGGATCTCGGTGTCCGTGTAGCGCGCTTTGAGGTCGTCCCGGACGCGCTCGAGTATCCGGCGTGGACCGGTGTCGCTGCTGTAGTTCGAGCGGACCCCTGGCGGGAGAATGAAGATCATGTCGAGGTCAGACACGCCCTTGATGGCCGTGTGCCGACCGAACGAGCCGACCATGAGCTTGTAGTCGGTGCAGCCTTCCTTGGAACGGAAGTCCTTGTTGAGCGCCTTGGTGATCTCATCCCGGCGGGATGCGATCACGGTCGCTGTCTCGCCCACTTTGAGGGCCTCGAGCAGGGCGTCGAAGATCTCGGACGTCTTCATGACCGGCCCTCACCCTCATCGAGTCGGAGCGTATCGGGAAGCAAGAGATCGATCTCGCGGGTCGTGAACGTCATCTCTTCGTTGTTTTTCAGTCCGTCCTGGGCGCGCGCGAAGGCCTTGGTACTGGTCCTGGGCGCGTTGGCGTACGCGTCGCGCGTGGCCTGCTGGAGTTCGTTACGGCGCTCCCTGGCCTCCGCGTCACAGACGGCATTGGACATCAGGTCAGCGATGAGCGAAATGTAGGACTCGCGGACGTCCCACAGCCGCGAGGCTATGTCGCGGTGGGCGTTAGACTCCTCTTCGAATTTGAAGGTCTTCGCGCCGAGGCTCATCCAGGTCACGAGCAACGCGATGGACGATGTCGCGAGAGTGGTCAGGACCGGGTTGCCCAACAGGCCGACGACGGCGGCCAGGAAGGTGCCGGAACTGATCGCCGTGAGGGCGATGAGCACGCCCTGCTGCCACCGGTGCTTGTTGAAGCAGATGTCCGCCTGCTTCTCATGGGTCTTGTGGCTATACACCACCCGCCCGAAGGACTCGCGCACCTGCGCCAGCAGGTACGCGTCTCGGTCGGGTACCGCTCTTCGCTCGTCAGCCAATCCGCTCCGATCCTCGTCGTCCAGGAGCACGCTTTCGCTTTGGAACCCCCGGTCTCCGCCTCCCGAAAGGGCAGCCACCGTTGATGATCGCCGCGCACCCTCCAAGTATGGGCGAGCCCAATGACAGACGAACGTTGCGGCAGGGTCGAACCGCCATGGTCCACCAAGCCCTCACGGTTCAGCTCACGAAGGATCCGGCGCTTGGAGGCCGAGAACGACAACGCGCGCAGCCTCGTCTGGGCCGCGGTGCCCAAGGCAATCGTGCTCCGGCCGCTCATCTCCTGTGCGGTCGGCAACGATGCACCACGCCGACTGGGCAACGGCTCCAACGGCATCCGGGTCTCGTGGGTGGCGGGAGGCAATCCCGGTACGTGCCGCAGTCTCCAACAACCCCAGTACAAGACACGAACCTAGGTGGGTCGGGCTGCCTATATCGTGAGCCCCGCAAAGCAGGTTGCATGCTCCTTCCAGCTTGATCTTTACGGTCAAACCTGGCCCAAACAGGGCATGAAGCACTCATGGGAGGAACTAAGAAACCGACAGCCCGCGAGGCATTCGACCTCAACATGGACGACGCGAAGATCCTGGTGGAGCTCGCAGAGATGCTGACTAACCAGCGCCGCAGAAGGATGAGGACTGAGAAGCGTAAGAGGGTCGGCGAGGCGTTGCGGTACTCCCAGAAGGAGTGGGACGAGCTCGAATGCCTTGAGAGCGACAGCGCCTTCATCGTCTTCAAGCCTGGTTACGCCCACTGGCGAGAACGCCTTGATGAGAGGAACCTCCGACCGCTTCTACGGCAGGCCATCGTCGCAGCCTGCGCGGCAGTGGAAACCTTCTGCGCCGACCGAGTTATGGAGCGTCTTTCCGGCGCCCTGAAGCTCAAACCGCCACCCCCAAGGCTCCTGGAACTGTCGATGACGGTGGCGGACTACCTCCGCATCGATGAGCAATACGAGAGAACGCAGTGGGGGCTCAGACAACTCATCGAGCTTGAGGTGCGAGAGAAAGCCAGTACCGCCCCGTCCCAGGTGGGTGCGTTGTTCGCCCTCGTAGGGGAAAAGGGTCTACTGGCGAAAGTCGATGGGAAACGAGGCCTCGCTAAAACTTCCACACATCAGAGCTTGGAGGAGATCACAGAACGGCGCAATCGCATCGCCCACCAAGGTGATCGTGTAGGCCACGGAAGGGCGACCATCTCAGTCCAAGAGGTACGTCAAGACCTGGGATGCCTGGTATCGATCGTGAACGCACTGGACCAACTTACGAAGGCGCCGAATAAGACCACGCCAAGCAAATGACTGCTAATCCAACGGTCGCAGGTTCGAATCCTGCCGGGTGTGCCACAAAATTCCAGGCCACAGCTTTAGAAGATCGAGGTCACGCGGAGCTGTCCTGCTGGTGGATCCATGGTGAGAACGAGGTGGGTCGGAGTCTTCCACCCCTGCCTCGTCCCTACCCGTGCCTGCAGGGTCTGTCAGAATCCCGAGGCGCCAGCCACGAAGACCAGTCAGTCACGTCCTGTGCGAGGAGTAACAGGCCACTGCTCCGATTGGTACCTGCCGCTCCGAGCTCAGCGGAGTCCCGGTCAGTGAGTGACAGAAGGCAGCCCAATCATCTGTCTACAATATCGAACAAGCGAAACCACGACTCGCCGACAATCCATCCCCCGGCAGGACGACGCCGTGGGATGATCAAAAACACGAAACCTCGCATCTGAACGGAGTCGTCCATGATCGCAAAGCAACCTGATCCCTCATGGTTGGTCAATGTCGAGCTGAACGTTGGCGAACCCACCTATCTGAACGCCGCCGAGATGATCTACGGTGAAGACGCCGAGCACTGGTGGAAAGAGCTCGGCGATCTCCTGTACGGCCGCCCAGGATGGTACTGCGAGATCACAAACTCAGACACAGGGATGGAGATGATGTGGTCCTTCGGCGCGCTCAGGGCCTCGCTGTTCAACATCTCTTTTGATGGCGATCGGGACTATGCGCTGTTCGACTGGGAAGCAGACTCTACGGAACGGTTCTCAACCATCAACGAGCTACGCGCGTGGCTGGATGTTAACGAGGAGCGTCATACGGATCATCCACGCAATCTCCATGACCTCGTGGCTGCATCCGATTGGAGTGTACTCAAGACAGTTGGCTTCGACATAGACGTGATCTTTGACGGCGAAACATGGATCGCCACGGTCCGCAGGCTCCCCGTCACGATGAGCACTGCCGACTCTCTCTCGAACGTCGTGTCACGTGCGCGTGACGCGATAACTCATGTGTTCGACGCTCCACCGGAAGTCGCCCAAGACATCCAAGTACGAGTACACCTCGACCACACAGCCGCCGCTATGCTCTAATGCCGACTGCTGTGACTCGCCCGGAATCAGACCCGATCTCCCACACCAGTTCGGCAAAGCTCCATAATGGGCCGAAGCCGCTCTGCATGACCTGAGAATCGAAGTTCTGGTCATCGATGTATCCGAGCATGTGCGCGCTCGCCTGCGCCGAGCCCAGCACCGGCAACGCAGATAAGCCCCTGCATCAGTCCTAGGCGGATTCCCCTCTGGCGGGGCAGGCCCTACTGCCCGCGTGAAGGCAGGAGGTCACCGTCAGCCCGCGCGTCGCACGGCACCACACCAACTCTCCTGGCCGATGCGGAAAACTCAGGAGACATCCAGATCGCTGGTCGTTCGGACTCCGGATCTGCGCAGAGCAGCCAGGGACACATACCTCTGGCCCATCGTCCACGCCCACGAGCGCCCGGAGGCAGCCACCGTGTCGTTGACCAACGGCACCTCCAACACCACGGTCTCGGGATCCTCCGGTCCGGAGAGCAAGAACACCATGTACTCCTGGCCCTCCTCCCGGACCCCGCTCTCCAGCAAGGAGCGGATCAGGTCTGCGATTCGGGCGTCCCGCCCGCCGCTGTCCTCCCGCTGCTGTGCTTCCTCAGGGGTGAAGGGCACGTGGTCCTGGCGGGTGAGGATGCGGGCCAGGTGGGGTTGGATGGCCTGCTGGGCGTAGAAGCCCATGTGGGTCAGCCCTTCACGGAAGGCCCGGCCGGGCTGGCAGATGTAGGCCGCAGATTCCAGGTACTCGGGGTAGGCCTGGCTAGCGGCCACGACCACCACCTCATCGCAGGTGAGCAGGCCGTCGTTGTCGAACAGCGCCTGCAGCTCGCGCAGCAGGAAACGGTCGCGTTCGGCGGGGGCGAGGAAGGCATCGTCCACTACGGCGGTGATGGCGTCGTCCAGGGCGGCGAAGTTGAACCACACCACGCGCCGGTCCCGCACAACCTCCACGGCGGCGGGCCGTTCAGGGTCAGGGGTGAGCACGAACAGGTACCGGCCCGGCCCTTCTTCCAGGTTCTCCACGTGGCCACGGAGCTGCCGCGCATCAACCGTGCCGCGGACGGTCTTGACCTCGAGCAGATAGGTGAAGTCCGCAGAAATCCGTGCGTCGGGGACCGATCCCTTGCCGGCCTTGGGCTGGTTGGTGAAGGTGACCGTCTCCAGGGTGGCCTCGCCCGAGGCCTTGGCCAGGATCTCCTCAACCAGGGACAGGCCGATCCGTTCGAAGACCGCCAGCATCGACGAGGTGACCCGGTTCTCACTTTGCCGGTAGGTGGAGAACAGCGGTGTGGACGACACTGCATCAGCCTCCGACGAGCATGGGTGGACCTGGCTGTCTCACCAGCAGACCAAGGTGGCTCCGGATATGCAAGGACCTTGCGAGACCCCATCGGATGCCAACCGCCAGTGATGTGTGCTCCGTTTGTGCTCCGCAGTTTTGGACCGGGGCGTCAGAGGGTGGCATCCCTTGACACGAAACGACAGTAGTGTTCGGATGGATTGGGACGAAACGGCATTCCGTGGCACGTACGGGCACGAAAGCATCGGACTTCTAATCCGACGGTCGCAGGTTCGAATCCTGCCGGGTGCGCCACAAAACCCCAGGTCAGAGGGGGTGCGCGAGGATCTCGGGAGAGGTCCTCGCGGTGTTTTCGGGGCTTGTGTGCTCCTGGTGTGCTCCCCAGTACAAGGTGAGTGCAGGTGGGGGTCGACCTCCCGGAGTACTTTGCCATCCCCTGGCGCCGCCCCCCAGACCATGGGGCGCTCCGTGCCCACCCTTTGGCACCCCAGGGGATGAGTGCGGCCTGGTGACTTTGGCCCCGCCAGCCCTCGGCGCTCCAAGCAGACACCATCGCTTTGACCTCCAGCTCGGCAGTGCGCATACGCATACAAATGGCGCAGACAGGCCACAGCGGCGAGCTGGAGTACCTACACCAGTTGCGACACAGCCAGCCCTGCCGAGTGCAATGATCCGGACCGTGCACGAACCTTAGTTCGCTCAGAAGGACAAGAAACACCAGATGCCTTCCACCATGCATCTGTGCTAGCATCACCTTCACTAAAGCGTGAAACGTTCCGCAGAGGAACGAAGGCCAGATGGGCACGCCATCCCGGATTTCGGCAGCCCAGGCCTGTGGGTGCGAAGCGCAACCTCTCTGCATAAATTTTACACGCCGTTCCTGCATGGGCGCAAAATCCTCAGGTGCTGACCGGGCAGTACCGAGCATTGGTTGCCTTAACTCATGTCCAGGAAACGCACTTCAAAGCACGACGAATCTGCCCGTCTACGCAAAAAATTCACTGGGGAATCTTTCCAGTCTGCACTTGCTGGCGTAGGCCGAAAAGGCTCTATCGGCTTGGATGAATGCTCTCCCGAACAGCTCTCTTTTCGTGCACATCTCGCACTGGGCCTGTTCAACACCGGAGATCCAGGAAAGCCCCCAGCAGCGTGGAATATCGGGCGAACTCACGTTTACGATCCAGTCGTTTCCCCGAGGTGGGGGCTCTTCATATTTATTGCTCACCGAGCCCCCTACAACGCCACTCGTACACTTCTCTCCAGAAGAGAACTTGGAGATTCTGGAAGTCGCCTCCCAGGCTTGCGACTCATCGGAACATCAAGCCAGTCTCGAGAAACTGTGCTGATGCTCCATGAGCCTAGTGGCGCTAGGTTTGCCATAACTGGTCTGAGCCATTGGAGCCCTAAAGAGGCACCCGGATCGCTTCATAGGGATGCCTCCTGGTGGGAGGGGTACCTGTCCCAGGGTGATTCGCTTACAGAAATAGAGAAGGAGGAAATATCAGCGATACCAAGCATGAGCTCCGACGCAAGGATCCTACTAGCCGGACTCACCAACCGGTACTCCCTCAAAGACCCAGACAAAAAATGGAAGATTGAGTGGGACAGCCCTCCACGGAAGCCAGGCGCAAAAGAAAGGACCAGGTGGTCTCGCCCAGACCTGGTTAATCGTCGCCTCTGGGGAGAAGATAATCACTGGACTATAGAATACAACCAGGGACCCCACCCTGAAGCTCTAACAGCAGCCCTCACACACCCTATCGCGGGAATCAAGGGGGCCTCATCGAACCCAACCAAAAATAGTCAGATTGTCAAACTAGGATCCGCGAAACTGGAAATCATGAACCCCTCGGTTCACAATTTCTACTCTCACGCCAGGAATCGAAGGCGGGGAAACAATGCTTGACCTCTCCGCACTCGATATTCCCTGGTGGGCCACATTTATACTTGCATCCCTACTTTCCCTTGGTGCGATTATTTGCGGCCTGGCAAAAATTCTAGTACCATCCAAATCCGAAGATCGGCTAGCGCTCTGGCGAATATTTATAAACAGGAAAGAACTCGGAAAACGGGGCGAAGGGAACACCGACGCACCAGCGGACCTTTGATCCGATGGTCCTCGCGCCCCGGGCGCGAGGAAACCCCAGGCCAGGCCCGGTGGACCTCCGTCCTCAGCTAGGGTCAGCGGCCCTGTGGGGCTCCTGGTGTGCTCCCCTGAACCGGCTACCGCACCGGGGCCAGGTTGCTCACCTCAGCCGGAGGCGCCGCAGCGCGGCGGTCGCCCTTGCCTCCGTCGTCGCCGCACGCGGGAACACGCCCTGACAGGTGTGCTGTGTGCAGTACGTGATGGAGCGCCCCCACCCACCCAAGGCCACCTGCCCAGCCGAACCCGCGGCCAACACCCTCAAGGCAACCCCACACAGCACGAGGCCCCAACACCCACCACTCGAACTCGCCCTGACACTCAAGCGCCTTGACCAAGACCCCCTACCGGACGATACGGGCGTTATGCCCTTTTCGCTGGCCGTGGCCACCACTGGCCCCGTGGGGGCGCTGTCCCCACGGTTCGCCCGGTTGGCGGGGCCGTGGTGTTCGGGGCGACAGCGGGGCACTGGTGGCCCCACACCGCCCCACGATCCAAACAGGACGGAAACCGCCCGGCCACGGCACCCCCACCACCCCCAAACCCGGCGACCACGAACCCGAACACGAAGCGCCACCCACACCACGCGCTCACCCCTCGCCCTCACCCACCTCCTTCAGCTCTGCTCCCGCACCCGGCAGGAGCCCCCAGGACGTCGACACCTCGAACAGCGAAGATCCCAGCAAGCTCGAACACCTCCCCTGCCACGACCACGCCCTTCCCGACCAGAGCGCCCCGCCGCACATCGGATCCGCCTCCAGCCCATCAGCCGTGGCCCACCTCCGCCACCGCTGCCCACGCACCTTGAGACAGAACACCAGACCACTCGGCTGCAGCGGGGCATGCTCGGCGCGCACCCGCACGATCACACCGCTGATGAACCCATAAATATCGAACGGCCACGAGATCCCGGATTAATCGCATTGAGAAAGTTAGTTAATAAAGCTTTTATAAGTGATGAGGAAAGGCAAGGGGTGGGGACGGCGGGCAGGTTAGATCGAAGGAAGGGGATGGCGGGTCAGCCGGTCGGCCGACCCGCCAGCAGGCCGGGACCGCCGCCCCCTACGTGAAGATGACTACCCACTGGGTATAAGTCTGGATTCGTGAGTCAAGCTCAAACACGCTCTGACCTGCGAGGATGCCAGTTTCTAGCCTGATCGTGCCACCAGGGGGATCGGCAGGGCCAGTGGCATAGTCACTGGCAGGCCAAGCGGCATAGTCACAGGAAGGGCGATCGGCATAGTCACTGGAACCCCCTGTTTTCACCCCCTCCCCACCCCCAGGAGAAGGGGGATGCACAGGAATGGCTTCCTCCGATTCGCCAAGCATTCCTTTATCCATCACTCGATCCGCCACACCAGACCGGGGCCGACCAGCACGCCTCCACACACACGCACCACCCCTAAAACACCCCAGGACTCGCGCCCACTTCACCCCACAATTCCTCACTCCCGAGAACACATCTTTAATCATATAAGGATTTCCAGAGAATCAAATACAAATAATGATGAAAAAGCCAGGTCCCATTTAGACCGCAACCGCCTCGGGCAACGCCACCGGCAGACCCCACACCCCGTCCTCGCCGGAACTGGCGGTTCAGGACATCGAAACAGGGCCGCCCCCTGGAAGGGAACGGCCCTGGATTCTTCTGTAAGAGGTCAGGCCACGGGTTGCCGCAGCGCCTGCCACTGACGCACCACTGCGGCCAGGTCGCTCATGTCCAAGGGCGCCTCACCGCCGCCCGCTCCCATGGGCTCGGGATCTGAGTCCTCTTGGCGAGGTGCGGATGGCACCGCCTTCGCGCGACGCCGGGCGTGCTGGTTCTTCTCGTGCACGGCCAGGTACAGGCGTACCCCGTGGACTCCGTCATCGTTCTCACACCACCCACGCCGCCCCGTGTACAACGCCCGCCGGGGAGGCGGCCCGGCTGCGTGCGTGTCCCCGTGCGCTGCCTCGGTGCGGGGGCGAGGAACCTGCACCCGCACCTGGCCCGCGGGCCGCCCCCAGTCAGGATCACGGCCTCCACTTGGAAGCCGCGCCGGCAGTGGTTGACGCGCCTCGGCTACCAGTCGAGCGCTCTGCCCGGTGGGGCTGCAGAACACGGCGGCGAGCACCGCCCCGAGGGCCCAACGCAGATGCTCTCCCCAGCCCTGTCGGCGTTTGCGATGCCGCCCGCTATGCTTTTCCACGATCTCCTCCTGCTGATTCCAGGTGGGGATTAAGCCCCGGCGCGGTGTTCGCAGCACCGTGTCGGGGCGCCTCCACTTCGTCGTTCTCCATCAAGGTGTGGCCTGGGCGGGTGTCAATGGCCCCGGGGTCGTACGCCACCCGGAGCTGCGCTTCTCACCCACACCACACAAAAGGCACAAAATCCCCTAAAGCCCGCAAGGAATGCGCTGTTCCCGCAGGGCTGGTCGATGTTCGCTTGGGTGAGCGAGGTTCTTCAAGTCCGTTCCGCAGAAAAGTCACGGATCTGGGCAAAGGCACACCCGTAAGGCCAGTCAGGGAATGCCCGCTGGGTGAAAAAACCGAGGGGCCTCGCCCGGTTTCTTTGGGTGAAGCCCCTCTTTTCTGGCTGGTGCTGTCGCGCCTACAGCGGGATTTCCGCGATCGTGAGGTCCAAATCGCGGATCATGACCTCGCTGAGCTGTCGGAGTTGGATCTCGGTCACCTTTGCTCCGTGGAGCGAGGCCAGCCCGGACAGGTTCGACAGGTCACTGCCGCGCAGGTCGGCGCCGGACATCTTGGTGTTCTTGATGTCCGCGGCGAAGGCGCAGTCGTCGAAGACCGCACCGCGCAAGTCGCTTCCGATGATCTCGGCTTCCTTGAAGGAGCAGCCGACGAACCAAGGCCGTTTAGTTAGCGCTCCAAGCCAGCTGTCAAGCCCGTAGCACCACCCCACCCAACACAAAGAACGGGACCTCCGATAAAAGCAGGAAATCGACCAAGATCCACCTGCCCCGGAGGCCCCGTTGCCCGACCAGTATGCCACCACCTCCCACACCCACACCCACACCCACACCATCACCGTGGCCGCCGGTATCTACGCCCCCGGCCACCTAGGCGAACTCACCCGCTACCTGCCCTTCGACCTCATCGACGCCGTCCTGGAACACACCCGCACCCAGCAACAACGACTGCGCGCTCTGCCCTCACGGGTCGGGGTCTACTTCGTGCTGGCCCTGAACCTGTTCCCCCACCTGGGATACGCCCGCGTCTGGGACACCCTCGTAGCGGGCCTGCAAAGCCTGCCCCTGCCCCGCCCCAGCCAGGCCGCGCTCGTGCACCTGCGCCGACGCCTGGGCCCCACCCCGTTCAAAACCCTCTTCCAGACCCTGGCGGCTCCCTTGGCCCAACCCACCACCCCCGGAACCCGCTACCGGCACTGGCGCACCGTGGCCTTCGACGCCTGCCACTCGATCAAAGCCCCCGACAGCGCACGCAACCTCACCTGGCTCCGCAAGATCTGCTACCAGCAAGGCACGGAAGGCTACCCCCGCCTGCAGATCACCGCCCTGTGCGAGACCGGTACCCGCTCCCTGCTGGGCGCCACCCTGACCCGCGCCCCCAGCGGCGAACCCGACCAGGCCCGCACCCTGCTCGACCGGCTCACCCCCCAGATGCTGGTCCTGGCCGACCAGGCCTACCAAGGCAACACCTTCCTGGGCGAGGTCGCCGACACCGGAGCCCAACTCCTGATCCGCCTGCGAGAACACCGCCGCCCCCGGGTGGAAACCCTGCTCCCGGACGGCTCTTACCTGACTCACCTGGACGGGCTCAAACTCCGCATCGTCCAAGCCCGCATCACCGCCACCACCCAGGACGGGACACAGGTCAGGGGCGTGTACCGGCTGGCCACCACCCTGCTGGACCACCGCACCGACCCCGCCCGGCAACTGCTGGCCCTGTACCACGAACGCTGGGAGGTGGAATCGGCCTTCTACTCCCTACGACACACCCTGCTGCACCGTCGTGTGCTGCGCTCCCAGGACCCGGCCGGCCTGGAGCAGGAGGTGTGGGCCCTGCTGGTGCTCTACCAGGCGCTGCGCATGCCCATGGTCGAGGCGGTGGAGTCCCGGCCAGGCACCCACGCCGATCGGGCCGCCTTCACCACCGCCCTGAACACCGCCCGTTGCCAGGTCATCACCGCCCAGCAGGTGCTGCCCGACCAAGACGCCCCCGGCCGAGGCGGGGGCATAGTCCAAGCGGTACGGGAGAACCTGCTCCCGGCCCGCCGTGCTCGGATCAGCGCACGCAAGCTCAAGTGTTCCCACCGGCGTTACCGCGAAGCCGACCCCGAGCGGCCCCTGACCACCGATCGGGTGCAGGATCTGGAGTTGGAGATCTTGGCCCCTGCGCCCGAGGCCGTGGCGGGGCCCCAACAGCCCGCGGCCAAGATGGTGCCCGGGATCCGGCCCGGTGGGTCCAAGGAGCGCACGATGCGCCTGTTGGGCTGGGAGTGTAAAGGTAGGGGCTCTGTCCCCATTCCGGTGGTGACGTAGGGCATCAACCTGTCACGCTCGGTGGCGTGTGACGTTAAAGAACTCCTGAAGATCGTCTTCTCCGGCCTGCTGCCCCTGATCATCGAGGCCATCGACGACGGACCCACCATCGGGCTGCGGACCCGCACCCCCGACCAGCCGTCTCCTTGCCCGGTCTGCGGCACCCCCTCCGTCAAGGTGCACGCCTACCACCAGCGCACCCTCACCGACACCCCCGTCGACGGCAAGAACGTGCACGTCACGGTGCGCATACGACGTTTGGTGTGCTCAACCCGCGGTTGCCCCCGCCAAACGTTTCGGGAACAGCTCCCCGGCGTCCTGGTCCGCTACCAGCGGCGCACGCCCCGTCTGGCCACCCAGATCGGCGCGGTAGCGCGGGAGCTGGCAGGCCGGGCCGGCGCCCGGCTGCTCAAGGCCCTGGCCGCACCGGTCTCGAAGAACACCGCGCTACGGACCCTGATGCGCCTGCCCCTTCCCAGGCATCCGGTGCCCCGTGTACTGGGGGTGGACGACTTCGCGCTACGCAAAGGCCGCCGGTATGCCACCGTGCTCACTGACACGACCACCAACGCCCGTATCGAGGTCCTGCCCGACCGCACCGCCGACACCTTGGAAACTTGGCTGCGCGACCGTCCTGGGATCGAGGTCGTGGTGCGCGACGGGTTCGCCGCCTACGCCGAGGCCGTCCGCCGAGCATTGCCCGACGCTGTGCAGGTCGCCGACCGCTGGCACCTGTGGCACAACCTGTCCGAGGCGGTGCGCAAAGACGTCGCCTCCCACAGCACC
Source organism: Nocardiopsis exhalans (assembly GCF_024134545.1). Classification (GTDB taxonomy): domain Bacteria; phylum Actinomycetota; class Actinomycetes; order Streptosporangiales; family Streptosporangiaceae; genus Nocardiopsis; species Nocardiopsis exhalans. Next base: position 5,968,036 of record NZ_CP099837.1, read on the forward strand.
TGCTGGGCCAAGGCCGGACCTCCCCTCCAGAAGCTGGACCGTCAGGAGTCCACCCTCGAGCGCTGGCACCACATCCACGACCTGCTCGACCAGGGCGTGGGGCTGATGGAGTGCGCCCGCCGACTCAACCTGTCCTTGAACACCATCAAGCGCTACGCCCGCATCGGCGAGCCCGACCGGCTGCGCCAAGCCCCGCAGTACCGCGCTGGCCTGGTCGACCCCTACCGCGACTACCTACGCAAACGAAAGGAGGAGAACCCGGCCGTGCCCGTGCAACGGCTCTTCGGCGAGATCAGCCGACTCGGCTATGAGGGCAGCCTCAACCTGCTCTACAAGTACATCAACCAGGGTCGACTCGACAGCGACCGGGAAGCGATCTCACCCAAGGCCTTCAGCGCGCTGCTCCTGGCCCACCCCAACCGGCTCACACCCGAGGAGAGCCAGACTCTCGCCGAGCTGACCGGGGCCTGCCCGGAGATGGCCCGGCTTGGCGACCACATCAGCGGCTTCGCCCAGCTCCTGGCACCTGCCCCGGGCAACGCCGAGGCCCTGACCGGGTGGATTGCCGGAGTTGGTGAGGACGATCTGCCGCACCTTCACGCCTTCACCCGCGGCCTGGACCAGGACCGGGCCGCGGTCGACGCGGCCCTGACCCTGCCCTTCCACAACGGAGGCACGGAGGGTGTGAACACCAGGTCGAAGCTGCTCAAACGCCAGATGTACGGGCGAGCCGGGTTCCCGTTGCTCCGCCACCGCATCCTCCTGCAGTGAGCTCACTGAACGTCACCACCGAAATGGGGACAGAGCCAAGGTAGGGGTGTAACTCCAAGGGGGTAGGAGTGCACCATGAGTGACAAGACGCAGGTCAAGGCCGATACTGGCAGGTCGGACGAAGAGTTCGTCCAGGAACTGAAGACCAAGGCCGAGGCCGAGGGCATCGAGCTGGTCGGGGAGAACGGGCTGCTGGCCCGCCTGACCAAGACCGCCCTGGAGAACGTCCTGGCCGCCGAGATGGACACCCACCTGGGCTACGCCAAGCACGAACGCTCCACCGAGCCGAGCGGCAACGCCCGTAACGGCACCCGGTCCAAGACCCTGACCACCGAGGCCGGACCCGTCGAGCTCGACGTGCCCCGCGACCGCGACGGCTCCTTCGAGCCCCAGATCGTCCGCAAGCGCCAGAGGCGGTTGAACGGGGTCAACGGCATCGTGCTCTCACTGTCGGCCCGCGGGCTCACTCACGGCGAGATCTGCGCCCACCTGGCCGAGGTCTACGACGCCAACGTGTCCAAGCAGACCATCTCCAACATCACCGAGGCGGCCATGGAGCGCATGGCCGAGTGGCAGAACCGGCCCCTGGACCAGGTCTACCCGGTGCTGTTCGTGGACGCCATCAACGTCAAGATCCGCGATGGCCAGGTCGCCAACCGGCCCATCTACGTCGTGCTCGGTGTCACGGCCGAGGGTGAGCGCGACATCCTCGGTCTGTGGGCCGGCGACGGCAGCGAGGGCGCCAAGTACTGGGCGCACGTGTTCACCGAACTCAAGAACCGTGGTGTGGCCGACGTGCTCATGCTCGTGGCCGACGGGATCAAGGGCATGAGCGAGGCGGTGGAGTCGGTGTGGCCGCGCACGGTGGTGCAGACCTGCATCGTGCACCTTTTGCGCAACAGCTTCCGCTACGCCTCCCGAGCTGACTGGGAGAAGGTCGCCAAGGCGCTCAAGCCCGTCTACACCGCCGCCACCGAGGAGGCCGCTCTGGAGCGGTTCTCCGAGTTCTGCGAGGAGTGGGGGGACAAGTACCCGGCGATCGTGCGGTTGTGGGAGAACGCCTGGGCGGAGATGGTGCCGTTCCTGGCCTTTGATGTGGAGATCCGCAAGATCATCTGCACCACGAACGCGATCGAGTCGATCAACGCCCGGATCCGCCGCGCGGTCAAGGCTCGGGGGCACTTCCCCAACGAGCAGGCTGCGCTCAAGTGCGTCTACATGGCGTTGATGGCTCTGGACCCCAAGGGGACCGGGCGGGCCAAGTGGAGCGCGCGCTGGAAGAAGGCGCTGAACGCGTTCGATCTGACCTTTGATGGCCGGTTGACCGCGACACGCCGCTGACCAGGAACAACAGTTACACCCTTAACTTGACACACCCGTTGGGCTCGGACCTGAGTCGGGGGTGGAGTCCGATCGAGGTCGCTCGGGCGTTGGATTATCCGCATTATCGGAGTCTGGCCACGCAGATGGGGGTGTGGGTCCAGGAGGGGTTCCTGCAACGGACCGCGCATGGCCGATACACGCTGGCTCTGCGGTGGGCGGGGGTGGAGTTGACAGCCCAGCGTGTTCCTTAACTAAACGGCCTTGGCCGACGAACGCCACGTCACCGGTGACCTTGACCTGCTCCCAGCTGGCGTAATCGAACTGGCAGCCCTCGAAGAGCACGTCAGTCATCGAAACGCGCGCCAGTGACACCCCCCAGTTCTGGTGTGTCCCGCGTTTTTCGGAGTCAGGTCCGTGGACCGTGCCCGCTGGGCCCTGGGCTGGCGGACGTCATAGACCGCGCGCTATGGCGATCATCCCTTTGATGTTCAGACCCGCCTTCGTACCCCCGTCGACGAGGATGTCGGTTCCGGTCAGGTAGCCGGGCTTGTCACCGGCACAGAAGGCGAGCACCTCCGCCACCTCCTCGGGGGCGCCGAACCGCTTGAGCGCAGCGAATTCGAGCATCTCACCGGAGCCGGACCTCTCTTCCAAGCGTCCCATGGCGGTGTCGAAGGATCCCGGGGAGACGGACACCGCGCGGGCCCCGCGCTGCCCTAGGGCCGCTGCGATCCTCCGGGTGTACCAGATCACGAACGCCTTGCTCATGCTGTAGGCGCAACCGGGACGGACCTTCTTCGGCAGGAGGTTCACCAAGCGCACGAACCTCTGCTCGAACTTGGCCACGTCGGCGAACGCCAGCTGGTACGTGCGGGTCGGCTCCAGGACGGCGGGCTGCAGGTGTCCCGCGATCGACGCGACGTTCACCAGGGCATCCCCGGCGCCGGCTGTTCCCAGGAAGGCTCGTGTGACGTTGATGGTGCCCACGGCGTTGATCCGCAGGATCAGCTCGGCCGAACCCATCTGAGGACTCACCCCTGCGGCGTGGACGACTGCCCGGACACGGCCGTGGGAGCGCGCCGAGGCGAACAGGCGGTCGACGGAGGCCCGGTCGGTGATGTCGCACACAACCCCGGACGCGTCGAGGCCGAGTGCGAGCAGCTCCTTCACGGCGGCGTCGACGCGTTCCTGGCTCACGTCGGCGAGCACGATCCGGTGATCCCGGCCCATGATCTTCGCTGTGGCGAGGCCCATGCCTCCCGCCCCGCCAGTAATCACCGCTGTCTCCATTGCCGGTCCTTTCCTCGAGCGTGGTTCATTCGGACCGGGGAGGATTCGGGGCGGTTGTCCGGCCGAGGCCCTGGCCTGCCGCAACACATCTGTCGGCCGTGATGCCCGCCCTCATCGGATCTTCGCACCCCACGAGCTTGTTCTTGCATTCAACTGCAAGATCTTCGTATGGCCGCAGGCTAGCATAAGTTTCATTCGACTGCAGGTTGCTACCCTGGTGCGGTGACCACTGACAACGGACGCCAACCGCGCGCGGACGCTGTGCGCAACGCCGAGCGCATCCTGCGCACCGCCCGGACGGTTTTCGCCGACCTCGGTCCGGATGCGCCGCTCGAAGAGGTCGCTCGCCGCGCCGACGTGCGTATCCGGACACTGTTCAACCACTTCCCGAGCAAGGGGGAGCTGGTCCGGGCGGCCCTCGAACAGAGCGCCGCCGAGGAGCTCACGCCCGCCATCGAACGGGCGCTCGCAGACGAGGACCCGATGCGGGGCCTGGTCAGCCTGATCGAGGCGGCGATGGGCCTGGCGTCCCGCGAGCTGAACACCCTGGCCGCCGCCCACAACACCGGCGTACTGGCCGCGGAGGCCAACCTCCTGTTCGAGAACTCGCTGGCCGCGCTCGCCCGACGCGCGCAGGACGCCGGCCTCCTACGCCCCGATCTCGTCCCCGAGGATCTCCCCCGGATCATGGCGATGCTGGTCAGCACGTTGTGGACCATGGACCCCGACACCGACGGCTGGCGCCGCTACCTGGCGCTCATGCTCGAGGGCCTGGCGCCCTCCGCGGCGAGTCCCCTGCCTCCACCGGTCACCCTGCTGACGCAAACGCGAGCGGGTGTCCGGTAGAGCGCGTTTCTGGGATCGCGATGACCAGGGCTGGCGTGCAGGTGGATGAGGAAGTCGGCGAGCGCGGGTCTGCGACACCCAGCCGGATGCCGGGAGGCGGTCCCGGCACACACCACGACCTCCATCAGACCCGGAACAAAACACTTCCTGGCCTTCGTCGGTAGCGTCTGCACCCTCATGTGTTTTCCGCCGACCCACCAGGTGAGATGTGCTCCTGCCGCGTCAGCGCGTCAGCCCGCGCGGAAGCGGTGGCGAAACGCGGAGGGGGTGAGACCGGTCCGCTGGGTGAAGTACTTGACGAAGTTGCTGGCATCGTCGAAACCGAGCCGGTCGGCGACTCGACCGATCGGGTCCTCCTCGTGGGCCAGGAGCCGTTTGGCCTCCAGCACGACACGGCGGTCGATGAACTCCTTGGCGCCCACACCGGCGGAAGCCGTGGTGGCGCGGCTGAGCGTGCGGGGGGAGTAACCCAGCGCCCGCGCGTAGTCGTTCACGTTGCGGGCACGGGCGAAGCGCTCCTCCACGGCGGATCGGAACCGCACGAAGGCCTCCGGGTGGTCAGCTGTCGGGCTCCCTACCTGCGTGGTCTGGTAGGTCAACCGCAGCATCACCACGGCCAGCAGGTGCTGGAGGATGCGGGCCCGCAGAGCCGCAGGAAGCGAAGCGGTGCTCTCGTACTCGTGGACCAGGTGGCCGAGCGCCTCCTCCATGGCGGCCGCGTCGTCCCCGGCGAGCTCCCAGTGAACGCGGCCGAACAGGTCGTCCAGCCCCGTCTGGGCGGAGGTGGCCGCATCCAGCACACCGGACTGGAAGAGCACCAGCCATCCCGATCCGCTCGTGAGGTCGTGGAACTGCTGGACTTGCCCCGGACGCACCCACAGCCACGCCCCGGGGGTCGCCATGTAGTCGGTGAAGTCCACCATGTGCCGCACCATCCCCTGCTGCACGGTGAGCAACTGGTGGAAGTCGAGCCGCTGGGCCATCTCCATGCCCGGACGGCGCCGCAACCGCCGATGTAGCTGGCCGAACGACATCACCTCGATCCCGCCCGCGTCCCCTCCCGGGGGCTCATACCGGACCTCCAAAACCTCAGAGTGTCCCTTTTTTACCATCATGAGTCACCACCGTACCTGGAACATGCGCCAGCTCGAACTTAGTTTAAAAGGGCAGATACGGGAACGGCCCATCATGGACGTGGCCTTGGTTCTGCGACATGTGGCCTGAATCAACCATTGGAGAGGACGTCCATGACCCCAGTCGAGCTCACCTACGCCTTCGACGCCTATTGCGGTTGGTGCTACGGGTTCGCCCCGGCGCTGCACCGTTTCGTCGACGCCAATGCTGACCGGATCCGTCTGCGGGTGCTCTCCGGTGGCCTGTTCTCAGGCGCGGCGGCCGGTCCCATCAGCGCTTACCCGCACATCCCGGCCGCCAACGAGCGCATCGCGCGTCTGACCGGCGTCACCTTCGGTGCCCCCTACCAGCGGATGCTCGCCGAGGGCACCACGATGATGGACTCCACCGCCGCGGCCACGGGGCTGGTGGCGTTGCGCCGGCAGGCCCCGGAAAGAGCCCTGGAGTTCGCCGCAGCGATGCAGGAGGCGTGGTACCTGCACGGCCGCGACCTGGGTGACGTGGCCGTCTACCGCGACATCGCCACCGGCAAGGGGATCGACGCCCAGGCGGTCACGGAGGACTACACCCACCCCGCCACCCGAACAGAGGCGGAACAGGACTTCCGCGCTCTGCGCCGCCTGGGAGTCAGCCAGTACCCGACCCTGCTGCTGCACAGCGACACGGGCGTCCACCGCCTGGGCGGCCCTGTCTCCAGCGCCGAGGCCCTCAGCGCGGCCCTGGACGCCCAGCTGGCAGCCGCCACCACCTGATCTCCCCCTGGCAAGCACATCGACAGTCAACTCGAAAGGACCATCCCCATGGCTGACATCGCGGTTTTCGGAGCCACCGGCACCATCGGCTCCCGCATCGCCGAAGAGGCCCTGGAGCGCGGTCACACGGTCACTGCCGTGGTCCGCGACCCGGCCAGGCTCACCGACCTCGATCCCCGCCTGAAGGCCGTCACCGGCGACGCCCTGGACCCGGCCTCGGTCACCGCCGCCGCCCAAGGACAGGACGTGGTGGTCAGCGCGGTCGGCGGCGGGGACGGACCCGGCCACCTGGCCACGATCGAACCGTCCGCCCGTGCCCTGGTCGAAGGCCTGCGCGGCCTCGGAGAACAGGCCCCGCGACTGGTCGCGGTCGGCGGCGCCGGCTCTCTGCGTACCCCGGACGGTCAGCAGGTGTGGGACACCCCGGGTCTGCCCGAGGGCCTGTTGCAGATCATGCGCGCCCACGGTGACGCACTGGACTACTACCGCACCGTCACGGACCTGGACTGGACCAACGTCAGTCCTGCCGCCCAGATCGGGCCGGGCGAGCGCACCGGCACCTACCGCACCTCCGGAGAGGAGCTGCTCACCGACGAGGCCGGGAACAGCACCATCTCGGCCGAGGACTACGCCGTGGCGATCCTCGACGAGATCGAGCACCCGCAGCACCTGCGGCAGCGCTTCGCCGTAGCTTACTGAGCGCTCGCGAACCGTCGGGGCGGAGCAGGCGATGCCCCCCTGCTCCGCCCCGACGATCACCGGCAAAGGCACGGCACAGGGAAAGACCGACGATCCATGAGCCCTCACGGAGCTCGCTCCGCCGCTTGGACGACTTCGCGGTGCGCTTCCACGGTCCTGCTGAACGCCCGCGAATCCATCGGGGCACAGGTACTCACTCCGTCAGAAAGCAGCGGGCAATGCACCACGAGCCTTTCCGGGAATCGCCCTTCAACTACGCGTCGGTGGGTGCCACCAGACCCGAAGACCCCACGGGCGCTCGGCCACGCCGACACCCCATCAGCGAGGTCCGCGCCCCGATCGGAAGCGGCCAGGCCCGTTGGGAGCACGCAGGGAAGGAAACCCTTTCCTGGGGCATCCAGCGCCGGGCGGGCTACTCGATCCTCCCGCGTGGCCGACCACAGAACGCCACAAGAGATCCCGAGCGCCACGAGATGCCCGGCGCAGCACACCCACGGGTACTGCCAGGCCTGACGGTGCAGCTGCGCCGCCGCATCGGCCCGCTGCCGATGAAGATGCCCGTCCGCGTCGTCTACGTTCTCGATGAACCGAACCGCAAGGGTTTCGCCTTCGGTACGTTGGCCGGGCATCCCGTGAGCGGGGAAGCGGCATTCATCGTCGAACGCTCCGCGGACGACTCAGTGCGGTTCGTCCTGCGTTCGTTCAGCGGACCCGGACAAGGTATGTGGCGGTTGGCCTACCCGATCGTGCTCCTGTTGCGGAGACGGTTCCGGGAATCCTACCTGGAGGCTTTGGCGGGGCCCCTCGACTGAACAAGTACCCGAGGGCCTCAGCCAGTCAGGGCGCGGCTCAGAGCGGAAACGGCAGGCACCGGAGATCACGCCGGGGAGGGATCTTCCCATCGCCTCTGTTTCCCGGACGCGGGAACTCTTGGTCCTGCGCGTCCGCAGGAATGGTGGGCAAGCCCTCTACCTCGGCAGCGCGCCGTGGGTGTCTGCTCCCACGCGTGGGAAGTCGCCTTGGCCCCACAGCGCGCCACAGCGCGCCACAGTGGCGTTCGGTCTCGTACCCGCTGTCGGTGGACGGCATGACCGTCACCTCTTCCATGGCGTTGCCGGGCGACGCGCGCCATGGCCGCACGGAGCGTAGGCACCTGCGTCCGCCTCGCGGCATGGGATCGATCCGGGCGGACGCCCGGACCGACCGCGAGGAGCTCAGGCGGCAACGTTCGGGGCTGCGGCCTTGCCCTTGCTGATCGCGTCCTCGTAGGCCTTGGCCTTGGGGGCGTCTGCGAGCGGGATCAGCAAGGGCAAGGCCGGGTTGGAGTGCGCCGTGGTGAGTTCGGGAACGATGAAGTCGATTTCCATGCCCACCAGATCCGCCAGGACCGCCTGTAGGTAGTTCTGAACGCACTCATAGCCCTTACACGGGGTGCCGGGGCCGTAGGCACCGCCGCGGCTGGCCACGACGAACACCGGGGTGCCCTTGATCGGGGAATCCTCAACGAACGCGGTGCGGCCCACGATCGTGACCTGATCGACCCACGCCTTCAGGGTGGAAGGGATCGTCAGGTTGTACATCGGGGCGCCGATGAGCACGGCGTCCGCGTACTCCAGCTCCTTGATCAGTTCGAGCCGCGGAGCGTAGGCCTCCACCTGCGCCGGGGTGTGGTCGGCAGGGTCGGTGTAGCTGGTAGACGCAGTGACGGCGTCCAGGTGCGGCACCGGGTCGGCAGCGAGGTCGCGGTAGATGACGGAGCCGTCGGGGTGCTGATCCTGCCATGCCTTACGGAAGGCGGCCGTGACCGAGCGGCTTCTGATCCGACGGTCGCAGGTTCGAATCCCGCCGGGTGGGGCCGAGGTGGGGCCAGCCCCGCTTTCACCCTTCTATCCTGCCACCGCTGGTGCGACCTGCCGGAATCGCGCAGCATCATCCACGCCGTCCGCTCAGCGTCCCGCGGCGGCATGGTGCCGGTCGGACCCAACGTCACCTTCGGCGGCTTCCGGGTTCACACGAGTGACGGGAGGCGATCCCCGGCACACAGCGCGATCAGCGACCTGCTCACCTTGGTCTCGAATCAGTCCAACGGGGGCTCCTGGCTCCAGGCGCGAGCGTCAAGGGTCAGAGCGTCATCACCCACCATGAAGGGCTGCGGCTCATTCGTGCCCTGGTCGATGCGAATCTGTCCGGCACGCTCGAACGCCCCGGTCCGTGCGCGGAACCGGAGGGGGTCGGTCGCGTTCAGCACACGCAACCGCCATGGCGCTCCTTCCTCCTGGGCGGGTACGGCCAGGTGCACCATGGCACGGGCTTCACGGCGCACACGCATGTCGGTGTGTTCAGCCGTGTAGGAGGCCATACGCAGCTCAGCCCGGTCAGCAACACCGGTGACCTCACGAGCGGGTCCGAGAACGGGCGGGAGGAATCCCCGCGGGGCCAGGTCCTCACGTGTCGCGCGGGCCAGTTCCGCGGCGTCGGGCATGTCTTTGAGGAGCCTCTTCCAGTCCGGAGCCAGGGCGATTCCTCCGTGTCGGAGCCAGGTCGCCACCAGGGAGCGGAAGGCGGCCTCGCGCCGCCGTGCGGGGAGTGCTCCCGCCACCAGGATGTCGTGCCCGGCCCCGTGTAGGGCACGGCAGTACGCCTCCACCGGTATGCGTGTGACCTCGCCGGGGTAGCGGACCGAGCGGATCCGCATCATGGCCCAGAGCAGGAAGGTCGCCGCTCCCCGGGCGCAACCCTCCAGCTTTCCCTCCTGTGGCGGATGCTCGACCCGTGACCCCGCCTGACGGGGCGGGGTCTGTACGCCGGCGCGGCGCCCGGCACTCGACAGGTGCCAGGAGGGGTCGTCGAGTCGCAGTGAGGCTTCCCGTGCCCGCAGCAGTCCCCCTGAGCCCAGAGCGATGCTCGCCCCTCGTGCGTCGGAGCCCAGGCCCGCCCCCGGGGCCGCGCCCGTGTCGACGGCCGCCTCGCTCACCTCGTCCAGGTGTACCTCCAGTGTGGGAGGAGATCCCGGGGTGTTCGCTTCGTGGTCGTAGGAGCGGACCAGCTCCAGGACGAGGAAGGCGCACAGACGGGTACCGGCCCGTTCGAGCTGAAGGTGGCGGATCGTGGAGGCGCCCAGGAGGTAGTCATCGGCCAGGTCGGTCAGTGTCTGCGGCCTCCAGTGGTGATACGCCGGGCGGACCGTGCCCCGGTAGTCGCGGTAGGGCTTGTCGAAAAGCGCGGGTGGGGGCTGGAGCAGCGCGTCGATCCGGTGGCCGGCGATCGCGCCCTGCTCCACCATCCAGTCCCAACGGGTCGGTCTCAGGCGTGCCATCCACTCCAGGGCCGCTCGGGCGCGCCGTTCCCGTGCGCGAGGAGTTCGGCCGGTCGCGGCACGGAACAGGGGGAAGGTGGTGTTGTCCCAGGCGTCGGAGAGGGCTCTGATGGTTTCCCGGTCGAAGGTGCGTGCGTCGCGGGCGGCATCAGCGATCTGGACCAGGGAGCGGTCCAGCAGAGCGCCCAACGCGGCCAGGGACGGTTCGGCGGGGTCAGAGGGTGCGCTCATAACCGAGAACCCTGGCACAAGACCACGGTGGGAACATCAGCCGGTGGTACAGAAAGAACCACGCTCTCGCCCACCAGCGGGAACAATTCACGGGTACCTCGCGAAGTGCCCTCGGACGCCGTCAACGCCCGTGTGTGCTCCGTTTGTGCTCCGCGGTTATGGACCGGAACGTCACCGGGCGACACAACGCGGCACGGAACGGCATCCTGATTCGGATAGTGCGGGACGCAACGGGACACTCCTTGCCGTTACGGCCGACTACCGCCCGAAGGTCCATAGTTGGCGGTCAGGGCTGCGGCGTACTCGTCCGGGACGGTCTGACCCGCGAAGGTCAGTGGGAGATACGACTCCAGAGCGCCTGACACCTCCAGGAAGGGCCCGAACTGCGCGCACCATTCGTTTCGTGCGGCCACGTTGGGAAACCCCCGGAAAACTGCGATCTCGGGATCCCTTTCACCCCAACACCCCCATCTTCCGGAAGCTCCGGTCACAGCGACGACATTCGCGGAGATGGCAATCGAGCCCAGGATGTCACCGTCCGGCTCGTGACCGATCGCCGCCCAGTAGTTGTCCATGTCGGCCTCTACGGACAACGACAACGCCGGATACATCCGATACTCCGGACGGTAGAAGTCATCGCCATCCGGCTCGAGAACCAGCAGTTCGACGTGACTGTCGCCATGCCACCGGGCCATCGCGCAGAGCGCCGGCCAGAATTTCGGGGTGAGGACCGCATCGAACTCACAGAACAGCGATCCCTCCACGCCCTCTTTGAAGACCTGGCCAGGCAGCCTGGCATCGAGATCGAAGACGGTTGCGCTACGGGAGCGAACACCCAGATAGCCGTTGTGATCGATCACTATCGAACCTGCCCCTGCCATGAGTCCTCATCGCCTTTGCCGGAGGTCAGGAATCCCCGAGCTTGAGTGCGCGCCCCAATGGTGCGTAGGTCGGCGGCATGGGCTTGGAACAGGTAGGGCTTGACATCGGGAACGGGAGTCGTGTCGAGGCCGGTGAGTCCTGGCATGCCGTTCTTACCCGTCACGGATCGCTTTCAGCGGAGAGAGGAGCGGACGCGGGTGCTTCGATGGTGGTTCGAACACACCTCTTGTCTTATCAGCGGCCGGTGACTGGATCGACGCTCTGGGGGCCTGCGGAAGTTGATGAGAGGTGAGGACAGGCGCGGCTTCACCCAGGTGGAACCCAGTATCCGGGGAAGTCCCGGACGCCCTGGCGGCGTGTTGTGTGGCGAGAGCAACTGGCCGAAATCGGCCAGCACAACGGCCGCGCGATGCTGCCCGGTTCACGGGAGCGGCTGGAAGACGACCCCTGCGCATCACAGCCTGCACCACACTCGTCACCAGGCAGTCAAGACCAACCTCAAAGATCAGTGCCTCCATCAGCCCCTCGGCAACAAGTCAGTCGTCCGCACCGGGCGCCTCCTCCGCGGTGGCACACGAAAAGGCCGAGCCGTACCCGCCCCGCGTGGAATACGGGTCGGATGCGGTGGTCTGCGCGACACGGGGCGGTTTCGTGTTCGCGGCAGGACGGCTCGCCCTCGACATCCACACGCCAGCAAATCTTTTTCATTGGTATTGTCTGTTTTTTCGCATTCCACATATCTCCCCAATGCCAGCAAAGCGGACCAGATCACATCATCGCATTGACAAAATTGGTGATTACCAAAGATGCTTGACAAGCAAGGACTCTGAACGGATATACGAATACCCCGAATAAGATCCACTCGGACCTTTTGTCCGTTCTCTGCCGTGGTCCTTCTCATGTCAACTGAAAGCAGGGATGCTGTGGCGCACACCGGTCGCGGTGCGGGGGACGAGCACGAGGACGAACCGTTGCTGATCGCGGCCGGGGTGGCCGACCTGGCCTTCAGCGGTATCGGAACGGCTCTGAAGAGAGCGAGGGCGCTGCTGGTCCGGTCTGACCTGGTGGAGCTGTCCCAGGATGGCCGGAAGGAACTGAAGCAGCGGGGTCGGCTGGCGCTGCAACGGTACGTCCCCGCCTCCGAGTCCCATTTGGAGCTGCTTGCCCGGCGGGCCGCGTCCCGGTCCGGACAGAGCGATGTCTGAGACCGAGGAGCAGTTCCTCCTCCGCACCCGGGTGAACGCCGCGTTGCAGGAGTTCGCACAGCAGGAGACAGATCGCCTCCTCGCCATCGACGCCGACCTGATGCCGGTGGCCGAACAGTTAGCCGTGGCCGTCGCCAGCGGCAAGCGCCTGCGCGCCGCGTTCTGTTATTGGGGATGGCGCGCGGCCGGGCAGCCGGACAGCGATGCCCTGGTCAGAGCCGCCACGGCGATGGAGCTGGTGCACGCCGCCGCCGTTATCCATGATGACCTCATCGACGAGAGCCCGATGCGACACGGCATGCCGAGCTCCCATGTGGCGCTGCGCGCCGCGTTCACCGGTCGGGCGCGGCCTCATGCCGGGGGCCGCGCCCTGGCCCTGCTGACCGGAGACCTGCTGATGTCGTGGGCCGCTCAGCTGTTCCTCAACTGCGGCCTGCCCGCGGCCTACCTGTCCCGCGCCCGCGAGCTGTGGGCGGTCATGACCAGGGAACTGATCGCCGGGGAGTGCCTGGAGGTCCTCCGCACCGGCTCCCGGCCCGACACGAGCAGATCGCTCCAGGTGATCCGCTACAAGACCGCCAAATACACGGTCGAGCACCCCTTGCGTATCGGTGGCGCGATGGCCGGAGCACCGGACAAGCTGTTGAAGGCCTTCACCTCCTACGGGCTTCCCCTGGGCGAGGCATTCCAGCTGCGTGACGACCTACTGGGCCTCTTCGGGGATCCCGAACGCACAGGCAAGTCGAACCTGGACGACGTCCGAGGCAACCGGCCGACCGTCCTGTTCGCCGAAACCTGGTCGGCCGCCACCCCGGCCGAGCGCCGGGAGCTGCGCGGTTTGCTCGGCCGACGGGGCCTGGACGGCGAAGGCCTTCTGAGAGTGCAGGCGATCACGCAGCGTACCGGTGCCCTCGACCGTGTCGAGGAAATGATCGCCCATCGTGTCCAGGCCGCGACCGCTGTTCTCGCCAGCGCGGACGTACCGGCCGAAGCAGCCGAGGCCCTGTCCCGCATGGTGGCCTCCGCCGCGTCCCGCCGTTACTGATCCGCCGAAAGGAATCCCATGTCCTACACACCAGAGTCCATGGACGCGCTACGGCTCCTGGGGGACGAACTCGCCGACGAGACGGTCAAGGAACTGTTCGAACGCGGGCAGGTCGGCAAGTTCAACACCCTCATGCGCTACTTCTCCACCGCCGGCCAGGACCTGCCCGACGGACTGCCGGACGTCGCCCGCGAGTACCTGCACGCCACCGCCGCTCCGCCCTCCTGGATCGACTGGGGTGAGATGGAGAAGGCCCGGCTGTTCTTCATCGACAACAACGTGCACATCTCCACTGCCCTGGCCTTCTCGGCGATGCCCGCCTGCTACGTCATCCCGCACGTGGCCAAGCTGCTCAGCGCCACCCACGCCCTGGAATACCCCTCACGGCGCATGGCCGAGACCGGACAGTTCACCGTCTACCTCATGCAGCCCGACGCCTTCGAGGCAGGGAGCCGGTTCGTTCCCGCGGTCCAGAAGGTACGGCTGCTACACGCCTCCATTCGCTACCACATGAGCCGCGAGGGCCGTTGGGACGTGGCCGCACTCGGCACGCCGATCTGCCAGGAGGACATGATCGGCGGCCAGATGATGTTCTCCCTCCAGGTGCTGGACGCACTTCACCGCCTGGGGATCCATATGTCGGTCGACGGCGCGGAGTCCTACTTCTACGTCTGGCGCGTCGTCGGCGAGATGCTCGGTATCAGTCCCGAGCACGCCCCGGCTGACCTGGACGAGGCCCGGAAGTTTTCCGACCTGTACATGACCAGGCACATGGGCCCCTCGGAAGAAGGGGCACGTCTGACCCGCCAGCTCATCGACCTCTATGAGGAGGTCGTCCCGGGAACCCTCCTCGATCCGGTGGTCGCCGCTCTCATCCGCTACCTCATCGGCGACACCTGCGCCGACTGGCTCCAGGTTCCGCGCACCGGCTGGGACACGGCCGTCAAGCTCTCTCCCGCCCTGATCGGCATCTTCGAGCGCATTGAGGACCGTTCTCCGCTCGGGGAGTGGGCCCTGGACCGCCTCGGCCACATCACCACCCACCTTGAGCTCAGCTCCCTCACCCGTGGCCGGATCATGCAGTACGCCATCCCCGAGCAGCTCAAGGACGAGTACGGTGTCACTTCTCAAGCCAACCGGACCGACCGCTGGACCCCGCCGTCCTTGAGCCTGCGCACCTGAGCAACGGTCCCTCCGCGGCGGCACGCACCTGGAGCCACCCGTGAGGGCAGCTTGCGACTGGGTGGGTATACATACCGAGGGGCCTCGCTTGACACCCATAGGACCGTCAGTGAAGGGCCGCAACCGTCAGCGGCAGGGCACGCGAGGACGGCTCGGGCTCCGCCCACGGTTTCGCCGCCTGCCCCTGGAGCAGCACACGCCAGAACGGATAGACCCGTATCCTCACCTGGGGTCAGCGATCCTGTGGGGCTCCCGGTCTGCCACCTGAACCGGCCACCGTACAGGGACCGGGTTGCTCACCTCAGCCGGAGCCGCCGCTCCTCGTAGCAGCCCGGCGGCCGAGACGGCCGCGCGTGAGTTCCGATGTCCTCGAACAGGGCGCCAGGAGGGCGCCTTCGGGGGGTCCCGCGGAGCCGGGCCCGGGCCCAGGCGTAGAATCCGCCGGGCACCGTCCCCTCCAGACAGAGGTCCACGTGTCCCCCTCCCCCGCACGCTCCCTGTCCGTTCTCCTGGCCGTCCTCGCCCTGATCACCTCGCTGCTGACCGCACCCGCACCCGCTGCCGCAGACGAGGCGGCCGACGACACGGCCACCTCCGGGGCCCTGTCCGTACTGACGTACAACGTCGCGGGTCTGCCCGAGTTCCTCACCGACCCCGCAGAGCAGCGCCCCAGCGTCAACACCCCGGTGATCGGGCGGCGGATCGAACCCTACGACGTCGTCCACGTCCAGGAGGACTTCAACTACCACGCCGCCCTGTACGCGAACAACGACCACCCCCACCGCACCCCCACCAGCGGCGGCGTCCCCTTCGGCGACGGGCTCAACACCCTTTCCCACCTGCCCTACAGCGACTTCCACCGGGTCAGGTGGAACAGGTGCAACGGCACCGACTGCCTCACCCCGAAAGGCTTCACGGCCTCGCGCGTACGGCTCGCCGAGGGTGTGTACGTGGACCTGTACAACATGCACGCCAACGCCGGGGTCAGTAACGCCGACCTCGCCGCGCGACGGGCCAACATCACCCAGCTCACGCAGTACATCGAGCGGCACTCGGCGGGGAACGCGGTGATCGTCGCGGGTGACACCAACACCCGGTACACACGCGCCGGGGACAACATCCGCGAGCTCGCCGACACGCTCGGCCTGACCGACGCCTGGGTCGAGCACGTGCGCGGCGGGTCCCGCCCGCAGGCGGGTTCGCCCGCCCTGGTGTGCCAGACCAACGCGCCCACCGAGGGCTGCGAGGTCGTCGACAAGATCCTGTACCGCTCCGGCGCCTTCGTGGAGCTGCGTCTGGCCGACTACCGCAACGATCATGCGGACTTCCTCGACGCCGACGGCCGGATGCTCTCCGACCACTACCCGCACACCGCCGAGTTCGACTGGTCCCTCGCACCCGGGGTCCTGATGAGCGACCTGGCGGGCGGTCCCCACGGCACTCCGTTCACCGACGCGGAACGGGTGGTCGGCGGGGCGGAGCCCGTCGCGCTGTCCCTGCGCGCGGGCGCGCGCGTGGACCAGGTCGCCATGGACTACGCCGAAGGCGGCCGTACCGCCCACGGCGGGAGTGGCGGCACCGCGCGCTCGCTCACCCTCGAACCGGGCGAGCACCTCGTCTCGGCCACCCTGTCGACCGGTCAGCGCAACGGGCGCACCCGCGTCTTCCACGCCGAGTTCGCCACGGACCGGGGGCGGACGCTCTCGGGCGGTACGGCCACGTCGGACACGGTGACGTTCACCGCGCCCGACGGGTGGCGCATCGCCGGGTTCCACGGCCGTGCGGGCGATGAGGTGGACAAACTCGGCCTCATCTACACACCCGTTCCCTGATCCCCGACCTGGGCCGGGCGCACCAAGGCTGACCACAGCGCCCCCGGTCCGAGGTCCGCGCGAAGGCTCTCCCTCGGGAGGGGGCTGAACAGCGTGTTTCTCGGAGGGTGAGAAGGGCCCGGGGAAGGGCTGCTCCCTTCCCCGGGCCGTCGGGTCACAGCTTCCCGTGCCCTGCCCCTGCGCTGACGATCTCCGGAACGCTGCCGGGAGCGTCGGCCTCGTAGCTGTAGGGCGGGTCGGACACATTACCCCGGGTCTCGGGCTCGGCCGAGCCGACCAGGACGTTGTCGCGCGCCGTCAGGTTTCCGGGACCCGAGTCGGCGTATCCCACGACTGTCGTCGCACGGCTCAGGTTCTCGAAGTAGTTCCCTTCGACCAGCACGTTGGCGCCCATCGTGGAGGCCACCGCGTACTCCCGGTTGTCCCGGTAGTAGTTGTTGAACACGTGTGTGTGTTCGGAGAAGCGGACCCGCGGGTGACGGGTGTTCGTCCCGTCGTAGAAGTTGTGGTGCAGGGTCACGCGCAGGTGCCCGATGTCGGCTGTGTGGCCGTCGCTGTGACCGATGATCGTGGTCTTGTCGTGGCTGTGGAAGTGGTTCCACGACACCGTGACGAAGTCGCTCTCACGTTTGATGTCGATGAGGCCGTCGGCACCGTTGGAGAATGTGTTGTGGTCGATCCAGATGTTGGTCGATCCGTTCTGGAGGTTGATCGAGTCGTCGTCGGCGTTCGTGAAGTTGATGTTGCGGACGACGATGTTGTGGGCGTCGCTGATGTTGAGCCCACCCCCGGTGATCGTCGCGTCCGTGCCCAGACCGATCAGCGTCTTGTCGCTGGACACCCGGTGCATTCCGCTGATGGAGACCGTCCCCTGGACCTGGATGACCAGCGGGCCGGAAGCGCTGAGCGCCTCGGTGAGCTGTGCGCCGTCGGTCACCGTGACGGTGTCGCCTCCGGCGCCGCCGGTGGTCCCACCGTTCTCCGCTGCCCAGCCGGTCGGGCCGCCCGGGTCCGGCGACGGGGCGTCCGCCCCGACCTCGATGAGCTCCCAGCGCTGGTTGGCGCCGCCGTGGTCGTCGTACTGGGAGAGACGGGCGCCGTTGTCCTGGTTGTGTTCCCAGACCTCCAGGGCCTTGCCGCTGTGCCGGTTGATCAGGGAAACGGTCCCGTCCCCGGCGTCGACGGGCCGCCACTGCTGGTTGGCTCCGTCATGGCGGGTGTACTGGCGGATTTCGGCGCCGTTTTCGGTGGAGCGCTCCCAGAGATCGACGGCCTTGTCGCTGTGGCGTGCCACGAGTGTGAAGTGGCTGTTCGTCTGCGGCACGAACTGGAACTGCTGGTGGGCGCCGTCGCCCTGGTCCCACTGGATGATCTCGGTGCCGTTGTCGGCAGATTTTCCCTCGACGTCCATGACTTTGCCGCTGTTGGCGTTGCGCAGGACGTAGTAGGCGTCCGAGTCGATGCCAGAGGCCTGGACCGAGACGGTCTCGGTGGTGTTCGCGGAATCGTCCGCCCGTTGGAGGGCGAACAGCGAACCGCCCGCGAGGGCGAGGGCGGCGGCTCCGGCGAGGGATGCGCGCAGGGGTGAAACTCTCCGTCGCTTACGTGAGCGACGTGACGTCGTCGGCACGGTGGTCTCCTGCTTGTGGGGGTCCGGGGTCGGCCGTGAACCGGCCCCGGAGGCAATGGGTGTCAGGAATGGGGCCGCGCTCGGGCGGCGCCGGCCGCGCAGTCGCGGCCTGGAAGCACGGTGCCCGGGAGTCGTTGCGGGACCGGGCCCCGGTGGGGTCATCGCTTGCCGCGGGAGCGTAGCACGCTCTGCAGAAAAGGCCTCGTTGCTCCTGGAAACCGCATTTTATGTAAATAAACCTCACTATTCTCCTGAAAGTCACATGAGGAGTTCGCCGGTTTTCGGACCCGGACCCGGCATCGCGGGCAGGCCGCGTCCGCCCCGTCCACACCGGCCATGTTCAGGGCGCCCGCGCAATGGAACATCCGTACCGGCAGCTGATCGGCCTCCGGCGCTATCGATGCGGCCGTCTACGGCTCTGGCCGGTCCCGCCCTCGGAGCGCTCCCCCCGACGCGGCCCTCAGTCGGCGTTACGACTCGATGACACCTATGCTCACCATTGGAAACCAATCGCCTCAACGCAACCAATGGGAGGGTTCACCGCATGCCCGAGCACCCGACGTTCGACATCCTCACGGCGACCTGCCCGTCCCGCACCTCGCTCGCCCGCATCGCCAACAAGTGGACCGCCATGGTGGTCATCGCGCTCAGCTCCGGCCGCCTGCGCTTTCGCGACCTGCGCACCACGGTCGACGGGATCAGCCCGAAGGTCCTCACGGACACTCTCCGGGACCTCGAACGCGACGGAATCGTCACGCGACACGTGTACGCGGAAGTGCCCCCCAGGGTCGAATACGAGCTGACCGCCCTGGGGCGCACCCTGCACGCACCTCTTCAGGCACTGGGCATCTGGGCAGAGGAGCACATCACCGAGGTGCTCGCAGCACGCGAAAGCTACGACGCGCACACGTGACCCCGCCCCGTGTGCCTGGTGCGGACAGCGCGTACGGCCTCCGTCCGCGCGTCGGCCCCGGGGCGCACCCGGGGCCGGCGGGCCAGGGCCTGTTCCCTACTGCCCCCAGAAGGCGTCCTCGGCGACCTCGTCTTCGGAGAACAGCCACATCTCGACGATCTTCCCGTCCTTGAGGCGCAGGAGGTCCACTCCGTCCATGCTCATGGCCGCGTCCTCACGCCGACCGGCGAAATGGATGGGGGCGGCCACCAGGTCGCCGTTACCCATCAGGGCGTGGACCGCGTCGATCGCGAAGCTGCCCTGACTGGCCTCCATCATCCCGCCCAGCAACGCGAAGACGGCGTCGCGCCCCTTGTGCTCACCGGAGAACTGGTTGGCGCCCGGCTGGTGCCACACGACCTCCTCGGCGAGAAGCTCCCCCACCTTCGCCAGGTCTCCGGCCTGCACAGCCTGGAAGTACTCACGGGCAATCTCGACGTTCTTGCTGGCCATAATCATTTCCTCCTCATGTCCCCAAGACGGGGATCACTTCATTATGTAACATTTGAACTACAGAGAGCGACTAGCATGTGGTGCCGTCGCCCCCCGAATGACACATGGCGGCGAACCTGCGCTCAGACGCCACCCCAGAACACGTCCCAGCCCCACCGGTCGACAGTGAAGAGCCGCCTGCGCGATCCGGCCGCCTCGACCCTCAGCGGGCCGACGCCGCCCATCTGCGCCCCACGCCGTCGCGCGACCGGGAAACGGGCGGGCGTCGACACCAGCACACCGTTCACCAGGGGCTCGCCCGTCGACTCCAGCTCACCCCCGGCGGCCGCCACCACACCGATCGCGGCCGCGCCACAGTGCGCGCCGGAGAACCGGCTGGCGCCCGACTGATGCCACACGATGCCGTCGGCGAACAAGCTCGCGGCCGTGGCGAAACCCTTGGCGAACACCGCGCCTACGTACTGGCGTGCGATCCCGCGCATCGGGGTGGACCCCATGGCCGACTCTCCCCCTGATCGGTTCGTGCTGCTTGACTCCTATAGTCACCATCGGAAACCAGTAACCTCAACGTAACTATTGGAATAGGTGACTTAGATCACATATAGCCAAGGGCTCTCCGCCATCACGCCGACGCTGGACCCATGCCCCGATCGGCCGCGCCCCGGAGCTCCCGCAGGCATGACCGGCCGACGAATCATGCCGGGGCCTTCTCCTTCTCACCGGCCGCCGGGCCCGTAGACGCGCGGTAGCGGTCGGCTGATCCAGGCATGTCAGGATCGATGTCGGGACAGCAAGGACGCCTCACCGGCTTCCTTGCCCGGTCGGGGCCCGCCCCCCGTGCGAGCTCATCGCGTCCAGGCGCGTTCGCGCAGCAGCCGGATGCCGTTGAGGGCGACGATCACCGTGGAACCCTCGTGTCCGGCCACCGCGAGCGCGAGCGGCAGAGTAGCCACCAGATCCCAGGTCACCAGCACCACGATGAACGTGCCCGCGATGCACAGGTTGGCGATCACGAAACGACGCGCCCGCCGGGACAAGGCGATCAGCCGGGGCAGGGTCGACAGATCATCGCGCACCACGATCGCGTCGGCGGTGTCCAGGGCCAGGTCCGAGCCGCGCCTCCCCATCGCCACACCGGTGGTGGCCGCAGCCATCGCGGGGGCGTCGTTGACCCCATCGCCCACCAGCAGCACCTGGGCTCCGGCCTCCTCCTGCTCCTTGACCAGGGCGGCCTTGTCCTGGGGCAGCAGGGCCGCGTGCACGCGGTCGATGCCGGTGGCCCCGGCCACGTGTGCGGCGGTGGCGGCGTTGTCCCCGGTGAGCAGGTGCACCGGTCGGGTGGTGAGCGCACCCACCTGCTCAACGGTTCGGGCGGCTTCGGGACGCAGGGTGTCGGTCAGCGTGATGCGGCCCCGCACCTGCTCGTTCACGCTGACGATGACCTGGGTGCTCGCCGGGCCCTCGGGGTCTGCGGGGGCGCGCTCCACACGCACCCGTTCCCCGTCCACCGTCGCGCTCACCCCGACCCCGGGCAGGGACACGAAGTCCTCCACCGGCTGCGGAGCCACCCGTCGCTGGTCGGCGTGCGCGCAGATGGCACGGGCCAGGGGGTGTTCGCTGTTGCGTTCGGCCGCCGCCGCCCAAGCCAGGATCTCTTCGGCGGTGTGGCCCGCTTCGGGTTCGACCTCGGCGACGCGGGGCTCGCCCTGGGTCAGGGTGCCGGTCTTGTCGAAGGCCACCAGGTCGGCTCGGCCGATCTGTTCCATGACGGTGGCGGATTTGACCAGGACGCCGTGGCGTCCGGCGTTGGCGATCGAGGCCAGCAGCGGCGGCATGGTGGAGAGCACCACCGCGCACGGGGAGGCCACGATCATGAACACGATCGCGCGCAGCAGCGCCGCTTCGAAGTCATGGCCCAGGAACAGCAGGGGGATACCCAGCACGAGCAGGGTGCCCACCACGACCAGGGCGGAGTAGCGCTGTTCGATCCTTTCGATGAACAGCTGGGTCTGGGCCTTGGTGGCCGAGGCCTCCTCGACCAGGGTGACGATGCGGGCGATCACGGACTCCCCGGCAGGGCGCGCCACGCGCACCCGCAGGGCTCCGGTGCCGTTGATGGTGCCGGAGAGGACCTCATCTCCCTCGCCGCGGGGCACGGGGACGGATTCTCCGGTGATGGCCTGCTGGTCGACCTCGCTGCGGCCGTCGATGACGGTGCCGTCGGCGCCCACGCGTTCACCGGGGCGGACCAGGATGGTCTCCCCCACCTGGAGTCGGGAGGTCTCCACGGTCTCCTCGCGTTCACCGTCCACGGTGGTGGTCAGGCGTACGGCGCGTTCGGGCGCCAGGTTCAGCAGGGCGCTGACGGAGTCCGCGGTGCGTTGGGTGACCACGGCCTCCAACGCTCCGGAGGTGGCGAAGATGACGATGAGCAGGGCGCCGTCGAAGACCTGGCCGATGGAGGCGGCGGCGATCGCGGCCACGATCATCAGCAGGTCCACGTCCAGGGTGCGCTCCTTGAGAGCGCGCAGCCCGGACAGGGCCGAGTCCCATCCTCCGGTGGCATAGCAGGCCAGGTACAGGGTCCACCACACCCAGGCGGGGGCGCCCAGGAGTTGGGCTGCCCCGCCGACCAGGAACAGGGCCAGCGCGGCGGCCGCCCAGCGCACCTGCGCGAGTTGGATGCCGGTGGCCAGCAGCGAGGGCGGTTGGGCCTGGGGGCGTTGGGTGGCGGGGGCCGCCGTGGTCGGAGTGGCGGTCACGACTGGCCGTCCTGGCTCTGGTCAGCATGCTTCGGGGCCGCGATTCGGGCGCGGTGGTGGGCGGGTTCGACTTCGAGTGCGTGTTCGGCCTGGAAGACGGCGTCGGCGACCAGCTTGCGGGCGTGCTCGTTGGCCAGGCTGTAGTACATCCTGTTGCCCTCGCGGCGGCAGGCCACCACGCGGCCGATGCGCAGTTTGGCCAGGTGCTGGGAGACCGACGGGCCGGGCTTGTCGAGGCGTTCGGCCAGCTCGTTCACCGACAGCTCGCCGCCGCGCAGGGCGAGGATGATCCGTACCCGGGTGGCGTCGGCGAGCAGGGAGAGGATCTCCACGGCGTACTCGACGTAAGGGCTGTTCTCATCAAGACTGCATGGATGCGTATCTGCGTTCATACGCAGATACTAAGGCTGCCGGTGTGGTGTCGCAACAAAGCTGAGGGACAAAGGCGAGGTCCGGCACTCGTCGGTGTTCTCGCAAGAGGGCCATCCGCTTGCCCGCACAAGGCTCCGGCCCTGCTCGCGAGCAACCTCCCGGGCTTGGAGCGACACGGATACGATGCGCGCCCCCGCAGCAGGACGTCGACACCTCGAACCGAACCCGGCAGGGAGTGTGCGGCGTTCTCGACGAGCTCCTTGTACGCCGGCCTCTCGACCCGGTCAACGCCCCCGCTACGCGGCCCCGTCCCCCGAGGTGTGAGCGGGCACGTCATGATCACGGGGGCGGTGTGTTCCGACACCCCCGTACGACAACGGTCTTGGACAAGGACACCACTTGGCTTCCACACGGCTTCTCACCCCAGGCGACGCGACGGAGCTCGCCGAGATCCTGTCGGAGAACCGCGAGTTCCTGGCGCCCTGGGAACCGCTGCGCGGTGACGACCACTTCACCCCCGAGCGTCAGTCCGCCCTCCTCGAACAGGCGCTGCGCGACCACGAGGCCGGGATTTCGGTTCCGCTGGCCGTCCTCGGCCCCGGGGGACGGATCGTCGGCCGGATCAACATCAACAACGTCGTCCGGGGCGCCCTGCAGTCGGCGAGCATCGGGTACTGGGTGAGCGGTTCACACAACGGCCGGGGGCTGGCCACCGAGGCGGTCGCCGACGCCAGAAGGATCGCCTTCGAACAGCTCGGCCTGCACCGGCTCCAGGCCGAGACCCTGATCCACAACACCGGGTCTCAGCGGGTCCTGGAGCGCAACGGATTCACGCCCTACGGGATCGCACCCCAGTACCTGCGGATCGCTGGCCGGTGGCAGGACCACATCCTCTACCAGCTCCTCAATCCGGAGTGGTCCGAGCACGTCTCCTGAACCCGCGTCCGCGAAGGGGAGAAGCCGAACCGGGGACGGACACCGCTGATCCCGCTCTCACAGAGCCCGCGGTGAGCGCCCTCCCGTAGCTCGACCACGGCCAGGAACTCCCCGACCCCGCCGGACGGGGCGTGGCAGCGGTCCGCCCCCTCCGCGACGACATCCGCAAGCGCGTCGAAGCACTCATCGGAGAGCCCCTCCCCCGCTGACCGCTGGGTCCGCGGATCCGGGGGCCGCCTACCGCGGCTGACCGAAGGTGGTGCGGTGTCCACCGGCTCCGGCCCGGTGGCCTACGACAGGTTCCGGATCGGCTCGGCCAGCTCGGTCTCGAAGAACCTGAAGAAACCCTCCGGGTCGGGCCCCGCGTTGATCAGGGCCAAATGGTCGAACCCGGCGTCGGCGAACTGGCGGACCACTTTCAGGTGGCGTTGCGGGTCGGGACCGTACCCGAACACGTCCGCCATCGCCTCGCGGCTGACCAGGGCGGTCGCCGCCTCGAAATTCACGGGGTTGGGCAGTTCCGCCTGGACCTTCCAGCCGGTGAGGCCGAAGCGGAAGAGTTCGTGCGCGGACTCCAGCGCGGCGTCCTCGTCGGCGGCCCAGGCCAGGGGGACCTCGCCGTAGCGGGGGCCGTCACCGCCCAGCTCTCGGTAGGTGCTGGTGAGAGCGGAGCTGGGTTCGGTCGCGAAGAGCCCGTCGCCGGACTCCGCGGCGAGCCTGGCGGCCTCCTCTCCGCCGGCGGCCACCACCACCCGCGGCGGATGTTCGGGGAGGTCGAAGACACGGGCGTCCTCCAGGACCAGGTGTTCGCCCTTGTAGGAGTGGTAGCCGCCGGACCACAGCAGACGCATGATGTCGATGGCCTCACGCAGCATCTCGTGCCGGGCGGTCACGCTGGGCCACCCCCGCCCCACCACGTGTTCGTTGAGGCGCTCCCCAGCTCCCACCCCCAGGGTGAAGCGATCCTGTGAGAGCAGCGCCGTGGTCGCGGCCGCCTGCGCGATGATCGCCGGATGGATCCGCAGGAAGGGGCAGGTCACCCCGGTGGCGATCTCGACGCGTTCGGTCCGCTCGGCGATGGCGGCCAGCATGGACCACACGAACCCGGAGTGGCCGTGGCTGAACAACCAGGGGTGGAAGTGGTCGCTGACCTCGACGAAGTCGAACCCGGCCCGCTCGGCGCGCACCGCCTGTTCCACGATCTCCCGGGGCCCGTAGCCCTCGGCGAAGAGCTTGTAACCGATCCTCATGGTCGCCTTCCCGCGTGTCGTCTGGGTTCCACGTGCTGCCCTGACCGGGTCCGCCTCCACGGAAACCCCATCGCCGGGAAAAACACCCCCGCCTGTGCGGGGACCCCGTGTCACGGGGCGCGGGCGGCCACGTCATGATCGCGGGGGCGGTACGTTGCGCCCCCGCACGGTGGAGCGCTGGAAGCAGCCCTTACCCCTGGCCCGAACGCTCTCGTGCTCCTGGACGACGGCTTGGAGCCCACAACCGAGTTCGAGGTCCCGGCCGTCCGCCCCCTGAAGGAAGAGGCACACGTGACCTGGGCTCTGTTCGACCTCGACGAAACCCTGATCGACCATGACTCGTTCGCGCGGTTCACGGTGCACCTGTTGCTGCGCGACCCGGTCCGGTTGGCGGCGGCCGTGCTGTTCCTGCCCCTGATCGGTGCCGCGTTCACCCGCCGCTCGTGGCGGGTGAACGCGGGCTCGGTCCTGCTGTGGCTGGGCACCGTCGGGGTGAGCGGCACCCGTCTGGACCGGATCGTCCGGGACCACGTGAGAAGACTCGGCGTCCGCGGGCGGCTTCTGCCGGACGGGGAGGCCGCCCTGGCCGAGCACTTCCGGGCGGGGCACGACGTGGCGGTCGTGACCGGCTGCGCCGAACTCGTCGCCGTTCCGCTGTGCCGGGAGATCGACCCCCGGATCCGGGTGGTGGCCTCCACGCTCAGACGGCGTTGGGGAGGCCTGGTCGCGGACCGCCACTGCTACGGCCCGCGGAAGGTCGAGATGCTCACCGAGGCCGGGGTCGGAAACGGAAGTGGCGGCGAGGTCGTCGCCGCTTACGGGGACAGCCCCGCAGACGCACCCATGCTCGACCTGGCCCGCACCGCTGTGCTGGTCAACCTACCCGAGGCGACCGCGGAGGGGATGCGCGTTCAGCTCACCGGGCCGGACCGGGTGGTGCGCGTCGACTGGCCAGCCAGGCCACGAACCGAACAGCCACGGGCATGACCGGCCCGAACACCATCGCCGCGGGCACAGCCGCGGCGTCCCGGACATGACGGAACCGGCCCGACCATCACAGGTCGGGCCGGTCCGGGTGGCACAGGAAAGGGTCACGTTCCCGGGAGCTCCGGGAGCCCGGGGTCAGGGACCCTGGCCGGAACTAGACCAGGTCGAACCGGTCGGCGTTCATGACCTTGTTCCACGCGGCGACGAAGTCCTGGACGAACTTCTCCTTGGCGTCGTCGGAGGCGTACACCTCGGCCACGGCGCGCAGCTCGGAGTTGGAGCCGAACACCAGGTCGACGCGGCTGCCGGTCCACTTGACCGCACCGGAGTCGTCCTTGGCGACGAAGGTCTCCGAGGTCTCGGAGTTCTCGCCGGTGGCGTACCAGTTGGTGCCCAGGTCGAGCAGGTTGACGAAGAAGTCGTTCGTCAGCGAGCCCGGCTTGTCGGTGAACACGCCCAGCTCGGAGTTGTCGAAGTTGGCGCCCAGCACACGCAGGCCGCCCACCAGGACGGTGGTCTCCGGGGCGCTGAGGCCGAGCAGGTTGGCGCGGTCCAGCAGCAGGTACTCGGCGGGGAGGCGGTTGCCCTTGCCGTAGTAGTTGCGGAAACCGTCGGCGACCGGCTCCAGGTAGGAGAACGACTCGACGTCGGTGTGCTCGTCGGTCGCGTCCACGCGGCCCGGGGTGAACGGGACGGAGACGTCCTGGCCCGCGGCCTTGGCGGCCTGCTCGACGCCCACGCCACCGGCGAGGACGATCAGGTCGGCGAGGGAGACCTTCTTGGCCGAGGAGGCGTTGAACTCCTCGACGATGCCCTCGAGCTTGGCGATGACGCCGCGCAGCTCGGCCGGGTTGTTGACCTCCCAGTCGATCTGCGGCTCGAGGCGGACGCGGGCACCGTTGGCGCCGCCGCGCTTGTCGCTGTCGCGGTAGGTGGAGGCGGAGGCCCAGGCGGTGGAGACCAGCTGGGCGACGGACAGGCCGGACTCGGCGATCTTCGCCTTGAGGGCGGTGATCTCCGCGTCCCCGATGACCTCGCCCTGCTGGGCGGGGAGCGGGTCCTGCCAGATGAGGTCCTCGGCGGGGACCTCGGAGCCCAGGTAGCGGCGCTTGGGGCCCATGTCACGGTGGGTCAGCTTGAACCAGGCGCGGGCGAAGGCGTCCTTGAAGGCCTGGTGGTCCTCGTAGAAGCGACGCGAGATCTGCTCGTAGACCGGGTCGACGCGCAGCGACAGGTCGGTGGTGAGCATGGTCGGCTTGTGCTTCTTGCCGGGGACGTGGGCGTCGGGGATGATCTCCTCGGCGTCCTTGGCGATCCACTGGTTGGCGCCGGCCGGGCTCTTGGTGAGCTCGTACTCGAACTCGAAGAGGTTCTTGAAGAAGCCCGCGCTCCACTCGGCCGGGGTGGTGGTCCAGGTGACCTCCAGGCCGGAGGTGATGGTGTCGCCGCCCTTGCCGGTGCCGTGGTTGTTCTTCCAGCCCAGGCCCTGCATCTCCAGGCCGGCGCGCTCGGGCTCGGCCTCGACGTTGCTGTCCGGGGCGGCGCCGTGGGTCTTGCCGAAGGTGTGGCCGCCGGCGATGAGGGCGACGGTCTCCTCGTCGTTCATGCCCATGCGGCCGAAGGTCTCACGGATGTCGCGAGCGGCGGCCAGCGGGTCCGGGTTGCCGTTGGGGCCCTCGGGGTTGACGTAGATGAGGCCCATCTGGACAGCGGCCAGCGGCTTCTCGAGGTCGCGGTCGCCGCTGTAGCGCTGGTCGTCGAGCCAGGTCGTCTCGGGGCCCCAGTAGACGTCGGCCTCGGGCTCCCACACGTCCTCACGGCCACCGCCGAAGCCGAAGGTCTCGAAGCCCATGGACTCGAGGGCGACGTTGCCGGTGAGGATGAACAGGTCGGCCCAGGAGATGTTCTGGCCGTACTTCTTCTTCACCGGCCACAGCAGACGGCGGGCCTTGTCCAGGTTGCCGTTGTCGGGCCAGCTGTTCAGCGGGGCGAAGCGCTGCTGACCGGCGCTGCCGCCGCCTCGGCCGTCGTGCGAACGGTAGGTGCCGGCGCTGTGCCAGGCCATGCGGATCATGAGCGGGCCGTAGTGCCCGAAGTCCGCCGGCCACCAGTCCTGGGAGTCGGTCAGGAGGGCGGCGATGTCCGCCTTCACGGCGTCCAGGTCGAGAGCCTCGAAGGCCTTCGCGTAGTCGAAGCCCTCACCGAGCGGGTTCGACACGGGGGTGTTCTTGGCGAGGATCTTCAGGTTGAGCTGGTTGGGCCACCACTCGCGGTTGCCGTCACCCTGGGTGGGGTGGGAGATCTGGTCACCGTGAGCGACGGGGCAGCCCCCGGCCTGCGGGGTGGGGGCAACGACCTCGTTGTTCTCAGACATCGACTTCCTTACGGGAAGAGTTGAACAGAGTGGTTCAGGAGCTCTGGGCGCTGCAGCACTCAGCGCATTGGCCCCAGTAGACGACCTCGGCCTCGTCGATCGAGAAGCCGTGGTCAGCGGACGCGGTCAGGCACGGTGCGTGGCCAACGGCGCAGTCGACGTCCGCTATGGCACCGCACGACCTGCATACGACGTGGTGGTGGTTGTCTCCCACCCGCGTTTCGTAGCGGGCCACGGAGCCCTGCGGCTGGATGCGCCGCACCAGGCCCGCGCCGGTCAGTGCCTTGAGCACGTCGTAGACGGCCTGAGCGGAAACCGCCCCGAGTTCCCCGCGCACGATGTCGATGATCGACTCCGTGTCCGCGTGGGGGTTCCCGTGCACGGCGGCGAGCACAGCTAACCGCGGGCTCGTCACCCTCAGAGCGGACTCGCGCAGCATTTGCTCGAAATCCGAAGAGGTTGGCATGCTCAGAGTCTGCCGCCTTTTCTGGAATTAGTCAAATCTTGGACCCACTCCGCTGTACGACCAGGGGTGTGCACCACTCAGCACGCGGAGCAGCACACCGCGCAGCACCGGCCCTAGAGACGGCCCCGGGTTCGGATGGATTCGCGAACGCGCTCGGCCGCGGCGGTGAAGTCGGCCGGACCGGTGTCGAGGATGCCGTTCTCCGTCATCAGTGCGTGGAACTGCTGTTCCTCGTAAGGGACTCCGGGCGGCAGGACCGCGATGTGCCAGTGCAGGTGGGAGTTGCCCTGCTGGCTTCCGAGGGAGAGCAGGTAGGTGCGCTCGGAATCGAACACGTCCTCCACCGCGAGCGCCACCTCCCTGACCACCAGCATGGTCCGGGTGTAGGCCGCCTCGCCCAGGTCCCGGACGACGTGCTCCAGATGGGCCTTCGGGGCCACCAGGGTGCGCCCGGCGAGTGTGGGATAGCGGTCGAGGAAGGCGATGTGGTCGTCGTCCTCGAACAGCACCTCGTGCGCGAACCCCGGCTCACCGGCCACCAGCGCGCAGATGAAGCACGGCCCGTTGCGGGTCCGCTCGGTGTAGGCCTCGATGTCCATGGGACGCCGCGCCATGCGGGCGCTCCTTCCGTAGGGGAGCGACAGGGTATTCGGTAGGACCCCTCCCCTACCAAGGTCGCTGGCCCAGGACCCGGTACCGGTAGCAGACTCGGTCCCCCGGTACCCCGGACCGCATTCGGCTGAGGAGGCCCTCGTGGAGACCATGACCCCGGAAGCTTTCGACGCCCAGTTCCGAGCCCAGCATCAGAGCGCCCTCCTCCAGGAACTGTGGGCGGGCGCCTGGGGTGATCAGTACCCCGCGGAGGTGGCACCCTCCAGCGGCTGCCCGTGGCGCCTGCTCGGCCTGATGGTCGCGGTCCTGCGCCCCGCTCCCGGTTCCACGCTGGTTGACATCGGCTGCGGACTGGGCGGTCCCGGCCTGTGGCTGGCCCGCGCGACCGGCGCGCGACTGGTGGGGGTGGACTGGTCCGAGACAGCGGTCCGGATCGCGGGAGAGCGCTCTGCGGACTGGTTGTCTCCCGGGCGCGCCCGGTTCAGCACCGGGACCTTCGAGGCCACCGGTCTCACGACGGCTTCGGCCGACACGGTGATCAGCGTCGACGCTCTGGCGCTGGCCCCGGACCCGCACGCAGCACTGACGGAGGTGCGGCGTGTGCTCCGCCCCGGCGGCCGCCTGCTGTTCACAGCCGCCGAACCCACTGCGGGGCTGGGGCCGGACGGGTCCTCGTCCTGGGCGGAGCTTTTGCGCGGGGCCGGACTGGGGCCCCGGGCACGCCACGAACTCCCCGGCGAGGGCCACGCCTGGGGTCTGCTCTACGCCTCCGTACGCGAACACCGGCGGGAGCTGCGCGCACAGATGGGCGGTACGGCCACCGACACCCTGTTGACCGAGGCGGCGATGGTCGAGCCGTACCTGGAACAGCTCTCCTGGGGCGCGGTCGAGGCCGTCGCACCCGACTGACCGAACCCCACCACCCGAGCGGTCGACGCAACGCGGCGACCGCCCGCCCGAAGGAACGGGCAGGGCGGTCGCCGTCAGTGCTTGGGCTGCCCGGACTAGTCGGTACCGGATTCCATGGCCGCGTAGTCGAGCAGGTCGTCCTCGGAGCCTTGGCCGCGGGAGGCGATGGTCTCGGCGCCGCCTTCGGGCATCGCACCGATCAGACCGGTCGAGGCCGCCTGGGCGGCACCGATCGACGTCGGGTGCGTGCTCTCGCCGACCATGCCCAGAGCGGCGTACTCCTCCAGCTTGGCGCGGGAGTCGGCGATGTCCAGGTTGCGCATGGTCAGCTGGCCGATGCGGTCGCTGGGACCGAACGCCGAGTCCTCGGTGCGCTCCATGGACAGCTTGTCCGGGTGGTAGCTGAACGCCGCGCCGGTGGTGTCCATGATCGAGTAGTCGTCGCCGCGACGCAGACGCAGGGTCACCTCGCCGGTGACGGCGGTGCCCACCCAGCGCTGGAGGGCCTCGCGCTGCATGAGGGCCTGGGGCTCCAGCCAGCGGCCCTCATACATCAGACGGCCGAGGCGGCGGCCCTCGTTGTGGTAGGTGGCGAGGGTGTCCTCGTTGTGGATGGCGTTGACCAGCCGCTCGTAGGCGGCGAACAGCAGCGCCATGCCGGGGGCCTCGTAGATGCCGCGGCTCTTGGCCTCGATCACCCGGTTCTCGATCTGGTCGGACATGCCCATGCCGTGGCGGCCGCCGATGGCGTTGGCCTCCAGGACCAGCTCGACCGAGCTGGCGAACGTCTTGCCGTTGATGGTGACGGGGCGGCCCTTCTCGAAGCCGATCGTCACGTCCTCGGCGACGACCTCGACCTCGGGGTCCCAGAACCGCACGCCCATGATCGGGTCGACGATCTCGATGCCGGTGTCGAGGTGCTCGAGGGCCTTGGCCTCGTGCGTGGCGCCCCAGATGTTGGCGTCGGTGGAGTAGGCCTTCTCGGTGCTGTCCCGGTAGGGCAGGTCCCGCTCCTGCAGCCACTCGGACATCTCCTTGCGGCCGCCGAGCTCGGTGACGAAGTCGGCGTCGAGCCAAGGCTTGTAGATACGCAGGGAGGGGTTGGCGAGCAGACCGTAGCGGTAGAACCGCTCGATGTCGTTGCCCTTGTAGGTGGAGCCGTCGCCCCAGATCTGGACGCCGTCCTCCAGCATGGCCCGGACCAGCAGGGTGCCGGTGACGGCACGGCCGATCGGGGTGGTGTTGAAGTAGACGCGACCGCCGGAGCGGATGTGGAAGGCCCCGCAGGCGAGCGCGGCGAGCCCTTCCTCCACCAGGGCCTCACGGCAGTCGACCAGGCGGCCGATCTCCGCGCCGTAGTCGGTGGCACGACCCGGCACCGAGGCGATGTCGGGTTCGTCGTACTGGCCGATGTCGGCGGTGTAGGCGCAGGGGACAGCGCCCTTCTCGCGCATCCACGCGACCGCTACGGACGTGTCTAGGCCTCCGGAGAAGGCGATTCCGACACGTTCACCGACAGGCAGGGAAGTGAGCACCTTGGACATGCAAAAAGTATGCACCTAAATGTATGAACATGCAAACCAGGGTCGTGGCCACGGGCGCGGCTTCTGCCCCGCAACCGCTCCGTCCCGGTTACCGGGGCCGCCCGCGGGTACACCCCAAGCCCACGACGAGTGCGCCCAAACCCCCTGGAGGCACCGTGTTCGCGACCATCGCAGCCGTCCTGTTCGGCATCGCCGTCCTCTTCGAGATCCTCGGCCTGAACATCGAGGGCATCGTGACCACCACCACCCTCATGCTTACCGGGCTGCTCTTCGCCGCCCTGCACCTGGCCGGATACGGGACCCGCTCCCCGCGCCGACGGCGCTGAGCGCCGACGTGATCGCCACCCGCGGCAGGGCGCCGGCCCACGGGGAGTGTCCGGGCGGAGCGGGCGGGGTACCGTCCACGGACGGGCGCCCCGCCAGCCCCGCTCCCCCACCGCTAGGAGCCCCATGATCGTCATCGGAGTGTCCTCCGGGACCTCTGCCGACGGGATCGACGTGGCCGCCGCCCGGTTCGAGTTCGAGCAGGGCGGTGAATGCCTCCGGCTGGTCCCGCTGGGGTTCGCCACCACGCCCTACTCGGGCCCCCTCCGTGAGGCGATCCGCGGCGCCCTTCCGCCCGCGGCCACCACGATGGAGGCCGTCTGTCAGCTGGACACCCGGATCGGCCAGGAGTTCGCGGCGGCGGCACGGAGCGGTATCGCCGAGTTCGCCGACGGACGGGCCGACCTGGTCGCCTCACACGGCCAGACCCTCTTCCACTGGGCCGACGGCACCACCGTGCACGGAACCCTCCAGCTCGGCCAGCCCGCCTGGATCGCCGAGGCCACCGGCCTTCCCGTGGTCTCGGACCTGAGGGTGGCCGACGTGGCCGCCGGAGGTCAGGGCGCCCCGCTGGCGAGCACCCTGGACCTGCTGCTGCTCGGCGGCCGTACCGAGCCGACCGCCGCACTGAACCTCGGCGGTATCGCCAACGTGACCGTGGTGCGCGACGGGCAACCGCCGCGCGCCTTCGACACCGGCCCCGCCAACTCCCTCATCGACGCTGCCATGCGCCTGGTCACCGACGGACGGGCCGACTTCGACTCCGGCGGGGCGCTGGCCCGGACCGGCCGCCCCGACCCGGCACTCCTGGACCAACTGCTCGCCGAGCCGTACTACCGGCTGCCCGCACCCAAGACCACCGGGCTGGAACTGTTCGGCCCAGACCACCTCGACGCCGCCCTCACGCTGGTCGGGCGCCCCTCGGACGCGGATCTGCTCGCCACTCTGGTGGAGCTCACCGCCGTCACCGTCGCCGACGCCCTGCGCCCCTTCGGAGTCCGGAAGGTGCTCGTCTCCGGTGGCGGTACCCGAAACCCCGTACTCATGGAACGGCTGGCCGCCCACCTCTCCCCCGCCCGGCTCGACTCCACCGAGCGGCTCGGCCTGGACGGAGACGCGAAGGAGGCGTACCTGTTCGCGCTGATCGGCTTCCTGAGCTGGCACGGGCTGGCCGGTTCCCTGCCCGACTGCACCGGGGCCCGTCGCGCCCCGATCGCCGGGCGCATCACCCCGGGCGCGGAACCGCTCCGTATGCCCCGACCGGCCCCGGTGGCGCCCCGCCGCCTGTACGTCAGCACCCCCGACTCCGGGTCACCGGCCCGCTGACCCCCCGGGAGCAGCACCGTGCAGGCCATCGATCTCGTCGTCATCGTGGTGTACCTGCTGGCCTCGGCATGGTTGGGGTTGCGGCTGTCCGGACGTCAACGCGACGATTCCCCCAGGGCGGACGCCGACACCCCTGACAAGCCGAGTGAGTCCGCTGGGCGAGAAGAGGACCGCGGCTCCGTTTCCTGAGGTCAGGCAGCTGGTCCCGGTTGCCGGGGGCCGACCCGCTGTGCTTCTCAACGACCGTCCTCGATCAGCCCTTGCCTATTTTCAGACCGGTCGGCCTAGAATAGGACCATGCAGACTGGAAAAACCCCGACCGGCCGGAAGCGCCCCTCGTTCATCGAGCAGGCACGGCGCGAACAGGTGATCAGGGCCGCCGCCGAGACAGTGGCCCAGGTCGGCTACGCGAACGCCTCGCTGTCCCGGATCGCCGAGCAGGCGGGGATCAGCAAGAGCGTGATCTCCTACCACTTCGCGGGCAAGGACGAGCTCATGGCCCTGGTCGCGCAACAGTTCATCGACGCGTCCGCGGAGTTCATGTTCGCCCGGGTGGGGGCCGAAGCAACCGCGACCGGTCAGGTCAGCGCGTGGATCAGCGGTCAGGTGGAGTACTACGCAGCACACCGGACCGGGTTCCTCGCCATGATCAGCATCATCACGAACCACCGTTCCGCCGACGGTTCGAACCCGTTCACCGGCCAGCTGGACGAGGAGGTCGACGAGTTCGCGCAGCTCCTCCAGCGCGGGCAGCGGGACGGGGAGTTCCGGGAGTTCGACCCCCGTTCCACCGCCGTCATCATCCTGCGCAGCACCGAGGCACTGATCAGCGCGTGGGTCATGGACGAGAACCTCGACCTCACCGACCAGACGGACAACCTCCTCGACTTCGTCCACCACGCGATCCGCAGGGAGAACCGATGACCACCGCCCCGCAGGACCCACCGATACCGAGCACCGCCCCCGTGGGCTCCGGATCCACAGCTCCGCGCGCCGGGACCCCGCACGCCGAGGCGCAGACCCCGGTCGCGCCGATGACCCGGTTGCGGCCACCGCGCCATCGCGTCGAACACCGGGCCGTCCGGTGGTGGGCGCTCCAGTCCCTGGCCCTCTTCGCGCCGCTCCTCGCAATCGCGATCGCCACCCACGTGTTCTGGGAGGCGGCCCGCCCGTGGACACTCGTGGTGGCGGCCGCGGCGGCCGTGCTCCTGTTGGTGGGCACGATCGTCGAGCCCTGGTGGCGGTACGCCGTCCACCGCTGGGAGGTCACCGACGAAGCGGTCTACGGCCTCAGCGGCTGGTGGGTCCGGGAGTGGCGGGTGGCACCGATCTCACGCATCCAGACCGTGGACTCGGTACGCGGACCGTTCGAGCAGATGCTGGGCCTGGCCACGCTCCGGGTGACCACGGCCTCCTCACAGGGTGCGATCGACATCGTCGGACTGGACCACGAGGTGGCGGCCGAGGCCGCCGAGAAGCTGCGCGCCGTCACTCAGCGGACCCCGGGAGATGCCACATGAGCTCCCAGGAAACCGCGTCGCCCGAGGAAACTCCGGCAAACCAGGAAAGCCGGGAACCCCAGGGAACAGCCGAGGTCCCCTGGTCCCGGTTGAGCAACCGCATGCTCTGGGCCGACGGGGTCTGGAGTCTGCTGTCCGTGCTCCCGCTGACCCTCGTGAGCTGGTTCTTCGTCACGGACTTCCTGTCGGGCAACCTGATGCCGGTGGCGATCATCGCCGTGATCGGGGTCGGCGGGGCAACCGTGGACGCGCTGCGCTGGGTCTTCACCCGCTACCGGGTGACCGGGGAGTACGTGGAACTGCGGACCGGTGTACTGGTGCGCAACCACCGTTCGGTGCGCCGGGACCGGATCCGCAGCGTGGACGTGGACGCCAAGTTCTGGCACCGGATCGTGGGGCTGCGCGTGGTCACCATCGGCGCGGGCCAGCAGGCGGCCGCCGGAGAGTCCGCCTTCGATCTGAACGCGGTGTCCAAGGCGGAGGCCGAAGGTCTGCGCCGACTCCTCGTTCTCGCTCATCCCGCGCCACACGTGGCGCCTGACACGCTGAGCGCACCCGAGCAGAACTCCCCGCGCCCCGGGCGCATGAGGGGCCGCCCGGTTCAAGCAGGCGGGACACTGACCACTCCCACCACACAGACCCCCGGTCAGACCGGCGAGCAGAGCTCCGCGCAGGCGAGCGAGCAGGTCTGTGAAGCGCGTGTGCTGGCCGTTTTCCGCCCCGGCTGGGTCGTGTACAACATGTTCAACATCTGGGCCTTCGTCATGGCGGCGGGCCTGTGCTGGGCCGTCTACGCCCTGGGGCCGTCATTCGGTCTGGACCCCGCAGGATGGGTCATCGGTCTCCTCAACAACTGGGGGCTGCACTGGGGGTGGGTCGCCCTGGCCGGGATCCTCGTGCTGGGGGCGATCGGTTCGGTCGGGCTCGGGGTCGCCTACTTCTTCGAGTACTGGAACTTCGAACTGGCCCGCGTTCCCGGCGTCAAGGGCACCCTGTTGCGGACCCGTCAGGGACTGCTCCGGACACGGGAGGTCAACCGGGACGAGGCCCGGATCCGCGGTGTACAGATCTCCGAGCCGGTGCTGTGGCGTTGGCTGGGGATCACTGACACCACGGTGATCACGACCGGCCTGGACGAGGAATCGATGTCCGCGCCCACCGCCGTGCTGCCCCGAGGGCCGCTGCGGGTGGCCCGTTCGACCGCGGCGGCGGTACTGGAGGCGTCCGACAACCCCATGGAGGCGCCTCTGAGGCACCACCCTCGCGCAGCGCTCGGGCGCAGGCTTTGGTGGGCGGTGGCGACAACGGCGTCGGGCACCGGTGCGATGGCGTGGACGGCCGCCCTCGGCCTGGTTCCGTGGGTCGCCGTGTGGATCGTACCCCTTGCACTCGGACCGCTCGCCCTCATCGGCGGGGTGATCGCCTACCGAGCTCTGGGCCACCAGATCGCCGACGAATACGTGGTTCTGCGATCCGGGCTGTTCTTCCGGGCGACGACGGCGCTGCGGCGCTCCGCGGTGAGCACGGTCGTGATCCGCGAATCAGTGTTCCAGCGGTTGTTGGGGCTGCGGAGCGTGGCGACGATGACGGCGGCCGGGGCCGGCGGGTACGAGGCCCCCGACATCTCCGCCAACGGGTCCGCGCTGTTCGCGAGTGACGCCGCCCCGGGGGTCCTCGACCCCTTCCTCGTCACCGAGGAGCGCGAGGTCGCCCGGCCCCGCCGAAGCCCTGGCCCGCTGAACCGTCTGTCCTGTTGACCCCAGTCGGGGCTGCGGCAGTGCCCCGCCGCAGCCCGCGTGTCCGGTCTGTACCTACTCGAACTCCGTGCCGCCCTTGCGGGTGAGGTAGGCGTCGGAGACGAACTTGGTGATCGTGCGGCCGACCAGGACCTCGGAGAAGCGTTCCTGTGCGGGCCGGACGACCAGACCCTCCCGCAGATGCAGGGCGGCCCCGCTCCAGGTCTCCTGACCCTCCGCCGCGGCGAACAACGCGGCCTCGTCATAGGGGCCGTCGTAGAGCACCGGGACCGCGGGCAGGTCCACCTCCGCGAGCAGGGCGGGCAGTTCGGCGGCGTCGATCCACCGGCTCTCACCGCCCGCCTCGATCCGGATGTCGAACACCGCGTAACCGGGCCGTTCACTGCGGCCGGTCTCGCCGTACTTGAGGTCCTGGACCCCCGCGCCGAACACCTCACCGAACACACCCACCCGGGACGCGTCGAAGCGCTCCGCGACGGCGCGCGCGGCCTTGGCGACACCGTGCGCGGTGACCGCCCTCCAGTACAGGTTGTCCTCGGAGCGCACCAGCCCCAGCCCCTTGGCGCCCTGGCCCTTGGAGGAGACGAACTCCTCACCGGTCCCGGCGACCAGCGTGAACAGGCAGGCCGTGCCGTGGATCTTCTCGGTGGCCACGACCGGCTCCCCCGGCTCGAACACGTCCGGGTAACGCTTGATGTTCTCGACCTCGACCCACCTGAGCAGGTCGGGGGCGGGCTCCATCGCACCGCTCATGTGCAGCGGGACCTCGGGGACCCACTTGGTGACGCCGAGCTCGCCCGCGAAATCGGTCCCGGCCTCGTGCTCGGCCGCGAGGTCGCGGTCGCCGAGCCCGGCCGGTCGGCAGACGACGCCCTGGGACACCTCACCGCGGAGCCGGAGCGGCTTGACCCGGTTCTTCCTGGCGCCCGCGAGCTTGCCGGTGAGCCCGACCTCCTCGATCAGGTCGTCCGGGAGAACGGCGTTCTCCGGGATGTAGACGGCCCAGTCCCCAGTGCGGTACGCCCCCTTGGCGACGACCGCGCGGAAAAGCCCCACCTGCGCGAGTTCGAGCGCGTCGGCGTTGGGGTGCGGAAGGATCGTGAGCCGCTCGGCGGTGACCCGGAGGGTGGACATTGCTCTCCCTGTTCGTGGTGTCCTCTTCGGACGGTGTCACGGGCGCTCACGCCCGGCGTCCGAGCCAGTGTGTCCGAGACCAGGGGACGCCACAACGCCTTTTCCGCCGGGCTTTGCGGGCTTGGAAGGGACCCGCCGGGACAGCCCGGGGGCGGCCCTCAGGGGAAGCGTCGGGCGCCGCTGCCGTCCCGGCCCAGGACGTCCTCCGGGTTGGAGTAGGGGCACGAGACCAGCGACAGGCAGCCGCAGCCGATGCAGTTGGAGAAGCGGTCCCGCAGCGCGGTCAGCTCCTCGATGCGTTCGGTCAGTTCGTCGTACCACTGACGTGAGATGCGGGCCCAGTCGCGTTTGGTCGGCAGGCCCTCCTCCGGAAGCTGGTCGATGGCCTCCTTGATCCGTTCCAGGGACAGGCCCAGGCGCTGGGCCGTGCGGATGAACGCGATGATCCGGAGCGTGTCCCGGCGGTACTCGCGCCGGTTGCCCGCCGTGCGGCGGCTCCTGATCAGCCCGAGGCTCTCGTAGTAGTGCAGGGCCGATACCGCCACCCCGGCCCTGTGGGCCACCTGCCCCGGTTTCAGCCAGAGGATGTCCGGGTCCAACTGCGGCATCAGGCTCTCCTCCACCAGCCGACTTGACATCAAGTTCACTTGACGAAGTGGACTCTACGCGACGGACACGACAGGCGAGAGTTCGGAGAACTCGATGAACGAGATCACGGTGTGGGCCGACATCAGGTGCCCCTGGTGCTGGATGGGCCACCGGCGGCTGAGGGCCGCGCTGGAGCGGCTGGGGACGGCGGGCCGGGAGATGACCGTGGTGCGCCGGAGCTTCCTGCTGGAGCCCACGGGCCCGGATTCCCTGGACCGGACCGTGCGCGGCGCCGCGCTGAACTCGTGGGGCATGAGCGAGGCCCGGTGGGAGGCCACCAGGAGCCGGGTGGCGGAGGCGAGCCGCCGCGAAGGCCTCGGAATCGAGATGAACGAGGTGCTGAACGTCGACTCGCGACCCGCCCACCGACTGATCAGACTCGCTGTGTCCCGGGGGTTCGACCCCGAACAGGTGTGGGACCAGCTCTACACAGCGCACCTGGAACGGCGCGAGGACCTGACGGACCCGGAAACGCTGCGCCGGGTCGGGAAGGGGCTCGGGCTCACCGAAGGGGACGTGGACGCCCTGCTGGGCTCCGACGACTTCGCCGCGGAGGTCGAGGCCGACCACCGGGAGGCCGTGGCACAGGGTGTCGGCTCCATCCCGACCTACGTGCACGCGGGGCAGGCGCTGAGCGGAGCACGGAGCGTCGACGACCTGGTGGAGTTCCTGAGCCGGGTGGAGGCCCGCCGATGAGCAGCGGAACGGAGGGCAGGGCGGTGGGCACGACGGCGGGCACTACTCCCGGGGCCACGATGCGGGCCGCCGCGATCGACGCGTTCGGTCCGGCCGAGAACCTGACGGTGCGGGAGGTGCCGCGTCCCGTGGCCGCGCCGGGAGAGGTCCTGGTCCGGGTTCGGACAGCGGGCGTACAACTGACGGACGCGGTGATCCGGGGCGGCTGGACCCCACCGGGTGCGACCATCGTGTTCCCGCAGGTCCTCGGCAACGAGTTCGCCGGGACCGTGGCCGAGATCGGTGCCGGGGTGAGCGGTTTCTCCGTGGGCGACGGGGTCGCCGGGTACCGGGTACTCGGCTGCTACGCCGAGTTCGTGAACGTGCCCGCCGAACAGGTCGTCCCCAAGCCCGCGGA
Organism: Nocardiopsis exhalans; assembly: GCF_024134545.1. Lineage (GTDB taxonomy): Bacteria > Actinomycetota > Actinomycetes > Streptosporangiales > Streptosporangiaceae > Nocardiopsis > Nocardiopsis exhalans. The sequence goes on from NZ_CP099837.1 coordinate 6,007,593, forward strand.
GGTGTCGTGGCTGACCGCGGGCGCCCTGTCGGCCTCCGGGCAGACCGCGCACACCGCCCTTGAGCGGCTGCGCGTGGGCGAGGGCGAAACCCTGCTGGTGCACGGCGCGGCCGGCGGGGTCGGCACGGTGGCCGTGCAACTGGCCGTGGCGCGCGGAGCCAGGGTGGTGGGCACGGCGAGCCCGGCCAACCACGAGTACGTGCGCTCCCTGGGTGCGGTGCCGGTCGAGTACGGCGAGGGACAGCTCCAGCGGATCCGGGCCGCGGCGCCCCAGGGGGTGGACGCGGCCTTCGACGCGGCCGGGCACGAGAACCTGCGGACCGCGGTCGAACTGGTCGGGGACCGGAGCCGGGTCGGGACGATCGTCGACATCGCCCTGGTCGAGGAGCTGGGCTGCCAGTGGATCAGCAGCGACCGGTCGGCGGCCCGGCTCCGCGAGCTGCTCGACCTGTGCGCGAAGGGGCGGCTCACCATCACGATCCGCGAGACCTTCCCGCTGGACGAGGTGTGGAAGGCCCATCTGGACGTGGAGACCCGCCACGGCAGGGGCAAGATCGCCCTGGTGGTCGGGGCCGGGGAGCGCACGGACAGCGACGGGGCGCCATGACCGCCGGGCTGGGACCCCCCGCCCCGGCCGTCCGGCTCTGGACCCGGGGGTCGCGGCCGTTGGTGATCGGGGCGCTCGGGCTGATGACCTTCATCGCCTTCGAGTCCTTCGCCGTCACCACGGCCCTGCCGGTGGTGGCCAGGGACCTGGACGCGCAGAGCTGGTACTCGCTGGCCTTCGCCGCGACGGTGACGACCGGGCTGGTCGGGATGACCCTCGGCGGCGCGTGGGCGGACCGGCGCGGACCGTTGCGGCCCCTGCTGTTCGGCGCGGCCGCGTTCCTGCTCGGGATCGCGCTGTGCGTGGTCGCGCCCACCATGGAGGTCTTCGTACTCGGCCGACTGCTCCAGGGCATCGGCGGCGGCATCGACTCCGTGGTCCTGTACGTGGTCATCGCGCGGTTCGTGCACGAGGACGCCCGCCCCCGTATGTTCGCGCTGCTGACCGCCGCGTGGCTGCTGCCGTCGGTGGTCGGGCCGTTGGTCTCCGGGCTCCTGGTTCAGCTGGTGCACTGGCGCGTGGTGTTCGCTCTCGTGTTGGCCGGGTCAGTGGTGTCGCTGCTGTTCCTGGTGGGGGTGGTGCGACGTGCGGGGTCGGGCCACGGGCAGGGACCGGTGCTGGACCGGCGCATGCTCTGGGCGGGTGCCGCCGCCGTCGCGCTGCTGGGACTGCACGTCTCCGGACAGCAGACGGCGCCCCTGCTCGCGGTGGGCACGGCGGTCAGCGTGGCCGTGTTGGCGGCCACCGCCGTACGGCTGCTCCCCGTCGGCACCCTGCGCGCACGCGCGGGCATCCCCCGGCTGGTGCTCCTGCGAGCGCTGCTGGGCGGCTCGGTGGCCGCCACCGACGTCTACCTGCCCGCCTACCTCCAGTACGAGCTGGGCTACGCGCCTGCCGCCTCCGGTCTCGTGGTCGCGGTCGGGGCGCTGGGCTGGGCGTGCGGTGCCTGGTTGCAGGGGCGTTCGACCGCCGACCCGCACCGGCCGGACCTGCTGTGGAGGGCCGCCGCCCTCGTCTCGTGCGGTCCGGTAGGGGCCGCTCTGGTGGTCGGCGGGCTGCTGCCCGCCCCCGCGGCCGCCCTGACCTGTGTCCTGATGGGGGTCGGTATGGGCATCGCGTACCCGCAGCTCAGCTCGACGGTTCTGACGCTGTCCGCGAAGGAGCGGCAGGGCGCCAACAGTTCGGCCCTGCAGGTGGCGGAGTCCCTGGGGTCGTCCAGCCTGCTCGCGGTGACCGGCGCGGTCCTGACCGCGGGGGTGCTGGGCGGCTACCTCACGGTGTACGGCCTGGTGACGGTCGTGGCCGTGGCCGCCCTCGCCGTCACCGTGACTCTCCGTCCGGTCCGGGGGGACTCGGACGGGCGAAGCTGAGGGGCAGGACGGGGTCGGTCCGGTTCTCCGGTCCGGGCCGTGCCCGGACCGGGTCGCTCAGTCGGCGGCGAAGGCCTCCAGCTCCACGAGCAGCTCGGGGCGGCCCAGGCGGCTGATCTGGGCGCAGACCCCGGGCGGTCGTACGTCGAAGGCGGCCAGGCGCTCGGCCATCAGCTCCCCCGCCTGCGCGAAGAAGGCCTCGACGTCGGTGACGTAGGTGTTCATGCGGACGATGTTCCCCAGCCCCATGCCCGCCTCGCGCAGGACCGCCTCGACGTTGTCCAGGGCGACCGAGGTCTGGGCCCGCATGTCACCGGGGTGCAGCGACTCACCCGTGGCAGAGACCGAGCACTGTCCGCTGACGAAGAGCAGGCGCTGGTGCCCCTCGATGAGGACGCCCTGGTCCATACCCTCGGGGTAGGTCCAGGGGTTGACGGTGGTGCGCAGCATGACGGGGCCTTCCGTGAGGGGAACCTGACGGAGCCCAACGCTAGAACCTCAATCCGGCTTGAGGTCAATATCGGCCGCCGCCCCGGTTCCCGGGGACCGGGACGGCGGCTCGGGGCCCGACCGGGCCGGGGCGGGGTCAGAAGGGCCGGTCACCGACGATGGCGACGCGCTCGGCCACACGGGGGTGCGGGTGGTAGTCGTTCACCGCGTAGTGCTGGGTGGCGCGGTTGTCCCAGAACGCGACCGAGTCGCGCTCCCACCGGAAGCGCACCTGGAACTCGGGGGTGTGCGCCTGCTGGAAGAGGAAGCGCAGCAGCTCGTCGCTCTCCGCCTCGTCCATGCCGACGATCCGAGTGGTGAAGGAGACGTTGACGAACAGCGTCCTGCGGCCGGTCTCGGGGTGGGTGCGCACGACGGGGTGCTCGACCGGCGGGAACCGGTCCTGCCACTCCAGCAGCCGGTCCTCGTCCAGGAAACGGGAGAACCCGGGGATCACGTCGTGCACCGCGGTGCGCCCCTCGATGCGCTCCTTGACCTCATCGGGGAGGTTGTCGTAGGCGGCGGCCATGTCCGCCCACAGGGTGTCGCCGCCGACCGGCGGAACCTCGACCAGGCGCAGGATGGCGCCGAGAGCGGGCGCCTCCCGCCAGGTGACGTCGGTGTGCCAGACGTTCTCGTAGCTGGGCGGGGCCTCACTCTTGGCGAACCGGGCGATGTGGACGTCGTCGCCCTGCTCGATGAACGGGTTGGTCTCCAGCTCACCCCACAGCCGGGCGATCTCCTGCTGGCGGGCGGAGTCGATGGGCTGGTCCCGGAAGAAGACCACCTTGAACTCCAGCAGCGCGCGGTTGAGTTCGGCGCGCAGCTCCTCACTGATCTCCTCCCGCAGGTCGATGCCGTGGATCTCCGCACCGATGAGGGCACCGAGCGGCCGGACCTCGAACAGTTCGTAGGGGCGGGGCAGCTCTCCCTCGGGGAGGCGGCACAGCGTGCGCGGCCCCTCGACCAGGGCGGTGTCCACGGCGGTGCTCCCCCGAATGGCGGGCCCGGCGGGCCGGGTGGCCTCGGCGGCCTCGGTGTCGGTTCTCCGGGTCAGGCTCGGGCTCATGTTCTCTGTCTCTCTGATCGGTGACAAGGGCGGAAGGGGCCGCCGAGGCGCAGGACGGTGTCACGGGTTCAGGGAATCCAGGCCGGTACGGCTCGGTCCGGAGACCGGCCGCGGGAGAGCGGGGCAGCGTGGACTGATTCGCCAGCGGTGGCGCCGGAGTCGGGCTCGGGCACGGAAATCGCTGGTCAGCGCCTACCCCTGAGGAAGGGAGTCGACGCACCGGACACCGCGGGCCTCGGAACGGCAGCGGCGGATCAACAGTGCGGAGGGGAACCCAGGCGACCGCGGCGCAGGATGATGCCCGGCGTTCCGCGACGCGCCCTGTCAGCTGCCCGGAAGGACCGGCGAACGGTCGGGCGGCTCGACAAGGGGGTTCTCATAGCTGTGAGAGTGGAGCACGGGAAGGGTGCCTGTCAACCGCCCCGGGCCCCAGGCCCCACCGGCGAGGGGGTTACCGCCCCGGTGGAGCCCGCGGTCACCGGTCGCCGACCGGAAGGAGGAGGGCGGTGACGTTGTCGTGTCCGCCCCGGTCGAGCGCGTGTCCGACCAGGGCGCGCGCGGCGGGCAGCCACGAGCCCCCGCGCCGCGGGGACGGGACCGCGGCTCTCAGATCAGCCGGATCGGCAAGGTAGCGGGTCAGCCCGTCGGTACACAGCAACAGCACGCCGGGGCCCGTCGGACGCGGACTGCGCGAACCCGGCTCGGCCGGTTCCGCGTCGGCGCCCAACCACGCCGAGATCGCGCCGAACTCCCCTGTGTCGTCCTCCGTCAGCAGCACCGCCGGACCTTGTTCGGGCAGCCAGTAGGCGCGGCTGTCCCCGACCCAGGCGACCCACAGGTCCTCGGGGCCCACCGCGCCCGCCACGTACGTGCAGGCGGGTGCCGGGGATTCGGTGCCGGACAGGGCCTCGACGGCCCGCCCGGCGCGTGCGGCGGAGCGGCTCAGGGCGGTCTCGGGGAGGTCTCCGCCGACCAGCCGTTCAGCGAGGGCAGCGCAGCCGGTCTCCGCCGCGAGTTGAGCGGCGCGCTCGGCCCTCGGCGACATCGACACCCCGTCGCAGACCACCCCGGCGGTCCAGTCCCCCGCGGCCGCGAGCGCCAGGGCGTCCGCGTTGATCCCGCGCCGCGACCCCCGGTCGCTGACCCCCGCCGCGCCGTCGGCCCCGGTGGTCTCCATCCGCACCCTGTGGTCCGGCTGGTCCGCACCGCAGTCCCAGCAGTGGCCGTCGGGGGCGACCGTCCCCTCACAGGCGACGCATACCGGGGTCTGGGTCATGTTCGGGATTCTGGCAGAGAGGTCCCCGGAGCAGGAAGGCACGGCGGGCCGGGTCCGGCCGGGCCGCGGTTCGGCGGGGTGTTCCGACCGGTGCGGTCGGGTGCGCTCGGTTATCGTCACCCCATGGCCGACGACCTGACCGCCGAAGCCTTCCTGGCCCGGCTCGACACCCACCGAAGCGAGGAGGAGCTCCGCAAGTACCAGCGGTACTTCCGCTTCGACGCCGATGCCCAGGACCCCCTCGACTACTTCGTCGGGGTGCGCATGGGCACCGTGTTCGCGCTCGCCAAGGAGTTCGTGGACATGGACCTCGACCAGATCGAGGCCCTGCTGGAAAGCCCGGTCCACGAGGCGCGCGCCGGAGCGCTGAGGATCATGGAGAAGAAGGCCCGCCGCAAGGGGGCCACCCCCGAGCAGGTCGGCGAGCTCGCCGACCTGTACCTGCGCCGCCATGACCGTGTCAACGACTGGGACCTGGTGGACCTGGCCGCCTACCACGTCGTGGGCCGACATCTGCGAGAGCGCTCTCGGAAGGTTCTGTACGAGCTGGCCCGTTCGGAGAACCCGTGGCAGCGACGGACCTCCATCGTGGCGACAGCACACTTCATCGGGCACGAGGACCTGGACGACACCTTCGCGATCGCCGAACTCCTGCTGGGTGACGACCACGAACTGGTCCAGAAGGCGACCGGCTGGATGCTGCGCTCCGCGGGCGACGTGGACCCCGATCGACTGCTGGCCTTCCTGGACACTCATGCGGCGAGGGCCCCGCGCCCCCTGCTGCGCGCGGCGATCGAGAAGCTTCCGCCAGAACAGCGAGCCCACTACCGGGGGCTGCGCGCGTGAGCACGGGCCACACGGGCGGGCCAGGCTCGGGAACGGGGTCCGGGGGCGCGCGGGTGTGAGCGGGGCCGCCCGGGCGACCAGCCACCGCGGAACTAGGATAGGCGAGCCTAACCTTAGCGAACGGAGTCCCATGTTCACCGGCCCCGCCCCGCGCTCGATCGCGTGCGCCCTCATCGTCCTTCTCCCCCTCAGCGCCTGTGGGAACGCGGGCGACCGCTCGTCGGAGAGCGCTCCCTCATCGCAGGCCGCCGAAGGCGCCTTCCCGGTGACCATCGAGCACGAGTTCGGCAGTACCACCATCGAGGAGGAACCCGAGCGCGTGGTCACCCTCGGGGTCACGGACGCCGACGCGGTCCTGGCCCTGGACCTCGTCCCGGTCGGCAACACCGGCTACACGTTCTACGAGTCCGGGCTCGGCCCGTGGACCGACGACCTGGTCGAGGGCGCCGAGCTGGCCCGGATCGACTCCGATTCCGAACCCAACGTCGAGCAGATCGCCAACCTCGCCCCCGACCTCATCATCGGTGTCTCCGCCGGGTTCGAAGACGCCGTCTACGAGACCCTCTCCCAGATCGCCCCCGTGGTCGCGCGACCCGCCGGGGTCGCCGCGTACACCGTGCCCCGGGACGAGGCGACGGAGATCATCGCCACCGCGCTCGGCCGCCCGGAGGAGGGCGTCGCCCTCAACGAGGCGACCGGCGAACTCCTCGAACAGGCACGCGCCGAGTACCCGGAGTTCGAGGGGCTCACCGGGACCGCGGTCCTTCCCTACGACGGCAAGTACGGCGCCTACCTGCCCGGAGACGCCCGCGGCAGATTCCTCCTGTCGCTGGGCTTCGACATCCCCGAGGCGATCACCGAGCGGGACCGCGGGGACGACTTCTTCGTGGAGCTGTCCGCGGAACGCGTGGACCTGCTCGACGGAGACCTGCTGCTCGTGGTGAGTGACGACGAGGACTTCGACATCACCGAGGGGTCCAGTGTCTTCGACAGCCTCGACGTGGTGCGTGAGGACTCCGTCGTCACCACCACCCTGGACGAGCGCGGCGCGGTCACCTACAACTCCGTGCTTTCCCTCCCGTACGCACTCGACCACCTGGCGCCGCGGATCGGTGAAGCTCTCTCCTGAGGATTCGGGGAGCGGCACCCGAAGCGCGCGCCCCGGGCCCGTGAGGGGTGGGCTGATCAGGGGCCCACCCCTCGTAGGCTAGAAAACCTCACCACGGGCCCGGACTCCTCCGGTGCTTCGTGCGCGCACGCGATCCCCGCTTCAGCGGGACGACCCAGATCGGATCTCCTTGTACCTGTCCCGCATCAGCCTCGACCCCCAGCGCAGCATCGGCATGGACCAGTGGGGGGTGATGGGCCGGGCCGTGCGCAAGGCCGTCGACCCCGCCCCCGAATCCGACGCCCGGGTGCTGTGGGCGCGCCTGTCCCCCACCACTCTGGTGATCAGTTCCGACACCGCCCCAGCCTGGGGAAAGCTTTCCGGGGCGAAGTCGGCCTCGATCCTGCCGATGACCCGGCACCCGGAGGGTGAAGCCGTCCGATGGGAGCTCATCACCGCGCCCACCGCGCAGCGCGAGGCGGAGCCCACGGAGGAGAACCCCAGGCCGAAGGTGAAGAAGGTCGCCCTGCCGGAGTCGGAGTTCGACGCGTGGCTGGACCTGAAGCTGGGCGAGGCCCTGCGCGTCACGGCGGCGAAGTGGAAGCGCCTGGGCGGCCGTCCGGCTCGCTTCCACTTCATCGGGGAGGCCATCGTCCAGGACAGCGAGGCGCTCCAGGAGCTGTCGCTGAAGGGCATCGGCGCGGGCACGGCCACCGGTGCCGGATTGCTCCTGACCTCCCCGCTGGAAGACCAGTAGGCGCACGTGAACGCGCGGGACAACGATTGAGCGGGATCAGGATTCCACCAATAAGGAATTCAAGCTAAAAACATCACATTCTTCCCATCTGCCCCAACCTCGCGTAGGAGTGTTGCATTCAGCGGGTAAATCATGAAGGTTTTCTCCTAAGCCCGAGCTGACCGTCGCACGCGGACCCGCCGGAGGAACACCGAAGAACAGGTGGCTCCTCCCAGGTCCCCGTCCGTACGACGCAAGCCTGAAGGAGCAACCTTGGCGTACCCGCACCGGAACCGACCCGCCGCACGGCCCGATCCCTCGGCTCCGTTCCCCCGCACCACCGCACCACGTGCCGCCTCCCGGACCACGCTCTTCAGCGGAGCCCTCGCGGCGGCGCTGACCGCGGCGCTGCTCCACGCCCCGCAGGCCGCCGCGGAACCCGAACCGGAGAGCCAGGCGCCCTGCGTCAGCGACCCCGGGGCCCCGCCCAAGCACCAGATGCGAGCCGAGTGGATCGCCGGGGTGTACAACATCGACTGGCCCACCGAGCAGGGCCAGAGCCCCGAGAAACAGCAGGCCGACCTCGTCGACCTGTACGACGAGGCCGTCGACAACGGCCTCAACGCGGTGTTCGTACAGATCAGACCCACCGCTGACGCCTTCTGGCCGTCACCGTACGAGCCCTGGTCGGAGTGGCTCACCGGTGAGCAGGGCGGCGACCCCGGGTACGACCCGCTGGAGTTCGCGGTCGAGGAGGCCCACGCCCGGAACCTGGAGTTCCACGCCTGGTACAACCCGTACCGGGTGGCCATGCACAACGATCTCGACGCGCTCGTCGAGGACCACCCGGCCCGGCAGAACCCCGACTGGATCTTCGAGTACGGCGGACTGCTGTACTACAACCCCGGCATCCCCGAGGCCCGCGAGTTCGTGATCGAGGCGATGATGCACTCGGTCGAGAACTACGACCTGGACGGGGTGCACTTCGACGACTACTTCTACCCCTACCCGGTCGCTGACCTGGAGATCCCCGACGAGGACACCTACGCCGAGTACGGCGCCGGGTTCGACGACATCGGGGACTGGCGGCGCGACAACGTCGACCTCATGGTCAAGGGGATGAGCGACGCGGTCAACGACGCCAAGCCGCACGTGAAGTTCGGGATCAGCCCGTTCGGGATCTGGCGCAACTCCAGCACCGACCCCGAGGGGTCGGACACCAACGGCTCCCAGTCCTATGACAACCAGTACGCCGACAGCCGCAAGTGGGTTCTGGAGGGCTGGCTCGACTACATCAACCCGCAGGTCTACTGGAAGATCGGGCTGCCCGTCGCGGACTACTCGGTCCTCGTCCCCTGGTGGGCGGAGGTCACCGCGGGCACCGACACGCACCTGTACATCGGGCAGGCCGCCTACAAGGTCGGCAACGCGGGCGCGTGGCAGGACCCGAACGAGCTCTCCAGCCACCTGGACTTCAACAAGGACTACCCCGGGGTCCACGGGGACGTCTACTTCAGCGCGACGTCGCTGCGCACCAACGCCCGGGAGGCGATGGAGATCCTGGTCGCGGACCACTACTCGCACCCCGCCCTGGTGCCGGTCAAGCGGGACCTCGGCGGAACCGTCCCCGCTCCCCCGAGGGTGAGCGCGGGCGAGGGGGACGGCGGCACCGTCCTGGACATCAGGCCCGGCCCCGGCGAGGCGCCCGCCTACTACGCGGTCTACGCCTTCGACGGCAGGCCCGCACCGCATCAGGCCCGCTGCGGTATCGAGGACCCGCGCGCCTTGCTCGGCACCGTGCGGGCGGACGAGAACGGCTCCGCGGCCTTCACCGCACCCGCTGGTTCCGACACCACGTACTACGTGACCGCCCTGCACCGACTGCACCACGAGAGCCGCGCCAGCGCCCCGCGGTACCTGCCCTAGGAACCCCTGAACCCGCCTCCGGACCGCCGCCCCGGAGCCCTCACGAAGAGCCCTCGAGGGCCCGGCACCATCCAGGTGCCGGGCCCCTCCTGTGCCCCGGGCCCGCGAAGGCGGCGGAAGCTCTCCCCGGACCCGCGAGAGCGCTCGCCGGGGGCCAGCGGGACCGGCTCCCGGCCTAGGTAGCGCCCCCGCTCTCGCCCGTGGCCAGGGGACGGAGCTCCTTCTTGAGGATCTTGCCGGTCGGTCCGACGGGGAGCTCGCTCAACAGGCGCACCTCGCGCGGGTACTTGTAGGCGGCCAGCCGCTCCTTGCAGAACGCGATGAGGTCCTCCTCGGTGGCCTTGGCGCCGGGGCCCAGGGACACACAGGCCACGACTTCCTCACCCAGGCGGGCGTCCGGGCGCCCGATCACCGCGGCGGCGGTCACCTCGGGGTGCTCGTACAGGACCTCCTCGACCTCGCGCGGGTAGACGTTGTACCCGCCGCGGATGACGAGGTCCTTCTTGCGGTCGACGACGAACAAGTAGCCCTCCTCGTCGGTGTAGCCCAGGTCGCCGGTGTGGAACCAGCCGCCGCGGAAGGCCTCGGCGGTCGCCTCCGGACGGTTCCAGTAACCCTTCATCACGTTGTGGCCCCGGACCACGATCTCCCCCACCTGGTCGGGGCCGGGCGGGAGCGGCTGGTCGTCGGGGTCGACCACGCGCACACTCACTCCCCAGAGCGGCTTCCCGATCGAGCCGACCCTGCGCTGCTCGGCGTTGATGTTGAAGGTGGCCCCGGCGCAGGTCTCCGAGAGCCCGTACCCCTCCAGGATCACCATCCCGGGGAACTTCTCCTCGAAGGCGCGCATGACCTCGCCGGGCATCGACGCGCCTCCGGAAACACCCACACGCAGCGTGGACAGGTCCCGGCCCCCGGTGTCACTGTGCAGGATTTCCTGGTACATGGTCGGCACCCCGGCGAGGATCGTGCACCGGTGCCTCTCCATGGCTTCCAGCGCCGCGGCGGTCTCGAACCGGGGCACCAGCACGACGGTGCCGCCGTTGCGCACCGCCACGTTGAGCACGCTGGACAGGCCGAAGATGTGGAAGAGCGGCAGGACCGCGAGGCCGATGTCGTCATCGCGGAAACCGAAGAGGTCCCCGCCCACGGTGCAGTTCATGTACATCTGGAAATGGGTGAGTTCGGCGCCCTTGGGCCTGCCGGTCGTGCCGCTGGTGTAGAGCAGGACGGCGGTGTCGTCGGACCCGGTGGGCTCGGGTTCGCCGAAGTCCTCGGCGAAGTAGAGCTCGTCGTAGTGGAGTGTGCCCTCGGGGCGTTCGTCGTTGCCGGGCAGGTTCACCACGTACGTGCGCACGCTCTCCCCGGTTTCGGCCAGTTCGACCGCCCGCACCGCCTCCTCGGCGAACATCTCGAAGGTCACGAGGACCCGCGCCCCCGAGTCGGTCAGGTGGTAGGCGGTCTCGGGCGCCTTGAGGAGCGGGTTCAGGGGGACCATGACCAGGCCCGCCTTGAGAATGCCGAAGTAGGTGAACAGGAACTGGGGCAGGTTGGGGAGTTGGACGGCGACCCGGTCCCCGGGTTCCAGTCCGAGGCCGCGCAGCGCGGAGGCCACCCGCCCGGAGATCTCGTCGACCTGGGCGTAACTGAACTCCAGGTCGTTGATGTGGCAGAGGGGTTTGTCTGGGTTCTCCCGCCGTGATTCCTGAAGGATCGTCGCGAGGTTGAAACTCATGGCACCCACCTAGGATTTAACCGACCAGACGGTATGTTTCCGGAACGTATATATGCCGGTGCCGTGGTGTCAATGGTGGTTTTCTCGAAACCCGCCTGCGCGAAGGGCTCCGGAAAGGCGTGGCGGCTCCGGCAGCGAAGTCCCGCACCCCGACCGGAGACCCTGGTCGAGTACCCCCTCGGGGTAGGGGTACACTGGCGCACATGTCGTCGTCCGAGCCGCGCCGCAGCCGCACGGGATCCGCCCTGACGCGGATCCTGCTGATCACCGTGCTGCTGCTCGGGTTCGGATCCATGCACACCCTGGGCCACGTCCAGCACGAGGCACACGCCTCGACCGGTGCCCATTCATCCGGTGCGCATTCATCCGGTGCGCACTCGGCCGACCCCCACTCGGCTGGCACCTACTCCACCGGCGCGTACTCAGCGGCGCCGGAGAGCGCCCTGCCGCTCCCCGAGCTGGACCCGACCTCGGTCTGCCTGACCCTCGGTGCCTTCGTCGCCGTTCTGCTGGGTGTGGCCCCCGGCGCCTTCCTGCGCTGGCCCAGCGCCCCCGCGGACACAGCCGGTCCGGCCCTGTTCCCGGTCCGGCCTCCCTTCCCCGCCCCGGACGGACCCTCCCTCTCCCGTTTACAGGTGCTGCGCGTCTAGATGCCCGCGCGCCCCGGCACCCGCGTGTCGGCAGCGCGCCCCGCAGCACAGACGGCCGCGTCGGACCCGGATTCGACGCGGAGGAGATCCCAGAGAGGAAAGGTCACCATGACCTCGTTCGAGCGTGCCCTGAAGAAGCGGGTCCTGACCGCGGCCACCGCCGCCTTCGCCACCGCCCTGTTCGCCGCGGCCTGCGGCAACGGCGGCGACGAGGACTCCGTGACCACCGCCCCGGAGAGCGCGGAGCAGACCGCCGAGTTCAACGACGCGGACGTGCACTTCGCGCAGATGATGATCCCCCACCACGAGCAGGCCGTCGACATGGCCGACCTCGCCGACACCCGCGCGGGCTCGGAGGTACGGGCCCTGGCCGAGGAGATCCGTGCCGCTCAGGGGCCGGAGATCGAACAGATGGAGACGCTGCTCGACGCCTGGGGCGCCGAGGTGGAGCACGGCATGGACCACTCCCAGATGGACGGGATGCTCTCCGAGGAGCAGATGTCCCAGCTGGAGGCCGCCGAGGGGGAGGAGTTCGACACCCTGTTCCTGGAGTTCATGGTCCTGCACCACGAGGGCGCCGTGGACATGGCCCGCACCGAGCTCGCCGACGGGGTCAACCCCGAGGCCCGTGAGCTGGCCGAGGAGATCATCGCCGCTCAGGAGGACGAGATCGAGCAGATGAACGAGATGCTGGGTGTCGAGGAGTCCGCTGTCGAGGGCCCGGGCGAGGACGCCACCGACGACAACGACGACCACTCGGATCACTAGGTCCGGGGATCGCCAGGGGGCCGGTGCAGGAGTACCGGCCCCCGCCCCCGTGTGAGATCAAGGCGTCATCCGAGAGGCCGGAAGAGAACCATGCGAAGCCGAACACGAACACACACCCGAACCCTCGGCGTGCTGGCCGCGACGGGTCTGCTCGCCGTCGCCGCGGCGTGTGCGGAACCGGAGGGGGGCGTGCACGCACAGGCCGGAGCGGACGGGCCCGCCGGGGCGGACGCGGAGGGGGTGGCGAACACCGTCGGTGTGCCCCTGCCCGAGGAGGCCCAGCACGTGCACGGGGTCGGGGTCGACCCCGGGTCCGGCAAGGTCCTGGTGGCCTCGCACGCGGGCCTGTTCACGGTGCCCGCCCCCGACCGGCTGACCCGTGAGGCGACGGTACCCGCGCACGTCGGACCGGCGATCGACCTCATGGGCTTCACCGTCCGGGGCCCGGACCACTACCTGGCCAGTGGACACCCCGAGGGGGACACCGACATGCCCGACCCGGTCGGGTTGATCGAGACGCGCGACGGCGGCCGGAGCTGGGCGGCCCTGTCCCTGGCGGGCGAGTCCGACTTCCACGCGCTGGCCTCCGCCGGTGACCTGGTGGTCGGGTTCGACGGTGTGCTCCGCTCCACCGAGGACGGGGTGACCTGGACCGGTCTGGACCCGGAAGTGGAGGCCTTCGACCTGGCCGTGTCCGACGACGGGAGCACCGTCGTCGCCACCACCGGGCGGGGACCGGTGCGTTCCGCGGACGGCGGAGCCGCCTTCGCAGTCGTGGCGGGCGCTCCCCCGTTGGCCCTGGTCGACTGGGTGCCCGGAGGCGAGACGGTGTTCGGGGTCGCGGTGGACGGCGGTGTGTACCGGAGCACCGACGCCGGTGGCACCTGGGAACGCACCGGTGAGCTGCCGGGCAACCCGGAGGCGCTGCACGCCGACGAGGACCAGCTGATCGTGGTGGCCGACCTCCACGCGGCCCGCTCCACGGATGAGGGAGCCACCTTCGACGCCTGGTAGCCGACAGAGCGCTCTCCCGTCCCGCGGAGGGCGCTCTGCTTTCGGCTCGGGGAGGGTCGGCCGGCTGCCAGACTCGGGGCATGGGAGAGTTCGTCACCATCCGGGATCACCCCGAGGTCAGTCTGTTCTGTTCGTTCCTGGGACCCCCCGACGGCATACCGTTGTTGGTGGTCCACGGCGGGCCCGACTGGGACCACAGCTACCTGCGCCAACCCCTGGACCGGTTGGGCCGCCACGTGATCCTGCCGGATCTGCGGGGGTGCGGGCGGTCAACCCAGGGCTTGGGGCCAGGCGGTTACTCCTTCCGGGCCGCCGCTGACGACCTGGTCATCCTGGCCGACCGGCTCGGCCTGGGCCGGTTCGACCTGCTCGGGTTCTCCACCGGCGGACAGATCGCCCAGCGCGTCCTGCTGGCCGCCCCGGACCGGGTGCGGCGGACGGTGATCGCGTCCAGCACCCTGTGGCCGGTCACCGACGCCGACTTCGGCCCCTGGCCCGAACGGGACGCCCTGCGCACGGCCGAGGCACGTGTGTGGGCCGAGTCCGCCCTGACCGGTCCCGACCTGGTCCGGGAGGCCGCTGTCGCGGGGGCTCCGGCCAGTGTCCGTGTCCCGGATCGGCTGCCCGCCTATCTCTCCCTGCTCGACCGTGTCTCCTGGTCCGCCGAGTGGGTTCCCGGGTTCCTCGCCGGAACACTGGACTCGCCCAGGCCGCCGGAGGGCCCCGAACGGTTGCGGGCGCTCGGCGCTCCCCTGCTGTTCCTGCACGGCAGGGAGGACATGACCTTCCCCGCCTCCTTCGCCGAGCGGGCGACCGAGTTCCTGCCGACGGCCGAGGCGGTGGTGCTGGAGGGTGCCGGGCACATGGCGCACGTGGACCGGGCGGAGGCCTGGCTCGACGCCCTGGACGCCTTCCTCTCCCGCCCCTGACCTGCGGCCTCCCCGCTCGGTACGTGCGAAGGTCCGGCCCCGACGGATTCCGCCGGGGCCGGACCTTCTGCCAGGGGGTTGGCCGAGAGCGCTCTGCGCACCGGTGAGCGCCCACCGCACCCGCCGTTAGCCAGCGGCGGGGATGACGCTGCCCTGGTACTCCTCCTCGATGAACCGGACCGTTTCCGGGGAGGTCAGCAGTTCGACGAGGGTGGCGATACGCGGGTCGTCGGTGTTGTCGGCGCGGGCGGCGAGGACGTTCACGTAGGGGTTGCCCTCGAACCCCTCGAGCAGGATCGAGTCCTCCTCGAAGTCCAGACCGGCTTCCTGGGCGTAGTTGTTGTTGACGATCGCGGCGTCGACGTCGTCCAGGGAGCGGGGCAGCTGCGCCGCCTCCACCTGGCGGAACCGGAGGTCGAGCGGGTTCTCCTCGATGTCGTCCAGGCTGAAGGCGGACTCGTCGATCCCCTCGGCGAGCGTGATCAGGCCGCCCTCCTCCAGCAGGAGCAGCGCGCGGAACTCGTTGGTGGGGTCGTTGGGCAGGGCGACCTCGGCGCCTTCACCGAGTTCGTCGACGTCGTCGACGACGTTGGAGTACAGGCCGAGCGGGGGCAGGTAGATCTGTTCGACGGCGACGAGGTCGGTGCCGTTGCCCTCGTTGTACTCCAGCAGGAACGGTTCGTGCTGGTAGAGGTTGACGTCCAGCTGTCCCTCGGCGAGGGCGGCGTTGGGCGCGATGTAGTCGGAGTACTCGTGGATCTCCAGGTCGAGACCGGCGCCGGCGGCCAGCTCGGCTTCGATGAATTCGAGGATGTCACCGGCGGGGACCGCGGTGGCGCCGACGACGAGGGTGTCCTCGCCGTTGGCCTCGGCCGAGGCGTTCTCGGAGGGTGCGCCGCAGGCGGTCGCCGCGAGCAGGGCCAGGGCGGCGGGGACAGCGAGGGTGGCGCGGCGCATGAGGGTCCTTTGCGTACTACGGGCAGGCGGTTCCAGGAACACGGACGGAACGTCACGCATTTCCTATTTGCCCGACCTTAATTCAGGGTTACCCCGGAACCCCAGCGCCAGTGACCAACCACACACGCCCTGACCAGCCCGAAAGGCATCGGTCAACCCTTGAAGGATCGCACACCGAGCAGCCCGGTGCCCTTGCGGTCCGCATACGACAACGCGTCCGCGAACTCACTCATGGCCAGTGCCATGCGCTCCACCACCGCCGGTTCGTCGTACTCTCCGAAAGCATCGGTGCGGGCCCCGGCCCGGGAGACGGCCACGCAGTCCACGAGCACCGCACCGAGCAGGGTCAGGGTCGGCATCAGCGGTGTGTGGGCGCGCATCCCACCCGCCTGGCCCGGCGAAGCGCTCATCAGGACGGTGGGTTTGCCGACCAGGCCTCCCGAACCCACCAGCCAGTCGATCGCGTTCTTCGTGACTCCGGCGGGTCCGTGCGCGTACTCGGGGGTGGCGATCAGCACTCCGTCGGCCTCGGACGCCCGCGCACGGAACTCACGCACCACCTCGGGCCAGGCCTGTTCGTCGTTCTCCAGGTCCGGGTTGAACAGGGGCAGCCGCCCCGCCAGGTCCGCGCCGACCACCCGGAGCTCAGGCCGCACCCGCTGGGCCAGGCGCAACAGCGCGGCGTTGTAAGAACCCTGCCGCAGGCTCCCACAGATGCCCAGAACCACTCGCTCGGCCATGCCCGTCCTCCTTGCCGCCCCGGCTGCGCACCGCTCCGGCGCAGCCCGACCAGCCTGGCATAGGGCGGTCAGCGGGCGGCAGGGCTCTCCCACGTTCCGCGGCCCCGGCCGGTCGGGTCAGTGCGGTCGCCCGCCCCGCAGGTCCTCGATGATGCGGGCGACCGCGGCCCCGGCGGTGCGGCCCGCGCCGACCAGCGTGTCGGAGGCGGCCCCGGTCCAGTCCCCGTAGCCGACCAGGTGCAGCCGGGGTTCCCGGACGCTGCGGTTCCCGTCGACCGGGATCCGCCCGTCCGCGTCGAACAGCTCCAGCGGGGCCAGGTGGTCCAGGGCGGGCCGGAACCCGGTACACCACAGGACCGCGTCGGCCTCCAGTTCGCTGCCGTCGGCCCAGACCACACCGGTCCGGGTGAACCGCTCGAACATCGGCCGTGCCACGAGGACGCCCCGGTCCCGCGCCCGGCGCACGCTGGGCACCATGACGATGTCGCCCAGACGAGCCGCACCCCGGCCCGGCCCCGCGCCCTCGGCGTACCGGGCGGCCTCGTCGAACAGCACGCGGCCGTCCACGTGGTCGGGCAGGAACCTGACCGGACGCCGGGCGACCCACGTGGTGTGCGCGACCTCCGCGAGGTCCGCGAGGAGCTGCGCCGCGGAGTTACCGCCGCCCACGACCACCACGCGCCGCCCGGCGAACTCCTCCGGGCCCCGGTAGTCGGCGGTGTGCAGCTGCCGGCCCTCGAAGAGGTCCCGGCCGGGGTGGTCGGGCGTGTGCGGACGACGCCAGGTCCCGGTCGCACTGACCACGTGCCGGGCACGCCACGTGCCCGTGGAGCCGACCACCTCCAGCGCCCCCTCCGCACGGCGCACCCCGGTAACGGTCACCGGGCGGCGTACGGGCAGTTCGTAGCGTCGCTCATACGCGGCCAGATACTCGGCGACGTGCCCCGCCGAGGGGAGTTCCTGTCCCGTTTCGGTCGGCATCCACGAGCCCGGCAGGGAACTGTGCTCGGCCGGGGAGATCAGCCGCAGGGAGTCCCAGTAGCCGCTCCAGCTCCGGTCCCAGAAACCGCCCGGCGCCCGCTGCCCGTCGAGGATGACGTAGTCGGCCCGCGCGCGGCTGAGGTGGTACCCGGTGGCCAGTCCCGCGGGACCGCCTCCGATCACGACGACGTCGTACTCGGCGTCGGCGGGTGCGGCCACGTGTCCTCCCGGGTGGTGTGAGTCGGCCGGCGGCCACGCGACCGGGGCCGCGTCGGAACCGGCTTCCCAGTGTGGGTGACACGGACGACCGGATCGCCATCGCCCCCACGCCGTCGAACGGCTAGCCCAGGAACATCTCCCCGATCACCTGGTCGCCCATGAGCTCACCGGTCGGGCGGAAACCCAGCCCCGTGTAGAAACCCTCCGGGCCGCCCTCTCCCGGGAGCCACATGACGGTGAGCCGGTTCTGCCCCCGGCGGCGGGCCTCCTCCGCCACCGCCCGCACGGCGAACCTGCCGTAACCCCGGCCCTGGTGCCCGGCGGACACGTTCAGCCGCCAGATCCCGCAGCGGAAGGCGTCGATCCCGGCGTCGGGGTCGAACCCGCCCATGACGAAGCCGACCGCCTCGTCACCGTCCATGACCAGCCGGGGCCAAGCGATGTCCGGACCGGCCGCGTAGGCTTCCGCGAGGGATCTTTCGACCGGGGCCACAAAGCGTTCCTGGTTCGGGCGAACGCGCAGTTCGCAGGCGGCGTGCACATTGTCTGGAGTGATCTGCGCGAGACGCGGAGCGGGGGGTGTGTTGGTCATGGTCGAAACCCTAGACCGACCCGGCTCACGAAAAAGCCGCCGCGGCCCGGCCCTCGTGAGCGCGCACCGAACCGGCCACTGGTCCGGGCCCATCAGGTTCCGTGGCCGTCCGGAGTTCGCCACATCACGAAGGTGGAGCGGTGGAAGCGCGGTGCCCCGTCACCACTGAACGAGTCCGAGAGCATCAGGGTCTTCCAGGCCTCCTGGCGGACGGCGACGGGGTGGGAGCGGGGTCGGGGCTCGGACGCCCCGACGGCTCCTCGGTC
The DNA here is from genome assembly GCF_024134545.1 of Nocardiopsis exhalans. GTDB lineage: Bacteria > Actinomycetota > Actinomycetes > Streptosporangiales > Streptosporangiaceae > Nocardiopsis > Nocardiopsis exhalans. The sequence continues at coordinate 6,025,871 of NZ_CP099837.1, forward strand.
TCCTCCTTGCAGGATCGTCGACACCCGCGGCTGCTTCCGACTCCTGTGTCGGTTCCGGGTACAACCGCCGGAGTCGCGGGTCAGTGGCCGGGAAGCGCCCCGCCGTTGACGCCCAGCACCTGGCCGGTGGTCCAGGACGCCTCGGGCGAGGCGAGGAACTCCACCACCGCGGCCACGTCGTCGGGGGTGCCCGCACGGCCGACCATGGTCTCGGCGGCGAGCGTGTCGTGCCTGCCCGAGCGGCCCTCCTTGGTGAAGAACTCGGTGTCCTGCACGTAGCCGGGGGTGAGTGTGTTGACGGTGATGCCGTCGGGGCCGCCCCGCTTGGCGAGGTCGATCCCCCAGCCGCACAGTCCCGCCTTGGCCGCCGCGTAGGCGTCGCCGCCGCCCCGGTGCGCGGCGATGGAGCTGATGTTGACGACCCTGCCGCCCGGGCGCCGGAAGGCGGGCCAGAGCGCCTGGGTCAGCATCATCGCGGACAGCAGGTTGGCGTCGATGGTGCGCCGGTAGATGTCGAAGGTGCCCTTGGTGTCGACCGGGGTCTCCTTGATGATTCCGCCCGCGTTGTTGACGAGGACGTCCACGGGTTCGGCCGAGAGCTGTTCGGCCGCGGCCAGGACGGCGTCCTCGTCGGTGAGGTCGACCGGCAGGGGGATGATCCGCGCCTCGGGGTTGCCCGCCGCGACCTGGTCGAGGACCTCCTTCCGGCGTCCGAGGACGTGGACCTCGTCCCCTGCCCTGGCGAGGCGTTCGGCGATCGCCCTGCCCATTCCCGTGCCGCCGCCGGTCACGATGACTCTGCGCATGTGGTTCCTTCTCGCTGGGGTGGTCGCGCGAAGGAAACCACGCCCCGACAGGAGTGCAACCGACTTTCCGCCCCGCGCGGATTCGGAAGGACGCTCTCTCCTTCCATGAGAACGAACGGTCGACACCCGGTGGACACGACCAGAACCCAACCACTCCAAGGCGTAGCATTTTGACTACTTGAAGTGATTAACGATGTCGACTCGACCTGGAGCTCACATGAAGTTGCCCGTCAGACCGCACCAAATGGTCCTGCGCGCCGCCACCGGCGCCTTCATCCTCAACTCCGGGCTGAGCAAACGCGGCGCTGACGAGGACACCGCGATGGGCCTCCACCAGATGGCGGTCGGCACGTACCCGTTCCTGGACAAGATCGACCCGGTCACCTTCACCCGGCTCCTGTCCGCCGGGGAGATCACCCTGGGCACCGCACTGCTGGTGCCGCTCGTGCCGAGCAAGCTCGCGGGGGCCGGGCTGAGCGCTTTCGCCGCCGGTCTCCTCGGCCTGTACCTGCGCACCCCGGGGATGCACAAGCCCGGCAGCCTGGCCCCCACCCCGGAGGGCACGCCCCTGTCCAAGGACCTGTGGCTGCTCGGCGCCGGACTCTCGCTGGTCCTGGAGGGCTGCGACCGGGACTGACCCGCGCCTCGGCCGCCGCCCGGGCCGGGACCGCCGGCCCGGGTGTGCGCGCTCCCCGGATCGGCGGGGCTCCCGGCCGGGGTTGTGGGGCAGCGGCCAACTACTGTGGAGTAGCTTCGGGACCTCCGTCCCCTCCCCGACCCGAAGGGCCACCCCCGTGTCCTCCTCCGCCCCCGTGTCCTCCCCTCGCCGTACCGCCCTGGTCACCGGGGCCTCTTCCGGGATCGGAGCGGCCGTCGCCGCCGCTCTGGTCGAGCGCGGTTACCGCGTGTTCGGCACCAGCCGCGACCCCGAGACCGTCAGCGCGCGGGTGCCCGGGGTCGAGTACCTGGCCCTGGATCTGACCGACTACGAGTCCGTGGAGGCCTGCGCCAAGGCCGCGGGCGAAGTGGACGTCCTGGTCAACAACGCGGGTGAGAGCCAGAACGGACCGGTCGAGGAACTGCCCATGGACGCCGTGGAACGGGTGTTCCGGCTGAACGTGTTCGGCGCGGTCCGGCTCACCCAGCTGCTTCTGCCGGGGATGCGGGCGCGCGGGTACGGGCGCGTGGTCATGGTGGGTTCGATGCTGGCGAGTTTCCCGCTGGCGTACCGGTCCTCCTATGTGGCGTCGAAGGCGGCGATGAAGGGGTTCTCCGACGCCGTTCGGCGCGAGGTGTCCCCGTTCGGGGTGGGCGTGACCACGGTCGAGCCGGGTTCGATCAACACCGGGATCAGTGAGCGCCGCACCCAGTACGTGGGTGACCAGTCCCCGTTCCTGGAGGAGTACCGGACCATGGTGGGCACGCTCAACGCCAACGAGGCCAAGGGGATCTCGGCGGAGCGGGTGGCGCGGACCGTGGTCGGCGCCATCGAGGCGAAGCGGCCGCGTCCGCTGTACGCGGTGGGCAGCAACGCGCCGCTCGTGTTCGCGCTGCGCCGTCTGCTGCCCCGCGCCACGATGCTGCGGATCGTGGCCCGAAAGCACGGTCTCAAATGATGCCGGACAGGCCCCGCGGACACCACTGACAGCGTTCCGTCGGCACCGGTCGGCACGCTCGCCGCGCAGGCGAACACGTTGCCCGAGCTGACACACCGCTCCACTGGGCAGGAGAGGCGAACCAGGGCACAATCAGTGCACACGGGTCTCCCGCACCCCTGGGCCCGTAGCTACGTCATCCACTCCGGGAGAGCGATGTTCACCTTCGACAGCAGCGACGGCCTCACCGTGCACGTCCACGAGTGGCAGCCGGACGGTCCGCCGCGCGGTGTCGTCCAGCTGGCCCACGGCATGGGCGAGCACGCCCCGCGCTACGCTCCCCTGGCCCGGGCGCTCAACGAGCGCGGGTACGCGGTGTACGCCAACGACCACCGGGGCCACGGGGCGACCATCCACGCCGAACCCGGCCAGCTGGGTGCGGACGGCTGGAACCTGCTGGTCGCCGACATGGCCGCCCTCTCCCGGATCCTGCGTGAGCGCCACCCCGGTCTGCCTTTGGTGCTCGTCGGGCACAGCCTGGGTTCCTTCGCCACCCAGCAGTACCTGCTCGAACACGCCGACCTGCTTGCCGGAGCGGCGCTCAGCGGTACCACCGCCGTGGACCTGTTCCTGGGTTCGGTCCCGCCCGGGACCAGTGACCTCAACGAGGTGTTCAACGCTCCGTTCCAGCCGGTCCGAACCACCGCGGACTGGCTCAGCCGGGATGAGGAGCAGGTGGACCTGTACGTCGCGGATCCCCTGTGCGGGTTCGCGCTCGACGAGGAGGCGCTGGTGGGGCTGGCCACCGCGGCCTTCGGTCCGCTCACGGACCTGTCGGGGGTGCGGACGGACCTGCCCCTGTACGTGCTGGTCGGGGACCACGACCCGCTCAACCACCGGTTGGAGTTCAGTGACGCCCTGGTCGAGCGCTACCGCAAGGCGGGTGTCGAGGACATCGTCTACCGCACCTACCCGGGCGCACGGCACGAGGTGCTCAACGAGACCAACCGGGCGGAGGTCATCGGCGCGTTGGTGGAGTGGGTGGACCGGGTGTCCGGGAGCTGACCGCCAGAGCTGACAGCTGACCGGTCCGACCGCACCCCTGCGAGCGCGCCCCTGGGAAACGACGCCTCTCGGAACACGTGCCCATCGGGACGGTCACCGAGGGTCGGGCCCCCGACGGGGAGCCTGGTGCGGCCGGGCTGGGCGGGTCCCTTAGGTTGGCCTCAGCAGATGTGGATCCGACCGGAGGTACACGCGTGACCAGTGTCGTCAAGTTCAACGTCCTGACCGTCCCGGAAGGGGAGGGTGCCACTCTGGAGGAGCGTTTCGCCAAGCGCGCGGGGCTCGTGGAGAACCAGGAGGGCTTCGAGGAGTTCCAGCTCCTGCGCCCGGTCGAGGGTACCGACAAGTACCTGGTGTACACCCGTTGGCGGTCCGAGGAGGACTTCCAGAACTGGGTGAGCGGGCAGGCCTTCAAGAAGGGTCACGCCCAGGCCGCGGCCGACGCCAAGAAGGACGGCCACGCCCACGGCGGGCACGGTGGTCCGGCGGCGACCAACAGTGAGATCTGGGGCTTCGAGGTCGTCCAGCACGTCACCGCCAAGGGCTGACCCCTCTTCCTCCGCGCTGTCGGCGGGTCACGAGGGCCCGCCGGCGGCGCGGGGTGTACCGGGGTTGGAGCGCGATCAGCGGACAGCGAACGGGCCCGGGGGCCGGGTGCGGAACACGGCCCCGGCGCGACACCGACGCCCCGGGGCCGGGGCCGGGGCCGGGCCCCGAGCTCACTGCGTTCCGGACTCACTCAGGCCTGCGGGCCTCGATCAGGTGGCGCGCGGAGTGTGCGACGAACGGGCCCTGGTCCTCGATCCGTTCGTGCAGTTCCCGTAGCCGGTCCAGGTACTTGTCCACGGTGAAACCGGGGACCATCCACACGACCTTGCGCAGGAAGTACACGACCGTGCCGATGTCGTGGAACTCCAGTCGGAGCCGTTCCGCTCTGAGGTCGACGACCTCCAGCCCCGCGGCCTCGGCCCCGGCCCGGTCATGGTCCGGGTGGCGGGCGTTGTTGTTCTCGTCGGACTGCGGTCCGAGGAAGTACTCGTACAGCTCGGCCGCGCTCGACGGCCCGACGTGCTGCGCCAGATAGGTACCGCCGGGAGCGAGGACGCGGGCGATCTCGTTCCACCAGACGGTGACCGGGTGGCGGCACACGACCAGGTCGAACGCGGCGTCGGCGAAGGGCAGCGGGGGTTCGTCGGGGTCGGCGACGACGGCCACCCCTCGGGGGTGCAGCAGGCGGGTGGCCTTGGTGACGTTGGGCGGATACGCCTCGGTGGCGACGGTCAGCGGCGGGTGGGCGGGGATCCCCGCGAGGACCTCGCCACCACCGGTCTGGATGTCGAGGGCGGCGGTGGCGCGGGCCATCCGCTCGCCCATGAGGCGCTGGTAGCCCCAGGAGGGCCGTTGCTCGGTGGCCCGGCCCTCGAACCAGGAGAAGTCCCAGCCTTCGGTCGGTTCGTTGACGGCCTCGTCGAGGAGTTGGTCGAAGGTTCGGTTCATGGGGGCATCCTCGCCCGGTCCGCAGCGGGGGTCCAAGGGTTTTTCCCTGGCCTGTCGGCCGCTGCGGGCCCGCTCCCGCACGCCCCGAGGTGACCGCGGGCCCCGCGATACCTGCCCCGTGCCCGAGCGGTGTCGGCAGAACCGGCCCCGGCGATCGGAGCTCAGTGATGGGACGACAGGATGGTTCGCCATGAGAACCCTCGTCCGGAGCGTCCAGCACGCCGTCCCCCTCTCCGCCGTGACCGCGGGCCTCATCGCGGTCCTGGTCGGGGTGACTAGCTCGGCGGCGATCGTGTTCACCGCCGCCGAGGCCGCCGGGGCCTCGCCCGGGCAGATCGCCTCGTGGATGCTCGCGCTGGGTGTGGGCATGGCCGTGACCTGTGTGGGTCTGTCCCTGCGTTACAGGGCCCCCGTGGTGACCGCCTGGTCCACGCCGGGTGCGGCCCTGCTGGCGGTCGGCCTGGACGGGGTGAGCATGTCCCAGGCCGTGGGAGCCTTCCTGTTCTCGGCCGCGCTGATCACGCTGAGCGGGGTGACCGGCTGGTTCGAGCGGGTGATGGACCGGATCCCGGTGCCGTTGGCCGCCGGGCTGCTGGCGGGCGTGCTGCTGCAGTTCGGGATCGGGCTGTTCACCAGTATGGAGGGCGACTTCGCGGTGGTGTTCGCGATGTTCGTGGCGTACCTGCTGTGCCGCCGGTGGCTGCCGCGGTACGCGGTCCTGCTGTCGTTGCTCACCGGCGGTGTGGTGGCAGCCGCCCAGGGGTCGCTGCGGTTGGGGTCGGTGGACCTGGCGCTGGCCTCCCCGGAGTTCGTCGCGCCCGAGTTCTCCTGGCAGGTGCTGGTCAGTGTGGGCCTGCCGCTGTTCGTGGTGACCATGGCCTCGCAGAACCTGCCCGGGGTGGCGGTGCTGCGCGGTGACGGCTACCGGGTGCCGATCTCTCCGGTGATCGGGTGGACCGGGGCGACCAACCTGGTGCTGGCCCCATTCGGGTGCTACGGGATGAACCTGGCCGCGATCACCGCGGCGATCTGCACGGGCCCGCAGGCCCACCCGGACCGGGAACGCCGCTATCTGGCCGGGGTGTGGGCCGGGGTCTTCTACCTGTGTGTGGGGTTGTTCGGTGCGACCGTGGCCTCCCTGCTGGCCACCCTGCCCTCGACCCTGGTGCTGGCCATCGCCGGGTTGGGGCTGCTGGGCACGATCGGTGGTTCGCTGGCCTCCGCGGTCTCGGACGAGGGGTCGCGGGAGGCCGCGGTGGTGACCTTCCTGGCGACGGCCTCGGGGTTCACCCTGTTCGGAGTGGGTTCGGCCTTCTGGGGGCTGCTCGCCGGGGTGCTCACCCTGCTGGTGACCCGTTCGTACCGTGCCGGTGCGGAGAACTCCTGAGGCTGAGGGGCCCTGCGGGAAAGGGCTTGCGGGGCCGCAGCTCCCGCCGCTATAAATACTGGGGCCGTCACCGCCCCCGGTACGGCGACGACGACGAGAAAGGAGGCACATCCGATGTTCCCCGTGATCACCGCGTCCGTGTCCTCCCGGGTCCGCGACCACCGCTGACCCCGGTTGGCGGGCGCACACACCGAAAGTGCTGCCTTGACCGTTCTTCCGAACGACCTGACCATCCGTACCATCACCGGCCCCGAGGAGCTGGAGCTCTTCAACCGGCTGCCCTACGTGCAGAACGACGAGCTGGCCGACGACCTCGCCCAGGGACGCCGTCGCCCCTCCTGGATGTGGATGGCTCTGGACGGCGACCGTCTCCTGGCCCGTCTGTCCTGGTGGTGCCGTCCGCAGGACGACGCCCCGTTTCTGCTGGACCTGATCGACGTGGACGACAGCGCCCACGACATCGACCGTGTCGCCGTGGCCGAGGAGCTGCTGCGCACCGCCAACGCAGCCCTGTTCCCCGACGGCGTGCCCGTCGCCCAGGGCACTCCCCCGCCCGAGTTCCTGCGTTTCGTCCCCGCCGGCTGGCGTGAGGACGAGAGCGACCGGCGCATGGTGGAGGACCGTGTGCGCGCGGTCGAGCGGTCGGGAGCCGTCCCGCTCGTCGAGCGGCTGCGCTACGAGTGGTTCGCCGGGTACCCGGTTCCCCAGCCCGGTGACCGCCTGCGGTTCCGCGGGATCGAGAGCACCGAGGACATCCTCGGCCTCATGACCCGGGCCCTGGACGGCACCCTGGATACCCACGACCGGCTCGACCTCGAGGAGAAGTCCGCCGAGGAGGTCGCGGCGGCCAACTTCGCCGACGAGTTCGCCCACTACGACACGCCCCGGAGCTGGTGGCGGGTGGCGACGCTCCCGGACGGCGAACCGGTGGGCTTCGTGATCCCGGCCCGTAACGCCTACCACCCGATCATCGCCTACATCGCGGTGCTTCCCGAGCACCGCGGCCACGGCTATATCGACGACCTGCTCGCCGAGGGCACCCGCGTGCTCGCTGAAGAGGGCGTGCCGAACATCCGGGCCGCCACGGACGTCGGGAACGTCCCCATGGCCAGGGCGTTCGAGCGGGCCGGTTACGACACCACCAGCGCTGTGGTGAACCTGACCTGGGAGAAGTAGCTTCAGCGGCGCCCCTGCCGGCAGTGCCCTGAGTGGCGCCGCCCCGGCCGGGGCGCGCAACCCGAGGGGAGGGGCGCTCGGGCGCCCCTCCCCTCAGCCGTGTCCGCCGGAACCGCCCGGCGCACCGGGCCCATCGGACGCGTCGGCCAGACCGTCAGAGGCGACGACCCCCAGAGCCTCCACGAGATCGGCGGCGAAGCGGTCCAGCGGGGGAAAACCCTCGGTGCCCTCGGAGAAGGCCTCGAGGAAGCCGCGCTGGAAGCAGGCCCCGACCAGCAGGGCCGCTGTCGCGTCCGGGTCGGTGCCCGACTCGACCCGTCCCAGGTCCCGCTCGGCCGCCAGGTAGGCGGCGACCGCCCGGTTGACGTTGAGCGGACCGGCCCCGTGTGCGCTCAGGCCCTCGCGGTGCCGGCGGAGCAGGTCCGGTTCGGCGAAGAGGGAGCCGAGCATGGGAGACCCGTGCCGGAAGAAGGGGACGGCGCCGAGCACGATGCCGACCAGGGTGTCGCGCACTCCGTCGCGGCCCACGCGTTCGGGCAGTGCGGCGAGGTCGCCGACGAACGGCGGGAAGCGGTGCCGCAGGACCTCCAGGAAGAGCTCCGACTTGTCGGTGAAGTGTTTGTACAGGGTCGCCTCGGAGTAACCGGAGGCGCGGGCGATCTCCTTGGTGGTGGCGTTGGCCATGCCCAGGCGCTCCATGACCTCGGCGGCGGTGTCCAGGAGGTGCTGGCGGGTCTGGGCCGCGGTCGAGCGGGGTCGGCGTTTCCTGGTCTGGCCGTCGTCCATGGGGCTCCTAGGTGCTGGCTGCGTGCTGTGCGGGGGACGGGCCGGGGCCGGCGGTGAGCAGGCGGCGCAGCCGGACCAGTTCACCGGCGACGTGGGGACCGGCGAAGAACACACCTATCACGGTGGAGAAGGCGACCCAGGCGAGCAGTGCCGCCCCGGGGTCGGCGACGGTCGCGGTGCGCTCGAACACCCAGTACAGGGAGGCGGCGTAGGCGGTGAGGCCAGCGGCCAGGGACCCGATCCTGGAGATGCCGAGGACGGCGGCCGCGTAGAGGGCGGTCATGGGTGCGAGGAAGAGGCCGAGTTCGTGGCCCAGCAGCATGAAGACGGTGTAGGCGGCGGTGGCGGCGCTCAGGGCGATGAGCGGCCGGGTCCGGCACCAGTACAGGGCTGAGCAGCCGACGGCCACCAGCGCGAGGGTGAGGGCGTCCGTGGGTCTGGTGGCGCCCCAGCCGGAGACCGGGGCGAAGGGGTCACCGTCGAGGGTAGCGAGGGTGGCCGCGAGTTCGAGGGCCAGGACGAGAGTCGCGATGACGGCGACGGTCGTTCTGGGGCGACGACCGAAAGGGAGCGAGGACGCGCTGTTGGTGGCGGTGGGGTTCACGGGAGCTCTCCTAAAAGTGAGTGGGCACTCACTAACTTTAGGTTCAACCCCTCTGGCACGACAAGCCCCGGAACCCGCCAAGGAGCCGGGTTCCCGCCAGCAGGGTTCGAACGAACACCCCCGAGGAGACGGGCAGGGCTTCTCGCGAGCCCTTCCGGCTCCGGCTTGCCGGTCGGTGCCGCTGCCGTGGCCGCGGCACCGACTGGTTCAGCGGGTTCCCGCGATGATCCGCCCCGTCTCGGCGACCGCCGCGAGAAGGTCCTGCGGATCAGCGGTCATCCCGGCGACCACGAAGTCCACCTCCTCCATCCCGGCCCGGGCCAGCAGGGTCTTGTCGTTGGTCACCCACTCACCGCGTGCGGCCAGGACGGCGTGCGCCGCCTGGGACGCGGCCTGGGCGACCAGCCCCGCGCACTGGGCCACCCGGCCGTAGGGGGCGTGGTCGCGCTCGGCGTAGGCGAGGTTGGCGGAGGCGAACCCGCGCCACTGGGGCGGCGCACTGCGGCGCAGCCGATCCGGGTACCCGGGCCGGGGCAGGTCACCCACCAGCACCCGGCCCAGGGCGAGCTCCGCCACCACCAGGTAGGTGGGGATACCCACCAGGTGGAACATGAGCGGTTCGACCCGGAAGCGGCCCTGTTCGGCCTCGGCCAGTTCGTGTTCCACCGAGTCGAGGTCGCGGTAGTGGACGTCCACCGGGCGGCCGTCGATCCGCACCCGGGCTCCGCCGTTGAACACGCCCTCGCTCCAGCCGCCGAGCTCCGAAACCTCGCCCTCCCACCCGACGTCCCGAAGGGCCTGCGGGGTGAACTCGCCCTTGGGTCCCCGGTAGTAGACGGCGAGGTCCCAGTCGCTGTCCGGCCGGTGCGTACCCTGTGCGCGCGAACCGCCGAGGCTGACCGCCTCGACCCCGGGCAGGGCGGCGAGACGGTCAGCGGTGGCCGCGAGGAAGCGTTCGTCGGAGTCGGAGAAGGTCATGCTCCCATGATGAACTCTGACGACGGTGTTCCACTCCTCATTTCTCCGACCGCGGAGCCGCACCGGCGGAGACGGGTTCCGGTTCCTTGCGGTCGGGGCTTCCATAGGTCATCCGGCGCAGGAACGCCTCGGCGGGTCCGCGGACACCGAACCGGGCCGTGATCGACGAGACCGCCGAGACCGGTGTGTCCGATCTCATCATGGAGGGGATTGCCCGCCGCGCGGGGACCGCCAAGACCTGTACCCACCACACGCCCGCGCCCATCGCTCTTCGTGTCACGGACGGTCAGGCGTGGCGACGGAAAAGCGGCAGGGGAGGAGAGCGGTGGAGTGGGGTCGGCCCTTGAGGATCCAGCTCTGCCAGAGGGTGGTGTCCCATGCTTCCGAAACCCCCATATTCCCCGTGATCTTGCTACCAGAAGCGAAATCGGCGCCGAACTTGCTCCTGGTAGCAAGATCATCTTCAGAAGGGGGCCCAAAACCGCCCCGCCACCCGGCGCGGCGGCGGCACGGGGTGGCGGGGCGCTGTCGGCTCAGCCCTCGTCCTCCTCCCTGCCTCGGGTGGTCCCGCCACCGTTGTCACGCTGATCACCGCGCATCTTGCGGGCCCTGGCCTCCAAGGGCACGTTGCGCCGCCGTTGGAGTCCGGAGCCCTCTGCCGTCTCGGCGGAGAGGGACTTCACCAGGGCCGCCATCATGAAGAACCCGATGATGAAGAACGGCAGCCCGAACACGATGATCGTCTGTTGGAGGGCGTCCAGGCCGCCCACCCCCGAGGCCGTGAGGACGGTTGCGGCGACCACCCCCTCGGTGATGCCCCAGAACACCCGCTGACGGGTCGGTGACTGCTGCGTGCCCGAGCAGAGCATGTCCACCACCAGGGACGCCGAGTCCGAGGAGGTGGTGAAGAAGATGACGACGATGACGATGGACACCACCGAGAGGAAGGTGGCCAGCGGATAGTTCGCCAGGAAGGCGAACAGCGCACCGGGGATGTCCTCCTGGACCACGACCTCGTCGACCAGCCCTCCGTTTCCGTTCAGCTCCATGTCGAAGGAGGAGAGGCCGAAGACGCTGAACCAGACGATGCTGAACGCGGTGGGCAGCCCCAGGACCCCGATCACGAACTCGCGGATCGTCCGCCCCTTGGAGATGCGCGCGATGAAGATGCCCACGAAGGGCGACCAGGTGATGGTCCAGGCCCAGTAGAAGACCGTCCACGACCCCTGCCAGCCCGTGTCTCCGAACGCGTCGTTCCAGAACGAGAGCGGGACCAGCCATTCGAGGTACACACCGGTGGTCTCGATGATGCCCTTGGCCAGGAACAGGGATGAACCGGCGAAGAAGACGAAGAGGAGCAGTCCGACCGCCATCACGATGTTGATGGAGGAGAGCCACTTGATGCCCACGTCCAGGCCGGTCATCACCGAGATCACCGCGATCAGGGTGATGACGGTGATGAGGATGATCTGGGTGAGGCGGGTCTCCTCGATGCCGAACAGCGTGTTGAGGCCGCTGTTGATCTGCATCGTGCCCAGGCCGATGGTGACGGCCACCCCGAACAGGGTGCCCAGGACCGCGAGGATGTCGATGGACCGCCCGATCGGGCCGTGGATGCGCTCACCGAGGAAGGGGTAGAAAATGGAGCTGACCCGAAAGGGCAGGCCCCTGCGGTAGACGAAGTAGGCGAAGGCCAACGCCGGGAGGCAGAAGATCGTCCAGGTGTGGAGGCCGAAATGGTAGAGCGTGAATCCCATCGCCTGTTCGGCCGCCTGAACCGACTCGGGTTCGACGTTCTGCTGGGGCGGGTTGGCGAAGTGGCTGACCGGTTCCGCCACTCCCCAGAACATGAGGATGCTTCCGATACCGGCCGCGAACAGCATGCAGAACCAGGTGAGATTGCTGTACTCGGGTTTGCTGTCCGGAGACCCGAGCCGGATCTTGCCGAAGCGGCTGGCCGCGATCCAGATCAGGAAGATCAGGAAGGACGTCACTCCGAGGATGTAGAGCCACCCCAGGTAGGACAGGATCCAATTGGACACGGCACCGAAGACCGCGTCCACGGAATCGGTGAAGGCGATGGCGGACACCACGAAAACGACGGTGAACGTGGCCGATATGAAGAAGATCGCCGGGTTCGTTTCCAGACCCAGCTTGCGTGCCAGCTTTTCGAGCATGCCGACTGCTTTCTGGTGTTTCGGGGCTTTTCGACATGACGGGAACCACCCTTTCCCGCGCGTCGACCTCGGGCAAGGATACGCACCGGGGAGCGAATTCCTCCGGTATCACCTGCCCCTTCGCCGATAACGAAACCGTTCGTACCCGGACGCACTGCGAGCACACTGGCAGAGCTCACCGGACGAACACCGCGCCGGGCCGCCCGTCCGGCGCGTCGGGCCCGACCCCGACCCGGCGCCACCCCTGCCGTAGGTAGAGGCGCAGCGCGGGAGTGTCGGCGTCGGTGGTCTGGAGCCACAGACGCCCCGGAGCTTCTTCGACGATGCGGCTCAGTAGCGCTGTCCCCAGCCCCCGCCCCCAGGCCCTGGGGTGGACCGCGAGCAGCGGGACAGCGTAGGAGTCGGCCAGTTCCCGCTGGTCCTCCCCCAGCCGTTGACGGAGCTGCTGTCCCCAGGGGTCGTCCTCGGACCAGGCCCACGGGTACCCGTAGACGAACCCGATGAGCTCCGTTCCCTCATGGGCGGCGAGCACGATCGTGTCGGGACGGTTCACGTTCACGGCGTACAGCCTGGCGAAGAGGGCGGCCGTGGAGGACGGCTCGTTGAGCGGCGGCGGCGCGGAGGCGGCGGCGTAGAGCGACTCGACCTCAGCCGGAGTGGGTGCGGTTTCGGGTGTGCGGCGGCTGATGCCGTGGGGGTTGGCCATGCCGTCTTCCCTACCCCCTTGCTCTCGGGATCACCGGGAGGCAGAGGTTCGCGGGCGCCCCGTGGGGGAAGGAGCCCTTCCGTACCCGAACCCGATGCCCCTGTTCGGTCGACCCCGGGAGAGCCTCTTGGACGCTGTGCTGTTCGACATGTTCGGTGTGGTCGCGATGGACCAGTCACCGGCGGTCCGGGCCACGATGGTGGAGTACTCCGGCCACGGCCACGACGCCTTCTGGACCGCCTACTGGGCACCGCGCCAGGACTACGACCGGGGCGACCTCGACGGCCCCGCCTACTGGAAGGCGGTGGGCGAGCTCCTGGGTGGGCCCTTCGCGCCGGGACGGGTCGAGAAGTTCATCGCCCTGGACCTGGACAGCTGGTCCCGGGTGAACGAGGAGTCGGTGGCTCTGGTCTCCGAGCTGTCCGGGGCGGGGGTACGGCTCGGGCTGCTCTCGAACATCCCCGCGGAGCTCGCGGAGCGCTTCGAGGAGCTCCACCCGCACGTGCTGGGCCTGTTTCCGACACTGGGGCTGTCCTGCCGGATCGGGCGCGCCAAACCCGAGCTCGGAGCCTACCGGTGGTGTCTGGAACGCATGGGCGTCCCGGCCGGGGACGTGCTGTTCGTGGACGACAACCGGGCCAACGTCGAGGCGGCCCGGACACTCGGGTTCCGCGGGCACGTGTTCACGTCGGTTCCGGAGCTGCGACAGCTCCTGGGCCGCGGCTGAGCGCCACTGCCGACAGAGCCCGGCCGCACAGGGACACGACCGATAGAGCCCGCTGGGAACCGGGACCCGGACCGGTGACGGCCGTGAGGCCGCCACCGGCGCTCGCCTGTGGGACGGGTACCGCTCAGGTGTCGAGCTCGCGGAGGAGCTCGGCGACCTTCTCAGGCTGCTCGTACAGGGACAGGTGTCCCGCCCCCTCGATGGTGTGCACGTCGGTGTTGAGGAACCGGCGGGCCGGTCCGTGCAGACGCGCGGACGAGAAGAAGGGGTCGTGCGAACCGGTGGCCACGCGGACCGGGGTACCGGCCCAGGCCAGAAAGGACTCCGCGTGGAGCGGGGTCGGGGTCGAGTGGGTACGGCAGTGGCGCGACACCATGGTCAGCCACTCCGCCTCGGAGCGGTGCTCCGCACAGCCGGTGTCCGTGGACGGGCCACTGAGGAACTCGATGAGTCGGGTACTGGTCTGCTCGTTGGGGTGGATTCTCCACGGCAGGGTCACGCGCATCGACTCCGAGCTGACGCCCGCCGCGGTCAACCCGGCCGGGTTGAGCAGCAGCATCCCGGCCACCAGCGGGTTCGGGGTCGAGGACAGCGCGATCGCGGCGCCCCGGGAGTGGCCCAGCACGATGACGGGGCCGTCGGTGATCCGGGGCAGCAGTTCGTCGAGCCACGCACCGTAGGCCTCGATCCGGGAACCCGCGGTCCGCTGGCCGCAGCTCAGACCCGGCTGTCCCGGAAGGTCGACCAGCAGTACCGGCCGGTCCGCGGCGAGCGCGCGGGCGGCGGGGACCGTGGTGGCGGCGTTGAAGTTGGTACCCGACAGGACCAGGACCGGGGTTCCGGTTCCACCCGAGGCCCGGAAGGCCTGTGTGGGACCCAGGCGGGTCTCCACGGGAGGAAGGGGTCCGAGTTCGGGCCACTGACTCAGGGCTCTGTGACACCAGGCGTGTACGGACCGCTCTGCGGTTTCGGAGCGGTAGACACGCGCGGTGCGGCGGGGGACGACGGTCATGGATCTGGTTTCGCGTAGAGAGACATGTGGTGTCAGCCGCGTGAACTTCCCCGGCACACCAGAGAGGACTGTACGCCTCTGTTCGGCCCCTCGCCACCCCGGAACGGAAGTCTGCGGTGTGGCGTCGCCGACCAGCCGCGCACAACAGGTCCCTACCCGTCACGAGGTTTCCCCTGTTGGTCGTGTTCACCCTGGTGCGGGAGTCGACGATCCCGACCGGAAGCGGTCATCCGCTTCACCGAGGTTTACCTCAGGCTCGGCCCTGTCACAGGCGTCGCGGAACCGTGGGGTCATCCCGCGGGCGGCCGCGTGTTCGGCCGGTGACGGGTCACCGGTCGTCCGTTCCGGGTGATGTGCGTCATCGGACCACTGGGGGACGAATCACGGAGCGGCGAAGGCCCGCCGAGCGGTGCTCGGCGGGCCTTGGTGCCGGTCCGGTCGTCCGGGTCCGGTTGCCTGACTAGTTGAGCGTGTCCGGGTCCGGACCGATACGGCCGTCGCGGTCCAGCGAACCGATCCGGTCGACGTCCTCGGCGGTGAGCTCGAAGTCGAACACGTCGAAGTTCTCCCGGATCCGCGACGGGGTCACGGACTTGGGGATGACGACGTTGCCGAGCTGGAGGTGCCAGCGGAGCACGACCTGCGCGGCGGACTTGCCGTGCTTGGCGCCGAGCTCGACCAGGATCGGGTCCTCGAGCAGGCCCTTGCCCTGGCCCAGCGGGCTCCAGGCCTCGGTGAGCACACCCTCGGCGGCGTTGGCGGCGCGCATCCCGGGCTGAGAGAAGTAGGGGTGCAGCTCGATCTGGTTGATCGCGGGAACGACCTCGGCCTCGCCGACGAGGCGCTCCAGGGTCCGCGCGGTGAAGTTGGACACGCCGATGGCCTTGGCCCGGCCCTCGGCGTGGATGCGCTCCAGCGCCTTCCAGGTGTCGACGTAGGTGTCGCGGGCCGGGGTCGGCCAGTGGATCAGGTACAGGTCGACGTACTCGGTGCCCAGCCGCTCCAGGCTGGCGTCGAAGGCCTTCAGGGCCTTGTCGTAGCCCTGGTCGTCGTTCCACAGCTTGGTGGTGAGGAAGATGTCCTCACGCGCCACACCGGAGTCGGCGATGGCGCGGCCGGTGCCCTTCTCGTTGTCGTAGATCCGGGCGGTGTCGATGCTGCGGTAGCCGGCCTCGATGGCGGTCGTGACGGAGTTGTAGGCCTCGTCGTCGGGGACCTGCCAGACACCGAAACCGAGCTGCGGCATGGTGAGGCCGTTGTTCAGCGTGACGTGCTGCAAGAGAGTCGCCTTTCAGCGGGGACGGGCGTGCCGCGGCCGTGTGACCGTGCCGCGGCGGGTAGGGAGATGTGTGGGGGCCAGGCGGCCCCTGGGGCCGCTGTGGTCCCTGATACCCGGGGGCTCCCATGATGCCGACCTGGAGTGCACTCCAGGCAAACCGGGAACCCCCGGCCGGAGGGCTCGGGTCAGGTGCGGATCAGACGGGCAGGCGCACCAGCATCTTGCCGGTGTTGGCGCCGCGCATCATGCCGAGGAACGCGTCGACGGCGTTGTCGATGCCCTCGACCACGGTCTCCTCGGTGTGTAGCTTGCCCTCGGCCAGCCACTGGGCGGCGTTCTTGTAGTACTCGGGGGCGAGGTCACCGTGGTCGCCGACGAGGAAGCCCTGGAGCTTGATCCGCTTGCCCACCAGCAGACCGAGGTTGTCCGGGCCGGGCACCGGCTCGGTGGCGTTGTAGACCGAGATCGCCCCGCACAGCGCGGCACGGCCGTGGACCCGCATACCTTGGATGGCCGCGCGCAGGTGGTCGCCGCCGACGTTGTCGAAGTAGACGTCGATGCCCTCGGGGGCGGCCTCCGCCAGCTGTCCCTCCAGGTCGCCCTCGCGGTAGTCGATGGCGGCGTCGTAGCCGAACTCCTCCAGCAGGCGGCGCTTCTTCTCGGGACCGCCCGCGGAACCGATCACCTTTGAGGCGCCGAGCTGTTTGGCGATCTGACCGGCGAGGCTGCCGACCGCGCCCGCGGCACCGGAGACGAACACCACGTCGCCCTCCTTGAGCCCGGCCACGGCGGTCAGGCCCGCGTAGGCGGTGAGGCCGACCATGCCGAGCGCGCTCAGGTAGGCCTGTGCGGGGGCGGCGTCGGTATCCACGACCTTGGCCCGGGCCGCGTCCACGAGCGCGTACTGGCGCCAGCCCTGGAAGTGCAGGACGCTGGCGCCGACGGGGACGTCGGGGCTCTGGGAGGCGACGACGGTGCCGACCGCGCCGCCCTCCATGGCCTCGCCCAGTTCGAACGGCGGCACGTAGGACTTGACGTCGTTCATGCGGCCGCGCATGTAGGGGTCGACCGACATCCAGTCGTTGCGGACCAGGATCTGGCCCGGCGCGGGGTCGGCGACGGTGGTCTCGACCACGGAGAAGTCCTCCGGCCGGGGTTCGCCGTCGGGCCGGGCGACGAGGTGGACTTCCTTGGAAACGGGCATGGTTGGTGCACTCCCCTGAACGCGACTTCGTGGGACCGGGTACCGGTACGACCACGGGTCTTCGACACTAGACCCGGACGGCATACGAGGACCAATAGAATCGGCGAGGTGACCTATAGAATTTCCAATGGTTCCGTTTCGCTCGACGCCGAGCCCGGGCCGGACGGACCTCTGGACCTCCAGCTGCTGCGGACGTTCCTGGCCGTGCACCGCTCGGGTTCCTTCACCGCCGCGGCCCAGTTGCTGCGGCTGTCACAGCCGACTGTGACCACTCAGATAAGGGCTCTGGAACGGCGTCTGGGGTACGCGCTGTTCGAACGCCTCCCCCGCGGCGTGGCCCCCACCTCGGACGCCAACGACCTCGCCGCCCGGGTCGCGGGGCCGCTGGACGACCTGGAGACGGTGGCGTTCCAGGGCGGCCCCGGCAGGTCGTCGGCGCCGACCGCGCCGCTGCGGTTGGCGGGACCGGCCGAGCTGCTCAGCGAGCGCGCGCTGCCCGCGCTGGCCCCGCTCGTCGCCGAGGAGGGGCTGCGGCTGCGCGTGCACACCGGCCTGGCCGACGACCTGTTGGAGGGGTTGCGGGCGGGACGGCACGACCTGGTGCTGTCCTCGATCCGGCCCCGGGGACGGGCGGTGCTCGCCGAACCGCTGATGGACGAGGAGTTCGTGCTGGTAGCGGCGCCCGTCTGGGCGGAGAAGGTGGGCCTGCCCCGGGTCCGGCGCCAGGGCTGCGCGGCCCTGTGCGGGGTCCCGCTGGTCACCTACGCCGACGACCTGCCCATCGCCCGCCGCTACTGGCGGCACGTGTTCGGGGTCCGGCTGACCCACACCCCGGAACTCACCGTGCCCGACCTGCGCTCGGTGCTGGCCGCGGTGGTCAACGGGGCGGGCGCGACCGTCCTGCCGCGTTACCTGTGCCAGCGGGCCCTGCTCGAAGGTGACCTGGTGGCGCTCCTGGAGCCGGAGGACCCGCCGTTCAACACGGTGTACCTGGCCCGCAGGCCCGGGGTGACCGACAACCCCCACCTGGACCTGGTCCGCTCCCATCTGGCCAGGGCCGCCCGTACCTGGTGAGAGGCGGCCCCTGGCCGGACGGCCCTACAGACCGGAACAACCGGAGGTTGAGGCTCTGGACCGGGGCCGGAAGCGGCCGGACCGGGTCGTGGGCTCTCTGGCTCGGGTTAGGGTGCGGGTCATGCACGACCCGAACACCTCCCCCGACCCCGCTCACCAGGGCCCGGGCCCCCAGCGTCCCGGCACCGGAGCTCAGGGGGCCGCGCCCTCGGTGCCGCCTTCGCGGGGGCAGCACGCCGGGGCCGGACCCGGCCCACAAGGACAACCCCCGCACGGTCCGCCCCAGGGCCCCTTTCCGGGTCAGTACCCGTCGGGCGGGCACCCACCGTACGGGCCGCCGCAGGGACCGCCCCAGGGTCACTTCCCACCGGGCGGACACCCTCCCCAGGGTCCGCCGCAGGGGTACCCCCAAGGTCCTCCCCCGTACGGGACCCAGCCGCGGCGGAAGGGCGGCGGGGGCGGGACCGTACTCAAGGTGCTGTCGATCGGCTGTGTGACGATCCTGCTGCTCATCGTCGCCGCGGGGGTCGGCGGCGCCTACTACCTCGGCTGGATCGGCGGGAACGGGAAGTACGATTCCGCACCGAGCGCCTGTGGGCTCGTGGACGTGGCAGCCGTCGACGCGGCCGTGCCCGGTCTCACCGGCGACATGACCGAGGAGCCCCCCAGATACTCCAACCGGGACGGCCTGGCGTGCCTGGTCGGGGACGAGTGGGGCGATGACCGGATGTACCTCACCGTGATCCCCTATAGCAAGGACGAGGACGGCTTCGAACGCCGCTCCGCCGATGAGAAGGCCGAAATCCAGTACGGCAACAGCTGGGTGCCCGACACCCGGGCGCACTCGGAGACCGGCCCCGGCGGCGTGGAGATCCGAGTGGGAGAGGGTCAGAACCTGGGGTACGCGCAAAAGATCGCCGTGACCCAGTTCGAGAACCTGGTGGTCGAGGCGCGGGTGGAGGCCAGTATCGACGAGGGCCGGAGCGGTTCGCTCTCCGAGAGCGAGAGCGAGGAGCTCGCCGTGGCACTGCTGGTCCACGCGGTCGAGCAACTCCCCTAAGCGACGGGCCCGCGGGTGTCTTGACCTTCACACTGGTGTGACGGGCTACGGTCGCCGCATGAGCGAGCTGACCGAACCTCTGACCGGGCCCCGCCTCCAGGTCGTGCTGCCCGACGAATCACCCGGGATGTCCCCGCACACCCTGGTGGACCTGGGCGTGCGCGCCGAGGAGCTCGGCGCGCACACGGTGTGGCTGCCGGACCACGTCCTGCCGCCCGAGCCCTACGGGAACACGTACGGGGGCGTGTACGAGCCTTTGGTGGCCTTGGCCTACCTGGCGGCGCGCACCGCACGGGTCCGGTTGGGCACGTCCGTGCTGGTGCTGCCGATACGCGACACGTTTGTCCTGGCCAAGCAGGTGGCCACCCTGGACCGGCTGTCCGGGGGCCGGTTCACCCTCGGGGTGGGGGTGGGCTGGGAGCGCGAGGAGTTCACGGCGGTGGGCTCGGACTTCACCAACCGGGGAGCCCGGACGGACGAGGCCCTGGCGCTGCTCCGGCACCTCTTCGAGGGAGAGGGCCCGTTCCGGGGAAGGTTCCACTCCTACGAACGCGGGGTGTTCGAGCCGCGCCCGGCGGATCGGGTTCGGCTCATGGTGGGTGGCGGCTCGGACGCGGCTCTGCGGCGGGCCGCGGAGTGGGCCGACGAGTGGCAGGGGGTCGACCCGGACCCGGAGGTCTTCCGGAGGGCGCGTAACCGGTTGCGCGAACTCACCCGCCGCCCGGTGCGTGCCGGGGTCCGGATGGCGTGGACCGGCGGCGAGGAGGAGTTCGCGGCCGCGGTGGAGCGCTTCCGTGAGCTGGCCGCGTCGGGGGCGGACTCGGTGGCGGTGTGGTTCGGCGACGCCGAGGGCTTCGAGGGGCGCATGGAGCGTTTCGTGGCCGCGCTGCGCTGAGGGAGGGCGCTCTGCGCGGAGTTGGAGCGGGTTCGGCTCTCGCGGGGATCCCGGGCTACTTCTGGTTGCGCAGCAGTCCCCGGCCGCCGTACTTCTTGTGGATGGCCTGCTTGGACACCCCGAGGACCTCGGCGATCCGGGCCCAGGTGGCGCCCTGGTTGCGGGCGCGGCGCACCAGGACGGCCTCGGCGCGTTCGGCCTCCCCCCGCAGTCGGACGACGGCGTCCAACCCCACCAGGGGGTCGTCGCCGTCCAGGGCCCGGGCGAGCGCGGCGAGCTGTTCGGTGTCCATGGGTCAACTGTAATTGACCCCTCCCGGGGGCAGGAGAGCCAAAGCGGGAGAGTCCGCAACCAAGTAGCGGGAAGCGGTTCATAACCAACGGCCCCGCGGACGGGACTCGCTAGATTGGGCTCATGCTCACCATTGAACGCGCTCTGAAGACGGACGTGGAAGCGATCGTCGCCATGCTGGCCGACGACCCCCTGGGAGCCCAGCGCGAGACCCCCGACGACCTGTCCCGCTACCTCGAGGCCTTCGAGGTCATCGACGCCGACCCCCACCAGTACCTGGCCGTGGCCCGCCGCAACGGCCGGGTCGTCGGCACCCTCCAGCTCACGGTGCTGCCGGGCCTGTCCCGGCAGGGCGCCACCCGGGCCCAGATCGAGGCGGTCCGGGTGCACACCGACGAACGCGGCAGCGGCCTGGGCAGTGATCTGCTGGAGTGGGCCGAGCGGGAGGCCCGAGGGCGCGGCTGCGTGATGCTGCAGTTGACCTCGGACGTCAAACGGCAGGACGCCCACCGCTTCTACGAACGCCTCGGTTACGAACCCAGCCACATCGGTTTCAAGAAGCGGCTCGTCTGAGTCTCGTGACCGTGGGGCGGCGGTGAACGCTTCGGGCACGACCCCGTCGGCCGGGACCGGGTCCGGGAGGTGTGACCGGATCAGTCCGGTCACAGGCGGGATCGTGCCTGGTTCGGGGCGCTGACAGTTGGAGGGGTTGTGGCATGAACCCGACACGTACCGGCAGAGCGCTCGTGGTCGTCGACGCGCAGCAGTCCTTCCTCCAGCGCGAGAGCTGGCAGGCCTCGTCCGGCCCCGGGGTCGCCGACCGGATCGGACACCTCGTCGACCACTTCCGCGGCCGAGGCGGCCGGGGCGTGTGGGTCCTACACACCGAGCCCGGCAGCGGCACGGTGTTCGATCCCGAACTCGGGTTCGTGGAACCGATGCCCGGACTGAACCCGGCCGACGGCGAACCCCTGCTGACCAAGACCGCGCACAGCGCCTTCACCGGAACCGACCTGCGACGCCTGCTCACCGGCTGGGGTGTCACCGAGGCCACCGGGCTGACCCCGCTGCGGTACCAACAGCGGTTGCGGCTGGAACGCGCCGAGCAGTTGATCGGTGAGGGTGCGACGATGGAGTCGGCGGCGCGGACCGTGGGTTTCCAGGACGCCCGCATGCTCCGCCGTCTGCGCTCCAACCCCTGACTCGGCCACCCGGGAGAGCGCTCTGCCGCGCCCTGAACGAGCCTGAGGGCGCCACGCATTCGCAGGGCCATGAGCAGCGGGTAGCGGCACACGCCCGGTCCGCATCACTGTGTGCGGGAGAGCGCTCCCGCGTCTGCTCGGTCGCGACGCGCGCTCCGCGGTCAGGGGGTCACGATGTCGAAGGTCGGGTCGGGTTGGTCCAGGAGGCCGAGCAGGCGGTCCAGCAGTTGTTCGTCCCCGGAGAAACTCATGCCCTCGGTGCCCTTTCCGGCGAGCAGGCGCAGCAGGCGGAACTTGTTCAGGGTGATGGTGAGGTCCGGTTCGCCCCGGCGCGGCTTCTCTCGGGTGGTGAGCGCCCCGTTGGAGAGCGTGGTCCGGTAGGTGGTGTCCATGTCGGTGAACACCCAGTCGATGACGAAGTACTCCTCCCAGGCCTTGGGGCCGTTGACCCGGATCGCCACGGACTCGAAGAGTTGGTCCACCGACAGCGCGGCCGCCATCCCCGTGCCCAGGGTCGGGGACAGGTCCGGTTTGCCCCGGCGTAGTTCGGCGGCGCCCTGGAGGTAGAAATTGCGCCAGGTGGCGCTCTCCGATCCGAAGCCCAGCCGCTCGTACACCCCGGCCAGGGCAGCGCGGGCGCGAGCGTGTCCGGGGTCGGTGAACACGGCGTGGTTGAGCAGGGTGGCGGCGAACCTCAGGTCGCCCCGGTCCCGGTACCCGTCCGCTTTTCGCACCAC
The DNA here is from genome assembly GCF_024134545.1 of Nocardiopsis exhalans. Taxonomy (GTDB): domain Bacteria; phylum Actinomycetota; class Actinomycetes; order Streptosporangiales; family Streptosporangiaceae; genus Nocardiopsis; species Nocardiopsis exhalans. The sequence continues at coordinate 6,048,129 of NZ_CP099837.1, forward strand.
CTCGTCGATGCCGCCCATGCACTCCACGTACCGTCGTGCGGCCTCCTCGGGCGGGTGTTCCCACAGGTGGGCGGGGTTGCCGTCGAACCAGCCCATGTAGCGCTGGTAGATCGCCTTGACGTTGTGACTGACCGAACCGTGGTAGCCCCGAGTGTGCCACTCCCGTTCCAGACCGGGCGGTAGCTGGAGGTGTTCGGCGATCTCCATGCCCACGTACCCCTGGTTGATCAGGCGCAGGGTCTGGTCGTGCAGGTAGGCGTAGAGGTCGCGCTGCTGGCGCAGGAAGGCGACGATCTCGTCGGTGCCCCAGGTGGGCCAGTGGTGGGAGGCGAACAGGACGTCGGAATCGTTGGCGAAGAGCGCGATGGACTCGTCGAGGTAGCGCGACCAGACCCGGGCGTCGCGCACCGGGGCCCCGCGCAGGGTGAGGATGTCGTGCAGGTTGTGGGTGGCGTTCTCCGCCATGCACAGGGCCCGGTGCTCGGGGAAGTAGAAGTTCATCTCGGTGGACGCCTCGGGGCCGGGCGTCATCTGGAAGACGATCCGCACCCCGTCCACCACCTCCTCCTGGCCGGTGCGGGTGATGGAGCGGTTGGGCGCGATGAGCGTGACCGTGCCGGAGGACCTGCTCAGGCCCAGCCCCACACCGATGTGTCCCCTCGGTCCGGCCTCCAGGTGGGATCCGGTGTGGAAGAGGCCGCGACGGGCCATCGCCGGACCGGTGTAGACGTTCTCCGACACCGCGTGTTCCATGAATCCCGCGGGTGCGAGGATCGGCACGGTGCCGTCGGTGACCCCGCCGACCCCGCCGAAGTGGTCCACGTGCGACTGCGAGTAGATGACCCCGCTGACCGGCCGGTCGCCTCGGTGCGCCCGGTACAGCTCCAGCCCGGTGCGCGCCGGTTCGGCGGAGATGAGCGGATCAATGACCAGGACGCCCTGGTCGCCCTCCACCAGGGTCATGTTCGACAGGTCCAGGCCCCGGATCTGGTAGATCCCCTCGGTGACCTCGAACAGCCCCTGTCTGGAGCACAGCTGGGACTGCCGCCACAGACCGGGGTCGGCGCTGTCGGGACACTCCCCCTCGAGGAAGTCGTAGGCGTCGGCGTCCCACACCACCCGCCCGCTGTCATCTCTGACCTGTCCGGGTTCGAGCCGCGCGATCAGACCCCGGTCCGCGTTGGCGAAGTCGGTGTCGTCGGAGTGGTCGGGTCCGTTACCGGTCATCACTTCTCCTCGTCGTCATGGCCGAGGCGATCAGCCGAGCGGGGTGCGCTTCCCCTGAGTCGTCTGAGCCGGGCAGAGGAGCCGCCGGTGCGAGTGGCCCGCACCGGCGGCGTGAGAGGGCCCGGGGCTCCGGGGCAGGAGGCCTAGGACTGGAGGGCCTCGACGAGCTCCTTCTCGTTGTCCTTGGACAGGTTGGTCTGGATGACCGTAGGGTTCAGCGGCCGGAAGGCGTCGACCACGCGGTCGATGGTGGCGTCGTCGGCCAGCAGGAAGACCGCGGCCCGTCCCTGTTGGAGCTCGGAACCGATGTCCTTGATCATGTCGTCGTCGATGCCGACGTCGCTGAGTCTGCCCGCGATCGCGCCCGCGCCCGCGCCGACGGCCAGGCCGAGGAGCGGGTTCAGGAAGAGCAGGCCGATGAGTGTGCCCCACAGGGCACCGCCCGCCGCACCGTAACCGGTGAGGTTGACGGTCTGGTGGATGCGGGGGCGGCCCTTGTCGTCCTTGTAGGCGTAGGCGGCGTCCTCCAGCTGGAGGAGCTCCTGTTTGCTGAGGTCGGCGGCGATGTCGAGCGCCTTCTCGGCGGTGTCGCGGTCGACCACCCCGAGTACGATCAGCTGCGCCATGAGTGTGTGGTCCCCCGTCGTCGTTGCCTGGTCCGCGGGAAGCGGACCCGATCGGCGGGAGCCTTCCCGGCCGCGTCTTTGGCCAACGCCAGCGGGAGGGCGCGATCCTGCAAAACCCCGCACGGAACGGGCCCCGGCCCCGCCCAGGCGCGCGGGGCTCACCAGTCGTTGAGCGGTCCTCCGGGGCCGGGGTCGTCAGGGTCGTCGGGGTCGCGTTCACGGCGCACCTGCCGCCGGACCAGCCGGTACAGCCCGTACCCCCAGGCCAGTACGACTCCGGCGACCAGCAGGTAGGCGAGTGGTCCGAGTACCACGTGTGCCTCCTGGTTCGAGAGTTACCTTCTGATACCTACCCTGTGGTGCCGTCAGGACTCGTCGGCCAGGCCTCGGAACACCCGCTCACACGCGTCGGGCCAACACCAACTGGGTGGTGTAGGGCACCTTGACGTTCCCGTCGGGGAAGTGGCGCTCGGCGATCGCGAGGATCTCGGCGCGGGTGCGCTCCTCGCCCAGCTCGCGGACGACCGCCGCCATCTTGCTGGAGGACAGCGCCATGCCCAGGTACTGCTCAGCCGTGAGCTCACGCACCCAGGGGTGGAAGTGCTCGGTCGCTCCGGCCAGCCCCTGGACCCCGGAGAACTCTCCGACCAGGTCGTACTTGCGGTAGTAGCGGTCGTATCCGGGGCTGTACCGCTCCAGCAGGGCCTCGTGGTCGTCGATGAACGCGCTGCCGTCGAGGTCGCGGTTGTTGTTGAGCACGGCGAGGGTGCCGCCGGGCGCGAGCAGGCGGGCGGACTCGGCGTAGAAGGCGGGGCGGTCGAACCAGTGGACGGCCTGGGCGGTGAGGACCAGCGCGGCGGAGGCGTCCGGGAAGGGGATGTCCTCGGCGCGGGCGTCCACGTACTCGACCCCTTCGGCCTCGGAGGCAGCGGCGTCGAGCATGTCCCGGCCGGGCTCGACCCCCACCACGCGGGGGCCGGGGCCGAAGACCCCGCGCAGCGCGCGGGTGGAGATACCGGTTCCGGAACCGACGTCGAGCAGGAGCCAGGGGTCGGGCCAGGAGTCGGTGGCACCTGCGCGCACGTGGTCACGCAGGGTGTCGAGAATTTGGCCTGGGTAGTCGGGGCGAAAGGCCCGGTAGTTCTCGGTGAGGCCGGTGAAGGCCTGGGTGCGGTCGCTCATCTGGGGGTCCCTCCGCTGTGTACGGGCTGAGGTGGATTCGCCGGTGTACACGTTATTGGTCGGGCGTGCGGCATCCTCACGAACACGGAAAGGAGGGGGACGACCACGGTGCATCCCCGCGCTGGTTCGCCTCTTCGGGGTGGCACGTGTCGAACCGTTCCGCCCGCTATCCGACCGGCGAGGGTTCCTGTTTGGTCCTGCGGTAGTCCGAGGGGCTGGTTCCCGTGTGGTTCTTGAAGGCGGCGCTGAAGGCGAAGGCGCTCCCGTAACCCACCCGGGCGGCCAGTGGCTCCAAGCCCAGGTCCGGCTCGGCGACCAGGAGGTCGCAGGCCAGGGTGAGCCGCCAGGTGCGCAGGTAGGTCATGGGCGGGCTGCCCACCGCGCGCTGGAAGCGGGCGGCCAGGGTCGCACGGGAGACCGCGCACTCCCCCGCCAGGGATTCCAGGGTCCAGGGGCGGGCCGGGTGTTCGTGCACCAGATCCAGAGCACGGGCGACGACCGGGTCGTGGCGTGCGCTGAGCCAGTTCGGGGCGGTGTCGGGACGGGCCTCCAGCCAGGCGCGGACCGCCATGATCAGCAGGGAGTCGAGGAGGCGGTCGTTGAGTGCGCTCTGCGCCACGCGTGCGGTGGTGATCTCCCGGGTGAGCAGGGAGACGACGGAGGCGTCGACCGAACCGGCGGGCAGCAGGGCCACCGGGGGCAGGGCGGCCAGGGCGAGTCGGCCGATCTCACCGGTGCCCTCGTAGGCGCCGAGGATCATGGTGTCGGTGCCCTCCGGGTCGTTTCCCCAGATGTTGACGCCATGGCTCATGGTCTGGTGGACCGCCCGGCCGTCCAGGCTCATGCAGCGGTTGCCCGGGTAGACGACAGTGCCCGGAACGGAGTCGGGCCGGTCGGAGATCACGTACGGTTCCGCTCCCCGGATGAGCAGCACGTCCCCGGGGTCGGTCGGGAGGGGCTCGACGCCGTCACGGCGCAGCCAGACCCGGCCTCCGGTGATCACCAGCACCGTGAGGGCGGCCCCGTCGCGGACGTCGATGCCCCAGGGCGCGCTCATCACCACGCGCAGGGTGAAGGCGGAGCGGGCGCGGGGCCCGTCGATCAGGTGCACAAGGGGGTCCATGTACCTCTCCTGAACCGGTCGGCATTGGACGTTCTCTTATGCAGTCCAGCAGAGGAACCATGTTCCGTCCAGGTGTTTGCGGCTGTACTGGAGCCATGGATACGAACAGCACCGCCACACGAGTCCTGATCACCGGCGGCACCGGGATGACCGGGCGCCGCATCACCCACATGCTGGCGGAGCGGGGCGTCGACCACCGGGTCGCCTCCCGGTCCGGCCACCCGGCGACGGGGACGCCGCGCTTCGACTGGCACGACACCGACACCTGGGACGCCGTTCTGGAGGGGGTCGACTCGGTCTACCTCTGCTACCACCCCGACCTGGCCTTTCCGGGTGCGGCCGAGACCGTCTCCGCCTTCGCCGCGCGGGCGGCCTCGAAGGGGGTGCGCCGCATGGTCCTGCTGTCCGGGCGCGGCGAACCGGAGGCCCAGCGCGCGGAACGTGAGGTGCGGGAGGTCTTCCCCGGCCTGACCGTGCTGCGCTGCGCCTTCTTCGCGCAGAACTTCTCGGAGTTCTTCTTCCTCCCGGCCGTGCTGTCCGGAACCGTCGCGCTGCCGGTGGCGGACGTGCCCGAGCCGTTCGTGGACCTGGACGACGTCGCGGAGGCAGCCGCCCGGGCCCTGACCGAGGACGGGCACGCCGGGGAGCTGTACGAGATGACCGGACCGAGGGCGCTGACCTTCACCGAGGCGGGAAGGGCCCTGGGCGAGGCCACAGGCCGCCCGGCCGCCTACCGGAAGGTGTCCACGGAGGAGTTCGTGGCCGCCTCCGCTGCCGTCGGCATGCCCGAGGATGTCGCTCACGGGCTGGCGGAGCTGTTCACCGAGGTCCTGGACGGCCGCAACACCAAGCCCGCCGACGGAGTGGAACGCGCCCTGTCCCGCCCGGCGAACAGCTTCGAGGAGTACACCGCCAAGGCCGCCGCATCGGGGGTGTGGTCGCGCGATTAGCGGATGCCTCGTGGGCGCCCCGCCCCCGGAACAGAGCGCCCACTGATCTTCCGGAAAAGCGCCACATGGCGGAGGAGGGCACGACATGATCACCCTGTGCCCCTCCCCCGCCTGTGACCTGGACGAACCGGGTCACCGCGGGGAACCGAACACACACGAGGAAACCCCTGTGCCCGGTCAAGAACACGAGATCCCGCTCAAGCTGGTCCAGAACCAGCCCGCCATGGCTCCCGTCCTGTTGGAGTCCCTGGGTTTCGACATCCCGCATCACACCGAAGCGATCAACACCAGCTCGGTGCTGACCAACTGTGATCCCAAAGAGCTCAACAGCGATGGTGCCGTTCTGCTGCGCGACGGCGCCCGACACGTCATGGCCGTCGTGGTGGAGCGCCAGAACGGGCGTGACTACGAAAAGCGGCTGACCTGGCCCGCCTATCTGTCCCTGCTGCGTCTCAGGTTAAAGTGCCCCGCCGTGCTGGTGGTCCTGTGTCCGACCGGGGCGCTCGCACGCTGGTGTGCCACACCGATCCAGACCGGGCATCCGGGGTTCGACCTGTCTCCGTTGACCATCGGACCCGCCGAGATGCCGCTGATCGTGGACCATGAACAGGCGCGGGCGCTCCCCGAGCTGGCGGTGCTGTCGGCACGCGCGCACGGCGATACCGACACCCGGACTCTGGAAGCCGTGTTGGAGGCCCTGGACGCCACGGCGAACAAGAACAGGGCGTTTTACTATGACTACGTACTGGCCGGTCTCAAGCAACCAAGGGGAGACGTACACAACCACCGTACCGCCCCATGCGCCCGTTCAGACAGCGGAAAGCCCCGCCAACACGGGGTTGACGGGGCTATCTTCGCGGAGGACTACGCGGCTACCGCTGCCACGGCTCCGGGAGCGGAGCCCCGGCACGAAGCGCGGCGTCTAGGGCCTTCCATTCCTGGCACGCGGAGCGGAGCGCGGTGAAGGCGTGCGGGGCTCCGCCGTCTTCGCGGAGGGCTTCGGAAAGCCGGTCATAGACGTCCGTCACGTACCGGGCTTTGTAGTTCCCCGCGTCGCTGGCCACACGCCAGCACGCCGGGACCGGGCCCCCGCTCCGGAGAAGCCCGTCAAGGACGTTGAAAGCCCCGTCGGCACGGCGAAGGGTGGCCACAGCGCGCGGAGGAAGCCCCGGCGTCGCCAGCAAGTACGACACCTGCGCGGCCATAGCGTCCGCCGGGAGCGCGGCCCCGTTGCGTGCGTGGCCTTCGTCCGTGGTCATGTCGAGTCCCTTCGTGCTTGCCCATTCCCGGGCGTCCAAGTCCATGTGTTTGCCGCTGTGGCCAGCGAGTAGCGCGCACCCGTGCGCGGGGCACGGCGTGACGTCGGAGGGCCCCAACCCGTACAAGCGCGCGTCGGCCGTCTCCGAAGCTCGGAAGCCGTACAAGGACGGCTGTGCCGCGTCGTGGCTCCCGGATGCTCCCGACCCGTACCGGGACGCGGCCGCTGCCAACCACCGCGCTCCGGCCGTCAACGTCGCGGAGAGCGGACCGTGTGCACCGTCGGGCGTGACCGGTAGCCACGCGGTGAGAGCGTCGTTCGCGGCCAACGTGCCCAGAGCGGAAGTGTCCAGCCCGTACACGCTGTGCAAGACCGGTTCGCCGTCAACCGCTTCGGGGAGCATGTCCGGCGTAGGCACCACGACGAAGTTCGTAGCGGCGTTTTCCTGCCGGGCCTCGAAAGGCCCCGACCCGTACACCTGCGCGTCGGCCGTGGCGGATTCCTCGGACCCGTACACGTCCGCGTCGTCCTCCGCGAACGCGGCATAGTTCAGCTCGTCGATCTCTTCGGGGGAGAGCGCGCGGGGACGCGGAGCGGTCCCCTCGAAGTCGCTGCCCCATCCGTCGCGGCACATGCCGCCGTGTCCGCTGTCGAGCACGCACGCCTTGGACGGAGCGGCCGCACGGTTGAACGGGTGCCAGCGGAAGAGTCCGCACGCGGCCATTAGGCGACCTCCGTCCGGCTCGAAGCGATCTCGGAGAGAACGGCCAACCCCAACCTCGAAGCGTCCGCGCGGCGGAGGGCTTCCTTCCTTTCGTGTTCGCGGTAGAAGCCGCGCACGATGTCGGCCGGTTCGGCAACGGCGTCCGTGTCCACCACGGGGACATAGTCGGCCGGGACGCGTGCGAGCACCGCGCGCGGAGTGTCGTCGGCCGGGCGACGCGGAGCGGGCACAAGCGGCGGAAGCGCGGGACCCGTACGGCCGTCGGCCGCCGGGAGCGACACGACGTAGCGACGCACGCGGCCGGAGCGGACGCGGCGAAGCTCTGCGGATAGTTCGCGGAGGTAGCCGAACGGGCTCGTGTGCGTGCCGTTCGTTGGACGAAACAGCCGCACGAGCACGGCGAAAAGGGCGATAACGTAGCCCATGGCAAGCACCTACTTTGCTTGTCCGGGCCCGGGGGTGTTACCAGCACCTGCCGGGCCGCTCTGTTTGATTGTGGAGCTTCCACCCTACTTGCTTTAGGACGCGTTGGGTAGCAAAGGGACGCGTCCCTTACGTTTGTGCAGCGTAGGGGCGGTTTATTGTGCGTGTATGAGCAGTCCCGAAGACTTCCAACCGTCGAACGCGGCGTATCTGTACCTAGAGCTTGCCGACTTCGTCGCCGCTCAAATCCAGCGCGGCGACCTTAAGCCCGGCGCACGGCTTCCCCCGGAACGTGAGTTTGCGGAGGAGTACGGCGTTTCGATCGGCACGGCGCGTAGGGCGACGCGAGAGCTCCGGGAGCGGGGCCTTGTGACCACGCTCCCGATCAAGGGAACGTTCGTGATGGACAAGCCGGGAGACAGCTCCGACTCTTGACCGCCTTGCCTACGCGCCCCGCGCGGGGCTTCCGCCTTGCCGCCCCCGCGCGGCCAAAGTTCGTTGAGGGCCTGGTCCAACTCGACACACGCGGGGCCGGCCCCACCCAGTCCGGGTAAAGCTCTGGTCACTCGGGGCTCAATAGCTCCAAAAGCCGCTCAGATGCTCGCTAGCGTGTTGGACCCCCTTGGCAAGCCCGTCACACGCGGCGCACGCTGTTCGGGATTTTCCCTGGTCACGGTTGTGGTGCCTTGCTCGGGGCGCGCGTCACTGGCCTTGCCGCCCAACCCCGCTCCGCCAACTTTTGAGCAGCGCTGCTCAACTTTTGGGCATAGAAATAGGCCCCGAAGCCGGGTATGCCCAACTTCGGGGCCATGGGACGACAGCATCACGTCCAAGAGTCTTGGACGTCCGCCGTCATGGTCTGTAGCAGTGTGTGCCCGTTTCGCGGCAACCTCGCGACGGAAGCCCCGCACGACGCACACGAGCCGCTCCGCGTCGCGGGCCCCACGACAGCGCGGACCGGCCGCCGGATGGCACGGTGGCCGTTCCCGCGCGGGTCCCATCGGACGTCGCGATACACAGCCGGAGCGCACTTCGACAGCACCGCGTCCGCACACGAGCGGCCGCACGCCGGGAGCTCCGGAGATACCGGCAGACCTCCAAGAAAGCCTTTGAGCGTCACCGTGAGCGGCCCGGAGAAACCGCGTAGGGCTTTCCACGGGTCCGCGTCTGGGATAGGCCCCGGAGCGGCCATAGGCGTCTGCGGAGCGATCTCTTCGACAGCCGGAGGGCGCGGAACCGGCATTCTCGCGGACACGCCGCGTAGACGTGCACTGGCCTTACGGGACATCTTCGAGCACTCCGGGCACCTCTTGGTGTGGCCGTCGCTCGTGCGCTTATCCGGCCGAAACAGCGAAAGCAGGAACGTGTCGCCACAATCCGCGCACGTCTTCATGATCGAGCCCCTTCGCGGCCGCCGGAAACAGGGAAGCCCGGCCGCCGGGACATGACCGGCGGCCGGACGGGGACGGAGAGCTAGACCGACCCGGATAGACCGTGACCAGAAAGGCCACGGAAGTCTAAAGCGCTTCTCGGTACGCGGCGAGAACGGCGATATCCTCCGCGTGCTCCGCGCGCACCTCGATATCGTCCGGCCAAATCTCCGGACCGTAATGATGCACAGCGTTCACAAGCGCGATGTGGTTCGCCTCGTATGGCTCTCCCCGCACCTCCAAGAATGCGCGGACGTGCGCTAGGCGGTCTTCCAACTTCGAGGGACGTAGGAACCGCTCCGGAGCCCTTGCCCGCTTCGCACGAGCACGGCGAGTCTTTGCCATTACCGGTCACCCGAAGCCTTAGCGCGGTCCCAACGGGCACGCGCGGCTTGCCTCGCACGGATGGACGTCACACTCATTTCGGAGTCGTCCGCCGCGTCCTCCGCCGCTGCTTCCGGCAAACACTCCGACCAAATCCGATCAGCCTGGACGCGGAGGTTTCTCTCTTCGGCCAATAGCGGGTGTGCCACATATTGGCCTTGTGAGCCGCGCGTCATCATTCCGTCGTTCTCGACCTGCTCGGCGCAATCGTCCGCACGGGCAAGCAACCGCGCGACGGAGGAAATGCGCTCGTGTAGAACGTCGTCTGATTCCGCGACCGCATGAAAAGCGGTCATGAGTCGGTCGCGGTGTTCTTCGTAACTCATACCGACCTTTCTGGTTACAGAACCCGTAGATACGGGACAGCTACGATGCGTGCCCAGTGATTTTCCCGCTAACCCCAATCGGTCGCGCGTCCCCGCCGGTGAGGGCATACCCCCAGGTCACAGCCTTGCCGGGGTGTCAGGTGTTCCGGCCCTGCCGTCGGCCGCGCGAGGTTCGCTTGCCAACGTAAGCGTCGCGGATTGCCATAAGCGAACGAAAGTCCTGATCAGAAAGAACAACTGGCGCGACGTTTCCCACTGGCATAATGCGCGTGATGAACTCAACGTCACGCGCGTGCTCGCGCGCACGCGGGACACTCTTCACATTCACGAGCGCTGTCGCGACCTGCTCAAGCACGCGACACGCAGCACTGCAATAAGACTTCACGGAATGCCCGATAGACAGCAGCGGAGCGTCACACGTGATGCGGCCACACGTGGCACCGGCCGGGGCAATAAGGCGGGGCATAGCAGGGGGCCCTTCAACTATAAGAGGGGCCATTCAACAATGGCCCCTAGGTACAGGTGGGGGGGCAGGGTCACGGAGTAATATGAACCCTGCCCCCAATCCCGCGCGGAGGAAACGACACGCGGGAAGAATGGACTACTCGCTATCGCCGTTTCCGGCCGCGTCTTCCTCGGCGATCTTCACCGCGTCGCCGAAGGATGCGCCGATGACCGGATAAGCGCGGGGTGCCTTATCGTCGCCGTAACCGAGACGGGACGGGATCGTGGCCAGGTGCTGAAGTACGGCATCCAAGGTCGGTTGGTTCGTGCCGGTCCGCCGGGCGTTCGGGCTGAAACTCGACTTGGAAACCAACGCGCGTAGCTGGTCATCTTCGGGAAGCTGATTTGCCATCCCTCGCACATTTCCGAACGCGGAAATGGCCCTGTGGATTCGCCGCTGTGCTTCGGCAGCCGCCTCGATAGCCGCGCTCCGCTCCGCCTCGAAAGCGCGGAGACGCTCCCGGGTAAGCCGGTCGGCATTGGCCCGATAATCGCGGCGGATACGCGTCTTCGTGGACCGTGCGTCGTTGAGCGCGATCATCACGGTTGTGTTGGCGAGTCGGTTCGCGTCTTCCGCGCGCTTGAGAGCCTCGTCTAGCGTCTTTTGCGCTCCGGCCGCTGTAGCTACCGGGTCCCCGTTCGGAACCCGTAGAGCGGCCTCTTCAGCCCCATCACGGGCGCGCTTAGCGTCCGCGACAGCACGGTCGGCGTCTTCCGCTTCGAGGTGGTATCGGTCCGCGCGCTCGATCCGGTCTTCGAGGGGCTTAACCAGACTCCCGAGAGTCGGAATCTCGAAGGCCGCGCCCTTGAGAGCGGCGAGCATCTTTCGGGCCTCGGCAAGGTCAAGGTCCCGCTTGTCCGTGTCCGTAAGTCCAGCGGTAAGCGGGTCTTCTCCGGGAATAACAGGAGTGCTGTCAACGAACGTATGGGTCGGAGAGCCCGGGAGCGGGTTCGGAAAGAGAGCCATTACTTGACCTCCTTCACGGACCCGTAACCCATACGCTCTCGGATCTTCTCCGCGAGAGCGGCGGCCGTGAGCTTGTCGCCATTGTCAACAACCTTTGTCACCGGCCGGATACCCATGTGGTCCGCGATTTTCTGGCAGTTGGCCCGAACAGCGGCGTAGTCGTCCCCCTTAACGAGACTGATCAGGTCCGGCTTCACGCCGACTGCATCCGCGATTGCGGACCGGTCAGACTCGGAAAGGTCCGCTCCGCTAAGCGGCTTCGCGGGCTCCGGCTTCTCCGGAGGCTCCGGCGTCGCCGTGGTGGTTGTGGTGGTCATTGGTGAATCCTCTCCGTTGGTGTTGCTATGCCGCGAGTCGCGCACGTCGCCGCTGGCGTTCCTTAAACGCTCGCTGGCGACACAGGCTGTCGCAGTACTTACGCGGAGCTCCAAGCGTTGGATTGAACACAACGCGCGTGCATTTCTCGTAAGCACAAATGGTTTCGGTTGGCACGATGACCCTTAAACGCAAAAAGGCCGGGCTCCCTGCGATTCGCCCATCGCGGGGAGCCCGGCCGACCTACGTATAGTAGGAAGTTTTGGGGTTCGACCGGGGCGACGATCTACAGGAATGAATAAACGTCCCTGTAGATATGTTTTGTGTCCCGGAGTTCGTGGGGATCATCGCGCCGCCGTGCCAGACGTCCAGGGGGACGTTTTAGCGCGATAGGTTGCACGCCTCGTGTGCGGCCGACATGTTCGCGTCTCGCACGTGACGACGAAGCAGGGACTCCAATTCGTCCGCGTAAGCGTCGCTTTGCAGCACACCCGCGCGAACCAACGTCATGTAATCCAGGAAGAAAGCAAACCCGTCCCCTGCTTCGGTGTCCCCGCCTTCGTCCGCTTCGTTGCGGGAGCATTGGGCATAGTCCAGCGCGACGGCCGTAGCGAAACGGGCGGCTTCCCCGTGCGTCACGTCGGGATCGGCCGCGATATCGCGCACGCCCTCTTCCCAAAGTTCGGCAATGTCCACCAATCCGTCTAGGGCTCCGTGCGGGTTGGGCGGAGTAATGGCGTGCTCGTGCATCGTTTCTCCGTAAGGCTGTGAGTTGCTCTGTGCGCACACAAAAAGGCCGCCCCCTACTCCGTGCTCATCCGGAGCGGGAGCGTGTGTCAGATTTGATCTGATAGCCACATGGCGGCATATGCGCTACGCGGATACCTTGCGCTTTCGCGCGCGGGCCCGGTCTCGGCGCACCCATTGCCGACACGGCTGAGAACACCACTCTTCGTCGGTATTCCTGGCCGAGAACGTCGCGTCATTGGTGCACGCTTCGCGGGAACAGGCGACCGGAGCGAACAGCACAGCAAACCGGGTTGCCGCGTCGTCGGTTTCCAGAAGTTCCGAGAACGCGTAACCGAGAACCGAGCGGCGGAGTTCCGCCCGTGTGTGTACAGCGTTCGCACCTAATCCTCGCGAATCGGATACCTCGCGGAGAGCGCGCGCGTAGGCACGGGCAAGCGCGTCTTGCAGGGAATCGGGGAGTGTCTGCTTCGTTTTTGGCATGGTGTCGCTCCGGGGAGTCGTTGACGCCTTCCGTCTTGTTATGTGTCCCGGGCACGGGAAGTGTTCGCTCGAATATTCAAGGCCCTGAGATCCATACAGGCGGCTTAGTAGAATCATCCGCTTGCCCAGGGAAGCAAGTCGGCAATAAAGCCCGCAGATTGAACCTGAGAGCCGTACGGCGAAGTTCGGGGGTTGCGGAGCGGCGTCAATCCGGCGTTTCGCGGCGTGCGCGTCCGCTGGCGTCCGGCGGACGGTTCGCGGCGGAGACGGCCGGACGGCGGGGGATGACGAAATGACGAAGTGAAGCAAGATCCGGTAATCCCTTAGAACTTTCTTAGTGATACCCAGAAACACCCTAAGTTCGTCATTCCGTCATCATCCCTGGCCAGCACGCCAAATCTGACAGGACCGCCGAACCACTTCGTCATCATCGCGGTTGGGCGACCCGCTTACCGCGACCCACGAACACTCTCTGTCCCCTCCGCGTCCGATCCTTCGCGGCCGCTGGCGTGCGGTCCGCGTCTGGCACCTCGCGGACGGCACGCGGCACGACTTCCGCGAACGGGGAGCGTGCGGCACCTCGCGGACGGGGAGCGTGCGGCACCTCGCGGCATGGGGAGCGGCAACCTTCCGCGTCGCGGCACGGCACGTGTTCCGGCAACCCCGTCACGGGCTCCGGCACGCTTGCCGCTGCCGGAGCGGCACGGCAAACGACACGGCAAGCGGCAAGAGGTCGGCAACGGACGCGGCACGAAGCGCGGCACGCTCCGGCAAACTTCGCGGCAGACGAAGGACAATCCCCTGGTCACAGCCCTACCGCTCGTGCGCCGTTCACGCCCTGGGCGTGCGGCACGCGCTCCGCGCGGCCGCTTCCCCGCTTCCCTTGCCGTGAACCTCGCGCGGGGCTTGCCGTTCACGGAGCGGCACACGGCACGGAGCGGAACGGCACGCGGCAAGCTAGAAACGGCAACGGCACGGCACGCTTGCCGGAGCGGCAAGGCGGCAACGGCTCGTGCCGCTGTGTGCCGTCCTTTGCCGTCCCGTGCCGTTGCCCGTGACCGGCTCCGGCTCCGCCGCGCGCGGAGCGGCGTAGGGACGCCTGGACGGCTCCGGGCAAGGGTCGGGGGTCACGCTTCGCGGAGCGTGCGCTCCGGACATGCCAGCGGCCCCGGTTCCGAGGAATCCGGGGCCGCGTCGGGGGTCGCTAGTCGTCGTCTCCGGAGCGGAGGGCGCGAAGGTGCTGCTCTGCTTCAAAGATGGCGTCTCCGCCGTCTGCGAGTAGCTCCGCGTCGCGGAAGACGGCCGCGTGTACCTCGCGGTCCCAACGCTCCGCGTCCGCTTCGGTCATGTGCCCGTTCTCGCGTGCCTGCCCTACCAACTCCGTGATGATCTCTTGCAGGTGGCCGATAGCGTCGCGCGCGTCGGAAAGCTGTGCGCGGAGGTGCTCGTTGTCGGGGGTCATGTGGGTTGCTCGCTTCCTACGCGGCTAGGAACGCTAGCCGTTGACCGGGGCACGCGTCACTGTCCGGTGTCTCGTGCCCGGATTCCAGTTCTAGCGCCATGTGCAACGTGTCCGGGTCGGTGATGTCCACACGCACCCTGGAAGGGTCCCAATACTTGCTCGGCATCCCCGGGGTCCGCTCCGCGAGGGTCACCCGAACCCCCGCGTCGCGGAGAAGGTGGCGACGTTCGGCAACCGTGGAACGGTGCCACACATCCGCGAACGTCTCCCCCGTGTCTTCGTAGGCCACCTCACGCGGGGCGTCCTGCTCCGCCTTGAGCATGTCGCGACGCGCACGCAACGAGGAAAGACGCGGGCCTAGCTCCGCCGCGTTGCCCGGGTCGGTCATGGCGAGCGCGGTCAACCCTTCAATGCCGCGTTCAACGTCCGCCAACTCCGCGCGCACATCCCGGGGCCCACTGGTGATCTTGCGGCGGACCTTCGCGGACCCGACACTGTCGAGGAACTCGCGGGCTACCTGATCTTCGATCCTGTGCGCGGCCGCTGACACGTGAGAGCACGCGGCCTGGTACACCCGGTAGGGCTTACCTCGCGTCTTCCGGGAGCTGTGCCCGGCCACGGTCCCGCACACCTTGCAACGGATCATGCCGGTAAGCAGGATGTCCGCTCGTGCGGGCTGGTGGTGCTGTGCACGAGCGTCCAAGGCTTCTTGCAGCCGGTACCACGTCGCGGCGTCCAGCAACTCCGGAGCGATCACGTCCGGGGTGCCGTCCGTGCGGAACACTGCCACCGCGCGCTTGGAACCGGCCTCGCGACGCACGCGCAAGCCTCGCAACGCTGGGGAGCGGAGAATCTGAGTCAACACGGTCCCTGTCCATGTTCCGACACCCTCGCGTGCGCGTCCCGCGCGCATGTCGGCATAGGCCGCTGGGGAAGGAACCCCGTAGCGGTTGAGTAGAAAGACCACGTCCGCCACGGTCATACCGTCGATGATGGCTTGAGCGATCTCGCGGACGTTCTCGGCGGACTCGGGGTCAAGGTCGAAGTACGCCGCTCCGTCGCGGCGAACGATGCGGTAACCGTAGGTCGGGCGTCCGGCCGCACGTCCAGCCGCGCGGATACGTGCGCGGCCCTTCGAGGTGCGCTCTTCAATGCGCTCCCGCTCCCATTCGGCCACCATGCCGAGCAGGGGGAACAACATGCCCGCGTTGGTCTCCGTGATCAGGCCGTCCGCCGTCACGATGGACACCCCGGCTTCCCCGCACACGCGGCGGATACTGAGACAGTCCTCTAGCACGCGGGAAAGCCGGTCAAGCTTGGCCACCACCAACACGTCTACCGCGTCCAGCGTGTCCAGCACGCGCGCCATGCCCGGACGCTTACGAGGTGCCAGCGCTCCGGAAACGTTGTTATCCACGATGACCGCGACAACGTCCCAACCGCGCCGTTCGCACTCGGCGCGACACTCGGTTTCCTGGCCTTCGATCGACGTTGAACCCGCGTAGTCGCTGGATTGGCGGAGGTAGATCACGGCACGCTTGCTCACTGGGAGCTCCCAAGGGGTCGGAGTGACTCCCTTGGTTCTGTGTCCGGCACGGGCAACTGTTCGTTACGGTTGCCCTAGCCCGGTCTCAACGAGGCCGCCCGGAAGGAGCTGGAGGACATGATGGCCGTGGAAACCTACCAGTGGCAGAGCGACTTCGCCCGCAAGTACGTCGGCATCGGCGAGGAGAAGGGGCGCGAAGAAGGCCGCGAGGAAGGCCGCGAGGAAGGCCGGATCACCGAGGCCACCCGGAACGTGGTCTCGATCCTCCAAACGCGCGGATTCTCCCTCACGGAGGCGACACGCCAGCGCATCGAATCCTGCACCGACCTGGACACTCTCGAGAAGTGGGTTCCCCTGGCTGTCAAGGCAGACCGTCCGGAGGACCTCTTCGACTGACCGCACCGGAACGAACCCTGCCACCAGCAACACGAATGGCCGCGCTGGTGGCAGGTGCTTTCGCTGGTCCTGCTGGCAGACGGCGAAAGGCCCCGTCAGCGGTGCTGGCGGGGCCTTGTTCGCGGAGCTGCTACCGGCGTCGCTGCCAGGGCTCGGGGAGCGGAGAACCGGAACGGAGCTCGGCGTCGAGCCTGCGCCACAGCGCACACGCGGAGCGGAGCGCGGCGAAGGACTGCGCGGCCCCGCCCACCTCACGAAGCGCCTCAGAGACGGAGTCGTAGAGCGCGGTCACCGGCTCACGTCGTTTCGCATCACCGTTCACCCGCCAGTGGAGCGGGAGCGGGGCACCGCTGCGGAGCAACCCGTCGAGCACGTCGAACGCGCTGTCCGTGCGGCGAAGGGCGACCACGCTCTGCTCCGGAACCACCGGCGTCGCCATCAAACGGGACACCTCTGCCGCCATGATGTCCGCCGAAAGTCCGGGGGAAACGACCTCAGCCCCCGGCTCCGCGCCGGGGAGCTTCTGCGCGCCGTGGTTCACGGTCATCACGCGACTCCTTCCAGCACGGCGTTCTCACGCAGCACGGCCACGCCCGACTGACCATGGTCAACACACATGTGCCGCTGCTGTGCCTCGTGGGCCAGGTAGTAGCCCCGCACGAGGTCCGTCGGAGAGCTCGCTGCCTCCGGCTGGACGACGGGCAGGTAGCCAGGCGAGGCGGGATGAAGCGTCACTGGCGGAGCTCCGTCCAGGGAGCGGCGCGGGGCCGGGAGTGCGCAGGCGTAGCCCGGACCCGCGGGGCGGGCCGGGAGGGGATTCGCGTAGCGGCGGACGCGCGCCGCACGAGCTTCTTCGCGGACCTCGCGACGGACGGCACGCGGAGCCGCGTGCAGCCCTCGGGCGGGACGGAGCAACCGCACGAGGGTTTCGAGCATGGCAAGTAGAGTGTGCACGTCAGCGTTTCCTTAGAACGTTGGCCGGGCCCGGGGTGTTGGTAGCACCGCCGGGCCGCTTCATGTACGCAGCCCTCACCATACGTCAAGTTGTTAGATGTTGTCAGGTCCTGTCAGTGCTCGATCTAAGACAACAATCCACGACATACCGCACGTAGTGTCGTCATATGACCATCGACCTTGACGGCCCCGAGCCTCTCTTCGAGCAGATCGCGACCGTGATGGCTGCCCGTATCGCGGATGGCACGTACCCGCCCCGGCGGCGCATTCCCGGAGAACACGACTTGTGCGAAGAGTTCGGGGTGTCACGACCAACCGTCCGGTCCGCTATCGGGCTGCTCGCGGACAAGGGGCTGGTGATCACCGTGCGAGGAAAGGGCCGTTACGTCGCCGACGCCTAAACCCACAGGAGCACCCGAGGCACGTTCCGAGGTGTTCCCTGCCCACACCCCTGGCGACGGAGCACGGGCGCTCAGAAGTGTCCGTCGGGGCACTCGCCGGACGTGTTGAGCAGCTTGCCGCAGTCAGTGCACATGTAGGGCTTTCCAGTCAGAGTTACGGGACTCGCTGAGTGATGCCGCACGCGCGGCATTGTTGAATTCGGGAACCAGGGGCACGGTTCCACTCGTGCGGTGGGCATCCCGGCCCTGACGGAGGTCGGCCCCTACGAGGAAGCGGCAGGTGATCCCCCAGACGAGAGGCAGGGATTTGGGGGCGGCGGGGCCGCGTCAACCGTGCGAGATCAGCGAACATGCGAACCGGAGCAGTCATATCCGCCCCAGGAGTTCGCCGGTGAGCCAGCGGGCGAGGGGTTCTTCCCCACCCTCACGGCCGATCGGAGCAGTACGACCGCCCCCGTCAACCACCGAGACCCACAAGCCTTCGGAGAGCCGAACCACGATACAACGCCCTCCGTGCTCTGCCCGAACCTCGCCCGTCTGCTCTCCGTCCATGGCCGCCACACCCCGCCGACGGATTGCGGAGTGCAACGCGAGAACAGCCCTGTCTGTCGTGTCCGTCGCGAATGCGGTCGCCACGTGAAGCCTCCCGAAGCCGAAGGGTACTGAGGACACTTCGTAGTGTTGCTTTCCGGAACACACCAGGTAAAGGAGCTTGTGTATCCTCCGGAGCCTTTCCGTCTGCTTCGGAATTCTTCGGAACCGCTCCGAAACTGTCCGCTGTGTGATCTGCTGGAGCTATGCCCCCCGTGCCGAAGCAAGTTCTCCTGCGATACGGACGCGAGGTCGCGCGCCTGCGCTCCGAGGCGGAGTTAACACAGACCTCGCTCGCCACCCGTGTCCAAAGCAGCAAGAGCCAGATATCAGACGTTGAATGCGGAAAAGCCCTTCCGTCCGCGAAGCTGCGCAAAGCCCTCGACGAAGCGATCGGGTTCGGCAGACTCGCCCGTTTATGGGAAGACCTCACCGGCAGCGGGCGGGCGCCGTGGCTCTCGGAGATCGCTACCGCGATCCAGGACGCCCAAGCGGTCTGGGAGTACCAAGCACTGGCCTTCCCCAGCTACCTACAGACCGAGGCGTACGCGCGTGCTCTGGTGTCCGCGTCCGCCCCGTGGCTCTCCCCGGACGAACTCTCGAAAAGCGTTGACGAGCGGATAACCCGGGCGACCCACTTCGTGGACGCACTTCGTCCGCTGCTGTGGCTGGTCCTGGACCAATCCCTCTTGAGCCGAAGGTACGGGGGCGTGATCACAGTACGTGAACAACTCTCCCACCTCGCAGACCTTGCGGAGCGGCAGCGGATTACCCTACAGATCATGCCCGCTGATCACCCCAGGCACCCCGGCAACTCCGGATCGTTCCGTGTGATCACCTTGCAGGACTCAACAGAGCTTGCCTACGTCGAAAGCGCCGAAGAGGGACGCATCCTGACCAGCGCAACCGTGGTCGCCCGACGCCGCATGCTCTTCGGGAGCCTGCAAGGCTTGGCATGGGACCCGGAGAGCTCCCTTCGGGCAGTCCGCGACGAAGTGAAGAGGTTGGACAGTGCAGGCTGAATGGCACAAGAGTTCCTACAGCGGCGGGACGAACGATTGCGTTGAGGCCCGCGAGTCCGCCCACGGTGCGGACGTGCGCGATACGCAGCACCGGGAAGCGGGTCACCTGTCGTTCCCCACCGCGGAATGGACGGCTCTCGTCGGGGACCTCCGGACGAACCGTTAGACACCTCCGCACCGCCGGGTACCGGGACTGCCCCCTCGGGCCCGGCGAGATCAGGCGCGCCCAGCCCGCCAGCGCGATCGAAACCAACACCGGTCCGAGGGCAGGGCCCAGGCGCCTTTTGCACTCCCCCTCCTCCGTGATCTTGCTACCAGAAGCGAAATCGGCGCCGAAATTGCTTCTGGTAGCAAGATCTACTGGTCCACCATGGTGGGTGTCGGGAGGGTTTCGACGGGAGCCGCCCGACAGCGGGGCTGGGGTGACTCAAGCAAGATCTGTCCCACGTGGACCTTGTCGTGACCTGTCCACCAGCGCTCGCAGGCCAAGGCCCTGGCCGCGGGAGTGACCTTATAGAAGCCTGTGCAGCCGATAACTCACAGTAGATCTGTCCCCCGGGCCAGGGCCCTGGTAGTCGTCCCGTTCCTGACCAAGAGGAAGCAGGACACCACCATGGTGACAGTGGGTATCGACCCGCACAAGGACATGCACCAAGCCGTCGCGCTGGCCCAGGACGGCACCCGCCTGGGCAGGGCCAAGAAGGTCCAGACGGGCCCCGAGGCCCTGGGCCAGCTCTTGACCTGGATCCGCGCCCTGGCCGGAAACGGCCCGGTGCTGTGGGCCATCGAGGGCGGCCCCGGGCTGGGCCGGGCCATCGCTGACGCCCTGCTGGGAGCGGGCCAGGAAGTGGTGTGGGTGCCGCCGCGCGCCATGGCCGCCCACCGCAAGCTGAGCGGGCCGGTGGGCGCCAAGTCCGACGTGATCGACGCGGTGGCCATCGCGCGTGCGGCCCTGGCCACCCTGACCTGGCCCGCCACCGGATCGACCCGCAGGTGCGGCAGGTGCGTGCGCTGGTGGGCCTGCGCCAGAATCTGACCGATCAGCGTGTGGCCCTGACCAACCGGGTGCTGGCGGCGGTGCACATCGAGTTGGACCACCGCCTGGGCAAGGGGGCGTTGAAAACCCGGGCCAAGGTGGGTCGGGTGCGTGCTCTGGTGGAGGGGGCCGAGCTGGACGAGGTGGCGCGGTGGGTGCTGCTGGAGCAGCTGGAGGAGATCCACACCCTGTTCGTGCGTGTTGTTGAGGTGGAGCGGCGTCTCAAGGAGCTGGTGGAGCCGTTGGCGCCGAACTTGTTGGGGATTCGTGGTGTGGGTGTGGTCTGGGCTGCGGTGTTGCTCTCGCAGGTGGGGGATGTGTCGCGGTTTGCGACCTCGGCGAAGATGGCGCGGTGGGCGGGGAGCGCGCCGATTCCGGTGTTTTCCTCGGGGCGGGATCGGCATCGGTTGCACCGGGGTGGGAACCGGCAGGTGAACCGGGCGTTGCACTCGATCGGGGTGGTTCAGGTCCGGTTGGGTGAGCCGGCTCGGGAGTTCGTGCGTTCCCGGGAGGAGGCCAAGGGCACCAAGGGTGCGTATCGGGCTTTGAAGCGGCATTTGGCGGATGTGGTGTATCGGGCGATGGTCGCTGATCAAGTGGTGAGAGGGCGGGCTGAGGTCTCTCTTCAGCCCGCCACTTGACATAGAAGCGTCACGGGGGAGGTGCGGGTTGATTGCCCTCAGGCGGCCTTTCGTCTGTGCGGGCCACTCCAGCGGGCAGGGCCCAGGGCCCTGATGGGTCTCCGGGAGATCGACTAGTGTGTCTGGCACCACAAATCAACCAGATGGCAGGTTTCGTGCCGGTCGCCGTGCACCACCGTGCACCACGGTGACCGGGTCCCGCGAGAGCGGGAGAACGCGTGCCGGAACCGCTGTCTCGGAGCCCTCGCGGTCTTCCCGATCTTCCCGGCCTTCCCGGCCGCCAAGGGATCCCTGCGAGACGAACTGGTGACGACCTGCGAGGAGGGCCACCCGTGACGGACAGAGAGCGCGCCCGACAGCACCTGAGCCAGAACCCCCGGACGAGCAAGGGGGAGCGCACCCGGCAGCGCATCATCGACTCCGCCACGGAGCTGTTCTCCCGATCCGGCTATCGGGCGGTGTCCCTACGCGACATCGCCTCGCACGCCGGGATCACCCACGCCGGGGTGCTCCACCACTTCCCCAACAAGGAAGCCACCCTCATACACGTGCTGAGCAAGCGCGACGCCGTTGACGCACCCCTGGTTCTGGACGAGGGGATCAGTCACCGGGAACTCATCGACAACATCGTGAAGATCGTCGAGCGCAACACGGGCACCCCTGGCCTGGTCGCGCTCTACGTCAACCTGTCGGCCGAGGCCACCGACCCCTCGCACCCCGCGCACGAGTACTTCTTCGGCCGCTACCAGATCCTGCGCGAACTCCTCGTTCCAGCGTTCGCCGAGCTCCTCGGGGGCCGAGCGCACCCCACCCCCGAGGTGGCCGCCCAGCAGTTCCTGGCGCTCCAGGACGGGCTCCAGGTCCAGTGGCTCCTGGACCCGGGCACCGTGGACATGCGCGGCGCGGTCGTCTCCTTCCTGCGCACGCTCGGCATCGCCGTTCCGGACGATCCCGCTGGCCCCGCTGGCCCCGCTGGCCCCGCTGGCCCCGCTGGCCCCGCTGCCCCGGCAAGATCCACCGGCACCGACTCCACGGGTGACACCGACCCCACCTGAGAAAGGCCCCGATGAGCAACGCCCCCCATCTCGACCTGGCCGCGAAAGCCTCAGTCACCTCCGGCTCCGACACCTGGCACAGCACCGGCGTGGAGGGCGTGCTGCGCCCCCTCCACCTGTCCGACGGCCCGCACGGCCTGCGGCAGCAGCCCGAGGACGGCGACCACCTCGGCCTCGGCAGCAGTGTTCCGGCCACCTGCTTCCCGCCCGCCGTCGGGCTGGGCTCCACCTGGAACCCGGACCTCGTGCGCAGGGTCGGCCGGGCCCTGGGTGCGGAGGCCGCCTCGCTGGGCGTGGACGTCGTCCTGGGCCCGGGCATGAACATCAAGCGCTCGCCCCTGTGCGGCCGCAACTTCGAGTACGTCTCCGAGGACCCCCACGTCACCGCGCGGATCGCCGCGGCACTGGTGGAGGGCATCCAGGCCGAGGGGGTCGGCGCGTGCGTCAAACACTTCGCCGCCAACAACCAGGAGACCGACCGGCACCGGGTCAGCGCCGAGGTGGACGAGCGCACGCTGCGCGAGATCTACCTCGCCGCCTTCGAGGAGGTCGTCCGCAGCACCGGACCCGCCATGGTGATGAGCTCCTACAACCGGCTCAACGGTGTGTACACGAGCCAGGACCCGTGGCTGCTGACGGACCTGCTGCGCGGGGAGTGGGGGTTCGAGGGTGTGGTGGTCTCGGACTGGGGCGCGGTGGTCGACCGGGTCGCGGCGGTACGCGCCGGGCTCGACCTGGAGATGCCGCCGAGCCAGACCGACCACCTCATCGTCGAGGCCGTGGAGAGGGGCGAACTCGACGAGTCCGTGCTGGACACCGTGGTGGAACGGTTCGAGCGGGTGCAGGAGCGGGTCTCCACCGACACCTCACGTCCGCTGGAACACGAGGCCAACGACGCCCTGGCGCGGGAGGCCGCCCGTGAGGCGCTGGTCCTGCTGAAGAACGACGGCGGCGCGCTGCCGCTGGCCGCGGGCCGCTCCTTGGCGGTGGTCGGCGAGTTCGCCCGCACCCCGCGCTACCAGGGCGGCGGTTCCTCACGAGTGATGCCGACCAAGGTGCACAGTGCGCTGGAGGAGTTCGGCGCGGCGGTTGAGGCGGGTTCTGTGAAGAGTGTGCGGTTCGCCGCCGGCTTCACCCTGGGCGGGGCGGACGACCCGACACTGGTCGAGGACGCCGTGGCGGCCGCCCGCGAAGCGGACACGACCGTGCTCTTCCTGGGGCTGCCCGACTCCGCCGAGTCCGAGGGCTACGACCGGACCACGATCAGCCTGCCCGCACCCCAGCTGGGGCTGCTCGCCAAGGTACGCGAGGTCAGTGACCAGGTGGTGGTCGTGCTGTCCAACGGCGGTGTGGTCTCCGTGGCCGAGTGGCAGGAGCAGGCGGACGCCGTACTGGAGGGCTGGCTGCTGGGCCAGGCCGGCGGGGCGGCCGTCGTCGACGTCCTGACCGGTGCGGTCTCGCCGTCCGGCCGACTCACCGAGACCGTCCCCGTCCGGCTGAGCGACCACGCCACCTACCTGAACTTCCCGGGCGGGAACGGCGTGGTCCGCCACGGCGAAGGTGTGTTCGTCGGCTACCGCCACTTCGACACCCTGGACGTGCCGGTCGCCTACCCCTTCGGGTACGGGCTCACCTACACCAGCTTCGCCTACTCCGGGCTGGACGTATCCCCCAGCGGGGAGCCGGACGGGGAGGACGCGTGGACGGCGTCGTTCACCGTCACCAACACCGGCGACCGGGCCGGGCAGGAGGTCGCCCAGCTGTACACGGGGGTCGAGCAGGACTACCCGACCCGCCCGGTACGGGAGCTGCGCGGGTTCACGAAGGTGGCACTGGAGCCGGGCGAGAGCGTACGGGTCGAGCTCCCGCTCACCGGACGCGACCTGTCCGTGTGGGACTCCCGGGACGGGCGCTGGTCCCTGGCCGCGGGCACCTACACCGTCTCCGTGGGCGCCTCCTCCCGGGACATCCGGCTCTCCGGCGAGATCGCCACCGAAGGTGACCGGTACGTGCGCAAGCTGACCAAGCACTGCACCATCGGTGAGTGGCGTGCCCACCACATCGGCGGCCCGGTCATGGCAGAGCTGCTCGCCACCTTCCCCGACCTCGACGACGTGCCCGGGGAACTGCTGGAGATGGCGCGTTCCCTGCCCATCGTCAACCTGCGCTCCTTCGGTCTGGGCGTCACCGAGGAGATGCTCGACCTGCTGGTCGACGACATCGAAGCCAGGCGTCAGGCAGCCATCGAACGCGGCGAGATCACCGGCTGACCCGGGACACCCCTCACCCTCGGAGATGATCTTGCTACCAGGGGCGAGTTCGGCGCCTCGGGTTTCAGTGGCTCAGCGCTCCTGGTAGCAAGAAGCGTCACGAAGGATTCGGGGGCTACGCCCTGGTCATCGCCTTCGGCTAGCGTGGGTGGGCCGTCCACCGACGTCGTCCGGAAAGCCGCGGGAAGCCACAGCGTGTCCACGTCAGAGAAGTTCCAGAGTGTGTTCGTGGCACTGGCCGCCGTCCTCGGGCTGGGGGCCGGGCTGCTGTGGCCCATGGGCGAGGTCGCGGGCTTCCTGGTACTGCCGCTGCTGATGGTGATGCTGGCCGCGGTGTTCGCTCAGGTGGACGCCGGACAGGTGCGGGAGGCGCGCGAGGCCCGGAAGGTGGTCGCCGCCAGTCTGGTGTTGAACTTCGTGTTCACGCCCCTGTTCGCCTGGACCTTGGGGGCCGGGTTGTTGGGGGGATCCCCCGATCTTCGTATCGGGCTGCTCCTACTGCTGGTGACCCCCTGCACGGACTGGTACCTGGTGTTCACCGGACTGGCCCGCGGGCACATGGGGGCCGCGGCGGCGGTACTGCCGGTGAACCTGGTGCTCCAGTTGCTGCTGTTGCCGGTGTACGTGCTGCTGCTCGGCGGCGAGGCGGCGATGGTCGGCACCGGCACCCTGGTGGAGGCGGTTCTGCTGGTGCTGGTAGTGCCCCTGGTGATCGCCCTGCTGGTGCGTTGGGGCGCCCGCCGCTGGAAGGGCGAGCGGTGGCGGGAGCAACGTCTGATGCCGGTGCTCTCCGCCTCGGTGCTGCCACTGCTGTACACGGCGGTCTTCGCCATGTTCGCCTGGCAGGCCCGCACGGTGGTGGCACACCTGGGCGACCTGGCGGTGCTGCTGCTTCCGCTGGCCCTGTTCTTCGTGGTCATGCCGCTGGTAGCGGTGGCAACGGGCCGGGTGCTCCGGCTGCCCGCCGACCAGCGGGTGACGCTCACCATGACGTCGGTGGCCCGAAACTCCCCCGTGGCCCTGGCGATCGCCGTGGCCGCCTTCCCGGACCGTCCCCTCATCGCGGTCGCCCTGGTGACGGGCCCGCTACTGGAACTGCCGGTACTCGCGGTCCTGAGCCAGATCGTGCGCGTACGCAGGGCCGGACCGGCCGTGGAGGCACGTTCCTAGCCACCCGCTGGCCACCCCTCCCGGGGCTCTCAGCAGCCGATCTGCTCGGCGAGGGCTCCCCGGTTGCGCTGGAGCTCGTCGATGCGCGCGTCGAGTTCGGCCAGTTCACGGCGGATGGTCGCGAGCAGGTCCGGGCACATGTCCAGTTCCAGGGGTTCGGACTCGTCACCGGTCGCGCACGGCAGGACCGAGGAGATGGTCCGGGTGGTCAGCCCCATGTCCAGCAGGGCACGGATGTGCCGGACCGTGCGCGGAGTGTCCTGCCCGTAAGTGCGGTACCCGTTGGCGGACCGTGAGGACTCCAACAACCCCTGGTCCTCGTAGTAGCGCAGCAGCCTGCGGCTCACTCCGGTGCGCTCCGAAAGCTCCCCGATCAGCATGGGTGACCCGCCTCACTCTTGACCCTCACACTGGTGTCACTGCCTACCGTCGCCGCATGGTTGAACACTTCTCCCACACAGTCAAGGGTTCCGGTCCCGGCCTGCTGCTCGCGCACGGCGGCGGTGGCGGGGCCGAGGCCAACTTCGGTCCGCTGATGGACGATCTGGCCTCGACGCACACGATAGTCGCCCCGGATCTTCCCGGTTCGGGCGCCACCCCGCGCAGCACGGTCCCGCTGGACCTGGACGCGGTGGCCGACAGCATGGTCGCCGCTGCCGTGGGCGCGGGCGCGGAACGGTTCACGATCCTGGGGTACTCGCTGGGGACGGCGGTCGCGGTGCGCGCCGCGACCCGGCACCCCGACCGGGTCACGGGGCTGGTCCTGACCGCCGGGTTCGCCCGGATGGACAACCGGATGCGGTTGGCGACCAGGGTCTGGCGGGAGCTGCTGGACGGCGACCGCGAGCTGCTCGCCCGGTTCCTCACCCTGGTGGCCGCCGGTGATCCGGCGCTGGAGGCGATGTCTCCGGGTGAGTTGGAGGAATCGGTGGCGTGGTTGGCGGGCTTCGTCCCCGAGGGCACCCCCGAGCAGGTGGACCTGGTGATCGCCTCGGACACCACCGGAGAGCTGGCCGACATCTCCGTGCCCACACTGGTGGTGGCCGCCGCCCTGGACCGGTTGGCCTCCCCCGAACTCTCACGCGAGCTGGCCGCGGGCATCCCGGGCGCCGAACTGGTGGAGGTGGAGTCCGGGCACCTGGTCGCCGCCGAGGCGCCGGAGGCCTGGCGGGCGGCGGTCCGGGACTTCCTGGACCGGCACGGCTGATCGTCCGGCACACCCGGTAGCCCAGGACGCGCTCCGCGCCGGACTCCAGCGCGGACCCCTGGCCCTCGTCGTCGGAGGAGGCGGCGAGGGCCCCAGGGGGCTTCTCTCCCTGCTCGGTTGAGCGGCGCTGCTCAGCGGCAGGCCCCGGACGGGTGGTCCCTGGCCGGAACGGGTAACGGGCAAGCGTGGGTCGCATCGCCGCGAACCGCGCCCTCCTCACCCCCCCCGGGAGCCCTCGTGAAGCTGTACGCCGACACCCCCGTCCGCGCCTGCCTTCAGCTCGTGTCCGATCTCCTCGCGCTCGTGTGGGTGGTCGTGTGGATCTCCGCCGCGCTGTCCCTGCGTGAGGCCCTCCTGAGCCTGAACCGCCCCGGCGAGCTCATGACCAGCACCGGCGAGGGCTTCACCGAGCACATGAACACCGCGGCCGAGAACGTCCGGCAGGTCCCCCTCGCCGGTGACGCCCTGGCCTCGCCCTTCACCGACCTGGGTGAGACCGGTGAGTCCCTCACCGCCGCGGGCGACTCCTTCCAGGAGACCGTGTCCTCGCTCGCCCTCACCCTCCCGCTGCTGGTGGTCCTCCTACCGCTGCTCCTGCTCGCCACCACGTGGCTGCCCGTGCGTGCGCGCTGGATCAGCCGCGCGACCGGCACGAAACAGCTCATCGGCCTCACCCCCGAGGCGCGGACCCGACTGCTCGCACTGCGCGCCCTCTCCCTTGCCTCCCCCGCCCAACTCATGGCGGTGCACGAGGACCCCGCCGGGGCCTGGCAGGAGAACGACCCCGACACGGTGACGGAACTGGCCGCGCTGGAACTGCGGCGGCTGGGTCTGCGCACGGAGCCGATCGCCGAGAGGAAAATCCTGGAGCCCTCCTGACCGCCGAGGGCCGGGAGGCCGACCGGTTCAGTCGACCCGGATGATCCCCCGCTGTAGCGCCGTGGTGATGGCGGCGGTGCGGTTGTCCACCCCGAGCTTGTCGAACACGTGCACGAGGTGGGTCTTGACCGTCGCCTCGCTGATGAACAGCTCTCGGGAGATCGCCCGGTTGGACAGCCCTTTGGCCAGCAGTCCGAGGATCTCCAGCTCACGCCCGCTCAGTGCGGGGCGAGGAGAGCGGAGCCGGTCCATGAGGCGGTTCGCGACGCCGGGGGCCAGCACCGTCTGGCCGCGTGCCGCCGCGTGCACGGCCTCGCACAGCTGCTCCGGCGGCGCGTCCTTGAGCATGTAGCCGGTGGCCCCGGCCTCGACCGCGGCGAGGATGTCGGCGTCGGTGTCGTAGGTGGTGAGGACGAGGACCGGTGGCGGGGAGTCGAGCTCGGTGATGTGACGGATCGCGGTGACCCCGTCCATGCCCGTGCCCATCCGCAGATCCATGAGCACGATGTCGACCTCCGTCTCCCGCGTTCCGTTACTGACCGTGCCGACCGTGCCAGCGGTACCGGTGAGCACGTCCAGGGCGGCCCGGCCGTCGGCCGCCTCCGCAACCACGTCCATGTCGGGGCGCTCGGCGAACATCGCCTTGAGCCCGTGGCGCACGACCGGGTGGTCGTCCACCAGCAGGATGCGCAGCCGCGGCTCCCGGGGGAAGGGGCGGTCCGTCGGTTCGGTCATGGGGACTCCTCATGGGTCAGGGGCAGCCGGACAGCCACGGCGGTGCCCTCGCCCGGGGCGGACTCCACCTCCAGGTCCCCGCCCAGAGCGGTCACGCGCTCCCGGAGCGCGGCGATCCCGTAGCCGGTACCGTCCGCGCGGGTGCGCGGCGCCTCCGGATCGAAGCCCTCCCCGTCGTCGTACACGTCCAGGGTGACCTCCTGCCCCAGGTAGCCGAGGGTGACCACCGCGGTGCCGGCATGAGCGTGCGCGCTGACGTTGGCCAGGCTGGCCTGGGCGGCACGCAACAGCGCGACCTCGTAGCCGGAGGGGAGTTCGGTGGGGGTGCCGTCGGTGCGGAACCGGCAGTCGATCCCGTCGGTGCGGCTGACCCGTTCGCAGAGGCGGATCAGCGCCTCGGGCAGGTTGGCGCCGGTCAGCGAGGGCGGGGCCAGGTCCCGAACGAACCTGCGCGCCTCGGCGAGGTTCGTGGAAGCGCTCTCCCGGGCCTCGGCGATGCGGGTGGCCGCCAGATCGGTGTCCTGAGGGAGGGCGCTCTCCGCCGCGCGGAGGAGCAGGACGATGCTGGACAGGCCCTGTGCGAGGGTGTCGTGGATCTCCCGGGACAGGCGTTCCCGTTCGTCGAGGACACCCGTGCGGCGCTGGGCGGCGGAGAGTTCGTCGCGGGTGCGGGTGAGGGTGTCGATGAGTTCCCGGCGCCGCTCGCTCTCCCGGTGCAGGGCCATGTACCCGGCGGCGATCGCCACCGCGAACACGGCCCCCAGCACCGGCCCCAGGACCATGCCGGCGGTGAGGTCCCCACTGTGCAGGGCCTGGCCGAGAACCACGGAGGCGGTGATGACCACGACCGCCACCACCGAGTGGAGCCCTCTCAGCAGGTGCAGGTGGAGGAAGTACAACGGGAAGGCCAACCACACGAAGTCCGACCCCGCCAGGACGAGCAGCGCCCACAGGAGGGTGACCGCCGCGAGCCAGACGAGGGAGCGGGTTCGGTGCACGTCGTGCCGGGCGACCAGCGCACCTGCGCAGTAGACCGCTCCGAGCAGCACGGCTCCGCAGACGACCGCCACGTGTGTCCACTGCGGGTGGGCCGGGTCGGTGCCGGGGTGGGTGAGCAGATATCGGAGGGTGCCGACCCCGAGCAGGAACAGGAAGCAGGCGTGCAGGAGCAGACGCAGCACCCGGAGCACCGTCGTCACCCCGGGCAGTTCGGGAGCCCACACCCTGCTGTACCGCATCAGTGCAGCGTACGACGACCAGGAGGGGTGGGGCATCCATCGTTCGGTTGAGTCCGCGCTCCACCTGGACGCCCCGGAGGGCGCTCCGTTCACCCGATGCCGATGATCTTGGTCCGGACGAGGCTGGAAGCACGAACCCACCGAGTGTTTCCAGGAAGGAGGGCCGCCGTGTTCGTCGCCCTTCGTGATATCCGCTTCGCCAAGGGGCGGTTCGCGCTGATGGGCTCCGTCGTCGCCCTCATCACCCTGCTGATCGTCCTGTTGTCCGGGCTGACCGCGGGTTTGGCGGACCAGTCCACCTCAGCGGTGCGGAACCTGCCCGCGGACCGCATCGCCTTCGGGACGTCCGGGGACGGCGCCCCGGAGGAGTCCTACGCCGACAGCACCGTCACCCGGGCCCAGCTCGACGTCTGGACCGGCGCCGAGGGGGTGGAGTGGGCCGAGCCGGTCGGCATCACCCAGAGCCGGGTCGAGCTGGCGGACGGTAACGGCACCGCCGCCGCGCTGTTCGGGGTGGTGTCCGGCGGCCGATTGGCACTGCAAGGACTGGAGCCCGAGGGCGGTCTGGTGGTCAGCGAGGTGATCGCCGAGGACTTCGGGATCGTTACCGGCGACACCGTGGCCGTCGCCGGTACCGAGCTGACCGTCAGCGCGGTGGCTCCCACCGAGCACTACAGCCACACCCCCGCCGTGTGGACCGATATCGAGGTCTGGCAGGACATCGACCCCCGGGTACGGCACGCGGAGGGGGACGACGCGCCGATCGCCAACGTGATCGCTTCGCGGATCGACTCCCAGGCGAGTCCGGAGGCCGTGGCCGGGGCCGAGGGCGGTGCGGTGGACGGGGAGGCCGACACGGTGTCCACCACGCTGTCCGGCAGCCTCCAGGCGATCGGTTCGTTCTCCTCCGAGAACAGTTCCCTGGTCACCATGCAGGGTTTCCTGTACGCGATCTCCGCGCTGGTCATCGGCGCGTTCCTGACCGTGTGGACGATCCAGCGCAGTGGTGACATCGCGATTCTCAAGGCTCTGGGCGGATCCACCCGCTACCTGCTGCGCGATGCCCTGGCCCAGGCCCTGATCGTGCTGCTCCTCGGCACCGCGGTGGGCGGCGCCGCGGGGGTGGGGTTGGGTGCCCTGGCCGCTTCGGTCCTGCCCTTCGCGCTGACCCCGGCCACCACACTCGGCCCGGTCGCCGCCATGGTCGTGCTGGGCATGCTCGGCGCCGTCCTGGCCGTCCGCCGTATCACCTCCGTTGACCCGTTGACCGCCCTGGGAGGCGTCCGATGAGCCTGGAACTGAGCAACGTGACCCTGACCTACCCCGACGGGGACGGGGTGGTCACCGCCCTGGACCGCGTGTCGGTGCGGGTGGCCCCCGGTGAGCTGGCCGCGGTGGTCGGCCCCTCCGGTTCGGGTAAATCGAGCCTGCTGGCGGTGGCCGCGACCCTCATCCGGCCGGACTCCGGCCGGGTGACGGTCGGCGGGGCCCAGACTCTGGGGCTGCGGCCCCGGGAGATGGCCGAACTGCGCCTGACCGAGGTGGGGATCGTCTTCCAGCAGCCGAACCTGATCAGCTCGCTGACCGCCGTGGAACAGCTGATGGTCACCGATCACATGCGTGCGCGTTCCCCGCGCGAGGCACGGACGTCGGCGATGGAGACCCTGGCCGCGGTGGGCTTGTCCGGTAAGGAGCACCGGCGCCCGCACCAGTTGTCCGGCGGTGAGCGCCAGCGGGTGAACATCGCCCGCGCGCTGTCGGGGCGCCCGAGCGCGCTGTTGGTGGACGAGCCGACCGCCGCGCTGGACCACGAACGGGGTGCGCGGATCATGGAACTGCTGGGTGAGGCGACCAGGACGTTCGACGTGGCGACCCTGCTGGTCACCCACGACACCGAGTACCTGGGCTCGGCCGAGCAGGTGCTGGAGATGCGCGACGGCCGCCTGAGCGTCCTGGCCGCGGACGGATTCCGAACGGCCTGACAGCGGGAGCGTCCGAAGGCTCGGGCCCGGAGGGACTTCTACGCTGGAGGCCAGTCGACACCCCTGGAGGCGGTCCCATGTGCCGGTCCGAGCGGTCGGAGTCCGATGTCCCAGCCCGAGAAGTGGGGGGCCGGGGCCAGGATCGGGAAGAGGGCGGAGGCCGGGAAGGGGAGAAGGCCCCGCGGGAACGGCGGGGTGCCCGGCTCCGGGGCGGGCAGAACCGTTCCGACCAGTCCTTCCCCGACGCTGCGGGGCCGGCCCCGGAGGAACGCTAGAGCCGGGCTCCGGAGCGACCGGCGGCTAGGGCACCTGGTACTCGGTGTCCCTGGCGTCGGTAATCGCCATGTGGCCGGGCGCGTGGCCGATGGCGAACTCGGGGGCGGAGGCCATCACCGCGGCCTGCGGGGTCACCCCGCAGGCCCAGAACACCGGTACTTCGCCCTTCCTGACCTGGACCGGGTCACCGTAGTCGGGCCGGCCCAGGTTCCCGATGCCCAGAGCCGCCGGGTCTCCGACGTGGACCGGCGCGCCGTGCACCGCCGGGTAGCGGGAGGTGATCCGGACGGCGTCCGCGACCTGCCCGGCCGGGATCGGGCGCATGGACACCACGAGCGGCCCGGAGAAGCGTCCGGCAGGCCGGCAGGCCCGATCGGTCTCGTACATGGCGGCGTTGGTTCCGGCCTCGATGTGGCGGACCGGCACCCCGGCCTCCAGCAGCGGGGCCTCGAAGGTGAAGCTGCACCCGATGAGGAAGGAGACCAGGTCGTCCCGCCACAGGTCAGTGACGTCGGTGGGCTCCTCGACGAGCCTCCCGTCGCGGTACACCCGGTAGGCGGGCAGGTCCGTGCGCAGGTCCCCGTCGAACACCGAGGCCGACACCTCTCCCGGCTCGGTCACGTCCAGCACCGGGCAGGCCTTGGGATTGCGCTGGGCGAAGAGCAGGAAGTCGAAGGCGAGGTCCCGTGGCAGGGAGATCAGGTTGGCCTGCGCGTATCCGGGGCTGTACCCGGAGGTGGGTACGCGCAGGCCGTCACGGAACAGGGCTCGGGCCCGGCTGGGCGAGAGTTCGGCGGGGTTCATCGGTTTCTCCTACACTCCTGGCCACAGAACGAAGCGGATCCGTGTTCCCGGGCGGGCCTGGGCGGCCTTGGGCAGGTCGGCGGAGCGCACCACCGCCACCACCGGGTAGCCGCCGGTCACCGGATGGTCGGCGAGGAACAGCACCGGTTCCCCGCCCGGGGGTACCTGGAGTGCCCCGGCGACCATGCCCTCGCTGGGCAGTTCGCCCTCGCGTGCCCTCTCCAGGGTCGGCCCGGCCAGTCGGGCGCCCACCCGGTCACTGCGGGAGGTCACCTCGTAGTCGCCGGACAGCAGTGCCTCGAGGGCCCGCTCGGTGAACCAGTCCTCACGCGGGCCGAGCTCGACCCGCAGTTCCACCCGGCCCCCACCCACCGCCCGGACCGGGACGTGGTCCAGGTGCGGAAAGGTCGAGGGGGCCGGACCTACCGGGAGTACGTCCCCCGCCCGGGGGACGGCGGGCCCGAGACCGGCGAGCACGTCGGTACTGCGTGAGCCCAACACGGGAGGCACCGCCACTCCCCCGCGTACGGCCAGGTAGGAGCGCAGACCGCGGGCGGGTGCGCCCAGGGCGAGTTCGGCTCCGTCGGGCAGGTGCAGGACCTCGTTGACCGCCGCACCGCGGCCGTTCACCCAGACCGGCGCCTCGGCTCCGGTCACCGCGACCGTGACCGCCCCGTGCGCCCGAACCCTGAGCCCGCCGAGCGTGGTCTCCAGCGCGGCGGCGCCCAGGGGGTTGGCGAGGAGGCGGTTGGCGAGAGCGTAGGAGTCGGGGTCGGCAGCGCCGGAACGCCCCACTCCCAGGGCGGCGTGTCCGAAGCGTCCCGTGTCCTGCACGGTGGTCATCGGCCCGGTCGCCAGGACCTCCAGGGCCGTGACCGTCCGGTCCCCTCGCCCCGGGAAGGCCTCCCCCATCGGCGAGAGCACGCTTTCACGGCGCTTGGTCTGCGGGTTCACGCGACCTCCTCGAAGCGCACGCGCACACCCGGCCGCAGCAGGCCCGGCGGGTTCCGGTCCAGGTCCCAGATCACCGCGTCGGTCCGGCCGAGCAGCTGCCACCCTCCCGGGGAGCTGCGCGGGTACACGCCGGTGAACTCCCCGGCCAGGGCGACGGAGCCCTGGGGGACACGGGTGCGGGCCTCGCCTCGGCGGGGGACGTGCAGGCGCGGGTCGTCGCCGACCATGTAGCCGAACCCGGGGGCGAACCCGCAGAACGCGACCGTCCATGTGGCCGAGGTGTGGGCGCGCACGACCTCTCGCGGGCTGAGCCCGGTGAGTCCGGCGATGTCGTCGAGGTCCTCCCCGTCGTAGTGGACGGGGATGGTGACGGTCTCTCCGGCGCTCTGGCTGATCTCGGCGGACAGTGGAATCCCGGTGACGGCCGCGGCGACCCCGGCCGGGTCGGTGCCGGGTTCCAGCCGGAGCAGGACGGTGCGGGCGGCGGGGACGACGTCGGTGACGCCGGGTAGCGGATCCGCTTCCAGGGCGGCACCCAGGGCGATGACCTGGGCGAGGTCGGCGACCTCCACCAGTACCCCGGTGTCTGCGCATTTCAGGACACGCACGAACGGCTCCAAATCAGGACGGGCTCGGTCAGGCGGAGGTGGACGGAGCAGTGGTGAACGAATCGGGGGCGGACGGGTCCGCGGTGAACGGGGCGATGGTCACGCCCTGCGCGCGAAGCAGGTCGGCCACGGCGCGGGCGATGTCCACGGCGCCTGGGCTGTCACCGTGCACGCACAGGGAGTCGGCCTCGACGAGGATCTCGGTGCCGTCCACGGCCTCGATCGGTTCGCCTCGGGCGATGCGCAGGCAGCGGGCGGCGATGGCCTCGGGGTCGTGCAGGACGGAGCCTGGTTCGCGGCGTGAGACGAGGGTGCCCTGCGGGGTGTAGGCGCGGTCAGCGAAGGCCTCGCGGTAGGTGCGCAGGCCCGCTTTCTCTGCTTTCTCCAGGAAGCGTGAGCCGGGCAGGCCGAGGACGGGGAGGTCGGGGTCGAAGGCGCGGACGGCCTCGACGACCGCGGCGGCCTGGTCCTCGTGGTGGACGATCGCGTTGTACAGGGCTCCGTGCGGCTTGACGTAGCGGATGCGGTCCCCGGTCAGTGCGGTGAAGGCGGACAGGGCGCCGAGCTGGTAGAGCACTTCGTCGGTGAGTTCGGCGGGGGGCACGTCCACGAAGCGGCGACCGAACCCGGCGAGGTCCCGGTAGGCCACGTGTCCGCCGACGGCGACCCCGCGCGCGGCGGCCTCGGCTGTGGTGCGGCGCAGGACCGAGGGGTCGCCTGCGTGGAAGCCGCAGGCGACGTTGGCGCTGGTCACGATGGACAGCAGGGCCTGGTCATCGCCGAGTTCCCAGCGGCCGAAGCTCTCGCCGAGGTCGGAGTTGAGGTCGATACGCAACGTACTGCTCCTCTTTCCTGGTTCTCGTACCCGGTGGTGGTACCGGCACTCCGTTGTGCCGGTACCACCACTGTGCCGGGTGTTTCGGGGCCGTCCCGGCGGGTCTGCCGTGGCTACTGCCAGAGGGCGGCGATACCGCTCAGGGAGTTGACCGCCATGTAGGCGGTGAGCAGCCACGCCGCGACGCCGATGACGATCAGCCAGCGCGGGTAGCGGTAGCCGTCGAGCAGGGTGCGGGAGTGGCGTGCGGCCACCCACAGGAGCAGGCCCAGGCCGACCGGAAGGATCACACCGTTGAGGGCGCCCGCCATGACCAGCAGTGTGACGGGGGCCTGGCCGGAGATCAGGTAGATCGCCAGGGAGATCCCGATGAAGCCGGTGACCAGCTTGCCCTTGTGGCGTTCCAGCCACGGGGAGAACGTGGTGACGAAGGAGACGGAGGTGTAGGAGGCGCCGATCACGGAGCTGACCGCGGCCGCCCACATGATCATGCCGAACAGGCGCATGCCGACCTCTCCGGCGGCCTGGTAGAAGGCTTCGGCCGAAGGGTTGGGCGAGTCCATGATCGCTACGCCTCCCGAGACCACGCCGAGGATCGCGAGGAAGAGGAGAACCCGCATGATGCCGGTGACGATGATGCCGGTGACGGAGGTCTGGGTGATGGCGGCGATGTTCTCGCGGCCGCCCCTGCCCTGCTCGATGAGGCGGTGGGCGCCCGCGTAGGTGATGTAGCCGCCGACGGTGCCGCCGATGATGGTGATGGTGGCGAGGAAGAGGTCGCTGCTGGCCGCCTCGGGCAGCACGGACTGGCGCAGGGCCTCGCCCACCGGCGGGTTCGACACGAAGGCCACGTAGGCGGTGAGGGCGATCATGAGCACGCCGAGGACCACGAGTATGCGGTCCAGGGCCACTCCCAGGCTCTTGACGGCCAGGATGACGATCGCGACCACGGCCGAGAGGACCGCGCCGACACGCGGGTCGAGGCCGATCATGGCGTCGAGGCCCAGGCCCGTGCCGGCGATGTTGCCGATGTTGAAGACCAGGCCGCCGAAGACGATGAGGACGGCGAGCAGGTAACCGGCCCCGGGTAGCACCTTGTTGGCCAGGTCCTGGGCGCGCGTGTTCGAGACGCCGATGACCCGCCAGATGTTCAGCTGCACGGCGATGTCGACCAGGATCGAGACCAGGATCGCGAAGGCGAACGCGGCTCCGAGCTGTGCGGTGAAGGTCGTGGTCTGGGTGATGAATCCGGGGCCGACGGCGCTGGTGGCCATCAGGAACATGGCGCCGAGGAGACCGCTGCTCAGGGCTACGCGGCCGAATCGGGGGCGTACCGGCGCGGGAGCGGGTGCGGGGGGCTTGTCGCCCATGGCTTTCTCCAGTGTGGGGAGATCGAACGGTCCTGGTGACCAACATCATCGTTGGATTGTTGAACAATACTTCAATCGCGCGGGCTTGGTAAGGGGCGGGTAAGTAAAATCCCAGCGCCCCCGGTACGTAACATTGGTGGGACCACCCCGCCTGGCGCGGGCACGCACGAAGCAGTCGAAGGGGCTCACGTGACGGCGACCGAGGACCACATCGACCGGCTGCCCGCGCCCGCCCTGGCGCGGCCCACCAGCCAGGCCGAACGCGTCGCCGACCTGCTGCGCACCTTCGTCATCGACGGTGCGCTGGCCCCCGGCGTGCGCCTGTCCGAGGAGAAGCTCAGCCGCAAGTACCAGGTCTCCCGGAACACGCTGCGCGAGGCCTTCCGGCTCCTGAGCCGTGAGCGCCTGCTCGTGCACCACATGCACCGGGGGGTGTTCGTCAACCGCCCCACCAGCGAAGACGTTCGCGATCTGTTCAATGCGCGCAGGTCCCTGGAACTTCCCGCCGTGCGCGGGGCGAGCGACGCCCCGGCGGAACTGGTGCGTGCCGTGGGCGCCGCCGTCGACGAGGGCGAGCGGGCCCGGGCCGAGGAGGACTGGTGGCGGATGGGCAGCGCGAACATGCGCTTCCACGAGGCGCTCGCCGCCCTGGCGCGGAGCGAGCGGATCAACGAGTTCATGAGGCAGGTGCTGGCCGAGACCCGGCTGGTGTTCCACGTGATGGCCGCGCCCCGTGAGTTCCACGACCCCTACCTCAAGTGGAACCGGCGCATCCACCTGGCGCTGGTCGAGGGGCATGCCGAGACCGCGGCCGCCGAACTCACCGAGTACCTGGACACCTCGGAGGACCAGCTGGTCACCGCGTTCATCGAGCTGGAGCGGGGTTCCCGCACCTGAGACCGGCCCGGGGCGCGGTGGGCCGGCACCCTCTTCCGTCCGGACCCGGCCGCCCAACCGCCTGCTGCCACAGGTCCCGAAGTGCCAGAATGGTGCCCGTAATGGAACTGAACGGACGCCCCGTCAGCACGGGAGAACTCGCCGGTCTCGCCCTGTACGGCTACGGGCATTTCACGACCATGCTGGTCACGGACCTACGCGTGCGCGGTCTGGATCTGCACGTGGAGCGCCTGAGCCGGGACTGCGCGACCCTCTTCGGCACCGAACTCGACATCCCGCGCGTGCGCGAACTCGCACGCCGCTCAGCGCGTGCGCACCCCTCGCCCGCCGTGGTCCGGGTGACCGTCTACGACCCCGCCCTGGACCTGGGCCGCCCCAGTGCCCGGTCCCTGCCCCAGATCCTGGTGACGACCCGTTCGGCCCCGGGGGCCGTCCCGCCGCCGATCCACCTCGGTACCCGCCTGTTCTCACGGGACACCCCGATGGTCAAGGGCACCGGACTGTTCGGAGCGATCAGGCAACGGCGCGCGGCGCAGTTGGACGGGTTCGACGACGCCCTGTTCACGGGTGTGGACGGCCGTGTCTCCGAGGGCCCCACCTGGAACATCGGCTTCCTGGACGGGTCCGGGCTGGTCTGGCCGCAGGCCCCCTGCCTGCCCGGGGTGACGATGCGGCTGGTCGACCAGGCAGCCGAGTCGCTCGGGGTCCCGGTCTCCACCCGCCCCCTGGCGGCCGTGGCGGCCACCCGGACCGCGGGGGCCTTCGTCACCAACGCCGTCACCGGGGTCCGGCCGGTGGGCTCGATCGACGGGGTGAGCCTCCCCCGGCCGGACCTGCTCCGCAAGATCAGTCAGGCCTACCGGGAGCTTCCGGGCGAGTTGTTGTAGCGGCGGTAGCGATCAGCGGCGGGGACGCGGATACGGAGTCGGGCCGGGGCCCGTCACCGGTTCGGGCCGCCCGGCCCGGCCACCACAGGCGCGGCCCCACGTCCAGGGACAGGGCGGGGATGAGCAGCGTCCGTACCAGCAGCGCGTCCACCAGCACCCCGAAGGCCACCAGGAACGCCAGTTGCAGCAGGAAGAGCAGCGGGATCACGGCGAGCGCGGCGAAGGTCGCGGCCAGCACCACCCCGGCTGAGGTGATCACTCCTCCGGTCACCGTCAGCGCCCGCAGGACACCTTCGCGGTGTCCGCGGGTGAGGGTCTCCTCACGGGCCCGGGACATCAGGAAGATGCTGTAGTCGATCCCCAGCGCCACCAGGAACACGAAGGCGAACAGCGGCACCACCGGGTCGGCCCCGGGCAGGCCGAGGACGTGGTCGAACACCAGAGTGCCCACCCCCAGGGCGGCGGCGAACGAGAGTACGTTGGCGGCCATCAGGAGCAGTGGGGCCACCAGCGACCGCAACAGCGGGATCAGGACCAGGAAGACGACCACCAGCACCAGTGGCACGACCACGACGAAGTCCCGTTGCGCGGTCTCCAGGGTGTCGAGGTCGGTGGCGCTGACCCCGCCCACCAGGGCGTTCGCCCCCTCGATCGAACCCAGCTCGGCGCGCAGTCCGCGCACGGCCGCCACCGCCTCGGGGGATTCGGGGTCGGCGGCCAGCACCACTTCGACCAGGACGCGGCCGTCCTCCACCAGGGGCGCGGGGTCCTCGCCGGGGGCCTGGCCCGCGGGCGGCCCGGGTTCGGTGACCGGGGCGGCCCCGTCGACGTCGGGCAGGCCCTCGGCGGCGGCCACCACCTCGTCCAGGTACGCCTCGTCGGCCACCACGAGCGCGGGCGCGGCGCTGGACTCGGCGCCGAATCCGCGGGTGAGTGTTTCCTGGCCGTCCACCGCCTCGACCTGGGTGCGGAAGATCTCCGCCTGTCCGGTGCCCTGCGCGCTGAACTGGGGCGCGAACACGGCCGCGGCGATCAGCAGGGCGGTGGTGCCCAGCCAGTAGGCGCGCGGACGGCGGGCGACCGCGGCGGAGACGCGGCCCCAGAAGGGGTGCTGCCGCAGAACCTGGTCGGTGCTCTGGCCCTCCTCGTGGCGGGTGTGGTGCGGGGCGGCGGGCCAGAAGGCGGCCCGACCGCACAGGGCGAGGGCGGCGGGCAGGAAGGTCATCGCGGAGAGCATCGCGGCGGCCACCCCGATGGCGACCACGGGGCCGAGGCTGCGGGTGGAGGCGAGGTCGGCGGCGAGCAGGCAGAGCAGGCCGAGGATGACGGTTCCGCCGGAGGCGAGGACGGGTCCGGTGACGCCCCGGACCGCGGCGAGGACCGCTTCGGGCACGCGCTCGCGGGCGGCCAGTTCCTCCCGGTAGCGGGCGACGAGAAGCAGCGCGTAGTCGGTGCAGGCGCCCACGACCAGGATGAACAGGATGCCCTGGCTCTGGCCGTTGAGGCTGACCAGACCGGTGTCGGCGGCGGCGTAGACCAGTGCCCCGGAGAGTCCCAGGGCCAACAGGGAGGCGACGATCACCAGGACCGGCAGCAGGGGTGAGCGGTAGACCGCGATCAGGATGACCAGGACCGCGACGACCGCGACGACCAGCAGGGTGGAGTCGATGCCACCGAAGGCCGCCACGAGGTCGGCCGCGTACCCGGCGGGCCCGGTGACCTGGGCCTGGATTCCGGGCAGGGGGTCATCGGCCAGGAGTGCGCGCAGTTCGGCCACGGAGTCGCCGGTGTCGAAGCGTTCACCGATCGGGACGACGAGCTGGGCGACGGAGGGGTCCTCGGTGCCCGGGATCGGGCCGATGACCTGACTGGTGGCCCAGGGCTCGGCACCGATCCGCTCGGCCAGGGCGCCCGCGTCGGCGAGGTCGGTGTCGGTGAGCTCGCGGTCGGCGGACAGGACCACGATCGCGGGGACGGTGTCGCCCCGGTCGAAGTCCCCGGCGAGTTCCGCGGCTTCGGTGGACTCGGCTCCGACGGGCAGGAACGCGCCGGGGTCGTTGGTCTGGACTTCCCCGAGCTTGCCGAGGAACGCCCCCAGAGGGCCCGCACCGAGCAGCCAGATGAGGCTGACCAGCAGAGCCGCGCCGACCCACCAGCGTGATCGTCTGGGTGGCGGCTCGTGTCGTTCCCTCACGGCGGGAGTCCTTCCGGGTAGGCGGGTAGGGTCCAGAATTCTGCTAGGAATCCAAGCTTCTTGGAATCCTAGCTAATTTCCCCCATACGATAACGCACAGCCGGAGCAGGTCACGCCGGGCGGGGCCGGACCGGCCCCGCCCCGTGGTTCAGGTGCGTACGGCCGGTTCGACGGTGTCCGCCGCCCGGTCGGCGATGTTGTCGGCCATCGACCCGAAAACGATCCCGTGGAAGGGCGTGACCGCCTTCCAGTACAGGTGCCCCAGCAGACCGCGCGGATGGAACAGAGCCTGCTGGCAGTACACCGTGCGCCCGTCCTGGCTCCCCACGCGCAGCTCCAGCCAGGCCAGGCCCGGCAGGCGCATCTCGGCTCGCAGCCGCAGGAGTTCGCCGGGGACGACCTCCTCGACCCGCCAGAAGTCCAACGAGTCCCCCACCCGCAGGCGCTCGGGATCGCGGCGGCCGCGCCTGAGGCCCACCCCGCCCACCGCGAGGTCGATCCAGCCGCGCGCGGCCCAGGCGAGCGGCCACGAGTACCAACCGCGTTCACCGCCGATGCCCTCGATGACCCGCCACAGCTCCGACGGGGCGGCGTCCACGTGACGCGCCCGGCGGTCGGTGTACAGGCTGCCCCCGGCCCAGTCGGGGTCGGTGGGCAGCGGATCGGACGGTGCACTGGGCCATGCGGCGGAGGACCAGCGCGTGTCCACCCGGTCCTCGTCGATCCGCCGCAGAGCCAGACTCACCGCCTCGTCGAACCCGATCCGCTCGTGGTCGTCGAGCAGCCGGGCGAGATCGTCCTCGTCCGTCACCGAGTCGTGCCGCAACGACTCCACCAGCGGCCGGGCCACCGACGGCGGCACCGGCGTGATGAGGCCGACCCACAGGCTCGACAGCCCCGGGGACAGAACCGGTACCGGAAGGATCAGCCGGCGGACCAGCCCCGCCACGGCGGCGAACCTCTGGATCATCTGCGCGTAGCTGAGGATCTCGGGTCCGCCGATGTCGAAGGTCCGGTTGGTCTCCTCCGGCAGTTCGTCCGCGCGTACGAGCAGACGCAGCACGTCCCGAACGGCGATGGGCTGCACCCGGCTGCGCACCCACCGGGGCGTGGTCATCGCTGGAAGGCGCTCCGTCAGGTGCCGCAGCATCTCGAAGGACGCCGACCCGGACCCGAGGATGACAGCGGCGCGCAGCACCACGGCGGGCACCGGCGCCTCCAGCAGGATCCGCCCGACCTCCTCCCGCGAGGCCAT
The DNA here is from genome assembly GCF_024134545.1 of Nocardiopsis exhalans. Taxonomy (GTDB): domain Bacteria; phylum Actinomycetota; class Actinomycetes; order Streptosporangiales; family Streptosporangiaceae; genus Nocardiopsis; species Nocardiopsis exhalans. The sequence continues at coordinate 6,089,463 of NZ_CP099837.1, forward strand.
GTGCTCTGACAGTTCGACGTGCTCCGGCGCCAGTCCCCCGAGGTAGACGACGCGTCCGGCCGCGGCCTCCCCCGCCGCTTCGGCGAACCGCCTCGCGCCTTCGGCGTCCGTGTTGACGAAGTCGCGGCCGCCGCCCATGGAGTGGACCAGGTAGTAGGCCACGTCCACACCGGACAGTGCCTCCAGCAGGCCCTCCCCGGAGACCACGTCGCCCCGGACCACCTCGACGCGGTCCCGCCAGGGGTGATCACGTAGTTTGTCCGGGGTCCGGGCCAGGCAGCGGACCCTGTACCCGGCGGCCAGCAGCTCCGGGACCAGACGACCGCCGATGTAGCCGCTGGCCCCCGTCACCAGGGCGAGCCGCCCCGTGGCAGCACTCATCCCCGGGACTCCTCGGCGCTGTCCTGCCGCGCCGCGGAGCGCGGACCGGGGACACCGGTGGCCGTACCCCGCGGGCCCGCGAGCCGGTTCGCCCCGTGGCCCCGAACGCGGTCCTCCCCCGTCGCACCGGTCTCCCGCCCCTCCTCGTCGGCGGAGGTCTCGGGGTGGCGGTGCCTCTGGAAGGGGTTGTCCTCCGGCAGGCCTCCGCTGAACCGGCCGTACATGCCGAAGGTCATGACCACGAGGCCGACCACGAAGCTGAAGATCACGTTGGGCATGGAGAAGGCCAGAACGTTGAAGTCCGTACTCATCAGGTAAAGGTTCACCAGCCCGCTGACCACGAAGGCCGCGCCCACCGCGACGCACACCGTGGACGCGAACTTCCCGCCCAGAATCGCCGCCCCCACCAGGAGGGAACCGATGGCGATGGAGATGAAGCTCAGTGCGCCGTTGGTGGAAAGCCCCGCGATGACCTCGCCCTGGGTGTCGAAGAGCGGCAGCCTGATCATCAGCCCCGCGCTACCGAAGCCCACCAGCACCAGTCCGGTGAGCCCGGCCCCGATGCGGTAGACGAGGTCCAGGCGCCGATCCGCCCGACGTGTGGTGTCCAGTTCCATGTCGTTGCCCCTTTCGGTGCTCTCAGGACTAGAGTCAGAGGTCAGCGGCCTGTGTCACAAGTCGCACCGATTTCGCAACGTGTTGGGGCGCCATGATGGACGCACTCAGCCCGGGGGCCACGGCACGGCTGCTCGGGATAGCACCGACCACCCTGCGCAGCTGGGACCGGCGCTACGGGGTCGGCCCTCGGGAACGCAGCCCGGGAGGGCACCGGCGTTACTCCCCCACCGATGTCGCCCGGCTCCGGGAGCTGTGCCGTCTGGTCGGCGAGGGCATGCCCGCGGCCGAGGCCGCGCGCCAGGTCCTGACCGCGCGCACCGCCGCACCGCCGATGCTCCCGGAGCCGCGAAGCGAAGTGCGGGCCGCGGCGCTGGGAACCGCCTCCCCCACGCTCCAGGGGCTGACCAGAGCCGCCATGCGGATGGATTCCGACCTCGTCGAAAGCCTTCTGCAGAAAGCCGTGGCACGTTACGGGACCGTCCTGGCCTGGGAGGACCTGGCGATGCCGCTGCTGTACGGGATGGGGCGCAAATGGGAGGAGACACAACGCCACATCGAGGTGGAGCACCTCCTCTCGTGGTGTGTGTCCTCGGTCCTGCGCCGCGTGCCCGGGCCGACTCCGCTGTCCGGCGGCCGGGACCGGCCGGTCGTCCTGGCCTGCGTACCGCACGAGATGCACAGCCTGCCGGTGGAGGCGTTGGCCGCCGCTCTGCGCGAAGCAGGGCTGGCACACCGCGTCCTGGGACCCTGCACCCCCACCGAGGCGACGGTGCGCGCCGTACGCCGGGTGGGCCCGCGCGCGGTGGTCCTGTGGTGTCACACCAGCAGCGCGCACGACTCCGAGACCCTGGTGACGACCGCGCGCAGCACGGTTTCCGCGCCTGAGCGCACAGCTCTCTACACGGCCGGGCCGGGTTGGCGGGAGGCGGGCTCCTCACTTCGGTTCGCGGACGGGCACCTCGGTTCCCTCTCCGAGGCCGTGTCCGTCCTGTCCGCCGTCAGGGACTGAAACGGGAGCTCAGGGAGTACCACAGATGGTCCGCCGTACTGAGCGCCATCGCGGCGACCGGAGTGGAACACCCCATGGCCAGTTCACGGGCGAGCCCCGACTCCCCGTCGAGGAACGCCAGCACATCACCGAAGCGGTTGGCCGAGAAGAGCCGGGTGAAGAAGTCAGCACCCGACACCCGGCCGCTGTCCAGGGCCCGCAGCATGACGGCGTCCATCGCCAGGTGGCGGGGGCGGTGCGGGACCGGCGGCACCGGTACCCGATCGTGCACCAGGGCTTCGGCTATCGCCGCGGCCTGCCGTCCCACCCCGCTGAACGTGTAACCGGTGGACGGCCTCGTCGCGCCCCCGGCGGTGCCCACCCTGAACAGGCGCCGCCCGGCGCGGGTCGCGAAGCGCGCGTCGGTCATCGGGATCCTCCCCTGTTCGGTCGCGGTGACCTCGACTTCGGGCAGGCCGGCGCGGTCGCAGTAGTCCTTGAGCGCCAGGTCGTACTCGGGAGTGGTGAGGGCGGTACGGCCGAACTCGGTGTACTCCACCAGAGCCTCGCGGGTGGACAGGGGGAGCACGTAGCCGAAGGCCACCCCGTGCCGGGGCTGAGGCGGGCGAAGGTCCATGAGCACCGCCGCGGCGGGGTCGAAGGAGTCCTCGGCCGTGCGCACGAACCAGCCGCGAAAGTGCTGGAGCAGGTGGGTGCGGCCCGCGGGCACGGGAGAGGGCGGACGCGAGTCGAACACCCAGCGCGCGGTGAGGTCCACCCGACCGCCGTCAGGCCCCAGGGCCGTGAGAGTGGCGTGGTCAGTACCGTCGGCGACCCGCTGAACGTACAGCTCCCTCTGTTCGACGTGCTCGTCCGCGGTGGCGCGTACGTGCGCCTGGACGTCGGCCGAACGAAGCATCTTGTAGACGTAGGGCGCTGCCGAGGAGCGGTACTCGGCACCGTCCGGACCCACGACCGAGAGGTCCTCCCAGCGGGCGGCCAGCAGCCGGTCCCAGGGGCCGCCGTCCGGCTCCCAGAAACACCACGTCCGGGGCGGCGGCGTGTGGGGGCCCCGGGGAGGCTCCACGAGTGCCACGCGCAGCGGGGACTCGCGTCGTTGGTTGACCTCCCCCATGCGATCGGCCAGGGTGAGCCCTGCGGCTCCGGCTCCGATGATCACCACGTCGTAGTCGGCCATGTCCACAAGCATGCCCCCTCGAAGAGCTCGGGGCTCCCCGCCCGGCCCCTGCCACCCCTGGAGGAACATTTGAACACCCCGACCGGGATGATGAAGACCGGGGCGGTGACGGACGAGTTCGACAACGCCGCCTCCGCCTACGACCGGCTGGTCGCCGCCAACCCGGGGTACCACCGGGATCTGCGCACATCGGCGCGGCGGCTGCGGCTGCCCGCCCGGGGCAAGGGCCTGCTCCTCATGGACCTGGGCTGCGGCACGGGCGCCTCCACCGCGGCCCTGCTACGCGAGTACCCGCTGGCCAGGATCGTCGGTGTGGACGCCTCCGAGGGCATGCTGAGGGCCGCCGCGGCCAAGGAATGGCCGGCGAACGTCACCTTCCACCTCGCGCGGGCGGAGGACATCACCGCGGAGTGGGCGCGGGAACTGCTGGGCGGCTCCGCCGACGCGGTCTTCGCGGCCTACCTGGTACGCAACGTCCCCGACCCGGACGCCTTCCTGGAATCGGTGCGCTCGGTTCTGGTCCCGGGCGGGCGGCTGGCCCTGCACGAGTACTCGGTGGCCGATTCGGTCTCCGCCCAGGCGGTGTGGACGGCGGTGTGCTGGAGCGTGGTGATACCGGCGGGGCGGGCCCTGGCCGGACGCGCGGACCTGTTCCGCTACCTGTGGCGGAGCGTTCTGGAATTCGACGGGCGCTCCGCTCTGCTGGGGAGGATGCGCGCGGTCGGCCTGGAGTCGGTGGCGAGCGCCCCCCTGCCCGGATGGCAGTACGGGATCACGCACACCTTCGTCGGGCGCAGGCCGCTACGGTGCCCGGGCCCCGGGGAGACCGGCCCGGTGTCCCTTTCCTCCGAGGCCGCTCCCCCTCCCGGTGCGGGCTCCGAGGAGGGCCCCGCCACGCGGGAGGGGGCACGGTGAACCCCGATGTGAGGGACCCGCGGGCCGAACCGGTACCGGCACCGCCGCCGGTCGGTCCACGCCCCGAGCACAGGCCGCGCGTCGCGGTCGTCGGCGGCGGCATCGCCGGGCTGGCCGCCGCCTGCGGACTCGCCGAGCGCGATGTGGAGGTGGTACTGCTGGAGCGCGAGTCGGGGCTGGGGGGCCGCCTGCTCGGATGGGACACGACTCTGGCCGACGGCAGCACCGTCACGATGAGCCGGGGCTTCCACGCGTTCTTCCGGCAGTACTACAACCTGCGCGGTCTGCTCAGACGGACCGACCCGGACTTGGCCGGCCTGGTCGCGCTGCCCGACTACCCGCTGGTGCACAGCTCGGGGGCCAGGGACCGGTTCTCGGGGCTGCCCTCCATCCCGCCGCTGAACGCGTTCGCCCTGGCCGCGACGAGCCCGAGCTTCCCTCTGACGGAGCTCGCCGGGGTGAACCTCCCAGCCGTGCTCCAACTCCTGGACGTGGACGTGCCCGGGGTGCACGAACGCATGGGGCACCGCAGCGCCCGGGAACTGCTGGAGGTCACGGGTTTCCCGGCCACCGCACGGCACCTGGCCTTCGAGGTCTTCAGCCGGAGCTTCTTCGCCGCGCCCGAGCAGCTCTCCGCGGCCGAGATGGCGGTCATGTTCCACGTGTACTTCCTGGGGTCCGCGGAGGGGCTGGTGTTCGACGTACCCAGGTCGCCGTTCCCGCAAGCGCTGTGGAACCCGCTGGCGGGCTACCTGACAGGCCTGGGAGTGGAGTTGCGCACCGGCGCGTCGGTCGACGGGATCACCCCCGGGGGGCGACTGCGCCACCGTGTCGACTGGTCGGAGGCGGCGGGCGCCCGGAGCGGGGAGTTCGACGCGGTCGTTCTGGCAACCGACCCGCGCGGACTGCGAGAGCTGGTCTCCCGCTCACCGGAGCTGGGGTCGGCCCCGTGGCGGAGCCAGGTGTCACGTATCCCCTCCGCCCCCGCGTTCCTGGTGTCGCGCTACTGGCTGGACCGCCCGGTCCGACCGCACCGGCAGGCCTTCCTCGGCACCGGCGGATACCCGACCCTGGACAACGTCAGCGTGCTGGAGCGGTACGAGGACCAGGCCCGGGAGTGGTCGGACCGTACCGGGGGCTCGGTGGTGGAACTGCACGCCTACGCGCTGGCCGAAGGGTGTGACGCGCAGGCCGAGCGCAAGTCCCTGTGGGAGCAGGCCACCGCGGTCTACCCGGAGTTGGCCGCGGCCCGGCAGGTGGACGCCCGACACGAGATGCGTGCGGACTGCGCGCTCTTCCCCCCGGGGGGTTACGCGGACCGGTGCACGGTGACCACACCCGATCCTTCCCTGGTCGTGGCGGGGGACCACGTGCGCGTGGACCTGCCGGTGGCCCTGATGGAGGGTGCGGCCACCAGCGGGATGAGCGCCGCGAACACGCTTCTGTCGCAGTGGGGGCGGCGGGGCCACACCCTGTGGACCGTGCCCCGGCGGGGTCGCTCCCCAGCATTGCGCGCTCTGGCCCGGGCCGCTCGAAGGCGACGCGGGCAGAGCACGTAGCGGAGTCGCGGCCCACCGGGGCAGCGCGCTTCTCAGCCCGGCCAGCGACCGGACGCCCGGAGCAGGTAACGGCGCTCGGCGTAGGCGAGGTCGTCCTTCCACAGTCGGCGGGCGACCAACCTCATCGCCGGGCGCACCGCACCCGCCACCCGCCGGGCCAGAGCGAATCCGGTGCGTTCGGAAGCGGCGACCGTGGCCTCGATGACCGCGGTGCGCGGCACTCCGTCGCGGTCGACGCCGAGCGGGGTGGCGTGTGTCTCCACCACGCTGCCCGTCCCCTCACCCTCGATGATGCGCATGACCACGGTGCGCGGTTCGGGGCAGGTGAACTCGGCGCGCACCGGCACACCCCACCTGCCCGCGACCCTGAAGCCCACGTCCACCACCATGCGGTCCGGGTCGGGATCCGGGCCCTCCGGTATCTCCGTGACCTTCAGGCCCACGAACGAGTAGGGGTGGAACCAGGAGCCGTGCCACGGATCGAGCCTGTTGGCCACGACGTCCTCGGGCTCGCACCGGCCGGCCAGACTCTCCACCGCCGCGATCGTGTTCGCACCGCGCGGGCGCTCGGGGACGACCGGTGCGTCGGTGGGTTCCTCGCCTCCGGCCGCGTCCAGGCGCACCCACACGAGCACCCCGTCGTCATGCGCCGGGTAGGGGCTCCATCCCGGGAAACCGCCGGGGCCCAGGGAGAGCCCGTGCCACCGGCAGACCAGACGCCCCTGGTCGACGGCTCCCCGGCACAGCGGAGCTCCGAGGTGGGGGCAGGCACCCGGGCCCGCGTGCACGGATCCGTCGCCGGTGCGCCAGGCGACGACTTCGGTTCCGGACACCACCCGGCCGAACGGCCGGTCGGCCCGCACCTCGGTACTGGAGGCCAGGACGAACCAGTTCCCGGAGGGGCGGGCCAGTGCTCTTTTGAGCGCCGCACCGATCACGGCGGGAGAGGCTTGGCGCCACGAGGGCTCCTGCCGGGCCCAGGTGCCGCGGGGCATCCTGCGCAACGGAAAGCGCCGGGGTTCGGGGGACGGCAAAGTCATGGGACTCCTTCTCTTCGCTCCGGACTCCGGGTGGGGGTCACGTGGCGGTTCTGGGCCGGGGCACGCCGCGCGCCCAGAGGGCGCGGGCGAAAGCGGGGACGGCCGCGGCCAGCTTCCTTCCGTCCGAAACCCGGTGCCGCACACTCCACACGTCGAAGTCGGCCGCGGTGATCTCGTCCAGGATCGCGCGGTAGAGGCGGAAGGCGGTGGCGACACACGGGCTGGCGACCGGGTCGAGCATCGCGATGCCCGGCTCGGCCTCCCGGTAGAACCCCTGGTTGATCCCGACCAGGTCGGCGACCGCACGGCGCACGCGCGGGTCCGGGGTCCGCGTACTCGCGCAGTGCTCCAGGAGAGCGCGGTCGACACCGTGGTCGGCGAGCACGTCGGCGGGCAGGTAGACCCGGCCCCGGCGCAGGTCCTCCGCCACGTCGCGCAGGAAGTTGGTGAGCTGGAAGGCCTCTCCCAGCGCCGCGGCGTGCGGGGCGGCCGCCTCCCGGGGCACGGTCGTGCCGAGGACCGGAAGGACCTGGAGTCCGATGACCGCGGCCGAGCCGTACATGTACTCACGTAGGTGTGCGAGGTCCCGGTAGGCGGGAACGTCCAGATCCATGCGCATGGACGCCATGAAGGCGGTGAAGTAGTCCCGGGGCAGATCGTAGCGCCGCACCGTGTGCGCCAGGGCCCGCAGGACGGCTTCACCCGGTTCGCCGCCGGTGAAGACGCGGTGGAGGTCGGCGTCGATCGCGTCGAGACGGGCTCGCTGGTCCCCGGTGGTCAGCTCCGGACCGGGCTCGTCGACGATGTCGTCCACCCAGCGTGCGAAGCCGTACAGGGCGTGGACACCGGGTCGGCGCTCAGGCGGCAGAACACGTGTGGCGGTGTAGTAGGTACGGCCGTGGTGAGCGTGCAGGGCCCGGCAGAGCAGGTAGTCCTCCCGCAACTGGCCGGGACCGATCCCGGCCGCCTGGAGTTCGGCGGTGGCGGCGCTCATCGAAGCACCCCGCTCCCGGTCCGGGAGACCACGCGGGCGGCCGCGAGCTTGCCGGAGAGCAGGACCGTGGGCAACCCGACCCCGGGGGTGGTGCCGCAGCCCGCCAGCACGGCGTTCGCGGTTCCGGGCACGGTGTTGCGCGGCCGGAACGGTCCTGTCTGCGTGAAGGTGTGCGCCAGCGAGAAGGGAGTCCCCCTGGCCAGGCCCTTACGGGCCCAGTCCGCTGGGGTGACCAGGTGTTCAGCGCGCACCGAGGCGTCCAGGCCGGTCATCCCGCGGGATTCGAGGGTGGACACGATGTGGTCGCGGTAGCGGCTCCCCTCCTCGTCCCAGTCGATGTTCCCGGCTTCCAGATTGGGCGCGGGCGCCAGCACGTAGAAGAGGTGGCGCCCCTCAGGGGCCAGGGAGGGGTCGGTGAGGGTCGGTTGGGTGACCAGTAGCGAGGGGTCGCTCATGGTCCGCCCCTGGTCGATGATCTCGGTGAACGTGCTCTGCCACGCCGTTCCGAAGGAGATGGTGTGGTGCGACAGGTGGTCCCAGGTGCGGTCGGTGCCCAGGTGCAGGACCACGGCCGAGGGCGAGAACCGCTGACGCACCGGCCTACGGGAGCGGTGCCCGAGCAGCCGGTGGGCGGCCGGCAGGTCCGTGGTCAGTACCACCTGGTCACAGGCGATCCGTTCCCCCTGGTCGGTGATCACCGCGGTGACGCGGTCCCCGGAGCGCTCCAGGCGGCTCACCGACTCCCCGTAGCGCAGGTCGGCGCCGGCCTTGGCGGCGGCCGCGGCCATGGCTTCGCCGATCATCCGCATCCCGCCCCGGGGGAAGTAGACGCCGGCCACGGTGTCCATGTAGGCGATGACGGCGTAGGCGGCCAGTGCCCTGTCGGGTGCGACGCCGGCGTAGAGCGCCTGGAAGGAGAAGATCCTGCGCAGCCGTTCGTCCTTGACGTGCCTGCCCACGGCCGGTGCCAGGCGGCCGAACCCGCCCATCGCGGCCAAGCGCACCAGGTCGGGGCCGAGCAGGTCGAGAGGCGAGTCGAACTGGGCGTCGATGAAGGAGCGCATCTCCACGTCGTACAGCCGGGTCAGCCAGTCACGCAGGCGCAGGTAGCCCACGGCCTCGCGGGTTCCGGCGGCACGGGCGACCTCCGCGGCCATGCGTGCGCGGTCGGTGTGGACGTCGATCGTGGAACCGTCGGCGAAGGCCGCGCGGTAGGCGGGCGCCAGGGGCACCAGTTCGATCCGGTCCCGGACGGACTCCCCCACCGCGGCGAAGGCCTCGTCCAGCAGCTCGGGCATGGTGAGGACGGTGGGGCCGGTGTCCAGGCGGTAGCCCTCCATGTCCTGGCGCCCCGCGCGACCGCCGGGGTGGTCCTCACGTTCCACCACCACCACGTCGCGCCCGGCGCCCAGCAAGTGCAGTGCACAGGAGAGCCCGGACCAACCGGCTCCCACCACGACCACGGGACGACGCCCGCTTCCTTGAACCACGCTCACGGTTTCTCCTTGACTTCCGGGAATGTCACGTATCCGGTGTTCATGGCTGAGCGGCCGTCTGAGCGAAGGAACACAGGCCTTCGCCGACCGCGGGGGCGAGATCGAGCGGGGCGAGCCGCCCGAGACCGCGTTCGGCCAGTTCCCGGCAGCGCCGCTGGACCAGGCTCCGGGCGCCCACCCGTTCGAGTGCGTGCGCCGCGCCTTCGATGTCCACGTGTTCGGACGGCCCTCCGGTCAGGCACAGCGTGCGCAGTGCCTCGGTGTCGCCCTGCTCCCGGGCCAACCGGAGTCCGGCGGCCAGCAGAAAGGTGTTCTTGCCCTCCCGCAGGTCCTCCCCGGGTTCCTTACCCGTTCGGGCGGGATCGCCGTAGAGGTCCAGCAGGTCGTCCCGCAGTTGGAAGGCCACCCCCACGTCCGCGCCGTAGCCGCGCAGGGCCGCCAGGGTCCGCGCCGGCGCGCCGGCCATGGCCGCGCCCAGGTGAAGCGGCCGTTCGACCGTGTAGGTGGCGGTCTTGAGGTGGTCGGCGTGCAGTGCGCTGAGCTCGGACCGCTCACCGCGAGCCTGTGCGCGCAGATCGAGGAACTGCCCGGCCATGACCTCCGTGCGCATCTCCCGCCACACCGTGTGAGCGGCGCTCCGGGTGGGCAGGCTCTCCAGAGACTCGTGGAGCAGGTCATCGGCCCAGGCCATGGCGAGGTCACCGACCAGGATCGCCATGGACTCCCCGTAGCGGCGGGCGTCCCCGGAGTACCGGCGCGCGCGGTGCTCCGCGGTGTGGGCGGCGTGGAAGGAGGGCTGACCGCGGCGCATGGGTGCGGCGTCCATGACGTCGTCGTGGGCGAGGGCGAACGACTGGAGGACCTCGATGGCCGAACAGGCGCTCAGCGCGGCTCGGGCATCGGCTCCGCGCACCGCGCCGCCCCCGGCCAGCCAGCCCCACCACGCCAGCACCGAGCGCAGCCTCTTGCCGCCGTCCAGGGTGAAGGACGCGAGCCTGACCGCGAGGTCGGCCGCGAAGTCCTTGTCCACCTTGTCAGCGGCGTTGACGCGGCCTTGGAGGTACTCGGACAGCAGGTCTCCCACGAGCGACCGGACACCGTCCAGGTCTGCTGGCAGCGTTGTCTCGTGCAGGTGCGCTGAAAGCAAGGCGTCGACTCCCCCGACAGGGCCCAAAAGTCACAGAATGTCTTATTTTCAGAGTATCTTGTATATCTAACTATTTCATGCGATGCGGCTTCACGGCCAAGCGACACCTGGGATGAGGCCTAAGATCAACAGGAACGACGGAGGGACCGTGCACGAAGCGGCGAGGGAGACCAATGACGAGCGCGCCCAACGCTGGGACCACGGAGAGCGGGGCCGTTGACGAGGTCGACCGCAGGCCCCGCGAGGAGCTCTACATGGCGCTCCAGCAAGACGGTCAGCAGCTGGCCGTGCGCCTCGTACGCCTCCTGCACCGGATGGCCGACCGTACGGGCATGAACCCGACCGACTTCCAGTGCTACATGCTTCTCCGAGCCAGCGGAACCATGACACCCGGCGAAATAGCGGACAGTCTCTGCCTGTCCACGGGGTCGGTGACCGGCGTGGTGGACCGGATGGAGGCGCACGGTCTGGTCGAACGGACACCGCACCCGCTGGACAGGCGCAAGGTCGCCGTACGACTGGTCGAAGGGGCGGAGGGCAGGATCGGCCCCACCGCTCCGGGGATGCGGCAGGCGATGATCGACCTGCACTCCGGCTACACGCTGGAAGAGCTGGAGGTCATCGTGGACTGGCTGGACCGTGCCGGATCGACCCTGGACTCACTCATCGATCCCAGGACCTGACCCCGCCCCGCCCTCGTGTTCCAGCCCTCCGCTCCGGAGCGTGAACCCGTGATCCGACATGTCATACTCTGCCGGAAACTCTCCGCATTGTGACGGTTGCTTTACTACCAGGGACGAAAGCCTCTACCATCCCACGGGACCCATCCGTGACCGGTAGCAGGAACCGGCGCCCGACCCCCGCCCGAAACTCTCCGTGACGGGGATGGGAAGGAGCCACCATCTCAACCCTGCGCGAATTCATCCAAGAACGAACCAACCCTCCGGTGTTCATCACCTCCGGAGCGGTCATCATCGCCTTCGTCGTCCTGGGCATCGCCTACACGGACCCGCTGCTCCAAGCGGCACAGAGCACCCGTGACTGGATCGGCTCGACGCTCGGCTGGTTCTACGTCCTGGCGACCACCTTCTTCCTCGGCGCAGCGATCTTCCTGATGCTCAGCAGGTTCGGGAAGGTCCGGCTGGGGCCGGACGACTCCCGGCCAGAGTTCAGCACCATGGCCTGGTTCGCGATGCTCTTCACCACCGGTATGGGTATCGGTCTGGTCTTCTGGGGCGTGGCCGAGCCGGTCAACCACCTGCACGACCCGCGTGACGCCACACAGGCGCCCATCGTCGTGGAGCAGGGCCAAGCCGGAGAGGAACAGCTCGAGGAGGCCGAGGAAGCCGGGCTGACGCCCATCGTCATCGAGGACGAGGAAGGCGAGGAGGTCGACGCTCTCCTCCAGCCCGAGGCCGCCAGCAGCTCGCTGGCGTCGAGCTTCTTCCACTGGAGCTTCCACCCCTGGGCGATCTACATCGCGGTGGGGCTGTCGCTGGGCTACTTCGCCTACCGCAAGGGCCTGCCACTGCGGCCAGCCTCGGCCCTCTACCCACTGCTGGGCGAACGCGCCTTCGGCTGGCCCGGCAACATCGTCGACGTCCTCGCGGTGTTCGGGACCATCTTCGGCCTGGCGACCTCCCTGGGGCTGGGCACCCTGCAGATCAGCAGCGGCCTCAGCCGGGTGTTCGGAATCCCGGACAACGGGCTGACACAGTCCCTCATCATCATCGTCATCACCGCCATCGCGCTGTTCAGCGTCCTGTCGGGGATCGACAAGGGTCTGCGCAGGCTCTCGGTCATCAACCTGTGGCTGGCCTTCCTGCTCCTGGCCTTCGTCTTCGTCGCCGGGCCCAAGCTGTGGATGATCAGCGGCATGACCTCGGGCGCCGGTGAGTACCTGGAAAACCTCATTCCGTGGAGCCTGTCCTTCCCGAGCCCGCTGGCCGACGAACAGGCGGCGGGCTTCACCACGGGGTGGAGCGTCTTCTACTGGGGCTGGTGGATCTCCTGGGCCCCGTTCGTCGGCATCTTCCTGGCCCGCATCTCCTACGGCCGCACCATCCGGGAGTTCATCCTCGGCGCGCTCTTCGCGCCGGTCGTCGTGTCGGTCCTGTGGTTCGGCGTCTTCGGCGGCTCGGGCCTGTACTACGAGCTGTTCGGTGACGGCGGCTTCCAGGACGGCAACGAGGCCGACGCCGCGTTCCACCTGATGGAGGCGCTCCCGCTGGCACCGGTGGTGGCGCTCGTCGCCTCCCTGCTGCTGATCCTCGTCGTGACGATCTTCTTCGTCACCTCCTCGGACTCCGGTTCCCTGGTGGTCGACATGCTCACCAACGGCGGCAGCACGAAGGCCTACCGGCTCCAGCGCGGCTTCTGGGCGGTCAGCGAGGGCGCCGTGACGCTCATCCTGCTCGTCCTGGGCGGCGCACTGGCACTCGACGCCCTCCAAGCGGCGTCGGTGGTCACCGGCCTGCCCTTCGCGGTGATCCTGATCTTCATGCTGTGGGGTCTGTTCAAGGCGCTCGCGAGCGAACCGAAGCCCGGCGCGCCGAAGAGGGTCCGGGCGGAGGATCGACCGCCAGCCGCCCCTTCTGGGAACATCAGGGTGGGCCGTAAGGGTGAAGAAGGCACTCCAGAGGAGGCAGAGGGCACATGACACCCAAGAGGTTCAGCAACCCCTTCCACGGGGTCGTCGACATGATCACGGAGATGAACCGCATCTCCGACACCATGTCCTCGATCGAGACGAGCCAGGCCGGTGAGCGCGAACGCGGCTTCGCCGACGCCTGGAGCCCGCCCACGGACATCCTCGCCCGCGGCCGCGACCTGGTGATCAGGTGCGAGGTCCCCGGCGTGTACGAGGAGGACGTGTCGGTCAGCCTCAACCACGGCATCCTGACCATCAGCGGGGAGCGGCGGCGCGACGAGGACGACGTCGTCTACTACTCCTCGGAGCGGTTCATGGGCACCTTCCGCCGGGAGATCAGCCTTCCCGACGGGGTGGGCGAGAAGGATGTGGAGGCCAGCTACGGCGAGGGCCTGTTGGAGGTGGTCGTCCACGGGGCGGCCAACCAGCGCGTCCCCAAGCGGATCAACATCTCACGGCGCAAGCGCACCTGATCCGGGCAGGCCCCAGGAACCCAACGACCCCCGCCGGGCGCGTGCCCGGCGGGGGTCGTTCGCGTGTGAGGGCTAGAAGACGCGGTCGGCCTCGTAGGGGCCGATCACGGCCAGCGCCCGCGGACGGGCCAGCAGCTCGGCGGCGACCGCGGCCACGTCATCCTGGGTGAGCGCGTCGTACTTCGCCAGGTCCTCATCGATGGAGGAGTGGCGCGGCCGGGTGAGCTCGTGCGAGAGCAGGCGCCCCATACGGGCGTTGGTGCCCTCGCTGCCCAGCACCATGGCGCCCTGGATCTGGCCCTTGGCGCGGGTCAGCTCCTCGGCGGTGATGCCGGAGGCGGCGACCTTGGCCAGCTCGTCGCGGCAGACCCCGATGACCTCGTCGGCCTTCTCCGGCAGACAGCCCGCGTAGATCTGGAAGGTGCCGGTGTCGGCGTACGCCGTGTGGTAGGCGTGCACCGCGTAGGCCAGGCCGCGCTTCTCGCGCACCTCCTGGAACAGGCGGGAGGACATGCCACCGCCCAGAGCGGCGCTGAGCAGGCGCAGGGCGTACCAGCGCGGATCGGTACGGGTCAGCCCCTCCGAACCCAGGATGATGTGGGCCTGCTCGGTCTCACGCGGTTGCACCACCGTGCCGCCGAAGGTGCGGACCGGCTTCCCCGCGATGCGCGGGCGGGACGGGCGGGCGTCACCGGCGGCGGCCAGGCGGTCGGCGAACATGGCCTGGACCTGCTCGACCACCGTGTCGTGCTCCAGGCTGCCCGCGGCGGTGACGATGAGCTCCGAGGGCACGTAGGCGTCCCGGTACTGCTCGGCGATGCGTTCGCGGGCCAGCGCCTTGATGGTGTCGGCGGTGCCCAGGATCGGGCGGCCCAGCGGGGTGTCACCGAAGAAGTGCTCGGCGAAGACGTCGTCCACCAGGTCGGCGGGCTCGTCCTCGTACATGGCGATCTCCTCGAGGATCACGCCGCGCTCGGTCTCGACCTCGTCCTCGTCCAGGACGGAGTTGGCCACCATGTCACCGACCACGTCCACCGCGAGCGGAAGGTCCCGGTCCAGGACCTTCGCGTAGTAGCAGGTGTGCTCCTTGGTGGTGTAGGCGTTGTGGTCGGCGCCCACACCGTCCAGCAGCGCGGAGATCTCCAGCGCCGAGCGGGTCCCGGTCCCCTTGAAGAGCAGGTGCTCCAGGAAGTGCGCCGACCCCGCGTGCGCGGAGTCCTCGTCACGGGAGCCGGTGGTCGCGGAGATCCCGAAGGCCGCGGACCGGCCGCCGGGGATGTTCTCGGTGACCACGCGCAGGCCGCCGGGCAGTACCGTCCGACGCACCAGTCCGGAGCCGCCGTCGGGCTCCAGCAGCGTCACGGTCGTGCCCGGCTCCTGCTCTGCGGCGATGGGGACAGAACTCATGGATCCTTCTTCTTCGCGTCGGGGCATTCAGCAGAGCATACGTGTGGGACGACGGCGGGGCGGCCGCGTCGTGAAGACGCGACCGCCCCGGGTCAGACGGGCTCAGGATCAGGTGTTCTCGGAACGCCCGCCGGAGCTGCGACGCCGACGGCGGCGCGGGGCGCCCTCGCCCTTGTCGTCGTCCTTGTCGGAGTCCTCGTCCGAACCCTCGGCGCTGTCGGCCTTGGGAGCGGAGTCGGCCTTGTCCGACTTGGCGTTCTCGGACTCGACGACCTCGACCGGGACCAGGGAGAGCTTCCCGCGGTCGTCGATCTCGCGGATCTCGACCTGGATCTTCTCGCCGATGCTGATCACGTCGTCGAGGTTCTCGATGCGCTGGCCGCCGTGCAGCTTGCGGATCTGCGAGATGTGCAGCAGACCGTCCTTGCCGGGCAGCAGCGAGACGAACGCGCCGAAGGCGGTCGTCTTCACGACGGTGCCCAGGTAGCGGTCGCCCACCTCGGGCATGGTCGGGTTCGCGATCTGGTTGATCGTGTCCCGGGCGGCCTCCGCGGAGGGGCCGTCGGTGGCACCGATGTAGATGGTGCCGTCGTCCTCGATCGAGATGTCCGCGCCGGTGTCGTCCTGGATCGAGTTGATCATCTTGCCCTTGGGGCCGATGACCTCGCCGATCTTGTCGACGGGCACCTTGACGGTGAGGATGCGCGGAGCGTTCGGGCTCATCTCGGCCGGACGCTCGATGGCCTCCTGCATGACGTCGAGGATGGCCAGACGGGCGCCGCGGGCCTGCTGCAGGGCCAGGGCCAGCTGCTCGGCGGGGATGCCGTCGAGCTTGGTGTCCAGCTGCAGGGCCGTGATGAGCTCACGGGTACCGGCGACCTTGAAGTCCATGTCGCCGAAGGCGTCCTCGGCACCGAGGATGTCGGTCAGCGTGACGAACTGGTCGCCCTCGCTGATCAGACCCATGGCGATACCGGAGACCATCTCCTTGAGCGGCACACCGGCCGCCATCAGGGACATGGTGGAGGCGCAGACCGAACCCATCGAGGTGGAACCGTTGGACCCGAGGGCCTCGGAGACCTGACGGATGGCGTACGGGAACTCCTCGCGGGCGGGCAGAACCGGCAGCAGGGCCCGCTCGGCCAGGGCGCCGTGCCCGATCTCGCGCCGCTTGGGCGAGCCCACCCGACCGGTCTCACCGGTGGAGTAGGGCGGGAAGTTGTAGTTGTGCATGTAGCGCTTGGTCTTGTCAGGGTTGAGCGTGTCAACCATCTGTTCCATGCGCAGCATGTTCAACGTGGTGACGCCCATGATCTGGGTCTCGCCACGCTCGAAGAGGGCCGAACCGTGCACCCGCGGGAGAATGCCGACCTCGGCGCTCAGCTGACGGATGTCCTTGGGGCCGCGGCCGTCGATGCGGACCTGGTCGCGCAGCACGCGCTCACGCATGAGCTGCTTGCTCAGGCTGCGGAAGGCGGCGCCGACCTCCTTCTCACGACCCTCGAAGTCCTCGGCCAGCTTCTCGGCGGCGGAGGCCTTGATCTTGTCGAGCTCGCTCTCGCGGTCCTGCTTGTCCGCGATCGTGAGGGCCTTGGAGAGCTCCTCGCGCACGGCCGCCTCGACGGCGGCGTAGGCGTCGTCCTCGTAGTCGAGGAAGACCGGGAACTCGGTCTGCTCACGGCTGGTCTGGTCGGCGACGGCCTGCTGGGCCTTGCACAGCACCTTGATGAAGGGCTTGGCGGCCTCGAGACCCTCGGCGACGGTCTGCTCGTTGGGGCCGACAGCCCCTTCGGCGACCAGCTTCAGCGTCTGGGTGGTGGACTCGGCCTCGACCATCATGATCGCGACGTCGCCGTCCTCCATGACACGGCCGGCGACGACCATGTCGAAGGTGGCACCCTCGAGCTCGGCGTGGGTCGGGAAGCCCACCCACTGGCCGTCGATCAGGGCGACGCGGACGCCGCCGAGCGGGCCGGAGAAGGGGATCCCGGAGATCTGCGTGGACATCGAGGCCGCGTTGATGGCGACGACGTCGTACAGGTGCTCGGGGTGCAGGGCCAGGATCGTCTCGACGATCTGGATCTCGTTGCGCAGGCCCTTCTTGAAGGAGGGGCGCAGCGGCCGGTCGATCAGGCGGCAGGTGAGGATGGCGTCCTCGGAAGGACGGCCCTCACGCCGGAAGAACGAGCCGGGGATACGGCCGGCGGCGTACATCCGCTCCTCGACGTCCACCGTCAGGGGGAAGAAGTCGAGGTTCTCCTTGGGGCGCTTCGAGGCGGTGGTGGCCGACAGGACGACGGTCTCGTCGTCCAGGTAGACCGTGGCCGAACCGGCGGCCTGACGGGCCAGACGGCCGGTCTCGAAGCGAATGGTACGGGTGCCGAACTTGCCGTTGTCAATGACGGCTTCGGCCGAGTAAACGCCCTCCATGGGCGACCTCCTACTACATGTTGCGGTCCGCCGCGCCGGAGCCGGACAGGCTCTCGGCACAGCGATGTACTTTCCGCGACGTGCCCCGGAGGTGATGACGGCCGGTCATCGATCGAAGCCCACGGCACACCCGTGACGGGTGGTGTCCGGAGACCACTACCGAGGACCGACCCCTGGTACCGGGGTGACGGCGCGGTGGCGTGCGAGTGGCTTCCGGTGTCGGAGGCCACTCTGGTTACACCTTACTAACAAAGAGGGAGCGGCCGAAGCCACTCCCTCCGAATCAACCTAGCGGCGCAGACCCAGACGCTCGATCAGCGAGCGGTAGCGGGTGATGTCCTGCTTGGCGATGTACTTGAGCAGACGGCGGCGGCGGCCGACCATCAGGAGCAGGCCACGACGGCTGTGGTGGTCGTGCTTGTGGTCCTTGAGGTGCTCGGTGAGCTCCGTGATGCGGTGCGTGAGCAGCGCGATCTGAACCTCGGGGGAGCCGGTGTCGCCCTCAGCGGTGGCGTACTCGGCGATGATCTTTTCCTTGGTGGCGGTGTCGATCGACACAACGCTCCTTCTGTTTCAAGAGTCGGTACGCAGGGCGAACCCCGGTACTTGACAGGGTTCAGACGCGGTGACCGCGCGTACGAACAGTCACCGTCGCGTGTGGTGCGCGCGGCCCGTCGCCGATGGCGCGGGTGCACCGCGCTCCCGCCGAATCCGCTCCCCGAGAGGGGCGCGACTCACCGCGGGCACACGTGGACGGACCCACACTACCGCAAACCACGTGGCGAAGCGCCCTGGTCACGGGTCGTGGAAAACACAGCCGGACGCGGAATCAGGCCGCACCCGATCAGGCCAAGCCCAGGACCTCGCGACAGCGGTCGACGTCGCGGCGCATCGCCACGATGAGTTCTTCGATGTCGTCGAAGCGCTCCTGGCCGCGGATCCGCGCGGTGAAGTCGACGGCCATGCGCAGGCCGTACAGCTCCAGGTCGTCGCGGTCGAGCGCGTAGGCCTCCACCGTGCGCTCGGCGCCGTCGAACGTGGGGTTGGTGCCGACCGAGATCGCCGCTGGCCAGCGGGACTCCTGCCCCTCGACCGGCTCCAGGCGGCTCAGCCACCCGGCGTAGACGCCGTCACCGGGCACGGCGGTGTCCGCCGGGAGGTCGGCGTTGGCGGTGGGGAAGCCCAGGAGTTCGCGGCCGCGGGCGGCGCCGTGCACGATCTCGCCGCACACGCGGTGCGGGCGGCCCAGGAGCTCGGCCGCGGCGGCCACGTCGCCCTCGTCCAGGAGGCCGCGGATCCGCGTGGAGGTGATGGTGTCGCCCTCGGCGACCAGGCGCACGCCGTCGGCGGTGAAGTCGTACTTCTCCCCCAGGTCGGCCAGGACGGCCACGTTCCCGGCGGCTCGGTGGCCGAAGCGGAAGTCCTCACCGACCACCACGGCCGCGGCGTGGAGCCGCTCGACCAGCACCCGCTGAACGAAATCCTCGGCGCTGAGCGAGGACAGCTCTCCGCTGAAGGGCAGGACACACACGGCGTCGGCGCCGAGGGGCTCCATGAGCTCGACGCGGTGTTCGACAGGGGTCAGGACCGGCGGGGTGACCCCGCGCAGCACCTTCTGGGGGTGCGGGTCGAAGGTGACCACGACGACGGGGAGGCCGAGTTCGCGCCCGTGGGCGCGCGCGGAGCCCAGGATCGCCTGGTGGCCGCGGTGCACCCCGTCGAAGACGCCGATCGCCACCACGGACCGCCCCCAGTCGGAGGGAATGTCCTCCAGCCCGTCCCATCGCCGCACGTTCGGTCCCCTTGCTGTGAAGTGGTCTGGTTGTTCCTGAGACAAGCGTGCCATGTCGGCGGCCCAGCTTCCGACACGCGGGCGGTGTGGCCCGGCGCACTCCGCGGCGCACCCGGTCGGGTCTCTGCCGTGGGCAAAGAAGGGTTGGCATGACCCGGGAACGCGGTTTACCGTGCCCGGATGGCGATGATCGACACCGGTACGACGCGTTTGGCCTACGACGAGGCCGGGGCAGGGCCCGCGGTCGTGCTCGTGCACGCGGGTGTGGCCGACCGTCGGATGTGGGACCACCAGTTCGCGGAGCTGGCCAAGGACCACTGGGTGGTGCGCTACGACTGGCGCGGCTACGGGGGTTCGGCCGACCACGAGGGTCCGGTCCGGCACCACGAGGACCTGTTGGCGTTGATGGACGCGCTGGAGATCCCGGAGGCCACCCTGTTCGGCGCGTCCTACGGGGGCGCCTACGCGGTCGACGCGGCCCTGGCCGCCCCGGAGCGGGTGAACGCGCTGGCGCTGGTCTGCCCGGGAATGTCGGGACACGTGTGGCCGGAGGTCTTCGTTCGGACCGGACAGCAGATGGCCCTGGCCGCGGTGCCGCACGTACGGCTGGTGGCGTATCAGGAGGGCAACGCCGATCCGGACCCGGCAGACGTGGCGGCGATGGCCGACGCCCAGGCCAGGTTCATGGTCCTGGGCCCGGGCCGCTCCCCCGACGAGATGCCCGTCGAGGCCTGGGACCTGTCGCTGCTGATGCTGCGCGAGATGTACGCCCGCCGCTGGTCGAGCCCGGCCAACCACACCCAGTGGCCCGAGCGCCCGGCGGTGGACCGCCTGCACGAGATCGGCGTGCCCACCCTGGTCGTCAAGGGCCTCTCCGAGGTCCCCCAGGTCCAGGACGTCGCCGACCTCTACAAGGCGGGGATCGAGGGTGCCCGCCTCCTGGAGCTGCCGGACACCGGACACCTGCCCTCGGTCGAACGCCCCGGCGAGCTGACGGCGGCCCTGGTCGAGTTCCTCAAGGAGCTCCCTCAGCGTCCGCCCGAATAGCGGTAGGCGTCAGCCCGTGCCCGGATGTCGTACACGACGATGACACCCTCGTCCTCGTCAATGCCGTAGCGGATTCGGTAGCTGGATCGCCTAGCCACCCAGTCACTCTCGAACGGTGGGTTCAACCGCTTGCCCACTCGCCGTGGCTCCGCTTTGAGGTCCCCGTTGATCAGCTCCCAGGCCGCCACAGCAACCTTGTCCGGCAGCGTCTCAGAGAGGGCACGGCGTGCGGTCCGGGTGAGGACGAGTCGATAGCCTTCGCTCACGTACTTCCCTTTCGGGGAGAGCGCTCACGCATGAGCTCAGCCATCTCGTCGCCGGTGACCACGTCGCCGCGCTCGTACTCCTCCTTGGCCTGCGCCAGACGTTCCTGATCCTCCTGGCTCTCCAGAAGCGCGAAGGTCTCCAACATCGACTCGTAGTCGTCCACCGAAAGCACGACGGCGCTGGGCCTGCCGTTGCGGGTGATGGTGACCGCGTCGTGGGTCCGCTCGACCTCGTCGACGATCTTGGACAGGTTATTTCTGACTTCAGCCAACGGCAGCATGGACATCATCGGTAGCATCATCATGTACATGATTATAGGCAACAGGGCTCCTACATGTACATGATTCGCGCCAATCAGGATGGAGTCATGGATCAGAAGAAGCTTGATGAGCTGGCTGAGTACTACGACAACCGGGACATCAGCACGGAGATCGAAGCTGCCGACAGACCAGATCATGGTCATTTCCGAGGCCAGCTTGCCCAAGGAAGTCATGGATCGAGTGCGGGACGCCGCTGCTGAAGAAGGCGTGAAACCGACCGCGCTCATGCGTCGCTGGATCGAGGCCAGGCTTCGTTAAGCAGGGCTGAAGACCACGACCGGTTTCATGTGGCCGGGGCGGTTCTCGCCAAGGGCGATGACCGTTCCGTCCGGGGCGAAGAGGCCGATGGTCCCCTCCCCCAGGGAGCTCTCGCTGATGCGGTTGCCGTGGCGGATGGCGCGGGTCTCGGCCTCGTCCATGGTGCGGACCGGGAAAGCGGCGGCCACGGCCTGGGCCAGGGGGACCTGGGTGAACTCCTCGGCGAGCTGCTCCAGGGTGCGGGCCTGCGAGAGGTCGTAGGGGCCCACGCGGGTGCGGCGCAGGGCGGTGAGATGTCCGCCCACCGACAGGTCGGCGCCCATGTCGCGGGCCAGGGAGCGGATGTAGGTGCCGCTGGAACCGGTGATGACCGCGTCGACGTCCACGAAGGCGCCCTCGGCGTCCGGGATGTGCCGGATCGCGGTGACGTCGAACTGGGAGATGGTGACCGTGCGGGCCTTGAGCGCGACCTCCTTGCCCTCACGGGCCGACTTGTAGGCGCGCTTGCCGTCCACCTTGATCGCGCTGACCTGCGGCGGGACCTGCTGGATGGGGCCGGTGAGCTTCGCGACCGCAGCGTGCACGTCGGCGTCGGTGACGGCGGAGGCGTCCACGCGGGCGCCGGGCTCACCCTCGGCGTCGTCGGTGTTGGTGACCAGGCCCAGCCGGATCGTGGCTTCGTAGGTCTTCTCGGTCAGGGTCAGGTGGCCGAGCAGCTTGGTGCCCTTCTCGATCCCCAGGACCAGGACCCCGGTGGCCATCGGATCCAGGGTGCCCGCGTGGCCCACGCGGCGGGTACGCGCCAGGCCGCGGGTCTTGGCGACCACGTCGTGGGACGTCCAGTCGGCGGGCTTGTCGACGACCACGACACCGCTGTCGGCCATGGGGTTCCTCCGGGAAAGCTGGGAAAAGGGCTGGGGCGGCGGTCACTGCCGCCGCCCCGGGGCTGGTTACTCGTCTTCTTCCTCGTCCTCACGAGGCGCCTTGTACGGGTCGGCTTCACCCGCGTGCTTGGCGCTGGTGGCCTTCTGGGCCACCTCCTCGTCGGACTTGCGCGCCTCGACCAGCAGCTTCTCGATGTGCTGGGCGTTCTCCTGCACCTCGTCGATGACGAAGGTCAGGCTGGGCGTGTGGCGGATGCCGGTCTGGCGACCGACCTCACTGCGGATCACGCCCTTGGCGCTCTCCAGGGCGGCGGCGCTGGCCGCCTTCTCCTCGGGGGTGCCGAACACCGTGTAGTACACCGTGGCGTCCCGCAGGTCCGCGGTGATCCGGGCGTCGGTCACGGTGACGAATCCCAGGCGCGGGTCCTTGATTCGCCGGTCCAGCATCTCGGCGACGATGCGCTGGATACGGTCGGCGATCTTACGCGCGCGTGCGGCGTCAACCATCGTCAGTCTTCCTCTTCGTTGAAGAGCCGCTGCCTGGCGGAGAGCAGCTCCAGTTCGGGACGGCCCGCGACGAAACGCTCGCAGGTGTCCATCTGGTCCCGTGCGTGGGCGGCGGTCGGTGCGACCACCGCGACACCGATCTTGGCCCGACGGTAGAGGTCGTGATCGCCGACCTCCGAGACCGACACCGAGAACTTCCGGCGCAGTTCGGCGACGACGGGCCGCACCATCGAACGCTTCTGTTTGAGCGAGTGGACGTCTCCGAGAAGAACGTCCAGGGTCAGCGCCCCAACGTACAAAAATGATCACCTGTGGTGTTGTGTGAGCCGTCAAAGGCGGGGCCCCGGACACAGCGGTCCGGGGCCCCAGGTGGATCAGTCCTCGCGACTAGTCGCGGGGCTTCTCCTGCATCTCGTAGGTCTCGATGACGTCCTCGACCCGGATGTCGTTGTAACCGACACCGATACCGCACTCGAAGCCCTCGCGGACCTCGGTGGCGTCGTCCTTGAACCGACGCAGCGACTCGACGTTGAGGTTGGCCGAGATGACCTTGCCCTCGCGGATGAGACGTGCCTTGGTGTTGCGGCGGATGATCCCGTCGCGGACGATGGAACCGGCGATGTTGCCGATCTTGGGCACCTTGAAGACCTCGCGGACCTCGGCGCTGCCGAGCTGGACCTCCTCGTAGATGGGCTTGAGGAGACCCTTGACCGCGGCTTCGACCTCGTCGATGGCCTGGTAGATGACCGAGTAGTAGCGGATGTCGACGCCCATGCGGTCCGCCAGCTGGCTGTTCTTGCCCTCGGGCCGAACGTTGAAGCCGACGATGATCGCGTCCGCGGACGACGCCAGGTTGATGTCGTTCTGCGTGATCGCACCGACGCCGCGACCGATGATCCGGATGGCGACCTCGTCGCCACCGGCGTCGATCTTGAGCAGCGACTCCTCGAGCGCCTCGACCGAACCGGACATGTCACCCTTGATGAGGAGGAGCAGCTCGGAGCGCTCGCCCTCCTTCAGGTGGTCCTTCCAGGTGTCGAGGGTGACGCGGCGGGCCGACTTCGCCTGCTGGGCGAAGCGCTCGCGCGCCTCACGCTGCTGGGCGATCTGACGGGCCACGCGGTCGTCCTTGACGACCAGGAAGCTGTCACCGGCGCTGGGCACGTTGGTCAGACCCAGGACCTGGACCGGACGGGACGGCTCAGCCGACTGGACGTTCTCACCGTGCTCGTCGAGCATGGCGCGAACGCGGCCGTAGGCGTCGCCGCAGACGATGGAGTCACCGACGTTGAGCGTGCCGCGCTGGACCAGCACCGTGGCCATGGAACCGCGACCGCGGTCCAGGTAGGCCTCGATCGCCAGACCCTGAGCGTCCATGTCCGGGTTGGCCTGGAGGTCCAGGGCCGCGTCGGACGTGAGGACGATCGACTCGAGCAGGGCGTCGATGTTGTCGCCCTTGAGCGCGGAGATGTCCACGAACTGGACGTCGCCGCCGTACTCCTCGGCCACGAGGCCGTACTCGGTCATCTGGGCGCGTACCCGCTGCGGGTCGGCGCCTTCGACGTCGATCTTGTTGACCGCGACCACGATCGGCACCTCGGCCGCCTTGGCGTGGTCGATGGCCTCGGCCGTCTGCGGCTTGACGCCGTCGTCGGCCGCCACGACCAGAACCGCGACGTCGGTGACCTTCGCACCACGGGCACGCATGGCGGTGAACGCCTCGTGACCGGGGGTGTCGATGAAGGTGATCTTGCGCTCTTCGCCGTCCACCTCGGTCGCGACCTGGTAGGCACCGATGTGCTGGGTGATTCCGCCGGCCTCGCCGCCCACGACGTTGGTCTTGCGGATGGTGTCCAGCAGTCGGGTCTTACCGTGGTCGACGTGGCCCATGACGGTGACCACCGGCGGGCGCGGACGCAGGTCGGCGTCGCCGCCCTCGTTCTCGCCGAACTCGATGGAGAAGGACTCGAGCAGCTCGCGGTCCTCGTCCTCGGGACTGACGACCTCGATCCGGTAGCTGAGCTCCTCACCGAGCAGCTGCAGCGTCTCGTCGGGCAGCGACTGGGTCGCGGTGACCATCTCACCCAGGTGCATCATGACCTGGACGAGCGACGCCGGGTTGACGTCGATCTTGTCGCCGAAGTCCGACAGCGAGGCGCCGCGGGACAGACGGATGACCTGGTTGTTACCGCTCGGGATCTTGACGCCGCCGAAGGACGGGGCCGAGAGCTCGTGGAACTCCGCACGCCGCTGCTTCTTGGACTTGCGGGCACGACCGGGACGACCGCCCGGACGACCGAACGCACCGGCCGTTCCGCCACCGCGGCCACGGCCGCCGCCACCGGGACGACCACCGAAACCGCCGGGACGACCGCCGCCACCGCCGCCACCGGGACGCGGACCCGCACCAGCGGGAGCGCCACCGCGGCCGCGGCCACCGCCGCCACCGGGACGACCGCCACCGCCGCCACCACGGCCGCCGCCCGCGGGCGAGGCCGGCCGGGACGAGGGCATGTTCATCGGGCTGGGACGCGGGCCACCGGCACCGCCGGGACGCGGAGCGCCACCGCCGCCACCCGGGCGCGGAGCACCGCCGCCGGGACGCGGGGCACCTGCGGCACCACCGGGACGCGGGGCACGCTGGTCACCCTGCTGCGGGCCACCGGGACGGGGACCCGGACGCGGGCCACCGGCACCGCCGGGACGCGGAGCGCCACCGCCGGGACGCGGGGCGCGCTGGTCACGGTCGCCGCCACCCTGCGGGCCACCGGGACGCGGACCCGGACGCGGGGCACCGCCGCCGGGACGCGGAGCGGCCGGCTTGGAGCCCATGCCGGAAGCGTTGGACGCGAACGGGTTGTTGCCCGGACGCGGGCCCGGACGGGGACCGCCCGGACGCTGGCCACGGCCACCGTCACGACCACCCTCGCGGCCGCCGGAACGCTCCGGACGGTCACCGCGCTGGGGACGATCGCCGCGCTCGCCGCGACCGCCGGCCGCACCACCGGGCTTGGGAGCACCGGGACGCGGGGCGTCGCCGCGAGCCGCCTTCGGAGCCGGCTTGGGGCCGGGCTTGGAGGCGGTGGGCTGCTCGGCAGCCTGCTCGAAGTGCGGAACCGCGGGCTTCTCGACCGGCGCGGCGGGCTTCTCAGCCGGAACCGCGGGCTTCTCGGCCTGCGGGGCCGCGGCGGGCTTCTCCGCCTGCGGAGCCGCAGCGGGCTTGGGGCCCGGCTTCGGGCCCGGCTTGGGGGCGGGCCCCGGCTTGGGAGCCGCGGGGCGCGCCGAGGTCTCGGCGGCAGGCTTGGGGGCGGGGCCGGGCTTGGGAGCCGAGCCGCCCTTCTTGCCGTTGCCGTCGGAACCGTTGTTGAAAGCTTCTTGCAGGCGTCGCACGACGGGGGCCTCTATCGTCGAGGACGCCGAACGGACGAATTCGCCCATCTCATTGAGCTTGGCCAGCACGGCCTTGCTCTCCACACCGAACTCCTTGGCGAGTTCGTACACCCGGACCTTCGCCACACTTCTCCTTCAGCTTCGGTCCGGGACATGGGCTTGTGCCGGACCGTCGTTAGCTCGAGTTACTCATCGCTGCGTACTCATCAGGCGCTCATCGCAATCTCGACCTGCTTCCTCATCGCTACACAACAATGGGCCAGCCCTTACGTGCCGACACAGCACTGCACGCCGACCTCGGTCTCTACAACCTTTAGGCCAGCCCAGACATTCCAACCCTATCCGGAACGACGAAGCGTTCAGTCACGCGGGGCGTCACCTAGTAGGGACGTCACAAGTGAGACGTCCCACCCGGTGTCGCCTCCACCGTTCCGGCTCCGGAAGGCGCGTGGCCACGCTCTGCGGCGTTCGGCGAGCTCAAGGCATCGCCGGTCGTGGTGCAGATAGGCGCCGCGCCCCGGACGTCGACCTCGGGTGTCGGGCGTGATGACCATGCCCACGGCCACCAGCCGCACGAGGTCGGACTGGACTGTCCGAGACCGGCACCCCACGCACGTTCGCACGGGACGGTCAGGACCGTCTCCGGCCACCTTATCGCGTCGGGACATGCCTGCGACCCGATTAACCGGCCGAAGGGGCGTCGTCATCCCCCTGACCGATGCCTTCGGCGCCCTCCTCGGAGGCCTGCGCGGGCTCGGCGTCGGAGCGGATGTCGATGCGCCAGCCGGTGAGGCGCGCGGCGAGGCGGGCGTTCTGGCCCTCCTTACCGATCGCCAGCGACTGCTGGTAGTCGGGCACGACCACGCGCGCGACCCGGGCGGCCATGTCAAGGATTTCCACGGAGTTGACCCGGGCCGGGGACAGCGCGTTGGCGACGAACACGGCGGGGTCCTCGGAGTAGTCGACGATGTCGATCTTCTCTCCGTGGAGTTCGGCCATGACGTTGCGGACGCGGCTGCCGAGCGGGCCGATGCAGGCACCCTTGGCGTTGACGCCGCCGCGGTTGGAACGGACCGCCATCTTGGTGCGGTGGCCGGCCTCACGGGCGATCGCCGCGATGTCGACGGTGTTGTCGGCGATCTCGGGGACCTCCAGCTCGAAGAGCTTGCGCACCAGGTTGGGGTGGGTGCGCGAGAGGGTCACCGAGGGACCGCGGTGGCCCTTGCGGACCTGCACCACGTAGGCGCGCAGGCGCTCACCGTGGGTGTAGGTCTCGGTGGGGACCTGCTCCTGCGGGGGCAGGATCGCCTCGAGCTTGCCGAGGTCGACCAGCACGTTCCGCGGGTCCTTGCCCTGCTGGATGATGCCGGAGACGATGTCGTGCTCGCGACCGGCGAACTCGCCCAGGGTCAGCTCGTCCTCGGCGTCGCGCAGACGCTGGAGGATGACCTGCTTGGCGGTGGAGGTCGCGATGCGGCCGAAGCCGGTGGGCGTACCGTCGAACTCGCCGACGATATCGCCCTCCTCGTCGGTCTCCGAGACCCAGACGATCACGTGGCCGGTGGAGCGGTTCAGCTCCACGCGCGCCTTCTTGTCGGGGCCCTCTTCGCGGTGGTAGGCGATCAGCAGCGCGTCCTCGATGGCCTTGGCCACCAGCTCGACGGCAATGTCCTTCTCGCGCTCAAGGCTGCGCAGGACGCTCATGTCAATATCCACGGGGCTCCCCCTCTAGTCCGCCGCGTCGGCGTCGTCGGCGCGACGGAATTCCACCTGGACCTTGGCCTTGGCGATCGAGTCGTAGGCCAGGGTTCGGGGCCGTCCCTTGACGTCCAGGGTCACGCCCTGGTCGTCGGACTCGGTGACGCGACCGGTGAGGTCGCCGCCCTCGACGAGGGAGACCTTCACCAGTCGGCCCTGGGAGCGCCTCCAGTGGCGAGGCAGGGTCAGCGGACGATCCACTCCGGGGGAGGTGACCTCGAGGACGTAGGGCTGTTCGCCCATGACGTCGGAGGCGTCCAGGCTGTCGTTGACGGCCTGGCTGATCTCTCCGACGGTGTCCAGGTCGACCCCGTTGTCGGAGTCCACGACCACGCGCAGCACCCGTCGCTTGCCCGCGGGTGTCAGCTCGACAGCCTCCAGGTCCAGTCCGGCCTCGGCCAGTACCGGCTCCAGCAGCTCGGCGATGCGCTCGTTGCGCGCCTGCGCTCCCATGCGTGTTAGCCCCTCAAACGGCGAAATCCCGCCCGCTCGGCCGTGTGCCGTTGAACGGGGCGGTCCAGCTCTGTACGTAGTCTGCGGCGAATTCGCTCTGTGTCTCGAAGGCCCAGTGTCTTGGAGACGCTGTGCCGTAGAGACACACGAGCGCCGCACGTCGCGTGCGACGGCGGTTGTGGTGCAAGGGTATCCACACCTGAGCGTCCCCCAGGTCGGTCCGCGCGGGCGGGGCGCGTCGCGCTCGGTCCGCCGCATGGCTGGATCACCGTCCTGGCAGGGGGTACCGGTGCGGCCCGGGCCGACCGCCGCCCGTGGAAAGATGGGGTCTGACCGCCGCTGACGGCGGTCCTGTCGACGCCGCGCCGAGCCGCGGGGCACGGGAGGAGGGCGCGTGGGCCAGGGGGATGTCAGCCGCCGCACGGTGCTGGGCCTGACGGTGACGGGTGTGGCTGTGACGGGTGTCGCTGTCGGAGCGGGCGGTTGCGGCACAGCCGACTGGTACCCCTTCGACGTGACCCCGGACGTGTCCGTGCTGCGCTCGCTCATCCGCGAGAAGGAGCGGATGGTGGTGCGCTACGAGGCCGCGCTGGAACGGGGCACCGGCCCCGCCGAACTCCTGGAACAGCTGTTGGAGCACCACGTGACCCATCTGGACGCGCTGCTCGACGCGCTCCCGGAGGAGGTGGGCGCGTACGACACGGACCCTGATGACGTCGAGGGCGCCGGAGACGGCGAGGACGGCGAACCGGTGACCCCGCGGGAGGACCCGGCGTTGGACGCCGTGCTCGACGTTGCGGGGCTGCGGGCGCTGGCCGCCGCGGCCACCAGCGCCAGGCTCGACCAGGCAGCGGCGGTCGCCGACCCGGGTCTGGCCCAGTTGATCAGCGGGATCGGCGCGTGCGAGGCCGGACACGCGCACCTGCTCGCCCGGGCCTGAGCCTCAGCACCGAGCGCTGGCGCAGCGCCCCGCGACCGAACCACCCAAGTACGTGAAGGCAGGTAGTCAGGTGACCGAGAGCCCCACCCCCGCGGAGGGCGAGGACCCCACGGCGGCGGCGCTGGCGGAGGCCCTGAGCGCCGAGCACGCCGCCGTGTACGGGTTCGAGTTCGTCGGCGGCGCCGCCGGTGACCAGCCCCGGCGGGAGCGCGCCTCGGCGGCGGCCTACGAGCACAAGGCGCTGCGGGACGCCCTGCACGCGGCCGCGGTGGAACGCGGCATCGATCCCCCGCTCGCGCTGGCCTCCTACCCGCTGCCGGAGGGGCGCGGCGGTGACGACTTGGACGTCTTCGCCGCGGGGTTGGAGGAGACGACGATGAGCGCCTGCCTGTGGCTGAGCGCCTCGGCCGACACGGACCTGCGGATCACGGCGGCTCGGATCCTCCAGGAGGCGACGGTGCGGGCGCTGGTGTGGGGCGCCGAGCTGGACTCCCTGCCGGGGTTCGACCAAGCCTGACCCCGAACGCGAGAGGAGCGGCGGCCCGGGACCCGGACCGCCGCTCCTTCGCTGTGTCTACTCGCTCATCGCTACTCGCTGCAGGCGGTGACGGTGCGGTCGACGATCTCGCCGACCGGGACGTCGGAGCGCTCGCCGGAGCGGCGGTCGCGCAGCTCGACCAGGCCGTCCTTGAGGCCGCGGCCGACGATGACCACGGTGGGGATGCCCAGCAGCTCGGCGTCGTTGAACTTCACACCGGGGGCCGCCTTGCGGTCGTCGACCAGCACGCGCAGGCCGCGGGCCTCCAGCTCGCCGCCGATGCGCAGGGCCTCCTCGACCTCGCCGCCCTTGCCGGTGCCGACCACGTGCACGTCGGCGGGCGAGATCTCGCGCGGCCAGATGATGCCCTTGTCGTCGTGCGACTGCTCCACGACCGAGGCGACGGCGCGGGAGACGCCGATGCCGTACGAGCCCATGGTGATGCGCTTGGGCTTGCCGTCCGGGCCGAGGGCGTCCAGCTTGAAGGCGTCCGCGTACTTGCGGCCGAGCTGGAAGATGTGCCCGATCTCGATGCCGCGCGCGGTGTACAGGGTGCCCCGGCCGTCGGGCGAGGCGTCGCCGTCGCGCACCTCGGCGACGTCGATGGTGCCGTCCGGGGTGAAGTCGCGTCCGGCCACGAGGTCGATGACGTGGTGGTCGGTCTTGTCGGCGCCGGTCACC
The DNA here is from genome assembly GCF_024134545.1 of Nocardiopsis exhalans. Classification (GTDB taxonomy): domain Bacteria; phylum Actinomycetota; class Actinomycetes; order Streptosporangiales; family Streptosporangiaceae; genus Nocardiopsis; species Nocardiopsis exhalans. Next base: position 6,119,594 of record NZ_CP099837.1, read on the forward strand.
CAGGCGGTGCCGGTGACCACGCGCGGGTCGACGAGGTAGCGGACCTTGTTGTCCAGCAGGGCCTTGGGGCCGATGTAGCCCTTGGCGAGGAAGGGGTTGGCGGCGAAGTCCGCCTCCTCCAGGAGGGCGACCTCGGCGGGCTCCAGGGCGGCTTCGAGGCGCTTGAAGTCGACCTCGCGGTCGCCGGGCAGGCCGATGGCCAGGAGCTCCCAGTCCTTGCTGCCCGGGGCGCGGGTCTTGACCAGGACGTTCTTGAGGGTGTCGGCCTCGGTGAAGTCACGGCCGAGCCCGGCCCCGTTCAGAAAGTCCACGAGGGTCTGGATGGTGGCGGTGTCCGGGGTGTGGTGCACCTGCGCCTCGGGCAGTCCCTCGACCGGCAGATCGGTGGGGGCCGGGGTCCTCACGGCCTCGACGTTGGCGGCGTAGTCGGACTCCGTGCTGCGCACGAAGGTGTCCTCGCCGGTGGCGGCGACGGCCAGGAACTCCTCGGAGGCCGAACCGCCCATGGCGCCGGATGTGGCGGAGACGATGACGTACTCCAGGCCCAGCCGGTCGAAGATCCGGATGTAGGCGGCCCGGTGCTTGTCGTAGGCCTCCTGGAGGCCCTCGTCGTCGATGTCGAAGGAGTAGGAGTCCTTCATGTGGAACTCGCGGCCGCGGAGCACTCCGGCGCGGGGGCGGGCCTCGTCGCGGAACTTCTCCTGGATCTGGTAGAGCACGACCGGGAAGTCCTTGTAGGACGAGTACTCGCCCTTGACCAGGAGGGTGAAGAGTTCCTCGTGGGTGGGGCCGAGCAGGTAGTCGGCGCCCTTGCGGTCCTTGAGGCGGAAGAGGGTGTCGCCGTACTCCTCCCAGCGGCCGGACGCCTCGTAGTACTCCTTGGGCAGCAGCGCGGGCAGGAGGACCTCCTGGCCGCCCATCGCGTTCATCTCCTCGCGCACCACGCGGGAGACGTTCTCCAGGACCATCTTGCCCAGGGGCAGCCAGGTGTAGATGCCGGGGGCGGCGCGGCGGACGTAGCCGGCGCGGACGAGCAGCTTGTGGCTCGGCACCTCGGCGTCCGCCGGGTCCTCACGCAGGGTGCGCAGGAACAGGTTCGACATCCGCAGTAGCACGGCCACTCCTCGGTGATCGCGCCCAGAGGGGCGCGGGTAGATAGATGTGATGGATCTGGGGAAACCCAGGCTAGCGCTCCCGGGAGGGCGTTCGCGCGCCCGTTTCCGACTAGCGCCGGCAGCGCCTAACGTTGGAGGGATTTTCCGGGAGTGAGGCGGGGGCATGGGCAGACGTGTGCGTGACAGGGTCGAGGCCGAGGAGGAGGTCTCGGCGGTGCCCGGGGTCGACCTGCTCGCGGACGCGGACCGGCCGAACTCGTGGTTCCTGCTGGTCGAGGGCACCCCGCAGTCCCATGTGGACCTGTCCGATCCCGGTTACCTGGACTTCTCGTACGTGCGGCGGATCGCGCACGCGGCCGACCTGGTGGCGCCCGGGGGTGAGCCGGTCGAGGCGATGCACCTGGGCGCGGGTGCGCTGACGGTGGCGCGGTACGTGGCGCACAGCCGCCCGGGTTCGCGCCAGCGGGCGGTGGACGTGGACGCGGCACTGGTGGAGACGGTCCGGCGGCGGCTGCCGTGGGACCGCAGGGCGCAGCTGCGGGTGGGGATCGGGGACGCGCGGGAGTGGATCGCGGCCCGGCACGAGTCGAGCGCGGACCTGATCGTGTCCGACGTCTTCGCGGGGGCGCGCACCCCGGCCCGGCTGACCTCGGCGGAGTTCTACGCCGAGGCCGCGCGGGTGCTGCGGCCGGGCGGCTTCCTGGTGGTCAACGTCGGGGACGGGTACGCCCTGAAGCACACGCGCGCCCAGGTGGCCACGGTGCGTTCGGTACTGCCGCACGTGGTGATGACCGCGGAGCCGGGGATCCTGCGCGGCCGCCGGTTCGGCAACCTGGTGCTGGTGGCGGGGCACCGGCCGCTGCCCGAGGAGGAGCTGGGGCGGTTGGCGCACCGGGACCCGGAGATGGCGCGGTTGGTGGCGGGCGAGGACCTGGACCGGTTCGTCTCCGGCCACTCCCCCGTGCACGACGCGGACGCCGAGGACTCCCCCGCGCCGCCGACCGACATCTTCTAGCGGGCCCGGTGTCCCCCCCCCGGCGCTGGCGATCGCGGTTCCCGGGCTGCTGGTGGCGCTGTGCGCGCCGCTGCCGTCGGCGGGCATTCCCGGCCCGACCGGGGTGTTCGTGTGGTCGATGCTGCTACCCGCGGTTCCGGTCATGCTCATCGGTCAGGTTTGGCTCTACCGAATGACCCGCCGCCCCGCGGTCCCGCCGAGCTTCTTCGCCTGACTCCGGTGGTGAAAGCGGTGGTCAGCCGGGTGTGTCGCGAAGGGTGCCGATCCGCCTGCCTTGGGTAACGGGAGGGTAAGCTTCCCGTCCCTGATTGGGAAAGCCGGACAACGGGCACCTCCTGTGGCGGGGAACGTACTCGTGGCGCCACCTTCCGTCCGGAAGCCCTGGCGTGATCGCGCACGGGTACGCCACCGACCCTGAGGAGGGACCGTGCTCGACCCCCTGACCAGAACACCGCCCCAGCACGGCTGCAACTGCGGCTCTAACTGCACCTGCGGCTGCCAGGAAGGCAACGCCTGCGGCTGTGGTGCCAGCTGCGGCTGATCCGCCCCCGGCCGGGGACCCCGCGCCTCCGTGACCGGTCCCCGCCGTAGGCCAACGGGCTGCCCCTCCCCTTGGGGGCAGCCCGTACCTCTTGTCGGGGACAGACCACAACCCACACTCCGCGACATTCGGCGACGATATGTGTACTCTTAGTCACAGCGCTTTCCCTGACGGGATGAGCCGCTGCGTATCCGCCCGTCGGGGGAGATCAGCGATGCCGCCGTTCACGAAACCAGCGACACGGAGGGGACGCCTCTCCGAACACGCGAGGCTGCTTCAGTGCGTGCAGCAGATCCTGGAGCGATCCGACCGGGCGGTGCCCTGGGGTCCGGATACCGTGGGCCTGCCCGAGGCCCCTTCCGACAGCGCCCTGGCCCGCATCAACGACGTCGCCTTCTACGCCAACGCCCGCAACGAGGTGTCCACCCTCGCGAGCGTCTGCGCGGACCTCCTCCATCTACACAGCCCCGCCGGGGAGAACGAGCACCGCTGCCGGGGCTGTCGGCTGCCCTGGCCCTGCCCGACCTTCGGTGAGATCGCCCGGCTGATCAGCTAGCCGCCGGACCTCGCGGGACCCGCGCGGACACCGGGGAAAGCCGCGAAAACGGACGTCGCCCGCCGAAGTCGGGGCGCGATCCGACTTCGACGGGCGACGGTCCTTCGGTTCGCCTGCCGCCAGTGACACCCCACGACCGAACTGTTGGGTGCCCTCACCGGGCGAGGCACACCCAGAGGCTAATACTGGAACGCGTTCTACCGCAAGACCCGAGCGCCACTCGGTTTTCTGAAGAAAGCCCTCTCACCCGGAGAAACCAGTCAATCCGGGACAGCCAGATCTTCTGCAACAGGATCTACTCCTGCGGGGCCGCCAGCACGGAGGCGCCACGAGAAAGCCGCCCGGTGCGCGAAGCGGCACACGGAGCGGATCGACAAGAGGGACCGGGGACAGCCCGAAGAGAGGAGGAGGACCCCGGAGTGACGGAGAAGGGGCCCGGAGAGAGGGGCCAGCCAGGCCCAGGGGCGGGGGACAGCCCCTGGGACCGGCAGTGACCAGGCGCGACAACCCGTACCCCAGGTGGACGAAGGACCCTCCCACACACTTCGGGGCGCACCATGCACCACAGACGTTAACGAGGCACCGGTAACGCGAACACCCCCCTTCAGATAACCGGAATGTCTCGATTCACCCTGGGCGAGACCAGCGCCACCGCATCGTAGCTCCCATTAGGGCAGGTCACGGCGGGCGGGCGAGAACAGCCCGGAAAGAGCCAGCAAGAAAAAGGGGCAAACAAGAAGGCCCTCGCCGGAAAACCGAAACAGGAAACGCTCCGCCATGACCAGGGGAAGGTTGCAGGGGGTTGCAATTCCAGCGAGGGCCCAACACAAATCCCCCCCGGGATCAACGCCGGGGAGGGAGTTCAGCTAATCCGGGTAGCCAGCAGATACGCACCGGGCGAATCTGCGTCAACGATTTCCGTAACCCGCCACACCTGGCCGCCGACGCTGAACACATCACCCACCCGAACATCGATCATGGGCGTGGGGCGCCAGTCTTTCGGACCGCCGATCTTGGCCACCGGCTGACCGTCGTCGTCGGTCCAGAAGCTCCCTCCGCCAACGGGTCCGCCCGCGAAGCGGTCGTTGCGACCGTAACTGATCTTCTCCTGCGCGCCGATCTCGTGGACCACCGTGGATTCAGTCCCAACCGTCTCGAATTCCATTGAAAACGCATCCATATTAACCCGCGCCACCCAATTGGACAGGGAACCGGCGGGTAAGATTAGCGTTTTGAGCAGACTAGCCGACAAAAGTAATGCGCGGGCCGGGACTTTGGTCCCGACCCGCGCAAGCGGCGGTTCAGCGAATTATCAGTCGCCGCTCGACGTGCCCCGGCCGCCCTTGAGCCGGCCCACGAGCGTCTCCAGGGCCGAGCTGAACGGGTGGTCGTGCACCATGTAGGTCCAGGTCATCGACGGACGTTTGACCCCGACCGAGCTCACGTCAAGCTCGCCGTCGACCACCTCGAGCTCCTCGAAGCTCTCGGCCGCACGGGAGCGCGCGTCGTCCAGGAAGCCCTTGAAGACCGGGACCGCCTCGCGGTTGAACTCGTCGAGGGGGTCGCGGCGGCCCAGGAACCTCAGGTGGATGCCCTCGCGCAGCTCCGACAGGAACGCGTTGTGGTCGGTCCAGCCGCGGTCCAGGTGGTAGAGGGTGATCAGCTTGGCGGCCTTGGCGACCTCCTCGGCGTCCAGCTCCTCCACCAGCTCCTCGTGGCGCTCCTTGCGGTCCGCCTTGACGTGCCGGTCGCCCTGCCCGCCGGTGAGCACCAGCTCGCGGTGTTCCAGGACCACCTCGCGCTGCACGTCGATGAGCTTGTTGTAACGCCAGGTGTTGCGGTGCACCTCCAGCAGCTGGCCCTCGGAGACCCGCTGGGCGTGACCGACCATGGCCAGCCAGCCCTCGTCGGTGATCTCGCCCTCGGCCGTGGTCTGGTAGCCCGTGGTCTCGGGGGCGTGGTTCACCAGCAGGTCGTCGTCCATGCTGACGAAGAAGATGGAGTCGCCGGGGTCGCCCTGGCGCCCGGCGCGTCCGCGCAGCTGGCCGTCCAGACGGCTGCTGGGGTAGCGGCCGAAGCCCATGACGTACAGACCGCCGGTCTCGACCACGCGTTCGCGGTCGGCCATGTCACTGCCGCCCAGCCGGATGTCCGTACCGCGTCCGGCCATCTGGGTGGAGACGGTGATCGCGCCGTAGGTGCCGGCCTCGGCGATGATGGAGGCCTCGTCCGCGTCGTTCTTGGCGTTGAGGACCACGCTCTCCAGCCCGGCCTCGCGCAGCCGGTCGGCCAGAAGCTCGGATTCGGCCACGTCCTGGGTGCCGATGAGGATCGGGCGCCCGCTCTTGTGGACCTCCTCCACCTTCTCGACGAGGGCGTCCTCCTTCTCCTCGCGCGTGGCGTACAGGCGCGTGCCGTGGTCCTCCCGGATGTTCGGCTTGTTGGAGGGGACGACCGCCACCTCGAGCTCGTAGAACTCGCGCAGCTGCTCGGCGACGCTCATCGCGGTACCGGTCATGCCGGCGAGGGTGGGGTAGCGCAGGACCAGGGACTGGACGGTGATGGAGTCCAGGACCTCGCCGGTCTCGCTGACCGCCACCTTCTCCTTGGCCTCGACCGCGGCCTGGAGGCCGTCCGGCCAGCGCTGGAGCAGGGCGATACGGCCGCGCGACTCGTTGATGAGCCGCACCTCGCCGTCGCGCACCACGTAGTGGACGTCGCGCTGGAGCAGCACCTGGGCGTGCAGGGCGAGGTTGACCTGCGGCAGGACCGAGGTGTCGTCCTCGGAGTACAGGTCGACCCCGTCCAGGGCCTTCTCGACCGCGTCGATCCCGGCGTCGGTGAGCTGGACGTTGCGTCCCTCGCCGTCGATCTCGTAGTGCAGGCGCGGCTTGAGCGCGCGCACGACGTCGGCCATCTCGACGTCGGCGGGAACGGCCTCGGCGGCACCGGCCAGGACCAGCGGCACACGGGCCTCGTCGACCAGAACGGAGTCCGCCTCGTCGATGATGGCCACGTGGGGTTCGGGGACCACCCGGTCGTCGATGTCGGTGACCATGCGGTCGCGCAGGACGTCGAAGCCGAGCTCGCTGACGGCCGCGTAGGTGACGTCGCAGGCGTAGGCGTCCTTGCGCTCGGCGACGGTGGCCTCCTCGCTGATGGAGCCGACGGTCACCCCGAGCATCGTGTAGAGGGGGCGCATCCACTCGGCGTCGCGCCGGGCGAGGTAGTCGTTGACGCTGAGCACGTGCACGCGCTTGCCGCGCAGGGCGAACCCGGCGGCGGCGAGGGTACCGGCGAGGGTCTTGCCCTCACCGGTGGCCATCTCGGCCACGTGGCCGTCGAGCAGGGCCATCACACCGAGCAGCTGCACGTCGAAGGGGCGCTCGTCGAGGGTGCGCCGGGCGGCCTCTCGACCGACCGCGCACAGACTCACGAGGTCGCTGTGGGAGTAGGGGAGCTCGGCGTAGCCGAGGTTGATGGCCTTCTCCGTCAGCTCCTCGTCGCTGAGTTCTCGCAGGCCCTCCTCTTCGGCCTCGATCGCCGGCAGGAGCTTGGTATAGGGCCGCAGGTCCACCGCACCGGGCTTGCCCAGTAGGCGGCGGACGCTTTCTGCCATTCGTCCGAACACCACGCCAGGGTAACGCCGGACACAACCGAATGGTTCCCCTCGGGTGATCGTTAGTACGAACTAGTCGGACGAAACCCCCTGGGGGGGAAGGGGTTCGTGCCGGTTCTGCGGGGTCGGGTCAGGTGACGAGCTGGGTCCGCTGAGTGGGCTGGGTGCGCTGGGTGCGCTGGGTGCGCTGGCGTGCTTCCACGGCCATCGCGTGCTTGACCAGGGTGACCAGGACCCGGACCACGGACTTGCGGTCGCGCGCGTCGCAGTAGACGACGGGGACGTCCGGGGTGAGGTCGAGGGCGTCGCGCAGTTCCTCGGCGCTGTAGGCGTTCTCGGGGTCGAACTCGTTGACCGCGACGACGAAGGGCAGACGGTACTGGCGCTCGAAGTAGTCCAGGGCCTGGAAGGTGTCCTCCAGGCGCCGGGTGTCCGCGAGGATCACCGCGCCCAGAGCCCCGCGTACCAGGTCGTCCCACATGAACCAGAAGCGCTGCTGGCCGGGGGTGCCGAACAGGAACAGGGTGAGGTCGGTGTCCAGGGAGATCCGGCCGAAGTCCATGGCCACCGTGGTGCTGGTCTTGTCCGGGGTGTGCGAGAGGTCGTCCACACCAGCGCTGGCCGCGGTCACCGCGGCCTCGGTGCGGACCGGGGGAATCTCCGACACAGCCCCGACGAACGTGGTCTTTCCGACCCCGAAGCCCCCGGCGATGATGATCTTGGTGGACAGTTCGGTGGGTGCGTGGACGTTGTTCGTGCTGTTAGCTGAGTGGATCACAGTTTGTCCTAGCGAGAGTGCCGGGCCTGCACGGACAGTTGGCTCGCATGACCCGGTCTGGAGGGACGCGGTGCTCCCGGGTCCGAACCTCCGCGGGAACGACCGCACCAGGAACCTAACACCGGACGGCGCTGGAATCCGGGGTTTCGGCACAGTGGGGCACGAGGTCACATCTCCGACGACTCCGCACTTTTCGGGCGACGCACAGCCGAAGACCCCCCGAGGCGGGATGTCCGCCTCGTGGCAGGGAGTCCGTCTTGACGAACGGACCGTAGTCAGACAAGCACACTCCTGTACCCCGGAAGGTCGACTTTACGACATTGTGAGCGGCCATTTTCGGCCGCTTTCGGCCGTGCCAATCCCTGTCCGGCACTGCCCCCGCCATCTACGGTGGAGTACAGGGCACCCGCCTAAGCGCGGTCGCAACGGACTCCTGGCACGAGGACGCGGCCACCTCGGGGCCCTCGGCGGCGCCTTGGGGCGCACGACCATCACCGACGTCTCGCTCTTCGACGTCGGACCGGCCGTACTCCCCCGACCGGCGCTCCGCAGCCCCACCGGCCCACAACCGTCCACGTGGGCCGGTGGCGGTTGTTGTGGGGGCATCCCTGCTCCGGGTGCGTAGGATGGACGGGCACCCTCCCCGAACGGCGCCGATCACTGAATCGCCGTGTGCGCGTGCGCGCGCGAGACGGGTCGAGGGGTTGTTTTCCCACAAGCAAGCCGAACACTCCCAAGGGAGCCGAGAACCCCACATGTCCGATCAGCGCGTCGTCCGCCCCACTCCCATCAGCGGTTTCCCCGAGTGGACCCCACAGGTCCGGGCCGTGGAGCAGCGTTGGCTGGACCATATCCGCGCCGGGTTCGAGTCCTTCGGCTTCGCGTCCGTGGAGACCCCCTCCGTGGAGAACCTGGACGTGTTGATGGCCAAGGGCGAGACCTCCCAGGAGGTCTACACCCTGAACCGCCTCCAGGCCGATGCCAAGGACGACTCCGACGCCAAGCTCGGTCTGCACTTCGACCTGACCGTGCCCTTCGCCCGGTACGTGGCCCAGCACTTCAATGAGCTGACCTTCCCGTTCAAGCGCTACCAGATGCAGCGCGTCTGGCGCGGGGAGCGCCCGCAGGAGGGCCGTTTCCGCGAGTTCACCCAGTGCGACATCGACGTCATCAACGTGGACTCGGTGCCCCTGCACTTCGATGCCGAGCTGCCCCGGATCGTGCACCGGGTGCTCAGCGGGCTGGACATCCCGGCCTGGACGCTCAACGTCAACAACCGCAAGGTGCTCCAGGGCTTCTACGAGGGCCTGGGCATCAAGGACCCGATCGCGGTGATCCGCGCCGTGGACAAGCTCCACAAGATCGGTGACGACGGCGTGCGCGAGATCCTCCAGGACGAGGGCCTGAGCGCCGAGCAGATCGACCCCTGCCTGGCGCTGGCCCGGATCAAAGGCACCGGCGTGGACGTGGTGGAGCGCGTCCGGGGGCTCGGAGTGGCCTCCGAGCTGCTGGAGGAGGGCCTGGACGAGCTGGCCTTCGTACTGAACGACCTCGCCGACCTGCCCGAGGGCAGCGTGGTCGCGGACCTGTCCATCGCGCGCGGCCTGGACTACTACACGGGCACCGTCTACGAGGCCTCCTTCGACGACGACCCCGACTACGGCAGCATCTGCGCGGGCGGCCGGTACGAGAACCTCGCCGGTCAGTTCATCCGCAAGCGGCTGCCGGGCGTGGGCATCTCCATCGGTCTGACCCGCATCTTCGCCAAGCTGGTGACCGAGGGCAGGATCGAGACCGGTCGGGTCTGCCCCACCGACGTGATGGTGGTGGTCCCGGGGGCAGAGCAGCGCGCCGAGGCGCTGCGTACCGGTGAGCTGCTGCGCGAACGCGGCTTCAAAACCGAGGTGTTCCACTCCACCGCCAAGGTCGGCAAGCAGATCCAGTACGCGTCCAAGAAGGGCATCCCCTTCGTGTGGTTCCCGCCGTTCGAGCAGGGCGGGGAGCACGAGGTCAAGGACATGGGCAAGGGCGAGCAGGGCCCGGCCGACCCGGCCGTCTGGACCCCGCAGGGCACCGTGCTGTAGCTGTTTTCTTCGGCCTGCAGTTCGGGCACCTCGAAGGGCAGCGGCTCTCAACGCTGACGCACCCTGTCGGCGCCCTCGCTCCGCAGGCGGACAGTGCTTTCTTCGGCCTGCAGTTCGGGCACCTCGAAGGGCAGCGGCTCTCAACGCTGACGCACCCTGTCGGCGCCCTCGCTCCGCAGGCGGTCCTTAGCAGGTTCTGGTCCGGCACGGGGTGGTTTGCGACCTCCCGTGCCGGAACCGGCCATTCCCGAGACAGTTCGTGGGTCCGGGTGCCAGACTGGGACAGGCTGTACTCCGTGACGTACCGCGCGTACGTCGCGGGCCGATTTCGGTGTTCTAGTAATCGAGGCCATGTCACCTCCCCGCCACAACCTGCCCCTGTCCGCCGGCGAGTTCATCCAGTTCGTCGGCCGTGAACGCGACATCGTCGACCTGAGCCGCATCATGGGTGAGTCCCGGATGCTCACGCTGACCGGTACCGGCGGGATCGGCAAGACCAGACTCGCCCTGCACCTGGCCGAGCGCGTGCTGCGCCGATTCCCGGACGGTGCGCGGTTCATCGACCTGAGCGAGGCCTCCGACCACGAGCAGGCGCTGCGCACGGTCGCCGCCGGTCTGCAGGCGGCCACCGGCGACGCCAAGAGCCTGATGGACGGTGTCATCACGGCGCTGCGCACCCAGCACATGCTGCTGCTCCTGGACACCTGTGAGCACGCCGTGGGACCGATGGCCCAGCTCTGCCAGGCCGTGCTGCGCGACTGCCCCCGGGTCCGGATCCTGGTGACCAGCCGCCAGCCGCTGCACGTGCTCGGGGAGACCATCTGGCGGGTGCCCCCGCTGTCCCTGCCCGCTCGCCCCACCCCCACCGATCCCTACGCGGCGGTTCCGGCGCCGATCCCGAGGCGGGACGCCCAGCGCTACGAGTCCGTGCGCCTGTTCCTCACGCGCGCGCATGCGGCCCGCTCCGGGTTCGAGATGACCCGGGAGAACTCCGGGTACGTGGCGGAGATCTGCCGGATGCTCGACGGCATGCCGCTGGCCATCGAGCTGGCCGCCGCCCGGGTGCGGGTGCTGTCGGTCCAGCAGATCCTGCGCCGCCTGGACGACCGCTTCCAGCTCCTGACCAGTGACGGCACCGGCAACCTCCCGGCCCGCCAGCGCACCCTGCGCGCGGTGCTGGAGTGGAGCCACGACCTGCTCTCCGATGCCGAACGGCTGCTGCTGCACCGACTTTCGGTGTTCTCCACCTGGTACCTGGAGGCCGCCGAGGACGTGTGCTCGGGCGAGGGGGTGGACCCCGCCGACATCCTGTCCCTGCACTTCTCCCTGATGGACAAGTCGCTGGTGGTGCTGGATTCGGAGATCGACGGAACCGCCCACTACCGCCTGACCGAGACGGTGCGCGTCTACGCCGCCGAGCAGCTGGGTTCGGACGGCGACGAGCGCTGGGAGCGGTACCTGCGCTTCTCCGTCAACCGGCTGGAGGAGGAGGCCAAGAGCGCCGCCGTCCCGCAGACCTGGGAGGAACGCCTGGGCCGGCTGCGGATGTACGACCACCACCGGGAGAACCACGCCCGGATCGTGGCGTGGGCGCTGTCCCGGGGGCGGGTGGACGAAGCCCTGCGGGTGTGTGTGGCGCTGCGGACCTACTGGCTGGTGCGGGACCTGTCCGCCGAGGGCAGTCGGCTCCTGGAGCAGGTCCTGGCACACGAACCCGACGAGCAGTCGCCGCCGCTGCGCTCCCGGGCGCTGGCCCTGCACGCGGAGCTGCGTCTGGACGTGGACGCCGCGGCCAGGGTCGGTGCCCTGGCCGCCTGTGCCCTGGAGGCCGCGCGGGCCTGCCGTGAGTCCACCGCTGCCGCCTCGGCGCTGGCGACGTCGGCCACCCTGTCCCTGCGCACCGGTGCCCTGGAGGACGGCGAGCGCCAGGCCGAGCGGGCCCTGGCGTGGGCGGCCCAGGCCGGTGACCCGATGACCGAGGGCACCACCCGGGGCGTGCTGGCCGAGCTGGCCCGGCGCCGAGGCGCCACCGAGGAGGCCGTCACCCACCTGGAGGAGAACGCGCGAGCCGCCCGGGACCTGGGCGACCGCTGGGGTGAGGCGCGATGTCTGCACGGTCTGGGGTCCATCGCGGCCGAGGCCGGCGACCACGAGCGGGCGCAGGAGCTGTTCGCCGAGGCGCTGGAGGTCTTCGGTGAGCTGCCCTCGGCTCCACTGGCCGCGCAGTGCGCAGCGGACCTGGGCCGCCTTCATCTGGCCGAACGGGACACCCTGTCCGCGCGGGAGCCGCTGGCGCAGTGCCTGCGGGTGAGTTTCACGTCCGGCCGCCGGATCGCGGTGGCGCGAGCGCTGGAGGCCCTGGCCGAGCTGGCCCTGGCCGAGGAGGAGCCCACGCGCGCGGCCGCGCTGGCGGGGGTGGCGGCGAGCCTGCGGGCCGAGCTGGACCGGCCGTCGGCGGAGACCGTCCGGTTGCGGTCAGCGGTGGAGCGCAGGGTGGGGTCGGGGCGGGCCACCGAGGCGTGGAGCGCCTGGCGCTCGCTGCCCTTGGAGCAGGTGCGTGATCGGGCCCTGGCCTTCCCCCGCCCGCCCACGCCCCGGCTGACCGGCGCGGACGCGCTCACCCCGAGGGAGCGTGAGATCGCCACGCTGGCCGAACGCGGCCTGTCCAACCGGGAGATCGCCCAACGGCTCACCATCAGCCAGGCCACCGCGGCGCGCCATATCGCGAACATCTTCAGAAAACTCTCGATTTCGTCCAGGACGCAGTTGACCGGCTGGGCTTCACCGCGAGAACCCGGCTGAACGACTCACGTTCGCCCCTGAGCACTTGCACAGTGCGCGTGCACCCGCTAAACCAGAAAGCCCAACCACCTCCGCCCACCCCGATGACGTCCGCCCCGCCGCCCCCGAGTTTCCCCCGGACAAGACCACCCCTGACAGCCCCTATTTGTGAAGGCCATGGCACCTTTGACCGCGCCAGCGCGGCACAATCTCCCCCGGCCAGGCACCAGTTTCGTGGGCCGGGAGCGAGATCTGAGCGATCTGCTCCGCCTGCTCGGCTCCAGCCGGTCCGTGACCCTCTGCGGCTCCGACGGGATCGGCAAGACGCGACTGGCCCTGCGCGTGGCCGAACAGTCCACGGTCTCCTTCCCCGATGGGGTGTGGATCGCGGACCTGACCGACGTACGCACCACGCTGGAGATTCACGCGCGTATCGCCCAGGCCGTGGGTGTGATCGAGGAACCGGGCCTGCCCCTGGCGGCGACCGTGACCGAGGCGCTGCGGGACCGTCGGCTGCTGCTGGTGCTGGATTCGTGCGAGCACATCGCGGACGAGGTGACCGAGGTCGGGGAGGCCCTGCTCACGGAATGCTCGGCGGTGTCGGTACTGCTCACCAGTGAGCTGCCGGTACGGCTGACCGGCGGGACGGTGTGGCGGGTGCCACCGATGGCGCTGCCGGTGGCCGCGCGCAACGCCCCGCCGCCGGACCCGGCCGACGCGGAGTCGGTGCGGCTGTTCCTGGACCGGGCCAGGTCCCGGGACCCGAGGTTCACCGCTTCGGGTGCGGAGCTGGAGGCAGTGGCGACCCTGTGCGATCTGGCCGGGGGCGTTCCGCTGGGTATCGAGGTGCTGGGCGCGCGGGCCCCGGACGAGGGCATCGACGCGCTCACCGAGGGACTGCGCGCGCACCTGGCCTCCCCCGCGCTCCAGCCCGGGCCGGGGCAGGCCGTCTCACGTAGCCAGGTGCTGCCTCTGGTGCTGGACTTCGTCTACCGGGCCCTGCCCGAACCCGAGCGGGTGCTGCTGCGCCGTCTTTCGGTGTTCCGCGGCTGGGACCTGGAGCTGGCCGAGCAGGTGTGCGCGGACGGGTCCCTGCCCGAGTCGGGCATCCTCGACCTGCTCACCTCGTTGCTGGACCGGTCGCTGATCACGGTGACCGGCGAGTTCGAGGGGCGGGTGCGCTACCGGCTGCCCGAGGCGGTGCGGCTGTTCGCGCACGGGTTGCTGGTCGAGGCGGGTGAGGCCGAGCTCTTCCAGGAACGGTTGCTGGAGCGCATGCTGCGACTGGCCGAGGCCCTGGGGCAGCGGCTGGAGTCGAGCCGGTCGATGCCGTGGGCGGAGCGGGACGCCGGGCGCCAGCGGGTCATCGCCGAGTACGACACGCTCAGGTCGCTGCTGCGCTGGGCGCACCAGCGCGGCGCGGCCGAGCCGGGGCTGCGGCTGTGTGTGAGCCTGGTGGCGCACTGGGTGAGCCACAACAGCTACTCCGAGGGCGCCCACTGGATGGATCGGCTGCTGGCCCTGGAGGAGACCGCCAAGGCGCCTTCCCGGGCGCGGGCCCTGGTGGGTCGGGCGCAGCTGGCGCGGGTGCGGCGGGACCACGATCTGGCCGTGAGCGCCGGCGAGGAAGGGCTGCGGCTGTGCCGTGAGGCCGGGGACGACGTGTTCGTGCGCACCGTCCTGAACCTGCTGGCGCTGGTGGAGGTACGCGAACGCAACCTGGACCGGGCTTCGGTGCGGGTCGAGGAGGCCCTGCGGCTGTGCCGTGAGGCCGGGGACCTGTGGGGCGAGGCGATCGCCCTGGGTACCCGGGCCGCTTTGGTGGCCCAGCAGGGCGACTACCCCACCGCCGACCAGCACTACAACGCGGCGCTGACCCTGCTCCGCGGGATCGACCACCGCTGGGGGGTGGGCGTGGTCCTGCTGGGACAGGCCCGCGCCGCGGAGGTCAACGGCGACCTGATGACCGCCGACCGCTGTTACCGGGAGGCGCTGGACACCCAGCGGATGATCGGCGCGGTGGCCGAGGAGGCCCGATGCCTGGCCGGGATCGGCCGGGTCGCGCACGCACAGGGTTCCACGAGCCAGGCCTACGACTACCTGAGCGAGGGGCTGCTGATCAGCCACACCAGCGGGCAGCGCGCCGAAGCGGCCCGCAGTCTGGTGTCGCTGGCCCGGGTGGCGTTCGGTTCCGGGCTGCGCGAACCCGCCTGCCGCCTGGCCGGGGCGGCGACGGCGCTGCGCGCCCGGGTCGGACTGCCCGTGCAGGGTGCCCCGTGGCCGTTCGTGGACGTGGAGCGGGTCCGGCGGCGCCGCCGTCACCTGGTGAGCTGGTGGGAGCAGGGGTACCTGCTGGGCCAGTCGGAGGTGGTCCGGGAGGCATGGCGGCTGGCCGAGGAGGGCCGCCGCCCGGGTTCGAGTACACGTGCAGGTTCACGATCGGGTTCCGGCTCGGGTGCGGGTTCGCGATCCGGTGCGGGTTCCGGCTCGGGTTCGCGATCCGGTGCACGGCGCGGGCGTAAGGACGGCTCCGCCGCCAAGGGCGCGTCCGCCCCCGCCCCGGTGCCCTCCCCCGAGTCGACCAGCCCCCGGCAGCTGCTGACCCGGCGCGAGCTGGAGATCGCGCTGCTGGTGAGCACGGGCAAGAGCAACCCGGAGATCGCCCGGGCCCTGTTCATCACGTCGTCGACGGCGGCCAGACACGTCGCCAACATCAACCGGAAGATGGGTTTCCACTCGCGCACACAGATCACCGCGTGGATCGAGCGGCACCGGACGGCCTGAACCCCGTCCGACCCGTCCGCGCGGGTGGCCCCCAGCGGCACCGCGCGGGTTGTGTAGTCCCCGGGCGCCCACGAATCTACATATGCATCTGCATAGCAAGATGCATGTGCATTTGGCTGTGAACACGCTAGGCTTCAAGCCATGGGACATCAGGCTCCTGGCACCGCACGGACCAGGTCTGAGCGCTCCCAGAACCGGCCGTCGGGACCCGGGCCGAACACCGGGGGACCGTCGGGCCGTCGGCTCCGTGGACGCTCTCGGGGCCGGTGGGTAACCGCGCCGGCGTGGGGGAAGACCTGGGGAGGTCCCTCGCGACGAACGCCCGGCACGGCGCTTCCGGGCTCGCCACGTGGAGGGGGCGTGACGAGCCCGGGCAGCGGGCCCGCGGGCACACTGTTCGAGTGGGGGAACGCATGGGGGTAGGGCTGACTTCTGGAACCGGACGACCCGGCCGTCACCTGCCGCGTCGGGACGACCCGATCGGCTCACTCACCGGCGGGCTGTGTGAACGTCTCAGACTCAGGCCCGGACGCGGCGGGACGATCCGCGGGCGGTCCGGCCGGACCGACGCGCTCACCTTCGCCGCCACGGTCGAGCAGGCCGCGGCCGGGCTGAGCCGCCGCGGAATGTGCCTCGGGGACGTCGTGGGCGTACTCGCCCCGATCTCCCCCGACCGCTTCCTGGCCTCCTACACGGTGATGGCCGTCGGCGGACGCGCGCTGACCGTCTCCCCCGAATCCGACCTGCGCACGCAGTGCCGGGCCCTGGCCGAGACCGACGCCCGACTGCTCATGGTCAGTGAGGAACTGGCCGGAAGGGCGCTGGAGCTGGCCGAGCGGTCCCGGGTCCGGCAGGTGATCACGTTCGGGTCCGCACTGGGCACGACGCCCTTCAAGGAACTCCTGCTGCCCAGCCCGGACGGCAACGGGTACAGCCCCGCGCGCGGGCTGTTCGACAACGGACACCTGGGCTACGAGCCCGCGGGCGACGACATCCTCACCACCCTGCACACCCACAACGATCTGCTGGCCCGGTTCGCCGAACTGCGCGAGGAGCTGGCTCTGACCGCCGAGGACGTGGTGGCGGTGGGCGAGGCCGGGGACGAGGCGACCCGGCTGGCGCTGGTGGCGCTGGCGCTGTGGACCGGGGCGTGTGTGGTGGCGGGCGACGAGTGCCCTCCCCCGGAGGGACGGCGGGTGACGGTCGCGTGCGACCCCGCCCCCACCAGGATCGGCTTCCCACACGCCGGCGGGGCTCTTTAGGAAACCGGAACACCTCAACAGCCGGCGGGGTTTCGCCGGGGCGGCTCCGGGCGGCGGGAGCCAGAGCCGTGCGGAGTTACAGAGTCGTCCGGAGTCACAGTGTCGTCCGGAGTGAATGGCGGCACGGAAAGCGTTCTAGGCGGGTTCGGCGACCACGGACTCACCGGCGTCGTCGATCTCGAACCAGGCCACGTGGGTGGCCTCGCTCCAGTACTCACCGCTGCGCGTGGCGCAGCTGTCGACGATGAACTTGCCGCGCCCGAAGTCGTCGCCGTCCTCGCGGGTGTGGCCGCTTTCGGAATCGGCCGGGTCGCGATCACCCTGGTCGGCGACGGCCACGCGGAGCCGCTGGGAGTCGGAGCGGATGAACAGGGTCATCACCCCGCCGCTCTGTCCCGAGCGCGAGTGCAGCAGGGCGTTGGTGGCCAGTTCGCTGACGGCCAGCTCCGCGTCGTCCAGGGCCTCCTCGCCGTGCCCGGTCCTGGTGAGGAACTCGCGCACCCGGGCCCGGATGGACCGGACCGCGGTCAGGTTCCCCGCACAACTCCACACCGTGTGGTCGGTGACCCCACCGGTGAGCTCTCCGACGTCGATCCTCGGTGCGGTCGCCGTCGCGGCCTCTGGGGCGTCCGCGGGCACATAGTCCCGGAGTTGCCTCGCCTCAGCCATCCGGTCACTCCAATCACCCGCGTCGGGCGCGCGGGTCGCGCCGCCTGCACTCACCTTAGACAAGGGTGTACCGGGTCCAGAACAGCACACCCGTGTTCGTCTCGCCGGGGTTTGGTCACAAAACCCCGTTCCGTGTCCTCCCCGATATGGACAAAGGAAACGACCCGGGGTCCAGGACCGGCCATGTGAGGTGTAACACGCAGGCAATACCTGACCGGAACCGGCCCTCCCCCTGGGACGCACGTGACCCGGGGCGACGATCGCGGCTGTCGATTCCGCCCCGGGAGCCACCTCGCACACATCCGAGAATGGTCACCCTATGTGACCGCACCTCCGACAAAGACAGAAAATCGGCGACTAAACGCCACGTTTTCGCTACCCGGCGACAACGATGAGGACACAACAGCGGGCGGTGGAAGCGTGCCCAGCACCCCTACCACGACGTTCGGGCCGTGCACGCACGACCGTGTGTGGCACTCGCCCCTTTCGCCTGAAACCCCCCAGGCCACAGCAGGTTTCAACATCCCCTCCAGCACCATCTCGGACAGGCCGTAAGAAACCTCCCGGACATCCCCACCCCTGTCCCGACTTCGTTTGACGCTTCCTGTAGTGCGAACAAGGATCGATTGGGCCGATGCCGACCATCACCCCGGGGGCGTCCCCCCGGCAACCGCCCGTCACGGCGGTCTCGGTATCACTACAGTCCCCATCCCCAGCCCCACACGAGGTGTCCCCGTGCCTGCCATGCCCGAAGACTCCACCCCTGCTCTGAAGCACCTCACCTCCCGCCGCAGCCTGCTCAAGGCCTCCGCGGCCGGTGCGGCCGTCGTCCCGGTCCTGGCCGCCTGCGGCGGTGACTCCGAGTCCGGCGGCACCGGAGGTGACGGCGAGCCCCAGCGCGGCGGCCACCTGAAGGTCGGCGTCGCGGGCGGCGGCGCCAGCGACACGCTGGACGCGCACGCCCCCACCGACAACGTCGACATCGCGCGCAACTACGCCCTCTACGCCGCGCTGATGCGCTTCGACAACGACGGCACCATCGAGCCCTACCTGGCGGAGTCGCTGGAGCCCAACGAGGACGGCACCGAGTGGACACTGGTCCTCAGGGACGGCCTGACCTTCCATGACGAGAGCGCGGTCACCACCGACGCGGTCATGTACTCCCTCGAGCGCATCCTCGACCCCGAGAACCCCCAGCGCGGCGCGGGCGACCTCGAGGGCGTCGACCTGGACGCGAGCGAGATCGTCGACGAGCGCACCATGATCATCCGCACCGAAGAGCCCTTCGTCACCCTGCCCGAGGCGCTCGCCGAGTACTACAACTGCATCGTTCCGGAGGGCTACGACCCGGCGAACCCGATCGGCGCCGGCCCCTTCAAGTACTCCGAGTTCGAGGTCGGCGAGTACAGCGTCTTCGAGCGCCACGACGGCTTCCACATCGAGGGCCAGCCCTACGTGGACAAGCTCGAGATCATCAACTTCCCCGACGACGACGCCCGCGTGAACGCCCTCAACAGCAACCACGTACAGGTGATCAGCCAGGTCCCGCACGCGCAGGTCTCCATCATCGAGGCCGACCCCAACGTGAACATCCTCGAGTCGGAGACCGGCATGTGGCTGCCGTTCACGATGAACATCGAGGAGGCCCCGTTCGACGACGTCCGCGTGCGCCAGGCCTTCCGCCTGATCGTCGACCGCCAGGAGATGATCGACCAGGCTCTGGCCGGGTACGGCCAGATCGGCAACGACATGTACGCGCGGATGGACCCGTCCTACCCCGAGGACTTCGAGCAGCGCGACCAGGACATCGACGAGGCCAAGCGCCTGCTGGCCGCGGCCGGCTACGAGGACGGCCTGGAGGTCGAGCTGGTCACCGCCGACATCAACGCCGGTGTGATCGCCGCCGCCGAGGTCTTCCAGGAGCAGGCCCGCGAGGCCGGGGTGACCGTCAACCTGCGCCGGGTCAACTCCAGCGACTACTGGAACCCGGAGGAGGGCTTCCCCTACCCCTTCGGCCAGGACTTCTGGAGCGCCCGCGGCTACATCACCCAGACCGCCCAGGGCTCGATCGTGGGCGCCCCCTACAACGAGACCATGTGGGGCGAGCACGAGGAGTGGCTGGAGTACCTGGAGGAGGCGCGTCAGACCGCCGACCTGGACGAGCGCAACGAGCTCATCCGCAAGGCCCAGGAGATCGAGTTCGAGGAGGGCGGCTACATCGTGTGGGGCTTCGTGAACCTGCTCGACGCCCACACCGTCGCGGTGCACGGCCTGCGCCCCTCGGTCTCGGGTCACCCGCTCGGCTCCTACGCCTTCCACACCATGTGGATGGAGCAGTAGAGGGCCCCAGGCCCCCGAAGCTCCATACCGCTACCGAAAGCACACCATGACTCGACTCATCGTCGTCCGCCTCTTCTTCGGCGCACTGACGCTCTGGGCGGTGTCCCTCGTGGTCTTCGCGGCCACGCAGGCACTGCCCGGCGACGCGGCCCAGCTGATCCTGGGTCGCGACGCCACCCCGGAGCGTCTGGAAGCGCTGCGCAACCAGCTGAACCTGCACGAACCGGTTGCCGTGCAGTACATGCAGTGGCTCCAAGGGCTCCTCCAGGGCGACCTGGGCACCTCGTTCTCCAACCGGATGCCCGTCGCCGAGTACCTCGCGAGCCCCGTGAAGAGCTCACTGACCCTGATGGGCCTGGCGGCCCTGGTGGCGACCCCGATCGCGCTGGTCGTCGGCGCGTTCAGCGCCCTGCGCCGGGACCGCGCCTTCGACCACACGTCCTCCATGGGCACCCTGGTCCTGGCGTCCATCCCCGAGTTCGTGGTCGGCATCCTGCTGATCCTGTTGCTCGGCCCGGGCGGGCTGGGACTGTTCCCGTCGGTGTACGCCCGTGCGGGCGGCCCCGAGCAGTGGGTGCTGCCGGTGCTGACGCTGGCCCTGGCGGTCGCGCCGCCGATCGTGCGGATGATGCGGGCGACGATGATCGAGGTCCTGGAGAGCGAGTACGTGCAGCAGGCTCGGCTCAAGGGCATGAGCGAGCGCAAGGTGCTGTGGCGCCACGCCGCGCCCAACGCGATCGGCCCGGTCGCCCAGGTCGTCGCCCTCCAGCTGGCCTGGCTGGCCGGCGGCGTGGTGGCGATCGAGTTCCTGTTCAACTTCCCCGGTATCGGCAAGGTCCTCATGGACGCCATCGACAACCGTGACGTGCCGCTGATCCAGGCCGTGGTCCTGCTCATCGCGGGCGTCTACATCCTGGTCAACCTGATCGCCGACGTGATCGGGCTGGCGGCCAACCCGAAGGTGAGGGTCGCGAACCGATGAGTGGACCTTCGACAAGCGTGACGAGCACAACGCCCGCGCGGCGCCGCCCGGGGCTGTTCCGGACCGCGTGGCGGTTCGGCCGGACCAAGGTCGGTGTGGTCCTGACCGGCCTCATCGTCCTGATCGCCGTGGTGGGGCCGTTCGTGGCCCCCTACACCCCGACCGAGTTCGTGGCCAAGCCGTTCGAGACGGGCGTGGACGACGCCCTGTTCGGCGGTGACAACCGCGGCCGTGACGTGCTGACCCGGTTCCTGTGGGGCGGGTGGACACTGCTCCTGCTGGCCGGTTCCGCCGCCGGTATCGGTGTGGCCGCCGGAACGGTGATCGGCATCATCGCCGGTTACCGACGCGGCTGGGTGGACGACGTCCTCATGCGGACCAACGACGTGCTGCTGGCCTTCCCGCAGCTGATCGCGGCGCTGCTGGTGATGTCGATCATCGGCCCGAAGGTGTGGCTGATCGTCGCGGTCATCGCGGTCTCGCACATGCCACGGGTGGCCCGGGTGATCCGCGAGGCCACCCGCAAGGTGATCGAGCAGGACTACGTGAAGGCGGCCGAGGCGATCGGGCTGCCGCGCTGGCGGATCATGACGGTGGAGATCCTGCCGAACGTGACCAGCCCGCTGTTGGTGGAGCTGGGCCTGCGCCTGACCTACTCCATCGGCGTGGTGGCCGTGCTCGGCTTCCTCGGCATGGGCCTGCAGCCGCCGACGGCGGACTGGGGCCTGATGATCAACGAGAATCGCCAGGGCATGGCGATCCAGCCGTGGGCGGTGGCACTGCCCGTGACGGCGATCGCGGTGCTGACCGTCGGCGCCAACCTCATCACCGACGGGCTCTCCCGTGCGGCGATCGGTATCGACCGGGGGGTCGAGAAGTGACCGGGAACGAGAACTACGAGGGCGCGGAGTACCACGGCTCCGAGGGGTACTACGGCTCCGGCGACGACGAGACAGTGCTGGTGGTGGACGGGCTCACGGTGATCGGGCGCCCCTCGGACGTCGAGATCATCAGTGGTGTGTCCATCACCGTCAAGCGGGGCGAGATCCTCGGCCTGGTGGGCGAGTCCGGTTCGGGCAAGACCACCCTGGGGCTGTCCCTGCTCGCTCACTGCAAGCGCGGCACAGAAATCGTCGACGGCCATGTGCTGGTCGGCGACAAGGACCTGGCGGGTCTCACCGAGCGGGGCGTACGGGAGCTGCGCGGCCGCGCGGTGGCCTACATCCCGCAGTCGCCCGCCTCGGCGCTGAACCCGGCCCTGCGGCTGGGTGTGCAGCTGAGCGAGGCCCTGCACGACGCCTCGCTTTCGGGGGCGGAGGTCATGGAGCGGGTCCGCGAGGTCCTGCGCGAGGTGGCGCTGCCCGACGACGACGCCTTCCTGCGCCGGTATCCGCACCAGCTGTCCGGCGGGCAGCAGCAGCGGGTGGCGATCGCGATGGCGTTCGTGGGCCGACCGGACGTGATCGTGCTCGACGAGCCGACCACCGGCCTGGACGTGACCACGCAGGCGCACGTGCTGGAGACCATCCGGTCGATGACCCGCGACTACGGGACCGCCGGTGTGTACATCAGCCATGACATGGCCGTGGTCGCCGACCTGGCCGACGACATCGCGGTGATGTACCGGGGCGAGGTCGTGGAGCGCGGGCGGGCCTCGGACGTGCTGTCCGACCCGCAGCACTCCTACACCCGGCAGCTGCTGATGGCGGTGCCGCTGCTGAAGACGTCCGGGCACGAGGAGGCCGAGCCCGAGGAGGAGGAGCCGCTGCTGCGGATCTCCGACCTGGCCGCGGGGTACGGGCGTACCCAGGTGCTGACGGGGATCAACGTGTCGGTCTCCCGGGGCGAGTGCGTGGCGCTGTTGGGCGAGTCGGGTTCGGGCAAGACGACCCTGTCGCGTTCGGTGGCGGGGTTGCACCACCAGTTCACCGGGGAGATCCTCTTCGACGGGGTTCCGCTGGCCACCAGCAGCTACCGCCGTACGGCGGAGCAGCGGCGGCGGGTGCAGTACGTGTTCCAGAACCCGTACGAGGCCCTGAACCCGCGCAAGCGGGTGCGGGACCAGATCCTGGGCCCGTACCGGCACCTGGTGGGCAGGCCGGCGGACCCGGACGGTGTGGTGGCCGAGGCGTTGGAGCGGGCCGCGCTGCCCGCGTCCTACGCCGACCGCTTCCCCGAACAGCTGAGCGGTGGCGAGCGCCAGCGCGTGTGCATCGCACGCGCGGTGGCGACCGGCCCGGACCTGCTGGTGTGCGACGAGATCACGTCAGCGCTGGACGTCTCGGTGCAGGCGGAGATCGTGAAGCTGCTGCGCAACCTCCAGGACCAGGGCATGTCCCTGCTGTTCGTCACGCACAACATCGCCCTGGTCTCCAACATCGCCGACCGGGTGGCGATCCTGAACAAGGGCGAGATCGTGGAGTACGGGCCGGTGGGCGAGGTGATGTCGTCGCCGCAGCACGAGTACACGCGTGCGCTGATCGCCGACACCCCGGACTTCGAACTGTCCTTCCCGGGCGCCCCGGAGCGGCTGGGCCTGGACGTCGACGAACGGCTGCGGGACCGGCTGACCGAGGGCTAGCCCGTAAGGGTTGGGTTGAAAGAGCAGGTATGAGGGGCCGGATACGCATCCGGCCCCTCGCTTTTCGAGTTTCCCGCTGGGAACCTGGCCTGGACTGGCGTGGTGGGGTTCCCCCGTTTCCCGCCGCTTGATGGTTGCCGTCTTCGCTGCGACGGCGGCTGTCGGGAAACGGGGGAGGTGTGGTCGGGGTCGCGAACGGCCCCCAAAGGGGCCAAAGGGCCCAACGGCAACGGCCAACTACCTCGGCCTTCGGCCGGTGCCTTCCCCAGCCCGGAGCGGATCGGGCCACGTGTCGCGGCCGGTCAAGGCGGGCAACGAAAAGCGGCAGCGAAGGAGGGAGCACCCCCAGGCCCCGAGCACGGTTTCGGCCCCTTTCCCGAAGATGATCTTGCTACCAGAAGCAAGTTCAGCGCCGAACTTGCTTCTGGTAGCAAGATCACCGGGGATGAGGGGGTTTCGGAAGCAGCGGACAGCCCCCAGGCGCAGGTTACGGACACCCTGGCTTCCCCAGGGCCAACACCACAGCGCTGAACCCCAGCCTCGCCACCGGGTGTCCGATGGCACGCATGACCGGCCGCGACACGCGACCCGATCCGCGCAGAGCTGGGGAGGCTGCTTCCCTCGCTGCCGCTTTTCCGTCCGGGCGAGTGACCGGCCGCGACACGCGAACCGGTCCGCGCAGGGCTGGGGAGACCGGGGCCTTCGCTGCGGCTTTTCGTTGCTCACCTTGACCGGCCGCGACACGTCCAGGCGGTGGGCTCCGGCGTGGGGAGGGCACCGGCCGAAGGCCGCGCAGTTGGCCGTTGCCGTTGCCGTTGGGCCCCGTCAGGGCCCGGCCCGTCTGCCACCCCGGACCACACCTCCCCCGTTTCCCGACAGCCGCCAACCGCCGTCGCAGCGAAGCGGGTCAAGGTGGAGCGCCCGCAGCGAAGCGAGGACGAACGACCTTGACGCGCGCAGCGCAGACGGCCACCATCAAGCGGCGGGAAACGGGGGAACCCGAGGAACCGCACACAACGAAGGGAGCCCGGCGGCAACCAACCGGGACACGTGTCGCTTTGTCCGCCGAGCTCGGGAGACAAGGAGCCTCGCTACTGGGGCTTGTCGTTGGACATGCCGAGGTGAGCGGAGCCTGGGCACCTCGGGTCAGGGGTGGGGATCGGATTCGGGGACAGTGGCTCTGGCGGGCGGCCGGGTCATCGTCATCATGACCAGCAAGCCCAGGGCGGAGCTGCCGAACAGCAATAGCCCCATCGGGATCGCCGTGGACTCGTCCAGGCCGACCATGGGGGCGACCGCGGCGCCGATGATCATCGGGAAGGCCCCAAGCAGAGAGCTCGCGCTCCCGGCCCGGTTCTCCTGACCTTCCATGGCCAGGGCGAAGGACCCCGTGAGGACCATGCCCATGCAGGTCATGTAGACGAAGATCGGCACGACCAGGAGCACCAGCGGGCCCTGGAGGAAGGCCGTGGTGAACACCACCGCGGTGGAGGCCACCGCCACGGTCACGGCCAGAGCGAGGAGGGAGCGCTCTCCGAAACGTTCGCTGAGACGGCCTACGGCGGCGCTGCCGAGGATGATCGCGATGCCGTTCACGCCGAAGAGGAAGCCGAAGACCTGCGGGGACACCCCGTACAGGTCCTGATAGACGAAGGGCGTTCCGGCGACGTAGGCGAAGCTGCCGCCGTGCAGCAACCCCACGATGAGGGTGTAGCCGAGGTAGCGGCGGTCACGCAGGAGGACGCCCATGGTGCGCAGGCTCCCGCCGAGAGTGCTGGGGATGCGCCGTTCGGCGGGCAGGGTCTCGGGCAGGCGCAGGGCCACGACCAGGACGATCGCCGCGCCGAGCAGGGCCAGGGTCCAGAAGATGCTCCGCCAGGTCGCGGAGGGCAGCAGCAGGACTCCGCCGCCGACGACGGGGGCGACCATGGGTGCGACCGCGACGACCACCATGATCAGAGCGAAGAAGCGGGTGAGCGCGGCCCCGTCGAAGACGTCGCGGACCACTGCGCGGGAGAGCACCACGCCGGCGCTGGCGGTGAAGCCCTGGAGGAAACGGCCCAGCACGAGCACGGCGGTGTTCGGGGCGAGGGCGCACAGCGCCGATGCCAGGACGAACAGGGCGATGCAGAGCAGGAGCGGCCCCCGGCGCCCCCGGGCGTCGCTGATCGGGCCGATGACCACCTGGCCCACTGCGAGACCGACCAGGCAGGCTGTGAGGCTCAGCTGCACCTGGGAGGCGTTGGCGCCGAGGTCGGCCGAGATCTCCGGGAAGGCCGGGAGGTACATGTCGATGTTGAGCGGGCCCAGCACCGTCAGCATGGCGAGGAGGAGGGCCAGACCCAGGCGTGCGCGGCCGGTCGGGTTTCGGAGCATCGGGTCTCTCTGTGGGGGGAAGCGGCGGGAGGAGCGCGTCCACGCTACCCAGGGTCGCCTGTCCCGTTTCCTGCCCAGTCGCCAATCTGACTGTGATCTGTCAGGAATGCCACTCGTCCCACCGGTCCGGCTTCTGCGCCTGGACGGCGGTGACGGCCCCGAGTTCGCCGCACTTCCCGGCAGCGCCTTCAGAAGAGCACGGACATGACCTCCCCGACCTGGCGGAAGCCCACCCGTTGGTAGGCGGCCCGGGCCGGAGTGTTGAAGTCGTTGACGTACAGCGTCACCCGGGGCGCGATCTCGGCCAGCGCGTAGTTGACCACGGCGGCCATGCCCGCGGTGGAGTGGCCCTGGCCGCGCAGCTCCGGGTGGACCCAGACGCCCTGGATCTGGCAGACGTGCTGGGTGACGGCCCCGATCTCGGCCTTGAAGACCACGCGGCCGTTCTCGATCCGGGCGAAGGCGCGGCCGGTGCGGACCAGTTCCTCGACGCGGGCGCGGTAGAGGGCTCCGCCGTCGCCGGAGTCCGGTGGGACGCCGACCTCCTCGGTGAACATGGCGACGCAGGCGGGCACCAGGGTGTTGATCTCGGAGATGCGGACCCGGCGGACCAGCGGGTCGGGTTCGACGGAGGGCGGACCGTCGATCTCCAGGACGGGTTGGCTGGCGCGGATGGCGCGGGCGGGCCCCCAGGCGGGGGTGACCTGCTGCCAGAAGTCGTTGACCGCCTCCACCGGACCGACGATCGAAGAGCAGCGGCGGCCGCGCCAGCGGGCGTGGTCGGCGAAGCTGCGCACGGCGGTGGGTCCGGCGTTGACCGGGACGAGGTTGGCACCCGAATAACACAGGGCGGTGAGCCTGCCGCGCTCCATGTGGCCCCAGACCTCGGCGCCCACGCCGCCGCCGGAGATCCCGGTGGTCATCAGGCGCGAGGCGACGAAGACGTTGCCCACCGGGTCGGCGTCGAGTAGCTCGCGGACGGCCTCCCTGTCGCGTTCGCCAAGGATTCGAACCGCCGAGGTCCGCAGCATCGCATCTCCCCCATCTACCCGGTCACCGTGTCCGGCGGGATGCCGGAGCGGTTCGTGGGCCCACGACGAATTCGCGCCGATTCCAGCCTATTAGACCGTCTCCACTGAGTGATTTCGCTGTCCGGTCTCACCTGGTCGTTTCGAGTCCGATCGGGCCGAGGCGGTCCACCGGCGCGTGGGGGGCGCTCTGTGCGGTGCGCGGCTGGGGTTCGGGCCGTGCGTCGCAGGTCAGGTCGGGGCCTTCGACCCCGCGTTCGGGCAGGGTCAGGTCCTGGAGGTAGGCGAAGACGGTCTCGTCGACGCAGGTGTTGCCGGTGAGGGCGACGCCGTGGGTGATGCCGCCGTCCTCGATGACCAGGGAGGAGCCGGGCAGGCGGCCCCGCAGGGCGTGGGAGCCCTCGACCGGGGTGGCGCCGTCGCCGGTGGCGTGCACGATGAGCACGTCTCCGTCGTAGGCGGGGTGTTCGTAGGGTCCGTCGCCGATCTGGAACCAGGGGGCGGACTCGCCTTCCCAGGTGACACAGGGCGCGTTGTACCAGATGTTGTGCCACCCCATGAAGGGCGCGTCCTCGTGGACCGCTTCGGCGTTCGCGCGCCAGGCCTGCCAGTCACCGGGCCACTCGGCGTCGGTGCACTGGACCGCGAGGTAGCCGCCATAGCCGGGGTCACTGTCGGCGTCGTCCCCGTAGGAGTCGTGCAGGGCCAGTAGCGGGGCCGGGTCGTCGTCGTTGACCTGTGCGGCCAGAGCCCCGGCGACGGCGGGCCAGACATTGCCGCTGTAGGCGACGACGATGACGGCGCCCTCGAGTTCGGTGGGGCCGACGGTGTCGTCGAGGGGGCTCTCACGCAGTTCGGCGCGCAGGTCGTAGTAGGCGTCGGCGACCGCCTCGCGGTGGGTGCCCAGGCCGTAGGTGTCGTCGTGGCGGGCGACCCAGGCGAAGAAGTTGTGAGCGGCGCGGTCCAGGGCGCGGCTCTGCACGAGGTTGCTCTCGTACCAGGGGTTGTCCGGATTGACGACGCTGTCCAGGATCACGGCGCGCACGCTGTCCGGGTAGAGGGAGGAGTAGACGGTGCCGAGGTAGCTGCCGTAGGAGTAGCCGAGGTAGTCGACCTGTTCGAGGTCGAGGGCGATCCGGATGGCGTCCATGTCGTGCGCGGTGTCCTCGGTGCGCATGTGGTCCAGGAGCGGTCCGGCGCCCTCCGCGCAGGCGGTGGCGTAGGCCTCGGCGTCCTGGCGCAGGGCGTCCTCCTCGGCTGCGTCGGCTGGAACGGTGTCCTTGCGGACGGGGGTGAAGAAGCCGGGGTCGCAGGTGACGGAGGGGGTGGAGGCGCCCATACCGCGCGGGTCGAAGGCGACCACGTCATAGGTCTCGCGGAGTTCCGCGGGCATGCGGTTGTGGGTGTGCGCGGCCCACATGCGTCCGGCGCTGCCGGGTCCGCCGGGGTTGACCAGCATGGTGTGTTCGGCGGTGCCGGTGGCGCGGACGCGGGACAGGGCGATCTCCACGGTCTCGGCGAGGTCGTTGACGCGTTCCCCGCCGGTGGTCCGGGCCAAGGGGACGGTGATGGTCGCGCACTCGAGTTTGGCGTCACCGACCGGGTCGAGGTCCTCACAGGGCTGCCAGCCGACCGCCTTCTGGTCGATGCGGGTGGTGGGTGCGGCGGCGGTCCCGTTCTCGGCGGCCTGTGCCGTCGGCGCGGTGATCAGGGAGGCCAGGAGCACCCCGGCGGAGACAGCGGCCCACTGCGTGCCTGTTGATCGCACTCGATTACCCCCGATGACTACCGTGTTGTCCCCATGCATTGTCTCCATCACCGAATGTAATCATGGGAAGCGACACGGACCCCATCTGAGTACTCCCCCGGTAACATGTGCCCTGGTCGGATCAGACATGGACAAAGGGGCATAATGCGGCTTGATCGTGTCGATGAGCGGATCATCGCGATACTCGGCGCGGACGCGCGGATGAGTTTCGCGGAGATCGGCGGCGAGGTCGGTCTCAGCCCGTCCGCTGTGAAGCGCCGGGTGGACCGCCTGGTGGAGTCCGGCGCCGTCCGCGGTTTCACCGTGGTCGTCGAACCCCAGGCGATCGGCTGGACCACCGAGGCCTTCATCGAGCTCTACTGCCGTGCGCGCACCTCACCCAGCGAGATCCGCATCGGCCTGGCCAGCTACGCGGAGATCACCTCGGCGTGCACGGTCACCGGGGAGGCCGACGCCATAGTGCAGGTCCGCGCCCGCGACACCCAGCACCTGGAAGAGGTCATCGAGCGCATCGGCGCCGAACCCTTCGTGGTGCGCACCAAGAGCACCCTGGTGCTGTCCCGCCTGGTCGACCAGCCCATCCTCGCCGGAGCCGCCGACCTGTCCTAGGAGGTTCGGGCGGCGACCAGAGCGCCTGACGTCGCGGGGGCTGCCTTGGGGTGGCCCGGGGGATGCGCCTTCACGGTTCTGGGACTGGGAACCGGAACAAGAGAGCAGGTAGGCACAGCGAAGGACCCCGGTAGCGCCGTCAGGGAACGCTTCCGGGGTCCGGGGAGAGGCCCCTCAGGGGCCTCGGCTCTGGCCCTAGTCCTCCGGGAGGGTGACCGGGGCCAGTTCGTCGAAGCGGTCGCCCGGGCCCGGGTTGCTCGGGTCGGTCTGGCCGCCGAAGTGGTGCATGACGCCCCACACCGCGTTCAGGGCGGTCTGCACCGCACCCTCGGCCCAGCCGGCGGTCCAGGACACGTCGTCGCCCGCGAGGAACAGCCCGCGGTGGCGCTCATCCAGGTCCGCCTGGTGGAAGTGGGTGAACAGGCGGCGCTGGTACCGGTAGTGGCCCGGCAGGTTGGCCTTGAACGCGCCCATGAAGTAGGGCTCGTCCTCCCAGGACACGGTGACCGGATCGCCGGTGATGTGGGAGCGGATGTCCACGCCCGGGTAGATCTTGCCGAGCGAGGCCAGCATGACCTCCAGCCGCTCGTTGCCCGAGAGCGGCAGCCACTTGAGCGAGTCGTCGCACCAGGTGTAGGACATGCAGATCGCCGCGGGGCCGTCCGGGTCCTCACCCTCCAGCAGGTAGGTGCCCCGGGTCATCCGGTCGGTGAGCGTCATGCTCATCACGTCGCGGCCGGTCTCCGGGTCCTTGTCCCGCCAGAACGCGCGGTCCACCGGGACGAACAGCTTGGAGGACTCCATGTAGTGGGTCCGCTCGATCGCCGTCCAGTGGTCGATCGGCAGCAGGTCGTCGTCGCAGTCGATCTTGGACAGCATCATCCAGGACTGCGCCGTGAACACCGCGGCCGCGTAGGTGCGGGTCGAGCCGGAGGAGTCGGTGACGGTGATGTTGCCCGCCGGGTTCCCCTTGGCGGCGGTCCGGCGCAGCGCGGTCACGGCCGGGCGCGGGTCACCGCCGTGCAGCGCGGCCAGGGAGGTGCCCTGCGCCCAGTGCACGAGCTTGTCCGGGGCGTCCTCCCACAGGCGCAGCGGGAGCTGGTCCACACCGCCGACGATGCCCATGTGGTCGTCGTCCGCGCCGGTGTAGGTGACCCGCAGGATCTCCAGGATGGAGTTGGGGAAGTCGGTGTCCCAGCCTCCGGTACCGAAGCCCACCTGGCCGAAGACCTCGCGGTTGCGGAAGGAGGAGAAGCCCGGGGACTCACACAGGAAGCCGTAGAAGGTCTGGTTGTCCAGCTTCTCGACCAGCCGGTTCCAGATCTCCTTCTGGGTGGCGACGTCGCGCTCGCGGATCGCCTTCTGCATGCGGGTGTGCTCGACACTCTCCAGGGTCTGGTCCCAGGCGCGCGCCACCTCGCGGTAGACCTCGGGCAGGTCGTCCAGGTGGGTCGCGTAGTGCGACTCGCCCTTGAGGTCGACGACGGTGCTCGGGGTGGCCGCGGAGAGCGGGTTCGGGAAGGGGCTGGTGGTCAGGCCCATCCGGTCCGAGTAGTGCCAGAAGGAGGTGGAGGTCGGCGGGAAGCGCATCGCGCCCATCTCGGCGACCACGTCGGCGGGGGCGCCGGGCAGGCGCTCGGTGCGCAGGCGGCCGCCGATGCGGTCGGCCTCGTACACGACCGGCTTGAGGCCCATCTTCATGAGCTCGTAGGCGGTGACGATGCCGGACAGACCGCCACCGATCACCGCGACCTCGGTGCCGTGGTGCTCGGCCGGAACCTGGCCCAGCCCGGCCGGGTGCGCCAGGAACTCGTCGTAGGCGAACGGGAAGTCGGGACCGGACATGGTCAGCGGACGGTCGTTGGCCGGGGTGTCGGTAGCGGGCGCGCTACCGGCGGCCGTGGGCACGGCAGACGTCATGAAGGCCCTCCTTCGCTGGGCTGGGTTTCACCGGGGATGGGTGTGGTGGTGGGTGAGAGGTACTGGCTGAGAGGTGTCAGGAGCGGGTGGCGGCCGCGGGCTCGGGGTACAGCTCCGGGCGGCGGTCACCCAGGTAGGAGAGTTCAGCGCGGGACAGCTCGGTGGCGGCCGGGTCGACCGCGCCGACCAGTAGCTCCTCCGTGGGCCCGGCCCGCAGCAGCTCGGTGCCGTCGGGGCCCACCAGCGTGCTCAGGCCCACGTAGTCGAGCTCCGCCTCGGTGTCGCAGCGGTTCACGTAGGCTAGGTGGATCTGGTTCTCCATGGCCCGGGCCGGGGCGAGGAGGGTGGCCACCGAGGTGTTCGGGCCCATCAGGGCGGTGGGCACGACGAGGAAGGTGGTCCCGGCCAGCGCGTGCGCGCGCACGGCCTCGGGGAACTCCACGTCGTAGCAGACGAGGAAGCCGATCCGGTGGGCGCCGAGGTCCGCTTGGACGACCAGGTCGTCACCGGCGCTGAACAGGTTCCGGTCCAGGTCGCCGAACAGGTGGGTCTTGCGGTAGAGCGCGCGGGAGGCCCCCGTGGCGTCCACGAGCCGCACCGCGTTGTAGACGTTCCCGTCGGCCAGTTCAGGGAAGCCGTAGACGATCGCGACGCCGCTCTCGGCGGCGATCCGGGAGGCCGCCTCGAAGAGCGGCCCGTCGGCGGGCTCGGCCAGCTTCGCGACCCGTTCCCCGATGTTGTAGCCGGTCATCGACATCTCGGGGGTGATCAGGAGCTCGGCGCCCTCGGCCGCGGCCGTGCGGGCCCGCTCGCGGAGCCGGACCAGGGAGGAGGCGGTGTCGCCGCTGCGTCCCGTGCCCTGGTCGAGGGCCACGCGCAGTGGTGTGGGCATCGCTGTGCACCTCCCGGTGTGTCGTCGCTGGTCAGCCGCGTCCACTCTAAGTGGAGCAGGGCGTGGGATCGGTGTGTGGGGTGTGCACTCTGTTGCGAGTTCGCACCGGACCACCGTGGTTCGTTGCGCGGGTGCGCGAATTCGCGCTCGTTACCCTTGGATCTCCGCCTTCGACCCCGGGGCCGCGGTCCTTCGCCCCCAGGCAGAACGCGAGGGCGGGGCCGGGGATTCCGCCGGCCCCGCCCTGTGTCCGAGCCCACCGCGCTGATTCTGAGGCGGGCGCGGTCGCTGCTCAGGAGCTGGCTAGGAGCGGACCTCGACGGTCGGCTCGGTCTCCAGCGCGGAGCGGCGCATGCTGTAGCCGAAGTAGATGACCAGGCCGATCGCGAGCCAGACGCCGAAGGCGATCCACACGCTGAGCGACATGCTGAACATCAGGTAGGCGCAGGCCAGGACGCCGAGGACCGGGGTGACCGGAGCGCCGGGCATCCGGAAGGCGCGCTTGAGGTCGGGGCGGTTCTTGCGCAGCACCAGGACGGCCACGTTGACCAGGGCGAAGGCGAAGAGCGTGCCGATCGCGGTGGCGTCGGCGAGCGGGCCGAGCGGGATGAGCGCGGCCAGCAGGGCGATGAACACCGAGGTGATGATGGTGTTGGTGCGCGGGGTGCCCTTGGCGTCGACCTTGGAGAAGGCCTTGGGGATGAGGCCGTCGCGCGACATCGCGAAGAGGATGCGGGTCTGGCTGTAGAGCACGACCAGGACGACGCTGGCCAGGGCCAGGACGGCGCCGGCCGCGAAGATGACCGCCCAGATCGGGGTGCCGGTAACGACGGTCAGGATGCCTGCCAGGGAGGTCTGCCCCTCGGCGAACAGCTCCCAGTTGAGGGCGCCGACCGCGCTGAAGGCCACCAGGCAGTAGATCGCGGTGACCACGATCATCGAGAACATGATGGCGCGCGGCAGGTCGCGCTGCGGGTTCTTGGCCTCCTCACTGGCGGTGGAGGCGGAGTCGAAACCGATGTAGGAGAAGAACAGGGTGGCACCGGCGGCGGAGACACCGGCCATGCCCATCGGCATGAACGGGGCGAAGTTGCCGTCCTGGACGGCGGTGATCGCGATGGCCACGAACATCACCAGCACGGCGACCTTGATGGCGACCATGACGGCGTTGACGCGGGTGCTCTCACGGACCCCGGCGAGCAGGGCGAACATCGACAACAGGACCACGATGGCGGCGGGCACGTTGATCACGCCGCCCTCGAGGGGTCCGGCCAGGAACGCGCCGGGCAGCGACAGGCCCGTGGTCAGCTGCAGGAGCTCGTTGATGTACTGGCCCCAGCCGACGCCGACCGCGGCGACGGAGACGCCGTAGGTCAGCATCAGACACCAGCCGCACACCCAGGCCATGAACTCGCCCATGGTGGCGTAACTGTAGGAGTAGGCCGAGCCGGAGGCGGGGATCATCCCGGCCATCTCGGCGTAGGCGAGCGCGGAGAACAGCGCGGTCACACCGGCAAGGACGAACGCCAGGATGACGGCGGGCCCGGCGATCGGGACGGCCTCACCGAGGACGACGAAGATGCCGGTGCCCAGGGTGGCACCGATACCGATCATGGACAGCTGCCAGAAACCCATGGTACGGCGCAGTCCGCTGCCGCTCTCGGTCTCGGCCACCAGCTTCTCGACCGGCTTGCGCCGGCTCAGGCGTTGCCCGAGCGTGGGCGCTGCCGCGCTCACCTGCGCGGGGGTCTTCTGGTCCACCACGAATTGACTCCTCGACGTTCTGCGGGGCGGGCGCACCGGATCGGCGCCGTCTCGAACCAACGGCACCCCAAATGTGCCCTAGGCAACGTTAATGGTGTTGCCTGAGTAACATGACCCAAATTTGTTGCATTTGTCCGCTTTATCCAGCGGAATCATGCGTATCGGCGCAAGAAAACGCACGCGACCGTGATTCATGTCATATGAAGTGACCCAATGTGACCACTCCCGCGTGACCTGCGAGGACGCGGCCGGGTTCCCACGACTGGGGTTCGACGACCTGGGTTTCGATGGCCCGGGTTTCGATGACTGCGCATCGCCGGTAGGTGTAAGCGACCATGGTCGCCGAGTGTTCCTGGAACAGCCCGAGTCCTCCTGGAGAAGCAAAGGGGGAGCACGGCCACTCGCCGTGCTCCCCTCGGAAGCCTCAACCGCGGGTCAAGCCCGCTGGACACGCTGGTGCGGGTCAGCTCGCCACGGAGACGCTGGGCTCGCCCTCGATACCGGCCTCGCCCATCTCCTCGGCGATGCGCATGGCCTCCTCGATGAGGGTCTCCACGATCTTGGACTCGGGGACGGTCTTGATGACCTCGCCCTTGACGAAGATCTGGCCCTTGCCGTTGCCCGAGGCCACGCCCAGGTCGGCCTCACGCGCCTCACCCGGACCGTTGACGACGCAGCCCATGACAGCCACCCGCAGCGGCACCTCCAGGCCCTCCAGCCCGGCGGTGACCTCCTCGGCGAGCGTGTACACATCCACCTGGGCGCGGCCGCAGCTCGGGCAGGAGACGATCTCCAGACCGCGCTCGCGCAGGCCCAGGGACTCCAGGATCTGCGCGCCGACCTTGACCTCCTCGGCGGGCGGGGCGGACAGGGACACGCGGATGGTGTCGCCGATCCCCTCCGACAGCAGGGCCCCGAAGGCCACGGCGGACTTGATGGTGCCCTGGAAGGCCGGACCGGCCTCGGTGACGCCCAGGTGCAGCGGGTAGTCGCAGGCCTGCGACAGCTGGCGGTAGGCGTTGACCATCACGACCGGGTCGTTGTGCTTGACCGAGATCTTGATGTCGTGGAAGCCGTGCTCCTCGAACAGCGAGCACTCCCACAGCGCGGACTCCACCAGCGCCTCGGGGGTGGCCTTGCCGTACTTGGCGAGCAGGCGCTTGTCGAGCGAACCGGCGTTGACGCCGATCCGGATCGGGGTCCCGGCGTCACCGGCGGCCTTGGCGATCTCGGCGACCTTGTCGTCGAACTTCTTGATGTTGCCCGGGTTGACACGCACGGCCGCACAGCCGGCGTCGATGGCCTGGAACACGTACTTGGGCTGGAAGTGGATGTCGGCGATCACCGGGATCTGCGACTTCTTGGCGATGATCGGCAGCGCGTCGGCATCGTCGTTGGTGGGCACGGCCACCCGGACGATCTGACAGCCGGAGGCGGTCAGCTCGGCGATCTGCTGCAGGGTCGCGTTGATGTCGGAGGTGCGGGTGGTCGTCATCGACTGCACGGAAACCGGGGCGTCCCCGCCGACGGGGACGTTCCCGACCATGATCTGCCGGGTCTTGCGCCGGGTCGCCAGCGGGCGCGGCGGGGTGGCGGGGATACCGAGATCGATGGTCACGCTTGATTCACCTCGTCTGCCGCCGGAGAGGGGGGCGGCACTTGATGTCGTCCGGTTCGTGGAGAAGGGCGCCCGGAACAGCGCCCGGAGCCGCGTTCGGGTGCTCCGGCTGGGCGGCCTGAACCGCGGCGGCGTTCCCGGAACGCGACCCCAAGGTTACCCGCCTTTGAGAAGACGCTCGGACCGTCGTGGCCCCACTCACACCAGTTCAACGGGGTTCATTCACCGAAGACGAACTCGGGGCGGCCCCGGGCACCCCGGAGACCACCCCGAAGAGTTCAGCCTTGCGTCAACCGAACAATCGGACCGGATTGATGAGGTCGGCCACGAGCAGGATGACGCTGAACACCAGGAAACAGGCCACGATCACGTATGCCACCGGGGTCAGCAGCGCCACGTCCACCGGCCCCGGGTCCGGTCGTCGGAAGATCCTGGCGGTCCACTTCTTGATGGACTCCCAGATCGCCCCGACCATGTGCCCGCCGTCCAGCGGCAGGATCGGCAGCATGTTGAAGGCGAAGAGGAAGAGGTTGACGCTGGCCAGGATGCTGAGCATGATCGCGACGGTGTCGATCACCGGCAGGCCCTGCGACATGATCTCACCGCCGATGCGGGAGATACCGACGATGCCCACGGGGGAGTCCTCGGTGCGCTGCTCGCCCAGGAAAGCGGCGCCGAACACCTCGGGAACCCGGCTGGGCAGGGCGATGATCGCCTCGCCGACGTTGACCAGCATGGTGCCGACCTCGGAGACCGACTCCCCCACGGTCAGGGCCTGGCGCTCCTGGACGAAGATGACCCCCAGGAAGCCCACGACCTCGGTGGCGGCGACCCGGCGGCCCTGCTCGTCGTAGACGTGGTTTCCGTTCTCGTCGAGCTCGTAGACGATGTTGCCGTCCGCGTCCCGGGCGGGCAGCTCGTTCTCGACGATGTCGATGTCGGTGGTGAAGCGATCGCCGTCACGTTCGATCACGAACTCGGTGGGGCCGAGGGACTGGCGGATCTGACTGTTGACGTTGGCGCCCTCGGTGCGCTCGCCGTCGATGGAGAGGATGAGGTCACCCGGCTCCAGCCCGGCCTCGTAGGAGGGGGTGCGGTCGAACTCGTCGGTGCACTCGGTGGCGGTGACCCCGGCGGGCACGATGCACTCGCGCAGCTGGCCGATCTGCGGGGTCTCCTTGTGCACGCCGATCCCCATGAAGAGCACGGCCAGCAGGATCACCGCGAGGATGAGGTTCATGCCCGGACCGGCGAACATGACGATCAGGCGCTTCCAGGGGGCGCGCTGGTAGAACTGCCGGTCCTGGTCCTCGGGTGACAGCTCCACGTAGGAGGCCTCGCGGGCGTCCTCGGCCATCGCCCGCCAGCGGGACATCTTCTTGGCGCCGCCGCCCTCCGCGCGCTTGGCGGGCGGCAGCATGCCGACCATCCGCACGAAGCCGCCGAGCGGGACGGCCTTGATGCCGTACTCGGTCTCGCCCCTGCGCACCGACCACAGCGTCTTGCCGAAGCCCACCATGAACTCGGTGCACTTGATCCCGAACATCTTGGCCGTGGACATATGGCCGAGCTCGTGCCATGCGATCGAGAACAGCAGTCCCACCACGAACAGGACGATCCCGACCACGGTCAGCAGGACGACCATGTATCTCTCCTCAAGCCAGTATGGCCCTCAGCCGCGGGTGAGCAGCTCGCGCGCGCGGGTTCGGGCCCAGGTGTCAGCGGCGTACACGTCGTCCAGGGTCAGGGTCGAGGCCCCCGGGCGCTCCGTCCGCTGGTGTTCTGAG
Source organism: Nocardiopsis exhalans (assembly GCF_024134545.1). Classification (GTDB taxonomy): domain Bacteria; phylum Actinomycetota; class Actinomycetes; order Streptosporangiales; family Streptosporangiaceae; genus Nocardiopsis; species Nocardiopsis exhalans. Next base: position 6,156,463 of record NZ_CP099837.1, read on the forward strand.
ACTACCTGGGAGACAGTGTCCATGATGGCCGGGAACGCGAGGTTTCCCTTCAGGAAGGCGTCGACCGCCTCCTCGTTGGCCGCGTTGTAGACGGCCGGGGCCGTACCGCCCGCGGCACCGACCTCCGCGGCCAGCCGCACGGCGGGGAAGGCCTCCTCGTCCAGGGGCTCGAAGGTCCAGCTCTGCGCCTTGGTCCAGTCCATGCCCGGGGCGGCGTCGGGGACGCGTTCGGGGGCGCCGATCCCGTAGGCGATCGGGATCATCATGCTGGGCGGGCTGGCCTTGGCCAGGGTGGTGCCGTCCACGTACTCGACCATGGAGTGCACGATCGACTGCGGGTGGACGACCACGTCGATGCGGTCGAAGGGCACGTCGAAGAGCAGGTTGGCCTCGATCACCTCCAGACCCTTGTTGACCAGGGTCGCGGAGTTGACGGTGATGACCGGGCCCATGCTCCAGGTGGGGTGGTCGAGCGCCTCGGCGGGGGTGACGTCGGCCAGCTCCTCGGCCCGGCGGCCGCGGAAGGGGCCGCCGCTGGCGGTGACCACCAGGCGGCGCACATCTGCCCGTCCGGCGTGCACGAGCCCCTGAGCGGGGCTGGTGAGCTCACCCTCGGGCAGGTACGGGAAGCACTGGGCGATGGCGTAGTGCTCGGAGTCGACCGGGACGATCTGGCCGGGGGCGGCCAGATCGCGTACGAGTGGCCCGCCGATGATCAGGGATTCCTTGTTGGCCAGGGCCAAAGTGGTCCCGGCGCGCAGCGTGGCCAGGGTGGACTCCAGACCCAGCGCCCCGGTGATCCCGTTGAGGACGACGTCACAGGGGGAAGCGGCCAGCTCAGCCACGCCCTGGGCGCCGACCAGCACCTCGGGGGCGGCGCCCTGCTCGCCGAGGAGGCGGGTGAGCTCGGCCGCGCGGGCCGGATCGGCCACGGCGACGCGTTCGGCCCCCAGGTCCACGGCCTGCTTGGCCAGCAGGTCCGCCCGGCCGCCCCCGGCGGCCAGGCCCACCACCCGGAAGCGCTCGGGGTTGCGCTGGACGATGTCGACGGCCTGGGTTCCGATGGAGCCGGTGGAGCCGAGGATCACTACTGTTCGCTGCTGTTCTTCTCGCACGGGTCCATTGTCGCGCACCCGGCCGATCCGCGCCGATGCCCTGTGGACAACCCCTCGGGGCGACGGCACGAAGTTCCGGCGAAACGGAGGGGACACACCGGGGCCACGGGGTCTTTACAACGACACGGGGATCGCCTAACTTGACCCGTGAGTAAGTTACCTCACAGTAAAGAGAGACGCCGATCACCGCCGGTGCGACCGAACACCGGCCTCCCCCGATGGTGCGGGCGCGACTGCCCATCGGAACCTCCCCGCCCCATCCCCGCCGAGGTTTCCGACATGATCCCTGTCCGTACGCGCCCCTCCCCCGGCGCGCGTCTTCGCTCCCTCTCCTGTGTGGCGGCGGCCGCCGTCGCGGTCGCCACCCTGTCCCCGGCGCCCGCCTCCGCGGTCACCATCGCATCGACCATCAGCTACGAGACGATCGTCAGCCATGACGGCACCGAGCTGAAGGCCAAGGTCATCACCCCCACCGGTGCCGAGGGACCGCGCCCGCTGCTGGTCATGCCCTCCGCCTGGGCGACCCCGCACATCCTGTACGTCGGAGCGGCCAAGAAACTGGCCGAGCAGTCCGGCTACCAGGTCGTCGCCTACTCCTCGCGCGGCTTCTGGGACTCCGGCGGCGGCATCGAGGTGGCCGGCCCCGAGGACCGGGCCGACGCCAGCGCCGTCATCGACTGGGCCCTGGAGAACACCGAGGCCGACGCCGACCGGATCGGTATGGCCGGCATCTCCTACGGCGGCGGGATCAGCCTGCTCACCGCAGCCGAGGACGACCGGGTCAAGGCGGTCGGCTCGATGAGCGGCTGGGCCGACCTGGAGGCCTCGCTCTACCCGAACGAGACCATCGACGTGCAGTCCGCCGAGCTGCTGCTCCTGGCCGGGAACCTGCTCGGCACCCCGGGCGAGGCGCTCAAGGAGATGGAGCGCGAGTACCGGCGCGGCAACATCGACCCCATCCTCGAGATGGCCCCGGACCGCTCGGCCGCCACCAAGGTGGACCAGATCAACGCCAACGGGACCGCCGTCATGATGGCGCACGGCTGGAACGACGGCATGTTCCCGGCCGCGCACATCGCCGACTTCTACGAGGAGCTGTCCGGCGACAAGCGGCTCATGCTCACCCCCGGCGACCACGCCACCCCCGAGGCGTTCGGCGCGGTCGGGCTGCCCAACGAGGTCTGGGAGGACCTGGGCCGCTGGTTCGACCACCACCTCAAGGGCGAGGACAACGGCATCGACGCCGAGGAGCCGGTGCGCGTCAAGCCCAACAACGGCAACGGCGCCTGGACCTCGCACGCGGACTGGCCGTCGGTGACCGCCGGGACCGACGAGTACTACCTGGACCGGCCCAGCACCAGCTGGCTCCGCTGGCAGAGCAGCGGCGCCATGGAGGCCGAGCCCGCGACCGGCTGGAACTACGGTTTCCGCACCGGCATCGGCACGACGGCGCGCAGCGGCACGGTGATTCTGTCCGGGGCGCTCCAGCAGTTCTTCGACGTGCCCACCGGAGTACTGCTGCCCACCGTGGACCGCTACCGGGCGGCGGTGTGGACCAGCCCCGCCTACCCCGACGGCGTCCGCGTGGCCGGTGTGCCCGAGGTGACGTTCACGGTCACGCCGACCACCGCCGACCAGTCGGTGTTCGTGTACCTGTACGCGATCAACGCCCACGGGACCGGCTCCCTGCTGAGCCACGCCCCCTACACGCTGCGCGACGCCGTCCCGGGTGAGCCGGTGACGGTGGAGACCGAGATGTCCTCGGTGGTGTGGGACGTCCCGGCCGGGCACCGGCTGGCCGTGGTGGTGGACAGCAGGGACCTGCGCTACGACAGCGAGAGCCGCATCGGCAACCGTGTCACGGTGACCTCGCCGGAGGAGAACCCGACGAAGGTGACGATCCCGCTCGGCTAGACCCTGACCCCTGTGAACACCCCGGTTACCTCTTGACCGATACCTCGGTTTTCGACCAGGAGGAAATCACGAGACCGGCGGCCGGTCGGCCCGAACTCCCGCAGGGTCGGCCGGTCGCCCTTCGTTTCCCGAGAAAGCCACGACACAAACTAAAAGTAGTTATTGAGTTACTCAAAGTGTGCAAAGATCGTGGCCATGACCTCGTCCACCGCACGCAAGATCCTCGCGCCGCTGGCCGCCGCCGCGGTCGCCCTCGGGGGTCTGGCCCTCGTCGACCACCTGCCCGCCCCGGCCTCGGCCGTGACCCAGGCCCTGCACGCCTCCGCCGCCCTCCCGGACTCGCTCGCCCCCGAAACACCCGTCCAACAGAGTCGGGTCGCCGCCACCCGGATGGACGGGGTCGTCCACCAGACCGGGGCCGTGACCGACGAGCAGAACGCCGCCGTCCTCGACTACTGGACCAGCGACCGGATGGCCGCCGCGCAGCCCATCTCCAGCCTGGTCGACTCGGCTCTCGGGCTCGCCGAACCCCTGCACCGCTCCCCCGCCGAGGTCGAGCCGCAGGCCGCCCGACCCGACAGCGACGGGGAACGCTGGAACGACGGCGGCCGCGTCAGCCGGACCACCGGCAAGGTGTACCTGACCATGGACGGGCGCGACTTCACCTGTTCGGCGTCGGTCGTGGACTCCGCCAACGGCAGCACCCTGGTGACCGCCGGGCACTGCGCCAAGGACGGCCGCGGCTCCTGGGCCCGCAACTGGACCTTCGTCCCCGGTTACGCCGACGGCTCCAGCCCGCACGGCAAGTTCACCGCCCGTGACCTCATGGTCGCCCCGCAGTGGGCCAACCGGGCCGACGACAGCTACGACTTCGCGATGGTCGTACTGAACCGGGACGGCGGCGCCAGCGTGCAGGACCGGGTCGGCGCCCAGAAGATCGCCTTCGACACCTGGACCGAGCAGCGGGTCCGCGACGGGGTGCAGGTGTACACCTTCGGCTACCCGGCAGCCTCGCCCTTCAACGGCCGCCACCTGCACTACTGCTCCGGCCGCACGGTTCCCGACACCGGCGGCACCACCGCCAACGGCGTCCGCTGCACCATGACCCAGGGCTCCAGCGGCGGTCCCTGGTTCACCGGCTTCGACCCCGCTACCGGGCAGGGCACCATCTCCTCGGTGGTGAGCTTCAAGTACGCCGACGACCGCAACACGCAGTACGGGCCGCGTCTGGGAACCGAGGCCAAGCGCCTCTTCGACCACGCCAACCAGCTGTAGACGATCCGACCCGATCCGACCCGTGCCCGAACGCGACGGCGGGGCGGTGGCGCCATCCCCGGTCACCACCGCCCCGCCTTCTCCCCGGTCCGACCGCCACCGGACCCGGCTCTCCCCCGGCCTAGAGGTCGATGCCGGTGAGGACGAGGACCCGCTCGTGGGTGAGGTCGGTCATCGCGGCGCGCAGGCCCTCCTTGCCCACACCCGAACGCTTGACGCCGCCGTAGGGCATCTGGTCGGCGCGGAAGGTGGGCACGTCGCCGATGACCACGCCGCCCACCTCCAGCTCGCGGTGGGCCCGGAAGGCGGTGGGCAGGTCACGGGTGAAGATCCCGGCCTGCAGGCCGAAATCGCTGTCGTTGACCGCGGCGAAGGCGGCGTCGGTGTCGGCGACCCGCTGGATGACCAGCACGGGGCCGAACACCTCCTCGCGCACCACCTTGGCGTCGGCGGGCACGTCCGCCAGGACGGTCGGCGCGACGGTGACGCCGTCACGGAGGCCACCGGTGAGCAGTCGCGCCCCCGCGGCGACCGCCTCGTCGATCCAGGAGGACACCCGCTCGGCGGCGGCCTCGTCGACCAGCGGACCGACGTCGGTCTTCGGGTCGGCCGGGTCCCCGGTGCCGAGGGCCTCGACCTGGTTGACCAGGCGCGGCAGGAACTCCTCGTAGACGGACTCGGTGACCACGACCCGCTGCACGCCGATGCACACCTGACCGGCCTGGTTGTTGCCGAACAGCGCGACCCGCTGGGCGGCCCAGTCGAGGTCGGCGTCGTCGAGCACCACGGCCGCGGCGTTGCCGCCGAGCTCCAGGGTGACGTGCTTGTGCGGGGCGCGCCGCTGGATCTCCCAGCCGAAGGGGCCGCCGGTGAAGGAGATGACGGGCAGGCGCTCGTCGGTGATCAGCGGGGCAGCCAGCTCGTTGGGCATGGGCAGCACCGAGAACATGCCTGCGGGCAGGTCGGTCTCGGCGAGGATCTCACCGAGGATCAGGGCGGTGATCGGAGTGGCCGGGGCGGGCTTGAGGATCACCGGGGTGCCCACCGCGATGGCCGGGGCCACCTTGTGGGCGACCAGGTTGAGCGGGAAGTTGAACGGGGAGATGCCCAGGACCGGACCCTTGGGGACCCGGCGGACCATGGCCATCCGCCCGGTACCGCCCGGGTCGGTGTCCAGGCGCTGGAGCTCGCCGCTGTCCCGGCGGGCCTCCTCTGCGGCCCAGCGGAACACCGAGACCGCGCGCCCGGCCTCGGCGCGGGCCCACTTGATCGGCTTGCCGCTCTCGGCGGTGATGGTCTGGGCGATCTCCTCAGCGCGCTCGCCGATGCGCCGGGAGATGTGGTCGAGGGCCCCGGCGCGTACGTGCGCGGGCAGGGCGGCGGCCTGGGCGGCCACCGCGTCCGCGGCGGCGACGGCGGCCTCCACCTGGGCCTCGGTGGGCACGGAGACGACGCCCGCCACCTCGCCGGTGTAGGGGTTGCGGACGGTCATCTCGGTGTCGCCGGTCGCGGCGGTTCCGGCCAGCCAGAACGGGTGCGTGCTCATGTCGGTGACGCTAACCCGCGCCCGGGCAGAGCCGCTTTGTCCACAGTTGCCAACCGGGGACCGGACATTGGCCACTGTGGCGCATCCGGTCCGGACTGTCGGCGCCCCGCGCCACCATGGCGGCGCTCACCCGGCTACGGGAGGCCTTCCCGCACGCCGAGTGGCGTGTACACGTGGACGACGCGGACATCCCTGGGTGAACGGTCGGTACAACGTTTGAGCTGTGGGATGACAATCCGGTCAACGGTTCTTTGGTCAACCGGCTGGCGCCTGAGCTGTCCTTGATACACAGTGGTAAAAGAGGGCTCTGCCAGCGCCAACCTTTCTGGAACACTGGGCCAGGCCCTCGGGTCCGCCGCCGCTGACGGGAACCCGGGAGGGCTCATTGCCGCTTGTCTACCGCACGCTCGTCGCCGTCCACGACGACGACGGGGATCTCGTCGCCGTCGCTTCGGCCGTCCTCTCCCGCTGGCTGAGCAAACGCGGCAACTCGGGCGCGCGCGTGGACTTCGGTTCGCCGGGCCGCTACGAGCTCAGCAACCGCTCGCGCGCGCTGGTCGCGCGGCACGAGAACACCGACGAGGGGCTCACCTTCCTGCGGCTGACCACGGAGTCCGACAAGGCCGACGGGGTGTGGCGGACCCTGGCCACCGTCGTCGTGGACCCCGAGCTCTCGCCGTGGAACTACGTGTGGATCGACATGACCGTCGACCCCGCCTCCGCCGCCGACACCCCGGACACCCCCCGCCTGGACGTGATGCCGCCCGAGGCGGCGCGCATGCTGCTGGAGGCGGTCGCAGCGCACGACGGCGCCCATCCCCTGCACTCCACGCCGCGGATCGTGCGCGGGCGCGACGACGCCGACGTGGCGGCGCTGATCTCCAGCGTGCGCGATCCCCTGCGCAGACTGGCGATCGTGGCTACCGGGGCGCCCCGTGACGTGACCGTCGCCGACTGGCGCGACTCGATGGCGGGCTCCCTGTCCCGCTGCACCGGAATGTGCGCCGGGTACGTGCTGGACGGGGCCGCCCTGGACCGGGTGGGCGGGATCCTGCCCCGGGACCTGGACGTGCCCGCGGGCGGGGTGCGCACCTTTTTACCAGGGGTGGACCTGGCTGACCCGGAGGACGCCCAGCGTCACCCCAGGATGAGCCCGACCACCCTGGACACCGCCCGCGACGGCGAGCGCGTACGCAACTGGGTGGGCGCCGCGCTGTCCCGGAGAGTGCGCGACAACGCCGTCGGGCTGGCGCTGCCCGAGGCGCTCAAGGCGATCGACATCCTTCTGTCGGAGGAGACCGAGGACCTGCGCCGGGGTCCCAGCACCCCGCTTCCCCCCGCGTCACAGCAGACAGCAACGACCGAATCGGGGAACACCATCGCGCACCAGTCCGAGCCGGACTCGGTCATCATGGCGGAACTGGCCGCCGCCCAGGCCCAGGAGCAACAGGCCCGGCGGCTCAGAGAGGAGGTGCGTCGGCTCAGCGCGCGGATCGGGGAGCTCTCGGAGGAGCGCCAGGCCCTGCTCGCGGAGACCGCGGACCTCACCGAGGAGCTGGACTCCGCCCGGGACGAGAGGCGCAGCGCCCGCTACGAGGCGCAGTGGCTGCGCGAGCGGATCCGGGAGGAGGGCCTGTTCCGGCTGGCCGCGACCCCGGCCCCGCACGACCCCGAGCAGCGGCCGCCGTCCAGCGTGGCGGAGCTGCTGGAGCGGATCACCGACGGGACGGCGCTGCCGCACCTGTTCTTCACCATCGAGGACCAGACGGTGTACGAGCTCTCCGACAGCCGCAAGGAGGGGCTGTGGGTGACCCGGGCCTGGGAGGCGCTGCTGGCGCTGAACGACTACGCGCGCTACCAGTTCGACAACCCCGGCAGCGGGCTGGGCTTCCACTCCTACCTGCGCGATCCCCCGAACGGCTACCGGGTGATTCCGGTCAAGCGGCTGGCCTCGCAGGAGTCGGACTACGTGCGCAACCGCGGCAAGCTCAACGAGAAACGGGTGTTCCGGGTACCGACCGAGGTGGACCCGGCGGGCCGGGTGCCGATGTACGCGCACATCAAGCTGGACATCGAGTACGGCATCTGCCCGCGGCTGTACTTCTACCCGCACCTGGGCCCGGACACCACCAACCGGGTGTACGTGGGCTACCTGGGCCGCCACCTGCCGGTACAGCAGTCGAACTGATGGCGCTCAGGCCACGCGGTCAGACCATCTCGTGGCCGTAGGCGTCGGACAGGGCGGCCAGATCCGGCTCGCCGTACCGGTCGACCAGCTCCTTGAACCGGAGCTCCTTGTCCGAGCCGAAGCGCCGCACCTTGGCCGCGAAGAAGGCTGCGGTGAGGAAGACCGGCGGCTGGCTCTTGCTGTGGAACTTGTCCGCGTACATGACCAGTTCCTCCTCGGGTGACTCGGCGAGGTAGTCGGCCACCGGAATGGGCAGCCCCTGCGAGCGCACGTCCTCGCTGGTCACACCCACACCGGTGTGGTGGGAGCAGAAGCGGCACAGGGTCTCGGGCAGCCCTTCCCCGGCCAGGAGCTCGTGCCCGAGCACCCCGTGGCTGACGTAGCGGGAGCCGTCGAGCTGACCGTCGGGACCGTACAGCCGGTAGACGCCGATGTCGTGGAGGAGGCAGCCCGCGCGCACGAGGTCGGCGTTCACGCCGGGGGCGGCGCGGTCCAGGAGCTGTTCGGCCACCTCGCACACGATGCGGCAGTGGGTGTACACGCGGTCGAAGGCCTCGGCGGTGGGCGCGTGGCGCTCGTGGAGGGCCCGGATCTGTTCGTCGGTGGGGATAGTCAGCACCACAGCAGAGTAGACGCCGGGGCGCGGTGCGGCGCGCATACCCTGGGGGCCGTGACGGGAACGAGTACCGAGGCCGTAGTGGGCCTGACGCGGACACTGGCGGAGACGGAGTGGCGCGAGCGCGCCGAGCGGCACGCGCTGCGCGTGGACGCGTTGGTCGGCGACCACCTGCGGCGCAGGAGCGCGGGCGAGCGTCATCCGGTCGAGGACTTCCTGTTCACCTACTACAACCTCAAACCCTCGCAGCTGCGGCGCTGGCACCCGGGCGCGGGTGCGGTGCTGCTGGGCGAGGGCGCGCGCGAGCGGCTCTCGGAGCGTTTCTACACCGAGCTGTCCGGCGGGGTGGGGCTGGACGTGCCCGCGTTCCTGACCGCACGGCCGGTACTGGACTTCGTGGAACGGCTGCTGTCGTCGGTGGCCGAGCGCCCCGCGCACCTGGGCTGTTTCGGGCTGCACGAGTGGGCGATGGCCTACCGGACCGAGGAGGTCCGGCACGGCCAGGTCCCGCTGCGGCTGGGCCACGAGGGCACCGACCGGGTGGTGGAGTCGCACCGCATCCAGTGCTCCCACTTCGACGCGTTCCGGTTCTTCACCGAGCCCGCGCGCCCGCTCAACACCCTCCAGCCCACCCGGGAGCGGCAGGCGGAGCTGGACCAGCCGGGCTGTCTGCACGCCAACATGGACCTGTACAAGTGGGCGTACAAGCTCACCCCGGCGGTGCCGTCGGAGCTGGTGGCGGACTGCTTCGGGCTCTCCAAGGAGATCCGGGTCCTGGACATGCGCGCCTCGCCCTACGACCTGCGGGACTGGGGGTACGAGCCGGTGCGGATCGAGACGGCCGAGGGCAAGGCGGCGTACATGGAGTACCAGCGCGACTTCGCCGAACGCGGCGCCGTGCTGCGCGAGCGGGTCCTGGCGGTCTGCCGGGAGCTGCGCGCGGCTGCCTGAGCCGCCACGGAGCGGGACGGGCTCAGGACAGGCCTGGTTCAGGGCAGGTCGGCGCGACCCGCCTCCCGGGCCTGGCGCTCCCGGGTGACCTTGTGCGCCCGCCAGGAGCCGAGGACCAGCAGGGTGACGCTGATCCCCATGGGCACGAGCAGGGCGGCGATCTGCCCGTTCGGGGTGGTCGCGATCGGGAGCAGGACCAGCGAGGGCAGGCAGACCAGCCCGGCCACGATCGACCAGCGCGCCGAGACCTCGTGCACGGTGTACCAGGCGAACTCGCCGGAGCGGGTGTAGGCGGTCCGGATCCCGAAGAACTCGTTCGGTTTGATCCGCCGCTGGGCTCCCAGCACCCCCATGAGCACCAGGACCCCCGCCATGAGCACCACGGTCACCATGAGGATGACGAACGGAACAGGGGGCATCATCTGGTCGGCGTTCTCGGCCAGCGGGTTCACTGCGCGTCCTTTGCTACTTCGGGTTCCGGGGCGGGCTGGAGGGGAGGGCACAGGCGGCGGTGCCGCCGGGCAGCAGGTACCGGTTGGCGGCCACGACCCGGTAGGCGGCGCGGCTGAGCAGACGCGCTCCGGGCAGGAGCATCAGGCGGCCCAGGACCCCCGCGGGGAACCCGGCGGCCAGAAGGACCCCGGCGACCGCGTCTCCCCCGGCCAAGCGCCGTCCGTCCGGGTAGACGACCCAGGCCCGCTCATCGGTCTGCTCGGGGGTCAGCCCCAGGGCGTCGAGGTCGACGTCCTGCCAGGCCGCGAAGGCGGTCCGTGTGCGCAGGCGCTCACGGGCGAAGCCGACCGCCCGCTGGCAGAACCCGCAGTCCCGGTCGTACAGGAACAGCCCGGCCTCGGACCGTTCGCTCACACCCGCTGTGTCTTCCATACCCCCATCATTCCCTCCTGGCTCCGCCTCCAGCCGAGGAGGCTTCGGTGTCGGCTCTCACACCGTGCCCCATCCTGGCACCGCCCGTCTCTCCCGCGACAGTCACGGATGTCATGGGACATCTGTCATGCCCCTTCGCGCGGGGACACCGGCTTTGGGAGAGTTGGGGCATGCCCGACCTCCCTCAGCGATCGCTGGTCGACCTCCTGGACCCGCGCGGCCCCCGCCCCCGCCTCGTCCTCCACCTCGTGTTCGGCGCCGTTGTGCTCGGCTTCGTCCTGGTGCGCGGCCTCAACGCCCTGGCCGAGGGGCGGTTGGTCCCGGCTCAGTACGTGTACCCCGACCCCGTCTTCCTCCTCATGCTGGGCGCGCTGCTGCCCCTGTTCGCACTGTGGCCCCTCACCGCCTGGGAACGCGGCGCCCCGGCCCACCGCCGGGCCGCCACCGTGGGTTTCCTCGCCTGTAGCGCCCTGCTCATGCCGGTCACGGTGGAGTTCGGCTTCTTCGGTCTGATCGCCGTCGCGATCGCCCTCGCCGTGTGCGCCTTCGGGCCGCTCGGCGGACTGGCCATGGCACTGCTGTTCGCACTGGTCAACATGGGGATGGGCCTGGCCGCTCCCGGGTTCGCCACCGGCCACGCGCTGTTCAACGGGGCTCTCCTGCTGGTCTACGGGCTCGGGGTGGTCGCCGCCGTGCTGACCCTGATCGGCGCCGTCCGGCAGTCCCAGCGCACCCGTGGACTCCTGGCGGAGCTGGCACAGGCCCACGACCAGCTGCGCGCGCACGCCGCCCGGGACCGGGAGCGCGCCATCGCCGACGAGCGCGCCCGGATGGCCCGGGAGATGCACGACAGCACCGGCCACCACCTGAGCGCCGTCCACCTGTGCCTGGCCAACGCCGAACGCGCGGTCGCGGCCCTGCCCGAGGACCTGCCGCGCGACCTCCTCGACGACCTCCGCGAGGACATCGGTCAGGCACGCAGGCTCACCAAGGAGACCCTGGCCGACACCCGCCGCTGGGTGCGGGCTCTCAAACCCATCGCGTTGGCCGAGCGTTCCGGTCCGGCCGCGCTGCGCTCGCTCACGGACTCCTTCGGCGAGCTGGGGGTGGCCACCTCCTTCACCAGCAGCGGCGAGTGGCCCGAGGACCTGGACGGCGAGGCCGAGCTGGTCGCGTTCCGGTGCGTGCAGGAGGCGCTGACCAACGCGCTGCGGCATTCCGGGGCGAGCCGGATCGAGGTGGCCGTGCACGCCGGGGCGGAGCGGCTGGACCTGATCGTCGCCGACGACGGGCGGGGCCCGGGCGAGGGGGCGCCGGGCTTCGGGCTGACCGCGCTGCGCGAACGCCTGGCCGGGCTGAACGGGGCTCTGGAGACCGGGGCCCGCCCGGGGGGCGGGTTCGAGCTCCGGGCCCGGCTCCCGATCATGACCAACGATCAAGCACGGGAACTGGAGGCGGTGTGATGTCACAGCCGAACCACGGGGCCGAGCCGGTCCGGGTGATCCTGGTGGACGACCACCGGATCGTCCGGCGCGGGATGGCCCGGCTGCTGGCCGCCGAAGGGGACATCGAGGTGGTGGGCGAGGCCGAGGACGGGGTGGCCGCCCTCGAACTCCTCGGCTCCCCCGACCTCACCGAACCGCCGCACGTGGCCCTGGTGGACGTGCACATGCCGCGGATGGACGGCACCGAGCTGCTCGGGCACCTGGCGGAGCGCCACCCCGGCGTGGCGGCGGTGGTGCTGACCAGCTTCGACGAGGACGAGCACCTGTTCGCCTGCCTGCGCGCGGGAGCGAAGGGCTACCTGCTCAAGGACGCCGAACCCGAGGAGGTCGCCGAGTCCGTCCGCCGAGCGGCCCGCGGGGAGAGCGTCCTGCTCGGACACGCGGCGGAACGGATGATCGCCAACCTCGCGGGTGCTGCCAGCAGCGGACCGACCCCAGAACCGGCGCCCGCGCCACCCCCGTCGGACTCCCACGGCCTCACCGACCGGGAATGGGACGTGGTGCGCCTGATCGGGACCGGGGCCAGCAACCGCGAGGTCGCCCGCACCCTGTTCCTGTCCGAGGGGACCGTCCGCAACCACGTCACCAACGCCCTGCGCAAGCTCGACCTGCGCGACCGCACCGCTCTGGCCCTCTGGTTCACCTCGTGGGAGAGCGGCCAGCAGCGGTAGCGGGTCAGGACCAGGCGACCGCGATCCCCCACCCCATCAGCGACCCCAGGCTGAGGGAGAAGAGCAACGACAGGACGAACACCGTCACGTGCAGCCAGCGGAAGCGGCCCGCCTCCACCGGAACCCGGCGCCAGTACCAGGCGCCGACGGTGACCGCGGCGGCGATCAGGCCGAGGCCCAGGGCCCAGACGAACGCGGGGGTGCCCACCCAGTCCCCGTGCCGCAGCCCCAACAGGTTCCAGGCCAGGGCGCCGAGCGTGAGCGAGACGATCCGCAGCCGGTCCAGCGGCCGCTGCGTGACCAGGGTTCGGTGGCGCAGCACCAGGGCGAGCAGGAGAGCGGCGGGGACCAGCGCCGTGAAGTAGGTGACGAGCGGCTTCACCGGTACCGGGCTGCCGGGGATCCGCTGGGGGTCGTCGCCGAGCAGCTGGAAGGCGAGAGCCGGGGCCTCGACGCCGAAGCTGTTGGCCATGACCACCACCGACTGTTCCCCGTCCGTGGCGACCATGGTGCGGGTGCCGAAGGAACCACCGCTGTGCCAGGTCACCTGACCGACGTCCGGCACGTCGAGCAGACGCCAGCCGAGCGCTGTGCCGAGCCCTTCCGGCTCCGAATTCGCAATCGCGAGCTCAACCGTCTCGTGGACGGGCTCCAGAGCAGCCATTCCGGGCGCTTCGCCCTCGGCCAGCGCGGCCATGAAGCGGACCAGGTCCTCGGGGGTGCCCCAGGTCGCGACCCCGGCGGCCGCGTAGTCGGTGTTGCGCCAGTCCTGGACCCGCGACCCGGGCTCGGTGTACGGACCGGCCCCGCCCTCGGGCACCCCGGCGTCGCTGATCACGGTCGCGTCCAGACCCAGCGGGTCCAGGACCCGTTCGCGCACCAGCTCCGGGTAGGGGATACCGGACTCCTCGGCCAGGGCCTCACCCAGGAGCGCGTACCCGGCGTTGCTGTACATGAAGCTACCGGGGGCAGCTGCCTGCGTGGTGGCGGCGAACTCCAGCGGCGGCACCGCCTGGCGGTAGGAGTCACCCCACGCGTTCCTGCGCAGCGCCCCGAGCGGGCCCTCCTCCAACTGCGTGACGAACCCTGCGTGGTGGGTGGCCAGGTCCTCCAGCGTTGCCTCGGCGAAGGCCGGATCGGCGAACTCCGTGTCGGGGAAGATCTCGCCGAGGGTGCGGTCCAGGGAGGTCTGCCCGTCGGCCGCCATGTCGGCGAGGGTCATCGCGGTGAAGACCTTGAACACCGAGCCGGTCTCGAACGGGGTGTCGGTGGTGATCGGCGCCGTGCCGTCGGCGGTTCCGGCGGTCACCCACTCGACCTGGTCGGGGGCATGGTTGTCGAAACGGGCGACGGCCAGCCCCTGGACGTTGGTGGAGTCCAGCGCGGCCGACACATCCGTGACCAGGGCTTCATCACCCTCGAACTCCACTGCCGCGACCGGCGCGCGGTGCGGAAGCAGCGGAAACAGCAGGACGGCCGCCAGGGTGACCACCGCGCCGACACCGAGTGCCGACAGGAGTGCCCCGCGGGGCGCGGCTGCGGCCCGGGGCCGCTTCCCGGATCGCTCGATGGCGAGCCGGCCGGAGTCGGGCTGGCCGGAGTCGGGCTGGTCTCGATTCGGCGGAAGGTGCTGCGCGTCAGGGGAGGTCATGTCTGCGATCCTTCACGCCGCGTCGTCGGCTGGCCAGTCACAGAGGTCATGTCCTCCGTCATCCCCGACCCGTGCGGGATGTCACCGGTGGTGTCCCGACCTGCCCTGGGCACGGCGAAGGGCGGGCCCCTGCGCGGGACCCGCCCCGATACCGCACCGAACGAACGCCGTCCCGTGCGATCCGTCTACGCCTCGGTGCCGGTGCCCTGACCACGGCGCTTGCGGCTCATGTACAGTGCGGCACCGCCGCCAGCAGCGGCGAGGGCGCCCGCGGCCACCAGTCCGGCCAGGGCGGAACCGGTCACGGCCAGGTCGCTGCCGTCCTTCTCCTGGCCCGGGCCAGCCTCGGTGACGGGGGTGGTGGGCTCGGCCTCCTCGGAGGGTCCGTCCTCGGGCTGGCCGGTCTCCTCGCCAGGAGTCTTGCCCTCGTCAGGGACCTCGGGTGTCTCGGGGGTCTCCGGCGTCGGCGAAGCCTCGGGGTTCTCCGGGGTCTCGGGGGTCTCCGGCTCGCCGGTCGGCGTGGGGTTCGGTTCGGGCTCGCCCTCTCCGCCGTCGCAGACGACCTTGAAGACCTTGTGCTTGCCCCCCTTGCCCTTCTGCCCGTCGAAGGTCCACTCGAGCTTGTAGTGACCGTCGTCGAGGTTGAGGACCTCGGTGCTGCCAGCGCCCTCGTCGTCGAGGACGAGTTCGCCTTCCAGTTCCACGGTGCGCGAGTTGGGCGGCCCGCCGTGGGTCAGGATCTCCCAGGACACCTCCTGCCCGGCGTCGAAGCCGAAGGCGACGACCTGGAAGTCGCAGACCTTGGGCTCGTTGCGGTTGTCCTCTTCGGGGGTCTGGGGGTTGTGGATCTTGACGGTGCCGTTGTCACCGGGCGCAGCGGAAGCGGAGGCACCCGCACCGAGGACGAGGCCGGTCGTGAGGGCGACGGCCCCGAAGAGCCGAACGCTGAACGCGCCAGCGCCAGTGGAAGTGAACACGAGGGACTCCTGTGAAATGACGGGGTCCACCGAGACGGGTGTGGACAGGAGTGAAAGGGGTGACACAAGAAACTTACTTGTGTTCCCCTGTCGTCAAGCCGACAAACCCATAACCGAAAAATCACGATTGAGAGACTCCGCTCGGAAAACCGGCGTCTGGCGATTGCGAGCGGTGGCGTACCGGTACTGCCTGGTCAGGTGGGCACGCCCGTGCGAAGCCGAGACCCACGAGAGCTTCGCCAAGACGAAAACCCTTTGGCGCCAGGCCTTCCCGCCGATGAGAATGGCCGCCGTGACCAACTTGGAGATCCGCCCCTACCGCCCCTCCGACGAGGACCAGTGGCTGCGCTGCCGGGTCCTGTCCTTCCTGTACACGCCCTACTACGACGACGTGAAGATCACCAAGACGGAGTTCGAGAGGCCCGGGGTGGAGCTGGTGGCCGTCTCCGACGGCACGGTGGTCGGGGTCCTCGACGCGGAACTGTTCGGGGAGGACGCCACGATCGACACCATCGCGGTCCACCCGGATCACCAGGGACGCGGTATCGGAACCGCCCTGTTGGAGGCTCTCCTGGTGCCGCTGCGGGAAGCCGGGGTCCGCACCTTGGACGCCTACACCCGCGACCAGCCCGAGGTCCTGAGCTGGTACCGGGCGATGGGCTTCACCGAGCAGGACCACTACGTGCATGTCCACGCCGACGGTGCGGAGGCAGCCGATGCAGCGGCGCCGCTGGTCGGCTTCCACGTGGGCAAGGCCTTCCTGCACGCGGACCTGTCCGACGAGGCGAAGCTCCGCGAGAAGTTCGGGCGGGTGTACGTGTGCCGAAGGTTCGTCCGCCCGGTGAACCTCTGATTTCAGCGGAGGCGGCGGAAGGCTACTCCCGAATACAGGAGTGTTCTAATATGGAACACATGGTCCTCAACTCCACTGAGCTAGGCCTCCGGGTGTCCCAAGCACGCCAGCGTGCAGGTCTCACACAGGCCGAACTGTCCCAGGCCATCGGCGTGAACAGGTCGGTTCTCGCCAAGATGGAAAACGGCAGCCGTCGCCTGACTGCGCTGGAGCTGGCCCAGGTAGCCGAGGCCCTTGGCGAGCGAATCGAGTGGTTCGTCGAGGACACTCCGCCCGCGATCGTGTCCCACCGCAACGTCACGGATCCTGGCGAGCCCAGTCCACGCATCGATGCCGAGGTGGAGCGCCGGGTCCGCGCCGTGGAGTTCGTCGCGCGCAACGACACCGAGTTCCGCGACAAGGTGAGAAGACCTCCCGAATTTCCTCTGCCCGGGAGCCGGGAAGAAGCGGATAAGCTCGCGCGCGAAGCCCGCGAGTTGCTCGGCGTGGGACAGAGCGAACCGTTGCACGACCTCGGCACGAAAGTAATTCGTGCCGGCCTCCTCCCATTCATCGTCAATCTGGGACGTGACGCCGCCGATGCAGCCAGTGTTCTCCTGGACGCTGGCGCCGTCGCGGTCGTGAACGGCGGTCTCCGCGTGGGCCGCCGACGCCTGTCCCTCGCACACGAACTGGGGCATGTGCTCGTCGCGGATGACTACACGGTCGACTGGCGCATCGACGGAAGCACGAATCGAGGCTTTCATGAGCAGTTGATGGACCAGTTCGCGCGCTCCCTTCTACTGCCGGACATTTCCCTGGAAGAGAATTGGGACGTCTGTGGAGGCAATACGGAGAACGGTCTGCGTACGGCCGCCGTTCGAGTGGCGAGTCACTTCCGAGTTGACATGTCCACGTTGGCACGTCGGCTCCGCGAGCTCGAACTGATCAGCGGTGCGCAGGCCGCTCAGGTGCGAACGACCAGGACCACCAAAGCAGACATCGTGGAACATGACCTCGTCAGTTCGGACGAGCTCCCGAAGAAGCCGCTGCCGCGTGTGTACGAAGCGGCTGTGCTGCGCCTGTTCACCTCCGAGAAGATCAGCGAGGAGCGCGCTCTGGACCTTTTGATGGGTACCTGGGAGACAGCGGAACTTCCAGAACTTCCGAAGCTGAACGAGTCTGCGATATGGCAGTTCGTTTCATGAGCGAACCTCCCGTTGACGAGCTCGTCCTTGATACAGGCCCCCTCAGCCATCTGGCGGAAGCCGGATGGCTCGGTGTGTTGCGCACAGTGGCCGCTCCCCGTGCGGTGGTCATCACCGACGCGGTCGAACACGAGCTGCGGCAGGGCTCTCACTCTAGACCCCACCTTCAGCAGGTCCTGAACGCGGAGTGGACGAAAAAGCACTCTCTGGTTTCGGGCACCGAGATCGCGTCCTTCGCTCACTTTTCCGAATTCCTCGTTTCGGGAAGCCGGAATGTGGGCGAGTGTTCCGTACTCGCCTATGCACAAGCACACAAGGCCACCGCGGTGATTGATGACCGTGCGGCCCGGCATCTCGCCCAGGACGCCGGCATCGCCTGCCAGGGAACTCTCGGTCTGCTTTGTGAAGCCATCCGTGCAGGTCTACTCACCACGGCCATGGTGGGCAGCTTGGCGGATCACCTCATCGAGACCAAATACCATCTTCCGTTTCTTCCTGGTGGCTTCGAAGCATGGGCGAACGAGCACGGGATCATCTCCCCGAACGAGAACTGAGCCCGGCGCGGCCTTGACCGAATGGTTCCGGCCAAGGCCGCATTCCTCGACAGCGTGGTGGTGCTGGGTGATCAGACCGCGGCCGGGACGCTGGGGCGGCCCAGGTTCTGGGCCCAGGGGCGGGTGGTGGGCGGGTCAGTGTGCGGCCAGAGCAGCACCAGGAGGGCGTCGAGGTCAGCGGCCTCCTCCAGGCCGGTGGGGGTGGCGACCCAGAAGGATCGCGTGGCTTCCCCCCACCAGATCACGAGATGGCGGTAGCGGGCCTGGACGCGGGCGGCCTGCGTGTGCTCGCTCGCATACTCGGAACGGTGGCCGCCCAGCCGGGGCAGGCGTTCGGCGCGGCGCTCCCGGCAGGAGGGGTGGACGCAGGTGACGCAGGCGGGGCCTACGAGCGGCTGTCGGCACGGGAGGGTTCGGTACAGCGGGTCGCTGGAGGGGCGGGGCGAGGGGATAGGGTTCTGCATCAGATCCTCTTTCCTTGCTTATGTCTAGGTTGGGTTTGCGGGGGTTCAGGGCCCAGGGGAAGCGCGGCAACGCTTTCCTGGGCCCGTCTCATGTCCTGGGTGACATGTCGGCCGGTGGTTCTAGGTGCTGGTGCTCCAGCGGCTTCCGGTCAGGTCGTAGGCGAGGTAGAACCAAACGTTGCGGAACTGGGAGCGTCCGTTGTCGCCCCAGTCGCTGGCGAAGGCGTCGACCATGGCCAGTCCGCGCCCGGATTCGGCGTTCAGGTCCAGCCCGTTCGGGCGGGGTTCGAGGTGCTGGTCCGGAGCGGAGGGGTGCCCTCGGTCGCGGCAGGTCAGGTGGAGCCCGCGCCGGTCGCGCTGGATGTTGAGGATGTAGCTGCCCCCGGGCTGGCCGGAACGGCTGTGGCGGATGGCGTTGTTGCACAGCTCCGACCCGAGCAGGGTGAACAGGTAGCGGTAGTCGGGGCTGTAGGCGGCGGCGCAGGTGTTCAGGAAGGCGCGGACCAGCGGCATCACGGTGGGGGTTCCCGCGAAGTCGTAGCGGCGGGCCCGGTAGTTGGGCCGCTCGGGCTTCCCAGAAAAGTAGTGCCGGTAGTGCGGCCGGATGAAGCTGGCCAGCGGCACCGTGACCTCACCCGAGACGGGAGGGTCGTTGGGGGTGTCAGACGGCATGACGAACACACTCCTAGGCATGGCGGTACATGAGCAGGGGTCGTGCGTGGTGCCCGTTGAAGGAGTCTCACGGTTGCCGTGATGCGCGGAACGGGCAAGGCGCAACCTGGCCGGAGCGGACCGTCTGTGATGAGACGGTCACTGGCCACAACCCCATAGTTCCTCCGGAAATCTCCCTCCGTCAAGCAGAAACTGGGATTTCCGGAAAACTTTGACTAGGCTGATCCCATGCAACGTCCCCACAGCCCCACCATCCGCCTGCGGAGACTCGGCTTCGAACTGCGCCGTCTACGTGAGACTCATCGGCTGACCCTTGAAGAAGCCTCTAAGAGTTCAGGGGTTCCTCGCACGACCCTCAGCAAGATCGAGACAGCGGAGTCACGGCGCACACGCACGCGTGACCTTGATGCGCTCGCCGATCTGTACGAGGTCAGTGACGAAACGCGCGCAGCCTTCCACCAGCTTTACCGAGAATCCAAGGAGAAGGGCTGGTGGTACCAGTACAAGGAGCTATTCGGAACAAGCGGCCTGCCAGCCTTCGAGGTAGAAGCATCGCTCATCCGAACTTATGAAGCTCAGGTGATTCCAGGCCTGCTCCAGACCGCCGACTACGCACGTGCCGTCTTCACGGGCACGAACGCCTTTGCGGAGGAGGAGATCAAACGCCATGTGGAGGCGCGGATGGAGCGTCAATCCATCCTGACCCGCCTGTACCCACCCGAGTACGCGGCCATCATCGATGAGGCTGCGCTCCGCCGGTGCGCAGGCGGCAAAGAAGCGATGCGAGAACAACTGCTTCACCTCGCCCACATGGCGACTAGGCCAAACATCTCCATCCATGCCCTCCCCTTCTCCGCTGGCATGCATGCGGCGAATCTGGGCGGCTTCCAGATCATGGAGTTCTCTGAGGCAGCAGACCCCACCGTCGGCTATGCCGAGACCCCCACTTACTGTGTGTTTGTTGAAGGACAGGACGAGATCAGGACGTATGACGCAATGTGGAGAGAAGCGCACAACGCTTCGCTCACTGTCGCTCAAACCATAGACTTCATCTACGAACTTTCTGCATCACTTGAGGACGTAACGTGACAAGCCTTGTGTTCCGGAAGAGCAGCTACAGCGGCGCCAGCCAGAACTGTGTGGAAGTCGCGCACATCCCCGCGAGGTTCCGAAAGAGCAGCTACAGCGGCGCCAGTGAAGACTGTGTCGAGGTGGCCGAGCTGCCCTGCGGCGCAGCCGTCCGGGACTCGAGGCATCCAGAGTCTGGGCACATCCCCTTTGCTGCCTTCGAGTGGGCTGGTTTCCTCAGGACCGCGCTCTCTCGGTAGCTTCCGGACAGGCCATGAACCTGTGAGACGACGCGCGGGCGCCCCTGACTCCCAGGGGCGCCCGCGCGTGCGTTGGGCCGTGGATCAGCTCATACCGTGCACGATGCGTTCGGCGCGCTCCTCGCTGGGCTGAATCTCGCCGGACAGGATCTGTTCCGCGTAGTGGCAGGCCACCCGGTGGGTTCCGCTCCCCTCCTCGCCGTGCAGCGGGCGCAGTTCCGGGCGCTCGGTGTCGCAGAGCTCCTCCTGGCGCCACGGGCACCGGGTGTGGAAGCGGCAGCCCGTCGGCGGGTTCGCGGGCGAGGGCAGGTCACCGGCGAGCAGGATGCGCTCGCGAGTGTCCTCCACCGTCGGGTCCGGGACCGGCACGGCAGACATCAGGGACCGGGTGTAGGGGTGCACCGGGGTCTCGTACAGCTCGTCGCTGGCGGCCTCCTCGACCATCGAGCCCAGGTACATCACCCCCACGACGTCGCTCACGTGCCGCACCACGGCGAGGTCGTGCGCGATGACCAGGTAGGTCAGGCCCAGTTCTCCCTGGAGCTCCTCCAGCAGGTTGAGCACCTGTGCCTGGATGGACACGTCCAGGGCCGAGACCGGCTCGTCGCAGATGATCAGGTCGGGCTCCAGCACCAGCGCACGGGCGATGCCGATGCGCTGGCGCTGACCTCCGGAGAACTCGTGCGGGTAGCGCTGGAGGGCCTTGGCGGACAGGCCCACGCGCTCCAGGGCGTCCACCACGCGGCGGTGCTGGTCCTCGGTGGTGAGGCGGCGGCGCTCGCTGCGGCTGAGGCCCCTGGCCTCCTCGTCGGACGGCCCGCCGATCCCGTGGGTCTGCAGGCCCTCCAGGAGGATGGAGCCGATGTTCTGGCGCGGGTTGAGGCTGCCCAGCGGGTCCTGGAAGACCATCTGGAGCTTGGCGCGCTCGCGGCGCATCGACTCCGAGTCGAGACGGGCCAGGTCGCGCCCGTCGAACCACACCTCGCCCTCGGTGATCTGGTTCAGCCGCAGGACCGCGCGGCCCAGGGTGGTCTTGCCGCAGCCGGACTCGCCGACCAGGCCGTAGGTCTGGCCCGGCTCGATGCTGAGCGAGACCCCGTCCACGGCGCGCACGTGTCCGACGGTGCGGTCGATGATCACGCCGCGTTTGATCGGGAAGTGGACCTTGAGGTCCTTGATCTCCAGCAGGCTCATCCCCGCTCCTCCTCGTCGTCGCCCGCCACGGCCGGGCTCTCCAGTACGGCCCGGTCCACCACGACGGCGTGGCTGATGGGGTTCACACAGCGGTGGACGTGTGCCGAGCCCGCGTCGTCGCCTTCTCCGGCACCGTTGGCCACCTGGACCAGCGGGGGCGGCCCCTGGAGGCACTCCATCGTGTAGTGGTCGCAGCGGGGGGCGAACGCGCACCCGTCCGTCCAGGCGATGTTGTCGTTGACCGAACCGCGCACCGGGGTGAGCGGTTCGCCGCGCGGTGCGTCCAGCCTGGGGATGGACCCGAGCAGGCCCACCGTGTACGGGTGGGTGGGGGCGGCGAACAGGGGACCGCGCTCGGCGGTCTCCACGGCCCGGCCCGCGTACAGGACGTTGATGTCGTCGCAGAGCCCGGCCACCACGCCGAGGTCGTGGGTGATCATGAGCAGGGCCGTGCCCTCCTCGGTGACCAGGTCCTTGAGCAGCTCCAGGATCTGGGCCTGGATGGTGACGTCCAGTGCGGTGGTGGGTTCGTCGGCGATCATCAGCCGCGGCTTGCAGGCCACCGCCATCGCGATGAGCGCGCGCTGGCGCATCCCGCCGGACAACTGGTGGGGGTACTCGTTCAGGCGGCGGTCGGGATCGGGGATGCCCACCCGGTAGAGCAGGTCGACGGCCTCCTTGCGGGCGGGCGTGCCGCGCATCCCACGGTGGCGTTTGAGGATCTCGGTGACCTGGACGCCGATGGGGACCACCGGGTTGAGCGAGCTGAGCGGGTCCTGGAAGATCATCGCCAGCTGGGAGCCGCGCAGGTCGCGCATTCGGCGGTTGGAGATGCGGAGCAGGTCCGCCTCCACGACCTCCTCACCCCGGTCGGACAGACGCATGACGGCGCTGCCGCCGACCTTCACGCCCCGGTCCGGGAGCAACCCCATGAGGGCCAGGGAGGTGACACTCTTGCCGCAACCGGACTCACCGACCAGGCCGGTGACCTTTCCTTCCTCCAGGGTGAAGGAGACCCCGTCGACGGCGCGGGTCTCCCCGTGCCCTCTGCGGTGGAACGCCACGGACAGCTCGTCCACCGCCAACAGCGGCGTGCTGGAACTCATGGTCACTTCCTCAACTTCGGGTCGAGCGCCTCACGCAGCGACTCACCCAGCAGGGTGAAGCCGAGTGCGGTGATGATGATGCCCAGGGCCGGGTAGACGGCCAGGGACGGTGCGCTGGACAGGAACCTCTGGGCTTCGGAGAGCATCGTTCCCCACTCGGGGAAGTTCGCGTCCGGGTTGCCCAGGCCCAGGTAGGACAGTGCGGCCGCGTCGATGATGGCGGTCGCCAGGGTGAGCGTGGACTGCACGATCACCGGACCCATGGAGTTGGGCAGGATGTGGGTGAGGGCGATCTTGCGCTTGCGCACGCCCAGCGCCTGGGCGGCCAGCACGTACTCGCGGTTGCCCTGGGAGATCATCGCGCCGCGCAGCAGACGGGCGAAGATCGGGATCTGGGCGATACCGACCGCGATCATGACCGTGGTGAGGCTGGGGCCGACCAGGGCGGCGACGGTGACGGCGAGCAGCAGGGTCGGCATGGCCAGCATCATGTCGATGACACGCATGACGACGTTGTCGACCTGGCGCCCCCAGCGTCCGCCCAGCACCGAGCAGGCCCCGGCGAGGCCGCCGAGGATCGCGCCGAAGAAGAAGCCGACGAGGGTGGCGACCACACCGACCAGCAGGGTCTGGCGGGCGCCGATCACCATCCGGGAGAACATGTCCCGGCCCAGGTGGTCCAGGCCGAGCCAGTTCCCGGCACGCGGGCCGACGAACTCGTTGCGGTTGGGGAAGACCTCGTTGCCCCAGGCCTGGGAGGTGGGGCTGTAGGGGGCGATGAGCGGTGAGAACAGCGCGATGACGACGAACAGCGCGACGATGACCGCGCCGGTGATCGCCATGGGGCTGCGGCGCATCCGTTGGAAGGCCTCGCGCCAGATCCCGGAGCCGTGGCCGTCGTCGCCGCGGTCGCCCATGAGCTCGGCGAGGCGGTCGACCTTGGCGGCCTTGCGCTTGTGGAACGGGATCTTCTCTTCGGCCCCGGTCACGCCCGGAACCCCGGTCGCGCCCGGAACCTCGGACGGGTTCGAACTCGGTGTCGTAGGCATCACTGGGCCCGCACTCTCGGGTCGAGGAGGCTGTACGAGATGTCGACCAGGAGGTTGATGAACACGTACATGGTGGCGATGAGCAGGATGAACCCGGTGAGCACCGGGTAGTCACGGGTCTGGGTGGCCGCGTAGACGAAGGAGCCGATGCCGGGGAAGGCGAAGACGCTCTCGGTGAGGACAGCCCCGGCGAAGAGGCTGCCCGCGAGCAGACCGACGGCCGTGACCACCGGCAGCAGGGCGTTGCGCAGCACGTGGCGGGTGCGCACCGTGGTGCGGTGCAGGCCCTTGGCGTTGGCGGTGCGGACGTAGTCCTCGCCCATGACCTCCAGGACGCTGGCGCGGGTCATGCGAGTGATGACGGCCAACGGGATGGAGGCCAGTGCCAGCCCCGGCAGCACCAGGTGCGCGAGGGCGTCGGCGACCACGTCCCACTCGCGGGTCATGAGGCCGTCCAGGACGACGAACCCGGTGATGTCGGTACGGCTCAGCCCCGGGGAGAGCCGGAAGGCCGACGGGAACCACCCGAGGTTCTCAGCGAAGATCACCTTGAGGATGAACGCGAGGAAGAAGACGGGGGTGCAGATGCCCAGGAGGGAGCCGCCGACCGCGGCGAAGTCCAGCACGGTGCCGCGTTTGCGCGCCGCCAGGTAGCCCAGGGGCAGACCGACGGTGACGGCGATGAGCATCGCGGTCACGGCCAGTTCGAACGTGGCCGGGAAACGGAGGAAGAACTCGTCCAGGACCGGTCGGCTGGTCTGGAGTGAGGTTCCCAGGTCCCCCTGGACGATCCTGCCGAGGAAGGACAGGTACTGAACCGCGAGGGGTTCGTCCAGGCCGAGCGAGCGGCGCAGAGCAGCGCGTTGCTCCGCGGTCGCGTCGTCGGGGAGGAGGGCGTACTCCGGTCCGCCCGGAAGTCTTTGGAGCCAGACGAACAGCAGGATCGACAGGCCGCCGAGTGTCGGGATCAGCTGTAGGAGTCGCCTGACGATGAATCGCAGCACCTTCGCCGCCTTTCGCCAGTGGTGGGAACGATGGACGCGAAGCGTCCCCGCCGGGGTGTGGCGGGATGAACGGATGGTCCTTCGGGGGTTCCCCGAGGGGCGCGGCCGGGTTCCGTGGGGGGACGGGGCCGCCGTGGGCAGGGGAGAGACCGTGCGGGGCCGTCATAGGGGGCCCGCCGTGCGAGGGCCCGACCGGTCAGGACCGGCCGGGCCCGGTGAACACAGCTCTCGGGTCAGGGAGAGGAGGCTCTGCCTGCTGCCCTACTTCCAGGAGGCCTCGGCGAAGTTCTCCTGGGTGAGCGGGCTGACGTTCGGCGGGTTGACGTCCCCGGAGAACGCGATGGAGGGCGGGGAGCTGGAGATGGGCAGTCCGGGCAGGATGTCCATCACCATCTCGTTGAGCTCCTGGTAACCGGCGACGCGCTCCTCCTCGTCGGGGTTGCCGCTCACCTCGGCCATCTTGTCGAAGAGCTCCTCGTCGTCCACGCCCCAGGCGCTGCTCGGTCCGGCGAACCAGGTGCCGATGAAGTTGTAGGCGTCGTTGTAGTCACCGGTCCAGCCGAGCAGGTAGAGCGGGCAGTTGCCGCTGTCGGTCTGGTTGATGTACTCGGCCCACTCGTAGCTGGTGGCCTCGACGGTCACGCCGGCTTCCTGGAGGTCCTCGGTGATGACGTCGAAGATGTCCTTGGGGGCGGGCATGTACGGGCGGGTCACCTCGGTCGGGTAGCAGAACTCGATCTCGAGGTCCTCGTAACCCGCGTCGGCGAGCTTCTCCTGGGCGAGCTCGGAGTCGTACTCGAACTCGCGCACGTTGGGGGACCAGCCGTCGAGGGTGTCCGGGTGGAACTGCGTGGCGACCTCGCCACCCTCGGGCAGGATGGTGTCCACGATGCGCTGGCGGTTGACCGCGTGTGCGAGGGCCTCACGGACCTCCAGGTCGGCCAGGGCCTCGTGGTCCTGCTGGTAGGCCAGGTAGAGGACGTTGAACACGTCGCGGGTGGGCACCTCGAAGCCCGCGTCCTGGAGCGGGGCGACGTCGGCGGGGGCGACCAGGTCGTACCCGTGGATGTCGTTGGCCTCCAGGGCCTGGCGGCGGGCGTTCTCGTCCGGGATGGCCCGGATGATCATCGTCTCGAAGCCCGCCGGGTCTCCCCAGTAACCGTCGAAGCGGTTGAAGGTGATCTCGCTCTGGTCCTGGTTCCACTCCTCCACCGTGAACGGACCGGTACCGGCGACCGTCCCGGGGACCTGGCTGTACTCGGGCAGGGTGGGGTTGCCCTCCTCGCCGCCGATCTCCTGGCCCTCCATGGCCTCCAGGCTGCTGGGGCTCATGATGCCGAAGGCCGCGAGGCTGAAACCGCCCGGGTAGAGGGAGGAGTACTCGCTGACCTCGATGACGACGGTGAGTTCGTCCTCGGCGTCACAGGAGACGAAACGCGGCTCCGGCGGGGCGTGGTCCTCGTCGTTCTCCGCGAATCCGCCGAAGATCTTCTGCCAGTAATAGGAGTTGTTGGAGCTCTGGTAGGCGCCGGTCAGATTGAACCAGCGGTCGAAATTGGCGCAGACCGCTTCGGCGTTCAGTTCGTCGCCGTCGTGGAACTCCACGCCGTCGCGGAGGCCGAAGGTCCAGACGGTACCGTCCTCGGACTGGTCCCAGGTCTCGGCCAGTCCGCCGACGATTTCGGAACCGCCGGATTCGTGCTCCAGAAGGGTTTCGAAAACCTGGCGGCTGTAACGGAAGGTCTCTCCGTCAGTCGCGAGGAAGGGGTCGAGCGATGCGATGTCACCGGCCGAGGCGAAGACGAACGGCTGCTCGTCGCCGCCGCCTGCGCCGCCTCGGTCGCTCTCCGCACAGGCTGTCGCCACCAGAGTGAGCGACGCCGCTACGGCCACGAGGCCGAGCGGCTTTCGGGAAGACTTCGTGAACATGGTCCACCTCGGTGATGGGGGACGGGGGGTTTGAGGCCCTGAACGATGCTCGGACCCTAAACCGGCCCGGGACCGCCTGGGAAGATAGACGGCTGGGTATTAATACAACCGTTTCAGATCTGTGCCGTGATCCATAGGCGTGTTTTTGGTCCGCATGTGTTTAACTGAGCACCACCTTCCCCTGAGTCACCCACGCCCCACCCCGGTGACATTGGGTATTCACACGAGCACAATCCCACAGCGCGTCATCAGATCATGGGATGAATTAACTTATTGGGCATAATGTCCGCTTTCTGTTTCCCCCCGGAAAACGGGGCCCGGGCGCCGGCCGGGTCCCGTTCGTCCTATGATCTGCGGATGGACACTCCCCTTGACGACGCGGACCTCACCGCGTTCCTCGAAGGCCAGGACAGCACCTGGCTGGCCGAGCAGCTGATGCTCATCGCCGACGAGGACCCCATCACCCGCATCCGACTGAGCGCCGCGGCCGGAGCGGAGAGCGCGGTGGAGGAGGCCCGAGGCGCCGTGCTGGCCCGGGTCACGGGCCACTCACCGCAGGAGGCAGCCGAGGACCCCGACGACGGGGATCCGCTGCACCGCGCGCTCGACCTGCTGGACGACCTCCTCGACTACGGCTTCGAGGACGAGGTCGGCGACATCGCCGACGAGGCGCGCGAGGTCTACACGGTCCGCCACGGCGAGGACGACAGCGAGCACCTGGCCCGCCTGCACGTCCTGGCCGACGGCGAGGAGGAGGACTGACCGGCGCCCCTGAGGCTTGAGAGACGAAAGGGCCCGGTGGCACCGAGGAGTTCCTCAGCGCCGCCGGGCCCTCGGTGACCGACCCCGGAAGGCCTACAGTTCGCACCAGCGGCGCACGTTGGTGCTCCACAGCGCGATGTTGACGATGATGGCGAAGAACGACACGAGCAGCCCGACCAGCAGCATCTGTGTGTCCGCCAGCCTGGCCGACATGTGCAGCGCGGACACGGCCGCACCGAGGGCGACCAGCGCCCCGAACTGGGCCGAGCGCCACAGCACGTGACCGGCGCGCCGCACGGGCAGCGCCAGCACGGCCATCCCGAAGGCGGTCAGCCCGGACACGACCAGCAGGATCCACAGGTCGGTCACGACCGGACCGGGCGCGCCCGCCTCCAGCATCGTCCAGGTCTGGTAGCCCAGCCCGACGTACGCGACGGCGGTGACGAACATCAGTACACAGGTCTGCCGAACGTCCTGCGGGGGCCGCACGCCCGCACGGCGCGCGGCGAGAAGGCTCTGCCGAGGGGGCGGGACCACACTGAAGGGCCGGACGACGGAGGATATAGGGGACGTTTGGGAGTCTTGCATGACGAACAGGGTCGCGTGCCCGGGCGCACTACACAAGTGGAGCCCACATCCCCGCACACACGGTTGCCAAACCATCACCAAAAGCCACGAAAACCCCGAATCAGGGCTGAGCGGCTCAGGCCTGGACCGCTCAGGCCTGGACCGCTCAGGCCTGTACCGCTCAGGTCTGGGCGGAGCGCAGCTGCCCGGACACGTACGCCAGCGCCTCGGCGTTGAGCGCGTCCAGGTCGCCGCGCACGTCGAGCTCCAGCCCCGCCTCGTCCGGGTCGAGCCGCTGGAGGGTCTCCAGCTGCGACCGCAGGAGCGCGGGCGGCATGAAGTGGTCCTCACGGGCGGCGATCCGCCCCCAGATCACCTCCGAGGGCCCGTGCATGTGCAGGAAGTGCACGTCGGGGGCCCCGGAGCGCAGCACGTCCCGGTAGGTGCGCTTGAGCGCCGAGCAGGCCATCACCGTCGGCTCCCCCAGCGCCTCGTGGGCGCCGATCCAGTCGGCCAGTTCGCGCAGCCAGGGCCAGCGGTCCCCGTCGGTCAGCGGCACCCCGGCCGACATCTTCGTGATGTTGGCCTCGGGATGGAAGGCGTCGGCCTCCGCGAAGGGGAGCTCCAACCGGTCAGCGATGCGCTCGGCGACACTGGTCTTACCGCTGCCAGATACGCCCATGAAGACAAAGTGCATGGTCTCTCCGATATCTTGGCCCGCCGCCCG
The DNA here is from genome assembly GCF_024134545.1 of Nocardiopsis exhalans. Classification (GTDB taxonomy): domain Bacteria; phylum Actinomycetota; class Actinomycetes; order Streptosporangiales; family Streptosporangiaceae; genus Nocardiopsis; species Nocardiopsis exhalans. The sequence goes on from NZ_CP099837.1 coordinate 6,185,153, forward strand.
ACCGCGACGCCGCCACCAATAGTGGTATCAATCAATCGGGCTAGGCTTCAGCCTGACCCGCGACCGGTTCCGGTCGTCATGCGAGGAATCCTGGAAGCTGCGAGGGACGAGATGGCCACCGAGCACCGAACGCTGCACAACCGGGTGCTGGCGGTACTCGGCCCGGCGATCGCCGCCGGGGACTACACCCCCGGCCACGCCTTCACGCTCCAGGGCCTGGAGCAGGACTTCGGCGTGTCCCGGACGGTCGCCCGCGAGGCGGTGCGCGTCCTGGAGTCGATGCGGCTGGTCGTGAGCCGTCCCAGGACCGGGATCCGGGTCCGGCCCCAGCGGGACTGGAGCGTGTTCGACCCCCAGCTCATCCGCTGGCGCCTGGCCGGTTCGGGCCGGATGGACCAGCTGCGCTCCCTCAACGAGCTCCGCGCCGCCGTGGAGCCGGGCGCCGCCGCTCTGGCGGCCGAGCGCGGCCCCGACGACGAGCGGGCCCAGCTGGTGGTGGTGGCCGAGCAGATGACCCTGACCGGCCAGGCCGGGGAGCTCACCACCTTCATGGAACTCGACATCACCTTCCACCGCCGCATCCTGGAGCTGTCGGGCAACGAGATGCTGTCCGGCCTGGCCGAGGTGGTCACCGAGGTGCTGGTCGGCCGCACCTCCTACGACCTGATGCCGCACAACCCCCGCCCGGAGGCGCTACGCCTGCACACGGCGGTGGCGCAGGCCATCCGGGACGGTCTGCCCGACGTGGCGGAGGCGGCGATGCGGTCCATCGTCACCGAGGTCGCGGACGCGCTCCGCGAGGACGGTACGGAGCCCGTCCGCTGACCCGGCTACCGGCGGCCCGCCCACCGGCCCGGCCGAACGCGTGCCCTACAGGACCAGAAGGCGTGCCCTACAGGACCAGGTAGAGGCCGAAGGCGAACCCGAAGCCGATGAAGCCGATGAGGGTCTCCATGACCGTCCAGGTCTTCAGCGTGGTCTTGACGTCCATCCCCAGGAAACGGCCGACCAGCCAGAACCCGGAGTCGTTGACGTGCGAGAGCGCGGTGGCGCCGGAGGCGATCGCGATCACGATCAGCGCGAGGTCGATGGAGCTGAGCCCGGAGGTGGCCTGCACCGCCGGGGCGATCAGGCCCGCCGCGGTGGTGATGGCGACCGTGGCCGACCCCTGGGCCACGCGCAGGGCCAGCGCGATGATGAACGCCGCGACGATGACCGGCATGCCCGTGCCCTCCAGGCTCCCGGCGAGGGCGTCACCGATACCGCTGGCCCGCAGGACGCCGCCGAACATACCGCCCGCGCCGGTGATCAGGATGATGCCGCAGACGGGGCCGAGCGCGCCGCCGACGATCTCCTCGACCCGCTGGCGGGTGAAGCGGCCGTTGCTGAGCACGACCATCGCGTAGAGCACGGTGATGAGCAGCGCGATGGGGGTGGCGCCGACGAGCTGGAGGGACTGGACCCAGACCAGGTCCTCGGAAACGGTTCCGGTCGCGGTGAGGGTACCGGTTCCGGTGTTGGCGAAGATGAGCAGCATCGGCAGGAGCAGGATGCTGAGCACGGTGAGCAGGTGCGGCGGGTTCTCGTGCTTGACGTCGCCGTTGCCCATGATGTCGTCCGGGACGGGGAGCTCGAAGCGCTTGCCCGCCCACAGGCCGTAGAGGTAGCTGGCCAGGTACCAGGTGGGGATGGCCAGGACCGCGCCGACCAGCAGGGTCAGCCCCATGTCCGCGCCGATCTCCACGGCGGCGGTGACCGGTCCGGGGTGCGGCGGCACGAAGGCGTGCATGACCGCGAAGGCACCGGCGGTGGGCAGCGCGTACGTGAGCACGGAACCGCCCACGCGGCGGGCGACGCTGAAGACGATCGGCAGCATCACGACGAGGCCGACGTCGAAGAAGATCGGGAAGCCGAAGAGCAGTGAGGCCACGCCGAGGGCCAGCGGGGCGCGCTTCTCACCGAACAGCTTGATCAGCGCACCGGCCAGGACGGCGGCACCGCCGGTGACCTCCAGCATCCGGCCGATCATCACGCCCAGGCCCACCAGCAGCGCGACGTTGGCGAGGGTGCCGCCGAAGCCGTCCAGCAGGGTGGGCACGACCCCGTCCACCGGAATCCCGGCGGCCAGCGCGGTGAGCACGCTGACCAGGACCAGTGCGATGAACGCGTGCAACTTGAAGCGGATGATCAGGAACAGCAGGAGCGCGATGGCACCCGCCGCGATCCCGAGGAGGGGACCCGTGCCGTAGACGGGTTCGAAGTTCTCCACGACGGAGCCTTCCAGTGGACGGGACGGTGGTGCTTGGCCGTGGCTGAACACGCCCTTGACCTGCTCTTGAGCCAAGCTGAGTGAATGGTAATACCATTTGTGAGCCCGTGTGAACACGAGGTTTCGATTTTGTGAGAGAGACCCAGGTCACAGGCCTGAAATCCGCCGGAGCGCCTCCGGCCGCCGCCCGCCGGTCAACCATCCGGGCAAGACGCCATCTGGCCGGACAGGCCGGTATTTTCACGGCACTCATGAATAAAACCGAAGGCTGACGGGGCCGCTGCGCAGAAGCCGGTGGCCGAAAATTGACACCCCGCCAGCCGAGACCCCAACCTCATGCCATGAGCGCTGATCCCGCCCCCTCCCTCCACCTCGCCGTCTACGACGGAATGGCCGACTGGCAGTACGGGCATGCGATCGCGCAGGTGAGATCTGGGCTGGGGCCGCACGGGGCGGGGAGCCTCGGGGTGGTCACCGTGGGGCTGTCCGGTACGCCGGTGACCACGATGGGCGGGGTGACGGTCCTGCCCGACCTCACGCTGCCCCAGCTCAAGCCCTCGGCCAGCGCGATGCTCGTCCTGCCCGGCTCCCCCGGCTGGGACTCGGCGCCCGAGACGATGGCGCCGCTGGCCTCGGCGGCGGGCATCTTCCTCGACGCCGGGGTGCCGGTGGCCGCGATCTGCGGGGCCACCGCCGGGCTGGCCAGGGAGGGACTGCTCGACCACCGGGACCACACCAGCTCCGCGCCGGACTACCTCCTGGGCACCGGGTACGCGGGCGGGCACCGGTACCGGCCAGAGCCGGCGGTCACCGACGACGACCTCATCACGGCCGGGGCCACCGCGCCGGTCGAGTTCGCCCGGGAGATCCTGGCCAAGCTCGACGTCCTCAGCCCGCGCGCCCTGCGGGCCTGGTACCGGCTGCACGCCCTGCACGACGAGGACGCCTACCTGATCCTCATGGAGGAGAGCTGAGGGAGGGGCCGGGGAGGGAGGCCTGACCGGAGGCGGTCCGAGCCCCGCCGAGTATCGTCATGGCAACGTTCCCCATCGAGGAGAAGCCTTGATCGACCTGCGCTCGGACACCCTGACCCGTCCCACGCCCGACATGCGCCGGGCCATGGCCGAAGCCGAGGTCGGCGACGACGTGTTCGGCGAGGACCCGACCGTGCGGGCCCTGGAGGAGGAGACCGCGGCCCTGCTCGGGCACGAGGCCGCGCTCTACGTCCCCTCCGGGCACATGGCCAACCAGCTCGGGCTGTACGTGTCCGCGCACAGCGGCGAGGAGGTGTGGGCGCACGAGAACCACCACCTCATCGGCGACGAGCAGGGCGCCGCGGTGGTGCTCTCCCGGGTACTGCCGCGGCTGTACTCGGGCGACCCCTTCCCCGCTCAGGAGCTTCTGGACACCTGGATCTCGGGGCTCGGCGACGTCCACCGCGCCGACCCGGCCCTGTTGTGGCTGGAGAACACCTTCAGCGGCCGGGTGGTCCCGCTGACCGAGCAGCGGCGGGTGACGGACTTCGCGCACACGCACGGGTTGAGGGCCCACCTGGACGGCGCCCGGCTGTGGAACGCCGCCACCCACCTGGAGGTCTCCCCCGCCGCGGTGGCCGCGGGCTTCGACACGGTGTCGGTCTGCTTCTCCAAGGGCCTGGGCGCGCCGGTGGGTTCGGCGCTGGCCGGTGACACCGACACGATCCGGCGGGCCCGGCGCGGCCGCAAGCTGCTGGGCGCGGGCATGCGCCAGGCGGGGATCATCGCGGCGGGCGCCCTGCACGCGCTGCGCCACCACCGGGAGCGGGTCGTGGAGGACCACGAGCGCGCGGCCCGGTTGGCCGGACTGCTGGAGGACCTGCCGGGGCTGTCCGTGCGGGCGCAGACCAACATGGTGCTGATCCGGACCCCTGAGGGACGGGCCGCGGAGTACCTGGAGGCCTTCGCCGCCCAGGGCGTGCGGGCACTCGGCGGCGGTTCCCGGGTCCGGTTGGTGTTGCGCCTGGAGATCACCGACAGCGACGTCGAGGACGCCGCGAAGGCGATCACCCGGGCCGCGGCCGAACTCTGAGCCGCCCATGACCTCGCCCGACCGCAGGTCAGCGCGGGTGCCCGTCGGTACACTTGGCCGATCTCGCGCAACGAAGGGGCACCGGCAGGTGTTGCGCATCACATCGCGTAGTAGCATCTGGCGTATGACATTGTCGTACTAGAGAGTGGTAGCACCGCAATGCCGGGAAGAATCCAGTCCATCGAACGCGCCGCCGCGATCCTCCGGCTCCTGGCCAGTGGCGCCCGCGGACTGAGCCTGGCGGAGGTCTCCCGCTCCCTGGAGCTGCCCAAGGGGACAGCCCTGGGCATCCTGCGCACGCTCCAGCACGTCGGTTTCGTGGAGCAGGACCCCGAGTCGGGCCGGTACCGCCTGGGCGGCGGAATGCTCAGCCTGGGCACCCGTTACCTGGACGGCAACGAGCTGCGCACCCGTGCGCTGAACTGGGCGGACACCCTCGCCTCACGCAGCGGGGAGAGCGTGCGCATCGGCACCCTGCACAAGCACCAGGTCCTGGTGGTACACCACGTCTTCCGCCCGGACTCCAGCCGGCAGACCCTGGACGTGGGCACCCTGCTGCCGCTGCACGCGACCGCCCTGGGCAAGGCCCTGATGGCCTTCGACCCGCTGGCCGTCCCCGAGGAGGTCGCCTCGGTGGAGACCGACTCCCCGGTGGAGCTCACCGCCTTCACGCGGCACACCGTCACGTCCATGGCGGCACTGGAGGGCCAGCTGACCGAGATCCGCGACAGCGGCTGGGGCTGGGAAGCGGAGGAGCTGGTCGAGGGCGAGGTGTCCATCGCCGCCCCCATCCGCGACCGGCGCAACGTCACCGTCGGCGCCATCGGAGTGCGCGGCGCCGTCGAGCGCCTGCGCGGCGAGGACGGAAAGCCCGACATGGAACAGGTTTCCTACGTCCGGGACGCCGCCCGCGCGATCTCCCGGGAGCTGGGCGTCACGCCCTACTAGGGCCCTGCCGAAGCCGATCCGGGGTCACCGCCGACAACCCCGCGGACCCCGTCCGGCACTCACATACCGTCACAGATCCCTGCCCCTTCCCCAAGGCGGCGTCCACTTCGTACCACTTCGCTGCCATCAGCGGAGTGGTGCTTTCCGTGTCCGGGCCCGTCCTGGGACAGTGACCGCCCCAAGCTGGTGACCCACGCAACACGATTGCGTCACACGGCCTTGACATGGGAAGGAAAGACGGTTGAAACTATCGCCTAATCATACGTCAATGTCGTACGTCGTTCGGTGACTATCGCCGATCACACCGTTTCCCACCCCGTTCCGCACCCGTCCACCTTGAAGGCGAGCACCGATGAGTCAGCAGTACGTCGCCGCGATCGACCAGGGCACCACGTCGAGCCGCTGCATCCTCTTCGACCAGGACGGACGCATCGTCTCGGTCGACCAACGAGAGCACCGTCAGATCTTCCCGAAGCCGGGGTGGGTTGAGCACGACGCCCTGGAGATCTGGACCAACGTCGAGGCCGTGGTCCAGGAGTCCCTGCAGAAGAGCGACATCACGCCGGACCAGATCGCCGCCATCGGCATCACCAACCAGCGCGAGACCACCCTGCTCTGGGACAAGGAGACCGGCGAGCCGGTCTACAACGCCATCGTCTGGCAGGACACCCGCACCGACGACATCGTCCGCGAGCTCGGCACCCAGGAGGGGCAGGACAGGTTCCGGCCCAAGTGCGGCCTGCCCCTGGCCACCTACTTCTCCGGTCCCAAGATCCGCTGGCTGCTCGACAACGTCGAGGGCGTCCGCGAGCGCGCCGAGCGCGGCGAGCTGCTGTTCGGCACCATGGACACCTGGCTCATCTGGAAGCTGACCGGCCGCCACGTCACGGACGTGACCAACGCCAGCCGCACCATGCTGATGAACCTGGCCACCCTGGACTGGGACACCGAGATCCTGGAGGCCATGCAGATCCCGGCCAGCCTGCTGCCGGAGATCCGCTCCTCCTCCGAGGTCTACGGCGAGTCCACCGGCTACCTGGCGGGCACCCCCGTGGCCGCCTCCCTGGGCGACCAGCACGCCGCCCTGTTCGGCCAGACGTGCTTCGACCCGGGCGATGTCAAGGGCACCTACGGCACCGGCACCTTCCTGGTGATGAACACCGGCACCGAGCCCGTGACCTCCAACAACGGACTGCTCACCACGCTGGGCTACAAGATCGGCGACGCCCCCGCCGTGTACGCCCTCGAAGGCTCCATCGCGGTCACCGGCTCCCTGGTCCAGTGGCTGCGCGACAACCTGGGCCTGATCTCCACCGCGCCCGAGATCGAGACGCTCGCGCGCACCGTGGACGACAACGGCGGCTGCTACATCGTCCCGGCCTTCTCCGGCCTGTTCGCCCCGCACTGGGACAGCGACGCCCGCGGCGTGATCGCCGGTCTGACCGGCTACGTCAACAAGGGCCACATCGCCCGCGCCGTCCTGGAGGCCTCGGCCTGGCAGACCCGCGAGGTCGTCGACGCCATGAACGCCGACTCCCAGATCGACCTGACCACCCTGAAGGTGGACGGCGGCATGACCGCGGACAACCTGCTCATGCAGATCCTGTCCGACGTGCTCGACGCCGAGGTCGTGCGGCCGATGGTCGCCGAGACCACGTGCCTGGGCGCGGCCTACGCGGCGGGGCTCGCGGTGGGCTACTGGCCCGACATCGAGACCCTGCGCGCCAACTGGCACAAGGCCGCCGAGTGGAACCCGAAGATGGCCTCCGATGTCCGCGAGCGCGAGTACCACAACTGGAACAAGGCCGTGCAGCGCACCCGCTCCTGGGTGGAGCACGAGGACAACAAGTAACGAGACGACCGCGCCCCGGGGGCACTAGTGCCACCTGGGACCCCCGGGGCGCGGATCCGGGGGCACCGCTCGGTGCCCCGCCCATCCATCCTGTGACGGGTGCGTCCGATTATGCCCGCAACGGGCAAGGCGCCGCCCCGTGACCCGGCTGCCCCCCTCACGGGGCGGAGGTCCCCATGCAAGACTTCTCGGTGTACCTGGCGGAGTTCATCGGTACCGCCATCCTGATCCTGCTCGGCGGCGGTGTCGTCGCCGGTGTCTCACTCGCCAGATCCAAGGCCCTCGCCGGGGGCTGGATCGTGGTGACGCTCGGCTGGGGTATGGCGGTCGCCATGGCCGTCTACGTTGTCGGCACCACCTCCGGCGCCCACATCAACCCGGCGGTCACGCTCGGCCTGGCCAGCATCGGCGAGTTCAGCTGGACCCTGGTGCCCGGCTACATCGCCGCCCAGCTCCTCGGTGCCTTCACCGGCGCCTGCCTGGTCTTCCTGGCCTACTCCGCGCACTGGAAGCACACCGACGACGAGGCCACCAAGCTGGGCGTCTTCAGCACCTCGCCCGGGGTGCGCAACCCGGTCGCCAACCTCACCACCGAGGTCATCGGCACCGCGATGCTGGTGCTGGGCATCCTCGGCATCGGCGCCAACTCCGGCCACGTCTCGGTCGGTGACGCCGACCTGTCCGGCCTGTTCGGCACCGGTCTGGCCCCGCTGCTGGTCGGCCTCCTGGTGCTCGCCATCGGTCTGTCGCTCGGTGGTCCCACCGGGTACGCCATCAACCCGGCCCGTGACCTGGGCCCGCGCATCGCGCACGCGCTGCTGCCGATCCCGGGCAAGGGCTCCTCCGACTGGGGCTACGCGTGGATCCCGGTGGTCGGCCCGATCGTGGGCGGTGTGATCGGCGCCTGGATCTGGCACCTGACCGGCTTCGGCGGCTAGCCGCGGCCCCGGCGGTATTCAGTATTCGCGGAGGGCGCCCGGATCGATCCGGGCGCCCTCCGGAGTTCCCGCCCCTCCCTGACCGTGACGTCACCGCGGCTCACCGGCCGAGGTGGACCTCCTCCAGGTAGTCGAGGGTCTCCCCCGGTCGCAGCGCCACCAGCCCCAGGTGGTTGAGCAGGTTCCGGTAGCGGGCCACGTCGTCCGGCTCCTCCAGGTAGATGCCGTCGGTGGCGGTCTCCAGGAAGACCACGGTCGGGTCGATGACATCAGGGAACTCCAGGATCACGCAGGAGCCGCCGCTGCCGGGGTTGACCCGGTCCGCCCTGGTCATCTGCACGGTGACATTGGGGCGCTGGGCCATCTCCAGGAGGTGCTTGACCTGACCGCGCCGGACCTCGGGGTGGTCGTGCAGGCGTAGCAGGGAGCCCTCGTCGAAGATCGCGTACAGCTCCGGCGGGTCCCTGTCCTCCAGGATGCGCTGTCTGGTCATCCGGGCGTCGACGGCCCGGCGGATCTCCTGCGGGCTGGCCAGGCAGGCCTGCGCGACGACCCGCATGTACTCGGGGATCTGGAGCAGCCCGGGCACCAGGAGGGGTTGCCAGGTCGTGATGGATCTGGCCTCGGCCTCGAAGCCGACGAACCGGGCCGCGAGGACGTCGCGGTACCGGGTCCACCAGCCGCGTTCGAGGGACTGGCGGCACAGGTCCAGGATCTCGTCGAACTCTCCCCCCGGGGGCACCCCGCAGGCCTCCAGGATCGCCCGGACCTCCGGGAGGCTGGGGCGCTTCTTCACCCCGGACTCGATGTTCGAATACGTGGACTTGGACAGGCCCGCTTCCGCCGCGGCCTCTTCGCTGGTCTTACGGGCGGCGAGCCGGACCCGCCGGAGCTCGGCGGAGAGCCGGCGCCGCCGGATCGTGGGTGAGTACCTATTGGCCATGATGCGGTTCATCGTAGGACCGGCGGCGCCTCCCCAGTGGGACAACCGGAGAACCCGGAGTCCAGGCATTTCTCCTGTTCAGGGAAACTGGAAGCCCACTCCAGGATTCCCGGATTCCAGCTTTTTCCTTGTGCGCGAGGCTTCTGGCCACGCTCCCAAACAGTGCGACAATGCCGAACCTCAAACACCCCAAGCGACATCACGAACCCCGTGGGTCACATCAGAGCCCTCAAGCGTCACCCAGGACCCGCCTCGATCAAGGGAACACCGCCAAGACCGACTCCGATCTTCACCATCGTTCGGCATTGTCGTATTATGCGTACGACACCCACCTGAAACGTGGAGCCCGTTCAGGTACGTGCGGAATCACCCCCCTCTCCAACGGACGGAGCACCAGCCATGACCGCCAGCACCCACCGAAGCGACGCCCCCGCGGTGCGCGCGCACACGCGCGAAGAACTCGCCCGGGGCACCTTCGACCTCCTCGTCATCGGCGGCGGGATCCTCGGCACCTCCGTCGCCTGGACCGCGACCCAGGCCGGCCTGCGCGTGGCCATGGTCGACGCCGGCGACTTCGCCGGAGCCACCTCCAGCGCCTCCTCCAAGCTCGTGCACGGCGGTCTGCGCTACCTCCAGACCGGCAACGTGCGCCTGGTCGCGGAGAACCACAAGGAGCGGCGCTCGCTCGCCTCCGATGTGGCTCCGCACCTGGTCAACCACCGCCCCTTCCTGGTGCCGATCTACTCCGGGGGGCCGCACGGCGCCGCCAAGATGGGCGCGGGCGTCTTCCTCTACTCCGCGCTGTCCGCCTTCGGCGACGGTATGGGCCGCCTGCTCTCGCCGCTCCAGGCCAAGCGCCTGGCGCCCGGGCTGCGCACCGAGGGCCTGAAGTCCGTCGCCGCCTACAGCGACCACCAGATGAACGACAGCCGGATGGCGGTCATGACGGTGCGCGCCGCCGCGGACGCCGGGGCCGTGGTTCTCAACCACGCCGAGGTCCTGGGGCTGCGCACCACCCGGGGCAGGGTGACCGGCGCCGACCTGCGCGACCGCGTGAACGGTGAGGACTTCGGGATCGACGCGCGGCTGGTCCTCAACGCGACCGGCCCCTGGGTGGACCACCTGCGCCGCCTGGAGGACCCGGCCGCGGCGCCCAGCGTGCGCCTGTCCAAGGGCGCCCACCTGGTGCTGCGCACCCCGGACCCGTGGCGGGCCGCGCTCACCATCCCGGTGGACAAGTACCGGGTCTCCTTCGCCATCCCGTGGGAGGGGCACCTGCTCCTGGGTACCACGGACGAGGCCTTCGAGGGCGACCCCGCGGACGTGGGCGTGGTGCCCTCCGACGTCGACCAGATCCTGGGCGAGGCGGCGCTGGGCATCGACGCCCCCTACCTGGACCGCGACCGCATGACCTACTCGTTCGCGGGGCTGCGGGTGCTGCCGGGCGGCCCCGGGGACACCAGCTCGGCCAAGCGGGAGACCGTGGTCAGCCAGGGGCGCGGCGGAATGCTCTCGGTGGCCGGGGGCAAGTGGACGACCTACCGGCACATCGGCCGGGCCGTCCTGGAGGAGCTGCGCAAGGTGTCGGCGGTCCCGCTGTCGGAGGACATGGCCGACCCGTTGCGGACCGTGCCGCTGCCCGGTCTGGCCAGCCCGGACGCGGTCACCCAGCGCCTGATCATCGACCGCGAGCCGGGCACCCGCCTGGACCCGCTGGTCGCCCGGCACCTGGCCTCCCACTACGGCAGCCTGGCCATGGACCTCGCCGCGATGGTGCGCGCCGAGCCGGAGCTGGGCGAGCGCATCCACCCGGACGGCCCGGACATCTGGGCCCAGGTGGTCTTCGCACGCGACCGCGAGTGGGCGGTGACCGTGGACGACGCACTGCGGCGCCGGACCACCGTCACCGTGCGCGGCCTGGACACCGCCGAGGTGCGTGAACGCACCAAGGCCCTCCTGGAGGCCTGAGTCGCACACAGGGGAGCCCCGGGGGACCGTTGTCGACGGTCCCCCGGGGCTCCGGTGCTTCCAGGGCTCGGGCCCCGAGCCAGAGGCTCCCGGGCACCGGCCCCGGACATGAGAACGCCCCCGGAGAGCCAGGCTCTCCGGGGGCGTTCCGCGACATTCACACCCCCGGAGGGGCGACATCGCAACGTCTGGCGGTCTTAGATCGCGACGACGTTCTCGGCCTGGGGGCCGCGGGTACCGGCGACGATCTCGAACTCCACGCGCTGGTTCTCTTCCAGGTTACGGAAGCCCGAACCCTGGATGGCGCTGTAGTGAACGAAGGCGTCGGGGCCACCGTCGTCGGGGGAGATGAAGCCGAAGCCCTTCTCGCCGTTGAACCACTTCACAGTTCCCTGAGCCATGTTTTCTCCTTCAGCTCGGTGTACACGGACGCATACTCACACGCCCGAAAATTGCCGCGAGCCGACTCCATGAGAAACCGCCCGCCGGTCACAAACTCCGCGGGCAAGACACCAACTGCGAAATTCAACGACTAACAATCTCTAATGAACGTACCACAGCCGAGCCAGCTGGTGATGGATTTCGGTGTGGCAACCCGCACGGCCCGCCGGGGAATACCGACGGGCCGGGCGGGGAACACGTGTGACGCGCGTGACAGCCACCGGAGTGTCACGGAACCGGCACCTCTAGTTTGCGAGGGAGTCGTTGACGCACTTCAGCACGGGTGGCGCCGTGACCGCCTCCGGGTCGAGCCCGGCACCGCCCGGCACCGTGAAGGTGTGGGACTCCCCCGGCAGCAGGGTCACCAGGGCGCTGTCCGCGCTCACCCCGGGGTCGAGCCGGTCCACGTTCAGGACCAGATCCCGCAAGAGCACACGCGCCCGGACCTTCACCCGCAAATCGGCACCGTCCACCCGCGTTTCCACGTCGAATTCGGGTTTTCGGTAGTCGAGTTCATGGTCACGGGAGAAGAACCACCAGGCCCGCTCTCCCGCGCCGTCGGCGGTCAGCACCTCACGGGCGGGGTCCTGGGCCCGCGCGACCCCCTCGGGCACCGGGATCCGCAGCGCGCCGCGGGGCGCCACCCGGACCGGATGCGCCGAGGCCGACAGGGCACGGCCGGTGTCGAAGTCGCGGCGAACCACCGTCACCTCGGTGGACCACTCCTGGTCGGTGTCGTTGCCCAGGACCACCGCCAGTCCACCGCCGGAGACCGGCTGGACGGTAGCCACCCGGTCCGCGTACACGCGGCGCAGCGCGTACCACAGGGGCTTGCGCAGCCCTGCCCCGTCCACCGCGGCCCACGAGGTGACCGGCCAGCAGTCGTTGATCTGCCACATGACCGTGCCGGTGCAGTACGGCCAGGTGGAGCGGAAGTGCTCGATACCCACGGTCAGGGCGCGCGCCTGGTTGACCTGGGTGAGGTAGTGCCAGTCGTCGTAGGACCAGTCGCGGTCACCGAAGTGCGCGGCCAGTCCGCGGGCCAGCTTGCCGTTGCCGTCGATCGCCTTCTGGTGGTGCAGCACACCGGGCGAGGTCGAGGTGAGCGGGGCGTCCGTCACCGAACCCCGCAGGGTGGAGTGGGCGGGCGGTGCCTGGTAGCCGAACTCGGCGGCGAACCGGGGCCGGTGGTCGCGGTAGACGGTGTAGTCGACCTCGTTCCACACGTCCCACAGGTGCATGGTGCCGTGGGTCGCCTCGTTGGGGTGGACGCCCTCCGCCTCGGAGTAGGGGCTGCCCGGCCAGTAGGGGCGGGTGGGGTCGAGTTCGGCGACCACGCGCGGCAGCACGTCCAGGTAGTACCCGGCGCCCCAGGCCCGGCCGTCGAGCTGTTCCTTCCAGCCCCAGTCCTCGTGCCCCCAGATGTTCTCGTTGTTGCCGCACCACACGGCGAGGCTGGGGTGCGGGGCCAGCCGCACGACCGCGTCCCGCGCCTCGGCCTCGACCTCGGTGGCCAGCGGCTCGTCCTCGGGGTAGGCGGCGCAGGCGAAGAGGAAGTCCTGCCAGACGAGCATCCCGTGTTCGGAGCAGAGTTCGTAGAAGTCCTCGGACTCGTAGATCCCGCCGCCCCAGACCCGCAGCAGGTTGATCCCGGCCTCGGCGGCCTGGTCGATCCGCTCCCGGTAGCGGCCGCGGCCGATCCTGCTGGGAAAGGTGTCGTCGGGAATCCAGTTGGCGCCCTTGACCAGGACGTCGCGGCCGTTGACGCGCAGGGCGAAGGCGGCCCCGTGCTGGTCGGGCGCGCTGTGCACGGCCACGTTCCGGAACCCGATCCGGCGCGTCCAGGTGTCGAGGATGCTCTGATCCGCACCGGGTTCGGCGGCGGACAGCTCCACGGTGAGGTCGTGCAACGGCTGGTCGCCGTGACCGCGCGGCCACCACAGCCCGGGGTCGGCGACCACCAGTTCCAGGGCGGCCTCCGTCTCGCCCGCGGGCACGGCGACGGTGGTGGTCTCCCCCGCCACCGTCGCGGCCAGGGTGAGGGGAACGTCCGTCCCGGGCCCGGTCCGCTCCACCGCCACCCGCACGCCGACCCGGCCCAGCGAGCCGTCCTCGGAGACCGACACCAGCGGCCGGACCGAGGCCAGCCGCGCCGTGGACCAGGCGTGCAGCCGGATCGGCCGCCAGATCCCGGAGGTCACCAGGGTCGGGCCCCAGTCCCAGCCGAAGTTGCAGGCCATCTTGCGGATGTACTGGTACGGCTCGTCGTAGGCGCCGGGGAGGAGGCCCATCCGCTCCCGGTTGGCCTCCGCGTACCGGTACGGCGAGGCGAACTCCACCTCCAGAGCGGGGTCCGCGCCGCCTTCGGCCAGCGCCTCGGTGGCGTCGAAACGGTACGAGCGGTGCATGTTGGCGGAGCGACCGACCTCCCGGCCACCGACCCGGACGGTGGCGACGGTGTCCAGACCGGCACAGACCAGGTCCACGCGTTCCGCCGTGCCGTCCAAGGCCTCGGCCTCGGCCGCCAGGGAGCGCGTGTACCTCCAGTCCGTGCGCCCGATCCAGCCCAGACGGTCCTCGTTGTCGTCCAGGTAGGGGTCGGCGATCAGGCCGTGGTCGAGCAGGTCCGTGTGGACACAGCCCGGCACAGTGGCGGTCACCTCGCCGACGCCGGAGGCTTGCTCCGCCAGGATGCCCCCGTGGGGCAGCGCCGTCAGCTTCCAGCCGTCGTGTAGGTCGAACCACGCGGTCATGCGTGTTCCTCTTTCGCGTGTGGTGTGTGGCTGTCGTGGTGCGGCAGGGCTGTCAGCGCTGGTCGATGCCGACGAAGTGCCCCTCCTCGGCCTCGGTGAGCGGCGCGGAGTCGTCACCCTCCTCGACCGTGGGCAGGGCTACGTCTTCGGGTGGGTTGGCCGCCAGCTCCGCGTCCACCTCCGCCCAGGTGCGGTGCAGCTGGGGAACGCACGACAACAGGTGTCGGCTGTAGGGGTGCAACGGGTTCTCGAACACCCTCCGGGTGGGCCCCATCTCGGCGATGGCGCCCTTGCGCAGGATCACGGACTTGTCGCTCACGTAGTTGCCGAGCGAGAGGTCGTGCGTGACGAACAGGATGCCCAGGCCCCGCTCCTTGAGGTCGCCCAGCAGGTTGAGCACGTCGATGCGGGTGGAGGCGTCCAGCATGCTGATGATCTCGTCCGCCACCAGCAGCCTGATGTCGAGCAGCAGCGCCCGCGCGATGAGCAGCCGCTGGAGCTGCCCGCCGCTGAGCTGGTGGGGGTACTTGTTGAGTACGTTGTCGGGGTCCAGACGGACCGTGCCGATCACGTCCAGGACCTTCTGCTTCCAGTCCGCGTCCGACACCCCGGGGAAGTAGGACGAGCGGATCATCGCGAACACCCGATCGGCCTTGAAGATCGGGTTGAAGGAGCTGAACGGGTCCTGAAAGACCCCCTGCACCCTCCGGTAGTACTCCTTCTTCGCCGAGAACCCGCGGATCCGCGAGACGTCCTTGCCCTCGAAGACGATGCTTCCGGAGCTGACCCCGGTCAGGCCGAGCACCATCTTGCCGATGGTGCTCTTGCCGCTGCCGCTCTCGCCGATCAGCGAGACCACCTCACCGGGCTCGACCGTCAGACTGACGTCGCGCACGGCGCGAAGCCTCGCTCCGCCGAACGCGCCCACCCGGTACACCTTGTGCACGTGGCTCAGTTCCAGCACGGCACTACCTCCCCGTCTTCCAGCAGGCGGCCCAGTGGCCGGGGTCGATCTCCACCAACGGCGGCGTCTCGGAGCACTCCTCCGAGGCGATGGGGCAGCGGTCCTTGAACCGGCAGCCCGTGGGCGGTTTCAGCAGCCCGGGCGGGGTGCCGGGGATGCCCTCCAAGCGGGTGTCCGCCGTGGTCGTGCCGACCTCCGGCAGCGCACCGATGAGCATCTTGGTGTAGGGGTGCTGCGGGTCGTTGATGATCGTGCTCGCCGGGGCCTTCTCGGCGATCCGGCCCGCGTACATCACCATGACCGTGTCGGCCATCTGGTAGACGAGCGAGATGTCGTGGGTCACGAAGATCATGCTCTTGACGTAGCCGCGGTCGCGGAACTCCACCATGGACTCGACCACCGAGCGCTGGGTGGACACGTCAAGGGCCGAGGTCGCCTCGTCCGCGATGAGCAGGGACGGGTTGAGCAGGGTGGCCATGACCATGACCACGCGCTGCTTCATCCCGCCGGAGAGCTCGAGCGGGAACCGGTGGAGCACGTCGGGGTCGAGTCCGACCAGTTCCAGGCGCCGGTTGAGCTCCTTGGCGACCGTGGCGGGGCGCACTCCGCGTGAACGCAACAGCTCGTTGATCATCCGCCCGATCTTGCGGGTCGGGTTGAGCGCGCTCATCGCGTACTGCGGGATGAGTGAGATCTCGTGGTAGCGGAACGGGCTCATCGCGCGATCGTCGGCGATGGGCACGTTCTTGCCGTCCAGCTCGATCGTGCCGCCCACGTGCCGCATTCGGCCGTCCAGCCGGATCAGGCTCTTGCCGAGGGTGGTCTTGCCGCAGCCGGACTCACCGGCCAGGCCCATGATCTCCCCGTCGGCGAGGTCGAAGTTCACCCCGTCGAGGGCGTGGACGTCCCCGCGCAGGGTCTGGTAGTAGACCTTCAGGTCGTTGACGCGCAGGGTCATCTCACAGCTCCCGCAGCTTGGGGTTGAAGACCTCGTCCAACCCGACGTTGAGGATGTACATCGAGCCGACCAGGAGGGTGATCGCGGCGCCCGGTGGGATGAACCACCACCACATCCCGAGTTGCAGGGCGCTCCACTGGACCGCGCTCTCCAGCATCAGCCCCAGCGAGACACCACCGGTGGGACCGAGGCCGATGAAGTCGAGTCCGGCGGCGATGAGCACGGCCCCTCCGAAGAGGAGGATGAACGACATCACCAGGTAGGAGCTCATGTTGGGAGCGATCTCGGTGGTGATGATCCTCCAGGTCCGGCGGCCGCTGAGCCGGGCCAGGTCGACGTAGTCCCGGGTGGCCAGGGACAGGGCCTGTGAGCGGACCGCCCGGGCCGCCCAGGGCCAGGACGTCAGACCGATGAACAGGGCCTGCACGACCAGGCCTCGAACATCGAGGTAGGCGACGGCGACGATGAGCACCACGAGCGCCGGAAGGACCAGCACCACGTTGGTGAGCATGTTGAGGATCTCGTCGACGAGGCCGCCCTTGTACCCGGCGACGAATCCGACCGTCGTACCGACGACGAAGGCGATGCCGCCGCCGAGGGCTCCGGTGATGAAGGTGGAGCGCAGGCCGTGGACGAACTGGGCCCAGATGTCCTGGCCGAACGAGGTGGTTCCCATCCAGTACTCGGAGCTGGGGGGCTGGCTCTGCGGTCCGATGTAGACGTTGGGCCCCTCGGTGACGAAGAGCGGACCGATGAGGCCGAGCAGCAGAAGGCCGAGGACGATGCCCGAGCCGATGAGCAGTTTGGGGTTGCGTCGGGCGAAGTGCAGGGTCTCGGAGACCTTGCGCTCGCCGACGGGTTCGGGCGCGGTGGCGGGGTCGACCGCTCCGGGGGCCCCGGGGATGTTGCTCATGACGAGCCTCCCGTCATCTGGACGCGCGTGCGCGGGTCGACCAGGACGTAGATGATGTCGATGATGAAGTTGGCGATCAGCACACCGATGACCACGAAGAGGAAGATCCCCTGCAGCAGGAACAGGTCGTTGTTGTTCAGCGATCTGAGGATGAGGGTGCCCAGCCCCGGATAGGTGAACACGATCTCGGTGAGCAGCGCTCCGGCGATGATCGTGCCCAGTTGAACCGCGAGCCCGGTGATCTGCGGCAGCATCGCGTTCCGGAACGCGTACCGGCGGATCAGTCGACGGGGGGCGCCCAGCGCCTGGAGGTAGTTGGAGTAGTCCGCCTCCAGCTCGTAGATGATCATGTTGCGCATGCCGATCGCCCAGCCGCCCAGACCCACGATGAACATGGACAGGAACGGCAGGAACCAGTGGGTGACCAGGTTCAGGAAGAACGGCCACGACCATGAGGGCGTGAGCGCGAAGCCGTAACCGCCCGCGGTGGGGAAGAACCCGCCCATGACACCCAGAGCCCAGAGCAGCAGCAGGGCCATCCACATGTACGGGGTGGCGGTCAGGACGTAGCCGACCGGCAGCAGGGTGTTGTCGAGGACCTTGCCTCGGGCGGCGAAGGCACCGAAGTGGTTGCCCACGATCCAGCTCAGCACGATGGCGGGGATCAGCAGGCCCAGGGTGTAGGGGACGTGACGCAGGATGATGTCGGTGACCGGCTCGGGATAGAGCCACACACTGACGCCCAGGTCCCCTCGGAAGAGGCCCGCCCAGAACGCGAAGTACTGCTGGTGGAGCGGGGTGTCGAGGCCGAAGACCTCGTTGTAGTAGGTGGTCATTCGTTCCAGGGCCTCCGGATCGGAGATCGAGGCCCTGTTGAGCATGCTGCGTACGGGGTCACCCGGCATGAACCGCGGAATCATCCAGTTGATGGTGACCGCGATCACGAAGGTGAGGCCGTAGAAGCCCAGCTTGCGACCCATGTAACGCCACACGGGTGTCCTCCAAGTATGGGGCGCGGGGTGGAGCGCTCCCAGTTTGGGAGCGCTCCACCTGCGCGTTATTCGGCCAGTTCGATCTCGGCGAGGGTGTGGATGGCGCCGATCTCGAACCATCCGTCCCACATGGCTGCGTAGCCGTGGTAGCCGCTCTCACTGGGCCAGTTGGTCCAGACGGAGTTGTTCTGCTGGGACCAGAGGCCGTTGTACCAGAGCGGGATCGCCGGAAGCTCGGCCAGCTGGATCTCCTGGATCCGCGAAGTGATCTCCGCGGCGCCCTCGGTGTCGTCGGCGGGAACCGTGGCGAGCTCCTGGACCAGGTCCCAGGCCTCCTCGTTCTCGTAGCGGCCGAAGTTGACCGTCGTCTGCTGGTCACGCAGCGGGAGCTGGAAGAGGTAGTCGTAGTACGTCCACGGCGTGTTGCTCAGCTGACGCTCGTTGTTGACCACCATGTCGAAGTCGCCGTCGTTGCGGTTGTCGACCAGCAGGTTGAAGTCCGGGTAGGTGGCTTCGATGTTGATGCCCACGTCCTGGGCGTTGTCGGCGATGACGCTGGCCGACTCCATCCAGTCGGTCCAGCCCGAGGGGACCTCCAGGGTGAGGGAGATCGGTTCGCCGTCGGGGGTCTCGACGTAGCCGTCGCCGTTCTCGTCCATGTATCCGGCCTCTTCGAGGATGGCCACCGCCTCGTCGGGGTTGTAGCTGTAGCCCTGCGCCTCGACCAGGTCGTGGTCGATGAAGTCGTCCCACTGGGGCAGCAGCCCGGTGGGACTGGCGGCCTCGACGAGGTTGGAGTACGGGCCCTCGACGATCTGGTCCATGTTGATGGCGTGTGCCAGGGCCCGACGGAACTCCACGTCGCCCAGTGCCTCGTGCTCGTGGTTGAGCACCAGCCATGCGGTGTTCGCGGACTGCATGAAGGGTGGGCCGTCGTAGTAGCTGGTGATTTCCTCGCCGTCGATGACCTGGTCGATCCCGGGCAGGAAGTTGTTCGAGATGTCGACGTCCCCGCTACGCACCAGGTTCATCGACGCCTCGTTGGACTCGACCACGATGTCGACGATGTACGTCGGCTTCATTTCCAGGCCGAGGGCCTCGGTGCCCCACCAGTCGTCGTTACGCTTCCAGACCATCCGGTCGTCCGCGTGCGTCTCGTAGAGGTAGGGGCCGCTGCCCACGGGGTCACTGTTGGTGTCGTCAGTGATCTCCTCCTGGCTCTTCTCCCCCCAGATGTGGTCCGGGACGATGCCGTGGCTGTAGGCCCAGTTCATCCACTCCTGCGGTCGGGTGTCCGAGAAGGTGACCGTGACCTCCAGGTCATCGGTGGCCTCAACGTCCTCGATGAAGTTCCAGATGTTGCTGTAGGAGACGTCCAACTGGCCGATCTCCAGGGTGGTGACCACGTCCTGGGCGACGATGGGTTCACCGTCGGACCAGGTCATCCCGTCGCGCAGGGTGATGACGTGGGTGTCCTCGGCCGGCCACTCGTCGCTCTCAGCGAGCCAGGGGACGTAGTCGCCCTCCTCCGCGTCGTAGTGGAAGAGCGGCTCGTAGGCCAGCCCCATGGTGCCGACGGCGTACTGCCCGCGCATGATCGGGTTCCAGTTGACCGGTGGCCCCCAGGAGGTGCCCACGGTGTACAGGGTCTCGTCCCGGGGGTAACCGCCGGAACCGCCCTCTCCGCCCTCGCCCGAGCAGGCACTGGCCACCATCACCAGTGCTGCCAGAGCAGCGGGAAGCCTCAGAGATTTCATCTCGACTCCTCCTTTCACCCGGTCGGCCCCTCATATGGGGGAAGCCGATCCTGTCGCGGAAGGCTGGGAGCGCTCCCAATTGGGGGGAGCGAAGGGCCGTTGCTGAACCGGGTAAGTGAGGTACACAACAACACGGACCGACGAACCCCGTCAATCCCCGACACTTCGCTGTTATCCCCTTGTAACAGCCACGATGGCCTGGCGTCGCCCGAAAGCCCGTTGGTGAACCGGTTCTGTACCGGCGTGCGGACCCAGGGTGCTCAGACCGTCAGAGGGCCGGTACTCCCCCGGGGCCGCAGCTCCCCCGCCAAGGTCTCCTCGCTCTCGACCTGCTGCCCCGAGAGGACCGCGTTCAGCATCGACGCCACCCGGCGCCCGTGGGACACCACGTCACGGCTGACCGCGGTGAGCGAGGGACGCACCATCTGACAGAGCGCGGAGTCGTCCCAGGCCACGATCGACAGCTGGGAGGGCACCTCGATGCCCATCTCCGCCGCGACTCCGAGCCCGGCCAGCGCCATCAGGTCGTTGTCGTAGACCAGAGCCGTGGGCGGCTCTGCCTCGGCGAGCAGACGCCTGGTCGTACGGCTCCCCGCCTCCCCCGTGTAGTCGGCGTGGACCGTGCGCGACTGGAGCAGCCCGGACCGTTCGGCCGCCTGGCGGAAGGCCTCCGTACGGCTGTGGGTGTGCACGAACTCCTCGGGTCCGGCCACCCGCACGATCCGCCGGTGCCCCATCGCGGCGAGGTAGTGCACCACTTCGCGCATCGGCACCCCGTCGTCCGTGTACAGGCACGGAAGTCCGCCAGCGCCCTCCGGCCCGCCCAGGAGCACGGCGGGCAGCGGCAGGACCCCCATCGCCTCGGGGCGGGGGTCGGATACCCGCAGGTCCACCATGACCACCCCGTCCACCCGGCGCTCGGCGGCCCAGCGGCGGTAGACCGCCAGCTCCGCCTCGACGTCCTCGGCGACCTGGAGCATCAGGTCGACCCCCTGGGCGGACAGCTCGGTCTCGACCCCCGAGACCAGCTGCATGAAGAAAGGTTCGATGCCCAGCGAGCGCGCCGGGCGGTCGACGACCATGCCGATCGCGCCCACCCGCCCGCCGGGGGCGAGTGCGCGGGCGGGGTTGCTCGGCGCCCAGCCCAGGTCGTTCGCGATGGTCAGGATGCGCTCGCGAGTGGATTCCGAGACGCCGGGGCGGCCGTTGAGGGCGTAGGAAACCGCCCCCTTGGACACCCCGGCCGCCTTGGCGATGTCCATGATCGTCGGGCGCCGCATCAAAGACCCCAAGCCGTCTCCCAGTAATTAAAGACTGAACCGGTTCAGTCACCGGGAGTGGATTGTAACCCACTGGCTTTGGCCCGAGCTCACGGCTTTCGCCGGGCACGGCAAACGAGTCGGGTACGTCCAACCCCGGTGTCCCGGTTCAGCGTGTCGGGCGCTGGCAGCCGGGGCACCAGTACAGGGTGCGCCCGGACAGCTCCGCGGCCGAGACCGGCGAGGAGCACACCCGGCAGGGATCGCCGGTGCGGTAGCAGACGTAGAGGGTGTCCGGCCGGGGCACCGGACGGGCTTCGGGGTCGGGGCGGTCCTCGGGGCGGGTGGTGATGATGTAGCCGTCCCGCACCCCGTCCTGGAGCAGCCCGGTGAGGTCGGCCCACAGGGCGTCCCACCGCTCCCGGGTGAGTTCGCGGCCCGGGGTCATCGGGTCGAGACCGGCCCGGAAGAGGGATTCGGCGCGGTAGATGTTGCCGATGCCCGCGATCACGTCCTGGCGCATCAGGAGCACCGCGAGGCTGCTGCGCGAGCGGCTCACCGTCCGCCAGGCCCGCTCCGGATCGGCGTCGGCACGCAGCGGGTCGGGGCCCAGCCGGTCCTGGACCGCGCGTTTGTCCTCCTCGGTGATGACCTCGCATGCGGAAGCGCCGCGCAGGTCGGCCCAGCCCGAGGAGTTGACCAGGCGCACGCGGACGGCTCCCACCGGGTCGGGCGGCAGGACGAAACCGTCGGGGTCGCGCCGCAGGTCGAGGCGGTCGGCACCCTCGGTGCGGGGTGCGCCCAGGTGGCGTTCGCCGTCGGCGTCCCCGAAGGACCAGGCCCCGTACAGGCCCAGGTGGACGCGGAGCCACTCGCCGGAGTCGAAGCCGAGGAACAGGTGCTTGCCGTGGGCCTCGCTCTCGACCAGGACCCGCCCGTCGATCCGGGCCGCGCCCTCGGCGAAGCGCCCCTGGGGGCTCCAGGCCCGTACTGCGCCGCCCCCGAAGGTCTTGTCGAAGTGCGCCGCCAACCGGTGCAGTGTGTGGCCCTCAGGCACCCGTGTCCCCTTCTGTGGGCATGTGTCCTCAGCGCATCCAGGATAGGGCGCGCCCGGGACCCGACCGACTGGGTTTCGAAGACCGGGCTCCGGTGACGGTTCGGCCCCGGGGCGGGCTCAGCAGGCGGAGAGGATCTCCTCCACGAGCGCCTTGGGGTCTGCCAGGCAACGCCAGGCGGGGACCACCACCACGAGGTCCTCGGTGGCCTGGTTGAGGGCGTCGCCCCTGGTCAGCAGGCGGCGCAGAGCGGGGCCGTCCGGTTCGCGGTCGAGCAGCAGCACCACGCGCCGGGCGCCGTAGCTGACCACAAGGTCCGCGGTCCACCCGTTGATCCGCCGGCCCGCGTCCACGTTGGTCCCGGCCTCGCGCAGGGCCTCCGCCAGGGCGACGCTCGCCGGGTCCGTCCCGGCGCGGGTGCACGCGGCGAGCAGGTCGCCGAGCGGGTCGTCCCCGCCGGACCAGTGGGCCCGGTCCCCCACCACCACGAGGCGCCCGCGGGTCCGGGTGAGGACCGCCGACCACAGGTGTGTCATCCGGCGTACCCGACGCTCCGCGATGGCCGGGGCCCCGGCGGCGAGCATCGCGGAGAGCACGGTGACGTCGGCGGCGTCGGTGTCGGAGGCCAGTATCTCCGGGCCGCCGATCCGGACCCGGCGGCGCAGGTGGCGCTGGCGCAGCAGTCGGCGCAACAGGGCCACCTGGGGCTGCATCGGGGCGATGACCGCGAGCTCGTGGCCCTCGGGCAGTTCCTGGTCGAGTTCGCCCACGACGACCGCCGCCCGGTAGGCCTCGTCGCGGTTGATGTAGGAGGAGCCGGGCGCGGCCTCGCACTCCCCGCCGACGTCGCGCCATTCGAAGGCGGGCGGGTCGGCGGGCCGGGGTCGGGTCAGCACCCCGAGCCGCCCGCCGTAGCAGTGCCGGGAGGCGGTCTCGGCCAGGTCCTCGGGCGCGCCGTCGTGCTCGTCCAGCCAGAGCATGGGCGGGGCGGCCGCCTGCGCCGCCCGCAGCGCCGAACCCGAGCCGTGCCGCAGCGCGCGGGTGTCCAGATGTTCCGCGGCCAGTCCGGCGGTGGCCAGGGCCCGGCGCTCCTCCTCGGGTTCCAGGACGGTGCCCGGACCGGGGTGGGCGGGGTCGCCCGCCACCACCGCGCGACCGGCCCGGTAGAGCACCGGCAGCAGTTCACTGACCCGCGTCTGCTCGGCGCCCACCACGATGACCAGGTCGTACAGCCCGCCCTGCGGCGGCAGGGCACGGGCCTGGTCGGTACGGCACACCCACACGGGCAGGGTGTCCAGGAGGCCCGCCAGCCCGGGCCAGCCGCCGCCGTGGTGCCAGTTGAGCGTCTCGACACGGTTCTCGATGGCGGCGCGGCCGCGCCACAGGCGGGGTTCGGTGACCGCGGTCAGGCAGGCGGCGCTGGCTCTGCGGTGGGCGGCCAGGGCGTCGGCGAGCTCGGTGGTGAGTTCGTTGAGCGGGGCGCACCGGGTGCGGCGGTCCACTCCCTCGCGCCAGTCGCTCTCCAGCCGGGCGACGGAGCAGAGCTGCTTCAGTCCTTCGGGATCGGTGGCCACCCCCAGTTCGCGGCGGATCGCGGCCCGGTGCTGGAAGCCGCCGAGCCCGCCCGCGGCGGCGCGTTCGGCGCGGTGCAGCCAGTACTCGGGGCCGCCCTGTTCGGGGGTGAAGAGGCTGTCGGGCGCCCAGCCGCGGGCGATGCTGCGACCGCGTTCCTCAGCCAGGTGGGCCAGGACGTGGCCGCCCGAGGCCATCGTGTCCATGGCGGACCAGACCTGGCGGACCCGGTTCCAGGCCGCGATCAGCTCGGTGCGATGGCAGGTTCCCCCCTTACCGGCGGGTGAGGAGCTCCCGGCGGGCAGGGCACCGCCCGGCTGGGCCAGGAGCCGGGTGAGCAGGCGTAGTTCGGCGGCACGCTGGCCGGGTCCGCCCGCCCGGACGACGGGGTGTCCCGGGGCGATGTCGGCCCTGGCCAGGACGGCGTCCAGATCGGCCTCGGTACGGCCGCACACCAGGACCCGCTGGCCGCTGGCCACAGCGGTGCGGATGAGGGCGTCGACGAGGTCGTGGATGCCGCTGCCGGGCGGGGTGGCGACCACGGTGAGCTGTTCGCGCATGGCGGCGTACAGGACCTCGTACTGGGCCTGGCTGAGGGCGGTGGTGGAGACGGGCACCGGCGCGGGGCTGGGGTCCGGGGTCAGGGCCGCGCGCCGCTGGGCCCGGGCGCTGCGGCGCATGATGCCCCGGCCGGTCTGGGGTTCGGCGGGTCCGGCGCCCGTGCCGCCCGGGGTTGCGCGGTGGGCGGCGTTGCCGAGCAGGGACTCCAGAGCGGTACCGGCTATGGCGTCGGGGTCGAGGCCGTCCCGGCCCGTGGGGTCGAGGTCGGCCAGGATCCCCTCGGTGCTGCCGGGGTCGGGGTCCTCGGCGCCGCCGGTACTGCCGGGGCCACCGGGGCCACCGGGGCCGGCCCGGAAGAGCACGGCGGTGTTGTGCGCCCCGGTGGTGACCAGGTGGGGCTGGCCCCGGGTACCGAGCGGGGCGATGTCGTCGACCCGTTCGATCTCCAACCGGGTGAGCAGGGTGCGCACCTTGGCGGCGAGGTCGGCGATGGCGGCGGGCCGGTGGACGGTGTCGGGGGCGCCGGTGCGCAGGCGGGTACGCAGCTCGAAGAGGTCTTCGGGGTCGGTGATGCCGAGCCGGGCCAGCAGCGCGGTGTTGACGTCGGGTCGGCCCACGGCACGAACCAACGGGGTGTCACCGCCGGGGCGGCCGTCACCGCCCGCCGCCTCGGCGGGCGAACCCGTGTCGTCCACCACATGCACGTCCACGGTGAGCAGCGGCAGGGCCACCCGGTCCTCTCCCTCGCCGAGAACCACCAGGGGGTAGCCGTAGCGCAGCGCCTGTCCGTGGCGTCCGGCCAGGCGCAGCACCCGGGCGGTCTCCGGGTGCAGGGGGAGGGTGTCCCGGGCCCCGCTGAACAGCAGTTCGGGGCCGGCCGGCAGGCAGGCACAGGTGTCGGAGCCCAGGTGCTCGGCGCGCACCACGTGGGTGTGCACGGCCTCGCGGCGCAGGCAGGCGCGCAGGTAGGCCAGGAAGGAGCGGACCTCTCCCCGGTCCACCGGGGGCTTCCAGCGCAGGGAGGCGGCGGCGAACCCGGCCGCCAGCCCCGACCGCTCCGCCACCAGACCGACCGGGGACGGATAGGGCCCGGTGCCACCGATCTCCTCGCCGTCCTGTAATGACCTCACGACGCCCCCTGACCACCTGATCTTTTGTGATCAGACGATTACTCCCTGCTATCAAGGTCCATTGTGGTGCATTTTTCACCCGCCCGCCCTGGGAACGCCGAAACCCGTCGCCACTTTCACGATGTGTGACGACGGGCCGGGGTTGAGAGGACAGGGGCTGGCGGACCGGGGTCAGTCCTCGCGGCCGCCGACCACCCCGCGCAGCCACACGGCGATCAGCTCCACCATCATGACCACCCCGAAGACCATCAGGGTGATGAGGGTGACCACCCCGAACTCCAGAACCCGGGCGGCGTTGAGCAGCTCGTAGCCGATACCGCCCGCGCCCACGATGCCGAGGATGGTCGCCGAGCGGATGTTGACGTCCAGCTGGTACATGCTGTGACCGACGAAGGAGGGCAGCGCCTGCGGCAGCGTCGCACCGAAGAACACCTGGACCCGGCTGGCGCCGGTGGCCTGGAGCGCTCGTTCGGGGCCGGGGTCGACCTCCTCCACCGAGTCGGCGACCAGCTTTCCGAGCAGGCCGACGACACCGATGGCCAGGGCGAGGGTGCCCGCCACCGGGCCGAGCCCGATCATCACCACGAAGATGATCGCCAGGACGAGTTCGGGGATGCTGCGGACGAACACGATGAACATCCGGCAGAGCTGGCCGACCCGGTGGTGGGGGGCCACGTTGCGCGCGGCGAGCACGCCCACCGGCAGCGCCAGCACCATACCGAGCAGGGTGGCGGCGAAGGCGATCTGCACGGTGACGATCAGACCCGCGACGAGCCGTTCGCCGATCCCGCCGGTCTCCGGCGGCCAGAACATCGCCAGGACGCCCAGCGGGCCGCGGTTGGAGTCGATGAAGCCGTTGAAGTCCAGCACCGCGTAGCCGGCCGAACCGCCCAGCACCGCGAGGGTGACCAGTACGTAGAAGGTCCGGCGGATCCGCTCCGCGGTCCAGGGCGGGCTGATCCGGCCGGTGGCCAGCGCGGCGGCCGAGGCGGCGCGCGGGTCCACCGAGGTGCGCCGGGCGGCGGCCGCCTTCGCACCGGAGTCGTCACCGGAGCCGGGGCTGGCAGCGGTGCCGGCGCGTGCACGCATCCGCGCCACCAGACCGCTGAGCCCACTCACCCGCTGCTCGGTGTGCGGCAGCAGGGCGCGTCGCACCGCGACGGACAGCAGCTCGATCCCCACGCACAGCAGCAGCACGATGAGCGCCAGGGCCATGCCCCGCTGGTAGTCGAGGCGGCCCAGAGCGTGCGCCAGGTCCTGCCCGATCCCGGCCACGCCGACGAACCCGAGGATCACCGAGATCCGCAGGTTGATGTCGAGCCGGTGCATGGCGGTGGCCACGAAGGCGGGCAGCACCTGGGGCAGCACCCCGCCGGTGAGCTCCTGGAGGCGGCCTGCGCCCGCGGCCCGCAGCGCCTGGCGCGGGCCCTCGTCGATCTGCTCGATGGCGTCGGCGTAGAGCTTGCCGACCATGCCGACCGAGTGCAGGCCCATGGCCAGGACACCGGTGACGGCGCCGAAGCCGAAGAGCCGGAAGAACAGGATGGCCAGGACGACGTCGGGGATGGCGCGGGCGACCACGATCAGGGACCGGGAGATCAGCCGCGCGGGCCTTCCGGGGGCGGTGTTGCCCGCCGCCCAGATCGCCAGCGGGATGCTCAGCGCCACGGACAGCAGGGTCGCGGCGATGACGATGGCCAGGGTGGTGGCCAGCGGCCCGGCCAGTTCACCGAAGCCGGGGAAGTCCAGCGGCAGGGTCCGGGAGAGGAAGTCGGCGGCGTTGTCCACGCTGGAGACCAGGGTGGCGACGTTGATCCGCAGGTCGATGATCGACCACACGCCCACCCCGATCAGGGCGAGCGCGGTGAGCAGGGCGGCGACCCCGCTCGGCCGGGGCAGCGGGAGCGTGCGCGGCCGTTCGGCGGGGTCACCCGGGCTCCCGGGTCCGGCGGGGGCCGCGGGCGGTGGGGGTTCGGCGGGGGCGGGTGACGTGGCGGTGGGTTCGGTCATCATGTGCGTTTCCCCGTCAACCGACCGTCACGGGGTCGGCGGAACCGACCCGGGCGTAGATGGCCATCGCCTCGTCGCGGTCCAGCTCGGTGACCGGGCTGTCCATGACCACCTGTCCGGTACGCAGGCCGACGATCCGGTCGCCCCAGGACAGCGCCAGGTCCACCTGGTGCAGGCTGCACAGCACGGTGAGCTTCTCCTCGGCGGCGACCTCGCGGATCAGCTCCATGACCTGGTGCGCCGACTCGGGGTCCAGGGAGGCGACCGGCTCGTCGGCCAGGAGCACCTCGGGACGCTGGAGCATGGCCCGGGCGATGGCGACCCGCTGCTGCTGACCGCCGGAGAGGGTGTCCGCCCGCTGGAAGGCGCGGTCGGCCAGGCCGACCCGGTCGAGCTGGGCCAGGGCCTCCTCGCGGATCGCCCGCGGGTACGTGGGCAGCCCCAGGCGCGGCCCGCGCACGCGGCCCAGCGCTCCGGTGCACACGTTCTCCAGCACGGTCAGCGAGCCCACCAGGTGGAACTGCTGGAAGACGAAGCCGATCCGGCGGCGCAGCGCGCGCAGCTCGCCACCGCGGGCGGCGGGCACGTCCACGCCCAGGACCTCGACCCCGCCGCTGGTCGGCATCTGGAGGCCGTCGACGTGGCGGAGCAGGGTGGACTTGCCCGATCCGGACAGGCCCAGCAGGACGAGCACTTCGCCGGTGTGGGCGGTCACCGACACCTCGTCCAGGGCGACGGTGTCACCGAAGCGTTTGGTCACGTTCTCGAAACGGACGGCGGGCACGGGCCCGGGCCGGGAAGGGGATGCGGCGTCCACGCGGCTCCTCGAGGTGGGATCGGACAGTTCGGGGCGGAGGGCGGGGCGGGGGCGAAGGGCTGGGGGCGCCCAGGCCGGTGGGCGCCCCCGGAGACTGCTGAGGGTGGTCAGCTGTCGGAGCACTGCGCGGCCTGGGTGGCCTCGCAGACGACGTCGAGCGCGTCGTAGAAGTCGTCCGGAACTGCTTCCCAACCCCAGATCCGCTCGTCGGTGAGGTCGCAGTCGCCCTCTTCGCAGTAGCCGTTGGCGACGAGGTAGTCCTGGTTGCCCTTCTCCCGCAGGGCCGCCATCACCGTGTCGAAGAGCTCCTGGTCGAGGCCGTCGTAGACGGTGATCGGCGAGCTGGTGATGGTCTCGGACTCCCAGACCACGCGCAGGTCGCCCTCCTCGATGGAGCCGTTGTCGACGAGGGTCTCGTCCACCATCGAGTCGAAGGCGAAGCCCGCCTCGCACTCGCCCGCGGCGGTCGCGATGGCCGAGGCGTCGTGGCCGCCCGCGAAGGTCTCGTCCCAGTCGCCCTCCTCGACCCCGGCCTCCAGGAGCCCGGCCAGCGGGTACAGGTAGCCGGAGGCGGAGTTCGGGTCGACGAAGCACAGGTGCTTGCCGGCGAAGTCCTCGATGCTCTCGATGTCGGAGTCGGCCGGGACGACGCCGTAGGAGACGTAGCCCGGGGGCTCGTCCTTCTCCTGGATCATGGCTCCGGCGACGGTGATCTCCGAGCCGGTGTTCTTGGCGATGTAGTAGGAGAAGGGCCCGTACTGGGCGATGTGGATCTGACCGCTGCGCTGGCCCTCGATGACGGCCGCGTAGTCGGTGGCGGTCTGGAACTCCACGTCCAGGCCGGTCTCGTCCTTGAGCATCTCGATGACCGGCTCGTAGCTGTTCTCCAGCCCGGTGGCCTCCTCGGCGGGGACCGCGCCGATGATCAGGGTGTCGGGGGTGATCCCCTCCCCGCCGGCCGAGGCGTCGGCCTCGGCGGTCTCGTCGGCACTGGGCCCGCAGGCGGCCAGGAGGGCGAGTGCTGAGGCCGCGGCGGCGAAGGCGCCCGCGCGACGGCCGAATCTGGTCTGCATGGTTCGGGGGACTCCTCAACATCATCCGCCCAAGGCGGACGTCTCGGTCATCGGGACGTCTCCCACTGTGCAGACCCGCGGCTGTCGGGAACCTACGGCAAGGTGACCAGGCACCGAACAGAGCACGGCGGCTTGGTGCGCGCTCGGCTGGGAGCGTGACCGGGCAGTCATCGAGGAGTCACTACAGCGTGACTCACTGTGTCTCATGGGTGCTGTGTGCCCCACGAGAAGTGTGTGACAGGAGTGCCTTGTGACCAGGAACGGCCCTGTTGTCAGGATCGGCCCTCGCGGACGCGCAGCGCGATCCACAGTTCGGTGCGGTGGTCGGGGTCGTCCAGGTCCCCGGGCAGTAGTTCGCGGATCCGCCGCATCCGGTAGCGCAGGGTGTGCCGGTGCACGCCCAGTTGCTCGGCGGCGGCGTCCCATCGGCCCGACGCGGCGAGGTAGGCGCGCAGCGAGGCGAGGAGTTCGGGGGCGGCGCGCTGTTCGTCGATCGGGGCGAGCAGGTCGTCGGCCAGCCGCGCCCCGGCGGGGTTGTCCAGGAGGCCGAGCAGCCCGCCCGGCAGCTGGTCGAAGCGCTGGAGGGCCTCGTCCTGCTCCGCGGCGGCCGCCATGGCGCGTTCGGCCTGGGAGCGGGCCGCGGCCAGGTCCGGGTAGCCGCCCGGGGAGCTCAGGCCGACGGGACCGAGCAACACCTCGCCGAACACGCTCTCCTCGGTGCTCGCCGCGGCGAGCAGCACCGTGCGCCCGTCGTGCCGGGCCACCAGGACCCCCTCGGGCAGGGGCGTGTCCGGGTCCGCCCGCTCGGCCACGGCCACCACCACGGGCTCGGCGGGCAGAACCGCCCGCAGGTCGGCCGCACCCGGGTGCAGGGGATCGAGAGCGCCGTCGAGCAGGGCCGAGAGCACCCCCGAGCGGAATTTGGAGCCGCGGCCCGGGGCGGAGCGTTCGAGTTCGAGGGAGAGCAGGGAGACCGCGGCGTTGACCAGGGTGCGGTCGTCGGAACCGGAGACCCGCACCCCGCCCACGGCCAGGTAGCCGCGGGCCCTGCCGCCCGTGGTCAGCGGCTGGACCGAGACCCGGTCTCCGGCGGAGGCGACCGAGACGCTGGCTCGCGGACCCGCGCCGCGCAGCCGGGCGAGTTCGGCGGCCAGCCGGGGTGCGCGGGCCGCGGCGCCCGCGGGGGCGGCGTGCCAGGGCGTGCCGTCCGGGGACAGCAGCAGGACCCATCCGCCGAGTTCGCGGGCGAGCCGGTCCACCACCGCGGAAGCGCCGGTGAGCGCGGCGCGGGTGAGCTCGCGCTGGGCGGTGAAGGCGCGGGTCAGCCCCTCGTACTCCTCCTTGGCGAGCAGCCGGGAGACCTCCTTGCCCACCGCCATGAACGGCGTCTGGCGACCGACCTCGACCAGCGCGACGCCGAACTCCTCGGCGGCCGCGCGCAGCTCCTCGGGGGTGTCGTCGAAGTTGACCGCGACGCCGAAGCC
Source organism: Nocardiopsis exhalans (assembly GCF_024134545.1). Classification (GTDB taxonomy): domain Bacteria; phylum Actinomycetota; class Actinomycetes; order Streptosporangiales; family Streptosporangiaceae; genus Nocardiopsis; species Nocardiopsis exhalans. Next base: position 6,215,877 of record NZ_CP099837.1, read on the forward strand.
GATCCCGGCGACGTCGCGTTCGGCCAGGCGGCGCACGTAGGCGCGCAGGTCGGGGAGGCGGTCCACCCACCGGACCCCGGTGGTGAGCACCAGCTCTCCCCCGGCCAGGTAGGGGGTGGGGTCGCCGAGTTCGCTGACCGCGACCCACTCCACCGGCCGGTGAGTGCGGTCCTGCCCGGTGAGCAGTCGCAGGCGCAGGCTCGGCGTGCGCAGCAGGGCCCCCAGTGTCGGTGGCATCGGCGTTCCCCCGTAGTCCCCTGTAGCTTTCCCCGCCCTCTCCGCGCCCTGACGCAATGGCACAGGACACTCACTTGATTATCCACTGTGTCCATGGGTGTCCGGTTCGGCGCGGCTTAGTGTCTTGCGAGTCCGCACACCGCACCACCACGCCCACAAGGAGGCAGCCGCATGGCCGCGACCGAGGTCGTCCAGTCCCGCCGGATCGTCACCGAGATCCCCGGCCCCAAGTCCCGCGCGATCCAGAAGCGCCGTTCCTCCGCCGTCGCCCAGGGCGTGGGCAGTGTGCTGCCCGTGTACGTGGAGCGCGCGGGCGGCGGCATCGTCGAGGACATCGACGGCAACTCCCTGATCGACTTCGGTTCCGGCATCGCCGTGACCAACGTCGGCAACGCCGACCCCCGCGTGGTCGAGCGCGCCGCCGAGCAGCTGGCCCGCTTCACCCACACCTGCTTCATGGTCAACCCGTACGAGGCGTACGTGGACGTGTGCGAGGCGCTCAACCGCGTCACCCCGGGCGACCACGAGAAGCGCTCCATCCTGCTGAACTCGGGTGCGGAGGCGGTCGAGAACGCCGTCAAGATCGCCCGCAGCGCCACCGGGCGCCAGGCCGTCGTGGTGTTCGACCACGCCTACCACGGCCGCACCAACCTCACCATGGGCCTGACCGCGAAGAACATGCCCTACAAGCACGGCTTCGGACCGTTCGCGGGCGAGATCCACCGCATGCCCATGGCCTACGCCTACCGCTGGCCGACCGGTCCGGACAACTGCGGACCCGAGGCGGCGGCCGCGGCGATCGACCAGATCGTCAAGCAGGTCGGCACCGAGAACGTGGCCGCCATGGTCATCGAGCCCATCCAGGGCGAGGGCGGCTTCATCGAGCCCGCCCCCGGCTTCCTGCCCGCGCTGGTGGAGTTCTGCCGCGCCAACGGGATCGTGTTCGTCGCCGACGAGGTGCAGACCGGCTTCGCGCGCACCGGTGACATGTTCGCCTGTGACCACGAGGGCATCGTGCCGGACCTGATCACCACCGCCAAGGGCATCGCGGGCGGTCTGCCGCTGGCCGCGGTGACCGGCCGCGCCGAGCTCATGGACGCCGTGCACGGTGGCGGTCTGGGCGGCACCTACGGCGGCAACCCGGCCGCCTGCGCCGCCGCGCTGGCCGCGCTGGAGGCGATCGAGTCCGACGACCTGACCGGCCGCGCCCGCGAGATCGGCGAGCTCATGCTGGACCGCCTGAACGCCTTCGCCGACAAGTTCGACGTGGTCGGCGACGTGCGCGGCCGCGGCGCGATGGTCGCGATCGAGCTGGTCAAGGACGGTAAGGAGCCCAACCCGGAGGCCGTGGCCCAGGTGCTGAAGCACTGCCACGCGCGCGGCCTGATCCTGCTCAGCGCGGGCACCTACGGCAACGTGATCCGGATGCTCCCGCCACTGGTCATCGGTGACGAACTGCTCCGTGAGGGACTGGACATCCTCGAGGAGGCCCTGGCCGGGCTGTAGTCCCCCGGCCGGGAGTAGCCGCGCCGGTCGGCACCTGGCCCCCGGCGGCGTCCTAGCCCACAGGACGCCGCCGGGTTTTCTCGTTCGCCCGCCGAAGTCAGGGGCAAAGCCGCGCGCGTCAGCGCGTCCGTTGAGGGTGGTGGCGGGCGACGGGCGGGCGGAGGCCCAAGACAAACACAGCTCTAGCGGGTTCCCCAGGCGTAGGTCTGTTTGCGAAGCTTGAGGTAGAGGAAGGTCTCGGTGCTCTCCACGGTGTCCACCGCCCGGATCGCGGCGAGGATGTCCAGCAGGCGGGCGTCGTCCTCGGCTACCACCTCGACCATGAGGTCGAAGGAGCCCGCGGTGATCACCACGTACTCCACCCCGTCGAGTTCGGAGACGGCGTCGGCGGCGGCGTTGAGGTCGCCGTTGGTACGCACGCCGATCATCGCCTGCCGGTTGAAGCCCAGAGTCATGGGATCGGTGACGCCCACCACCTGGACCAGCCCTGACTCCAGCAGGCGCTGGACGCGCTGGCGCACGGCGGCTTCGGACAGGCCGACGATCTTTCCGATGGCCGCGTAGGACAGGCGCCCGTCCTCCTGGAGGACCTCGATGATGCGCTTGGCCGTGTCGTCCAGCACCACCCCGTTGACCCTCCTGGTGGGTCCGGGGTCGAGCGGTTCGGTCACAGGGTCCTCCACCTGTATGAATCAGGAATCCATTGTCGCGCCCATTTTTTACAATGGATTCCAAAGTAACGTACCGGCGTGACAACCAGGTATCGAACAGGAAAGGCTTATTGCTGATCCCGGACCGAGTCCAGTGACAGCAGGGCCACGTGCAGTGACAGACACGTCTCCACCGACTCCAGGTCGGCGTCGAGCACGTTGGAGATCCGGCGCAGGCGTTCGTAGAAAGCGGGCCTGGACAAGTGCGCCCGGCTCGCGGCCAGCGCCTTGTTGCGCCCCGCGCCGAGGTAGTGGCGCAGCATGTCGGCCAGGTCCCCGCCGTGCCGGGCGTCGTGGTCCAGCAGCGGGCCCAGCTCGCGCTCCACGTAGGTCTGCAGGCGCTCGTCGTCGCGGAACAGGTGCAGCAGCCCGCGCAGGTGCAGGTCGGGCAGCCGGTAGAAGGGGCGCCGGTCGCTCTGCTTGATCGCCACGTCGCCCACCTGGCGGGCCTCGAGGAAGGAACGGCGCACCTCGCGCACGCCCTCGGCAGCCGAGCCCACCGCCAGCACGGCCGCGTCCCCGACGGCGCCCCGCACCCGGTCCGCGAGCAGGTGCAGCGTGGCGTCCAGGCGCTTGCGGTCCGGCAGGGCCAGCAGGATGCCCACCCGCAGGTCGTCCAGGGACCCCACCAGGGCGGGCAGGCGCAGCTCCCGACAGGCCCGGGCGGCGCCCTCGGCGGTGTCGGAGAGCCGCGCCTGGGCGGCCAGCCCGGTCCCGCTCTCGCGCAGTCTCAGGACCAGCCCGACCAGTTCGCGCCCGTTCAGGGGCACCCCGACCGCGCGCGCCCGGACCAGCGCCTCCTCGGGGTCGGAGTAGGCGCGGTCGATGATGCCCGCGATGATCGTGCGGTGGGTCTGGCGCTCCAGGCTCTCCTGGTGGCGCTCCAACAGACGGCCCAGGGCCAGGGTGGTGGCGGCGCGCTCGATGAGCATGGTCTGGCGGGCGCTGGGGGCGGCCCCGGTGATGAGGATCAGCCGCCCCCAGTCCTGGCCCCGGGCGCCGACCGTGGTGACCAGCCAGCCGGTGGCGGGCGCGTGCACGGTCCGGGTGCCGGTGCGGATCGACCGTGAGCGGCTCTCCCAGGAGGTCAGCAGGGTGCCGGGGTCCTCGCCGTTGAGGTCGCAGGCCAGGACCTGGTGGGTGAGGTTCTCCAGGACGACCGGGCAGCCGGAGAGTTGGGCGACCTCGTGCAGGATCTGCCCGGCGTCGGCCCCCTCCACGGACAGCTGGGTGAAGACCGAGTGGAGCTTCTCGGAGTCGCGCAGCTCCTCCAGCTGCTCGTTGACCACTCGGATGTGCACGGCCTCGGTGATCTCCACGAAGCGCGCCTCGCGGTCGAGCAGGATGACCGGGATCCTCGCGTCGCGGGCGGCGTCGAGGAAGGCCTTGGGGAGTTCGGCGTGGTACTTGCGGCCGAGCTCGACCGCGATCCCGCTGACCCCGGCATCGGCGATGTCGTCGATGTAGCGGCGCAGGGCCTCGGGGTCGTCGGGCATGGCGATACCGGTGCTGAGCACGAGTTCACCGCCGCGCAGCAGGTGGGCGAGGTCGGTGACCTCGGCGATGTGCACCCAGCGCACGGCCACGTCGAGGTACTCGGAACCGGCCACCACGCGGGGCCGGGCCTTCTGGAGGGCGGGGAGCTGGAGGACCTCGGCAAGGGTGGGAAGCACAACCGCCAGTCTAGGACGTTCTGTCAGGCAGAGGGGCATTTTTCTTTACAGAGTGCGCGTACAGCCGGGCCTGTGAACAGTGGTTCCCCGACTCGACGCATGCTTTACATGTTGTAAATCCACCCAGCATGTTGTCAACATGGTGATCCTGGCCAAGCCCGCGGGCGCTGGGGAGACTGGGGGCATGTCGGAACTTCTCGCCCGCCACCGCGCGGTCATGCCCTCCTGGTTGCCCCTGTACTACGAGTCCCCGCTGGAGATCGTCGGCGGTAAGGGCGCCCGTGTCACGGACGCCGACGGCAACACCTACCTGGACTTCTTCACCGGCATCGTGACCAACATGCTCGGCTACGACGTCGCCGAGGTGCGCGAGGCGGTGGAGCGCCAGATCGCCAAGGGGGTCGTGCACACCTCCACGCTGTACCTCATCCGCTCCCAGGTGGAGCTGGCCGAGAAGATCGCGCGGCTGTCCGGCATCCCCGACGCCAAGGTGTTCTTCACCAACTCCGGCACCGAGGCCAACGAGACCGCCCTGCTGCTGGCCACCTACGCCCGCGGCAGCGACGAGGTGCTGGCCGTACGCGGCAGCTACCACGGCCGCTCCTTCGGCACCGTCGCGGTGACCGGCAACAAGGCGTGGAAGAACTCCTCGCTCTCCCCGCTCAACGTGCACTACCTGCACGGCACCGACCACGCCTCCCCCGCGTTCCGCGGCCTGACCGAGCAGGAGTACATCGACGTCTGCGTCGCCGACCTGCGCGAGGTCCTGGACACCACGGCGCCCAACGTGGCCTGCCTGATCGCCGAACCGGTCCAGGGGGTGGGCGGGTTCGCGATGCCGCCGGACGGGCTGTACGCCGCCTACAAGGAGGTCCTCGACGAACACGGCATCCTGTTCGTCTCTGACGAGGTGCAGACCGGCTGGGGCCGGACCGGGACCAGCTTCTTCGGGATCGGCAACCACGGGGTCACCCCGGACGCCATGACCTTCGCCAAGGGGCTGGGCAACGGCTTCGCGGTGGGCGGTGTGGTGGCCCGCGGCGACCTGATGGACGGCCTCAAGGCGCTGGGCGTGGCCACCTTCGGCGGCAACCCGGTGTCCATGGCCGCGGCCGGAGCCACCCTCGACTACGTGCTGGAGCACGACCTCCAGGGCAACGCGCTGCGCCAGGGCGCCACCGTCACCGAGGGCCTGCGGGCGCTGCGCGAACTGGACTGCGTGAAGGACGTGCGCGGCAAGGGCCTGATGTTCGCGATCGAGATGGTCGACCCGGCCACGGGAGAGCCGTCGTCACCGCTGGCCGGGAAGGCGCTGGAGGCCACCCGCGAGCGCGGGCTGCTGGTGGGCAAGGGCGGCGTGCACGGCAACGTGCTGCGCATGGCCCCGCCGCTGACCCTGTCCTCGGAGGAGGCCGCCGAGGGCCGCGACATCCTGCTGGACGCCGTGCGCGCCGTCGCCGACCAGGGCTGAGGGTCACCCCAGGGGAAGGCGGGCGGCACGAAACCGCCTGCTGCCGAGGTCCCCCGATTTCCGCTCAAGCCCCTGTGCCGGCGGCCCGCCGGTACCGGTCCGTCGCCTGTGGACAACCCGGCCTGTGGACAACCCCGGCACGAAGAAGAGGAAGCACAAGCATGAACAAGCACGTCACCCACTGGATCGGCGGCGGTGCCCACGACGGGCCCACCGAGCGGACCGGGGACATCTACAACCCGGCCTCCGGGCAGGTCACCGGGACGGTGGACTTCGCCGGCCCGAAGGAGGTCGGTGCCGCGGTGGCCGCCGCCAAGGAGGCCTTCCCCGGCTGGCGGGACACCTCGCTGTCCAGGCGCGTGCAGACGCTGTTCCGGTTCCGTGAGCTGCTGCGCGCCAACAGCGACCGGTTGGCCGCGATCGTCAGCTCCGAGCACGGCAAGGTCTTCTCCGACGCCCAGGGCGAGGTGGCCCGGGGCCTGGAGGTCGTGGACTTCGCCTGCGGCATCCCCCACCTGCTCAAGGGCGGCTACTCCGAGAACGTGTCCACCGGCGTGGACTCCTACTCGATCCTGCAGCCGATCGGTGTGGTCAGCGGCATCACGCCGTTCAACTTCCCGGCGATGGTCCCGATGTGGATGTTCCCGGTGGCGATCGCCTGCGGAAACACGTTCCTGCTCAAGCCCAGCGAGAAGGACCCGTCCGCGGCTGTGCTCCTGGCCGAGCTGTGGGCCGAGGCCGGGCTGCCCGACGGCGTGTTCAACGTGGTGCACGGGGACAAGGCCGCGGTGGACGCGATCCTGGAGCACCCGGACGTGGCCGCGGTGAGCTTCGTGGGCTCCACGCCGATCGCCCAGTACATCTACCGGACCGCCGCCGAGCACGGCAAGCGCGTGCAGGCGCTGGGCGGCGCCAAGAACCACATGGTGGTCCTGCCCGACGCCGACCTGGACCTGGCGGCGGACTCCGCGGTCTCGGCCGGGTTCGGCTCGGCGGGTGAGCGCTGCATGGCCATCTCCGCGGTGGCGGTGGTGGACTCGGTCGCCGACGACCTGCTGGAACGGATCCGCGAGCGCGTCTCGCGACTGCGGGTGGGCCCCGGGGACGACGACCGCAGCGAGATGGGTCCGCTGGTCACCCGCGAGCACCGCGACAAGGTCGCCTCGTACCTGGAGTCGGGGGTGCGCGAGGGGGCGACCCTGGCGATCGACGGCCGGGTGCACCCGGTGCTCGGCGGCGCCTCGGACGGCTTCTGGCTGGGCCCCTCGGTCCTGGACCACGTGGGCCCGCGGATGTCCTGCTACCGGGAGGAGATCTTCGGTCCGGTGCTGAGCGTGGTCCGAGTGGGCGACTACGACGAGGCCGTCAAGCTCATCAACGACAACCCGTACGGCAACGGGACGGCGATCTTCACCAACGACGGCGGCGCGGCCCGGCGCTTCCAGAACGAGATCGAGGTGGGCATGGTGGGCATCAACGTGCCCATCCCGGTACCGATGGCCTACTACTCCTTCGGCGGATGGAAGCAGTCACTGTTCGGTGACTCGCACGCGCACGGCACGGAGGGGGTGCACTTCTACACCCGCACGAAGGCGGTCACCGCCCGCTGGACCGACCCGGGCAAACGGCCCGAGGGCGGCGTGGACCTGGGCTTCCCCACCAACGGCTAGCCGGAGTTAACCGAAATAACGGACGGATGTCTCTCACTGACGGTCTACGGCGGGCAACACGGAGTATCGTTGTTGCACGAAGCCCCTGACCGAGTGTGGCCGAGGGCCACGTGTGTCACGAGAGACCATCCTGGATAGACGCGCTCATTTCCCCTCCTCCCCATGGAAGCGGGCGCGTCAACGGAAGCGCTCCGGGTCCGAATGACTCCCCTGGACCCGGAGCGCGACCGTCTCCGGCGGCCTCCGCGGCCGCACGGGATCAGCTGCATCAGCTGGCTCGGCTAACGTGCCGCGATCAGCGGCCCACCCGCGGAGACCGGCTGGTGGCCGATGATCCCCGCGCACTCGTCACATCCGTACGCGTGACTGCCGTCCGGAAGCTCGCCCAGAACCCGGCGGGGCCGGGGCCACTTGGCGTGGCAGACGACGCAGGCATCCCCCATGCACTGCGCTCCGCTCAGCCGGCTCGGGTCGTAGACGTAGTTCTCGGATGTGGCGTCAGGCTTCGTGTCTGGTTCGCACATCGTGCTCGTTCCGCGCAATGTCCTTGCTCCCCCCGTGGTTTAGGACAGTCTGGCGGGCCGATAGTTACCGGCTCTTTATTGAATCAGAAGCTCTCGGCGCCTGGAAGGGTCCGGACCAATCTAAATCACTCCGTGCAGGGAAATCATAACCCTAAGTGACGAACCCTGGGAAGGCCCCAGCTCAGGGTTGGTTTTTCATACGAAGCGCCGGATATGCACAGACCCTCCAGGCGCCGGACTTTAGCCCTCCGAGCGCGGGGAGACCTCGAAACGGCGCAGCGACAGAGCCGGGTTGGTGACACGCACCGCATCCACACGCGCGGCCGAAACCTCTGCGGCGGCGACCTCGAAGGTCTGCTCCCCCAGGGACGCGAGGGCGGTGCCCATCGGGTCGACGATCATGCTGTTACCCGCACCCGTGGGCGCCGACTGCCCCGAAGCGGCCACGTAGACCGTGTTCTCGATGGCGCGCGCCCGGGCCAGCGTGCGCCAGTGGTCCTCCTTCAGCGGGCCGGGCACCCACTGGGCGGCCAGCAGCACCACGTGCGCCCCGGCCCCGGCGATCCGCCGGGTCACCTCCGGGAAGCGCAGGTCGTAACAGGTCTGGAGGCCGAAGACCACGTCGTCGACGGTGAAGGTCTCCGGGGCGTCGATCGGCCCGGGCGCGACCACGTCCGACTCCTTGACCCCGAAGGCGTCGTAGAGGTGGATCTTGCGGTAGAGCGCGACCCTCTTACCTTGGGGACAGAGCGCGACCAGAGTGTTGGTGAAGTGGGTGGCGCCCTCGCCCTCGGACTCGTTGACCCCCAGCACCAGGTACACGCCCTCGCGGCGGGCGGTCTCCGCGGCGTCGGCCAGGAAGGGGCCGTCCAGGGGCTCGGCGGCCGCCACGTAGCGCTGATCGGTGCGCGAGGCGGTGAACATCGTGTACTCGGGCAGCAGGACGACCTTCGCTCCCAGGGCGGCGGCCCGGGCGGTCAGCTCCGCCACCGAACGCTGGTTCTCGGCCTTGTCCTGCCCCGGCGCGAACTGGGCGACCGCGACCTGCACCATCGAAATTTCCCCCTCATGGCCTGAGGGCCGGCCCGGCGGGCAGCCCCGAACGTGCCCCGAGTGTACGCCCGGGGCACAGCGCCCCCTTGCCAGGGGACTAAACAAGCGTTTAACGTATTGAACATGAGTTCAAGGAAGAAGGTTCCTCCCGACGAGGACCTCACCGCACGCGCCCGCATCCGGGACGCCGCCGTCGAGTGCTTCGGCGAGAAGGGCTTCGGAGTCACGGTGCGCGTGATCGCGGACCGGGCCTCGGTGTCCCCGGGGCTGGTCATCCACCACTTCGGCAGCAAGGCCAAGCTCAGGCAGACCTGCGACGAGTACGTCAGGCAGGTCATCTACGAGGCCAAGAAGGAGTCGCTGAGCCACCCCGGCGCCGACGGGATGGTCCGCTCCCTCAGGGCGGCCGACCAGTACTCCGGTCTCCTGGCCTACCTCTTCCGAGCCATGCAGGAAGGCGGGGAACTCAGCCGGCACCTGTACGAGGCGATGGTCGCCGACGTGCAGAGCTACCTGGACGTCGGCGTACGCGAGGGCACCATCCGCCCCAGCCGCGACCCGGCCAAGCGGGCACGCTGGCTGGCCGCCAACGGATTCGGGTCGCTCCTGGTCCTCGTCACGATGCAGCAGGACCAAGAGAACCCCGACTTCGGCCAGGTGCTGCACGAGTGGGAGCAGCAGTACATACTCCCGGCCCTGGAGGTGTACACCGAGGGGCTGTTCGCGGACCGCACCATGCTCGACGCCTACCTGGTCTACGTCAGCGATCCGCCCGAGGAGGAGCGCTGATCCCCGCGAAGAGCAGTAGATCCCCACCAGAGCAGGAGTTACCCATCCATGACCACCCACGCCATCGAAGTCCGCGGACTCGACAAGTACTTCGGCGCCTTCAAGGCCCTCGACGGCCTCGACCTCACCGTGGAAACCGGCCAGGTAGCCGGTTTCCTGGGCCCCAACGGGTCCGGAAAGTCCACCACCATCCGGGTCCTGCTCGGCCTGCTCAAGGCCGACGGGGGCACCGCGCGCGTACTCGGCGGCGACCCCTGGAAGGACGCCGTCGCCCTGCACCGTCGCCTGGCCTACGTGCCCGGTGACGTCGCCCTGTGGCCCAACCTGACCGGTGGCCAGGCCATCGACCTGCTCGGACGCCTCCACGGCACGGTCAACCCCAGCCGGAGGAAGGAATTGCTGAACCGGTTCGAACTCGACCCCACCAAGAAGGCGCGCACCTACTCCAAGGGCAACCGGCAGAAGGTCGCACTCGTCGCCGCGCTGGCCTCCGACGCCGAGCTGCTCATCCTCGACGAGCCGACCTCCGGCCTCGACCCGCTGATGGAGTCGGTCTTCACCGAGTGCGTCCAGGAGGTCAAGGAGCAGGGGCGCTCCGTGCTGCTGTCCAGCCACATCCTCGCGGAGGTGGAAAAGCTCTGCGACACGGTGACCATCATCCGCAAGGGGGTGGCCGTGGAGTCGGGGACGCTGGACGAGATGCGGCACCTGACGCGTTCCACCGTCCGCGCCACCGTCGGCGGCGACGCGACCGTACTCGCCGGACAGGCGGGGGTGCACGGCCTCGCGGTGGACGGTGGCACCGTCACCTTCGAGGTCGACGACATCCACCTGGACCAGGCCGTGCGAACACTCTCCGGGCTCGGCCTGCGCTCACTCGTGAGCAACCCTCCCTCCTTGGAGGACCTGTTCATGCGGCACTACGGTGACGAGCTCGCCTCCCTCAACGGTGACCGGGACGGTGCGGCATGAGGAAGTTCACCGGGACCTGGGCCCTGATCCGGTTCATCCTGCGCCGTGACCGCATCCGGATGACGGTCTGGACGGTCGCACTGGGCGCGAGCATGTTCGCGATGATCCCGGCCATGGCCGACATGTTCCAGACCCCGGAACAGCTCCAGGCCCGGGCCATGGTCATGGAGACCCCGACGGGGATCGTCTTCGGCGGCCCCGGCTACGGCCTGGACGACTACACGCTCGGCGTCATGCTCGCCACCGAACTTCCGATGACCCTGCTGATCGCGCTCGCGGTCATGAGCATCCTGCACGTGGTACGGCACACCCGGGCGGAGGAGGAGAGTGGTCGCGCGGAACTGCTGCGCGCGAACGTGCTGGGCTCCAGCGCCCAGATGACGGCGGCACTGGCCACCAACGCCCTCGCCAACACCGTGATCGGCGCGTTGATGGCCCTGTCCCTGATCGCCAACGACCTGGCCGCGGCCGACTCGGTCGCCTTCGGTGCGGGTATGGCGCTGGCCGGGATCACGTTCGGCGCGATCACGGCGGTGTGCGCCCAGGTCTCGGAGCACTCCCGGGGTGCGAGCGGGCTGGCGTTCATGGCCGTGGGCGTGCTCTTCATGTTCCGGGTGGTCGGTGACATGGCCGAGCGCGGCGGTAGCGCACCGTCATGGTTCTCTCCGTGGGCATGGGCCCAGCAGACCCGGATGTTCGACGATCTGCGCTGGTGGCCGCTGGCCCTGTACCCGCTGGTCATCGCCGTACTGTTCGCAGCGGCGTTCGCCCTGGCCGGGCGCCGGGACCTCGGTGCCGGGCTGGTCGCCTCCCGCCCGGGGCCGGCCGAGGCGGGCCCCCTGCTCAACAGCGTGTTCGCGCTCAACCTGCGCCTGCAGCGAACCTCGATCATCGTGTGGACGGCGGCGATCTCCCTGTTCGCGCTGTCCTTCGGCACACTCATCTCCGAGATCGACGTGATGGTGGAGCAGAACCCCGAACTGATCGCGCGAATGGGTCTGGGGGCGCAGGACCTGTCGCACGGGTTCCTCGGCATGCTGGTGCTCTACGTCGTCATGACGGCTACCGCCTTCGCCGTGCTGTCCGTACTGCGGGCCAGGGCCGAGGAGAGTTCCGGCCGGGCCGAACTGACCCTGTCCGCGGCCGTGGGCCGGATCCGCTGGCTGGGAGCGGCGGTTCTGGTCAGCGCCCTGGCGGCGAGCACGATGACGGTCCTGGGCGGTTTGGCCATGGGTCTGGGGGCCGGGATCGCCACCGAGGACTACGGATGGGTGGGGACGGTGACCGGAGCCGCGGCCGCCCAGCTGCCGCTGGTCCTGCTGTTCATCGGCCTGACCGTGCTGTTCCTCGGGGTCGCGCCGCGACTGGTCGGCCTGGTCTGGGCCTGGTTCGGCTACGGCTTGGCGGTGACGGTGCTCGGCGTGATCGTGGGGATGCCCGACTGGATGCTCGACGTCAGCCCGTTCTCGCTCCTGCCCCAACTTCCGGTGGACGAATTCGGCCCGGTGCCCTTTCTCGCCGTCCTGGGCGCGGCGGCGGTCGCGGCCGCCGTCGGCCTGGTCGGGTTCCGCAACCGGGACCTGGCCACGGTCTGAAGCACCGCAGCGGTGCCCGCGGGCGGGTGCGAGCCGCACCGGCCCGAGGGCACCGCTCCGCCCCCCGCGTTCACCTCGAAGGGGGACCCCGTTCACCCTCCTCGGAGCTAGCCTTGGTCAGGATGTTTCGACGGCCGGAACCACCCGCTCCCCCGTCTTCCCCCTCCCTGGGGCGAGCCGAGCGGGCCCTTCCTGCCTCGCCTGAAAGGCCACCTCAGCATGACCGTCCTCGAATCCGCGATCCTCGGTGTCATCCAGGGTCTGTTCATGTTCATCCCGGTCAGTTCCAGCAGCCACCTGGCGCTGGCACAGCACTGGCTCATCCAGAACGGCTCCGCGTTGCCACCCCCGGAGTCACCCGAGATGGTGTTCTTCAACATCGTGGTGCACGTGGGGACCGTGGTCTCGATCCTCATCGTCTACCGGCGGGCGCTGACCGGCCTCGTCGCCCGCTCGGTGGCCGACCTGCGGGGGCTCGTGGGAGCGGGCCCCCGGACCGAGGGCCTCTACCTCAAGCTGATGATGATGGGCCTGTTCGCGGTGGCGGTCACCGGCGTCCTGGGCCTGACGATCCGCAAACCGCTGGAGAGCGTCTTCGCCAACCCGGCGCTGATCGCCCTGATGCTCTGTGTGACGGGCGCCCTGCTGCTGTGGACCGACCTGTTGAGCCCCCGCACCAAGGGCCTGCGCGACTTCACCTGGATGATGGCCCTGTTCATCGGTCTCGCCCAGGCCATGGCCTTCGCGCCCGGTCTGTCCAGGAGCGGCACCACCATCGCCATCGCCCTGCTGCTCGGACTGCGCCGACGCTGGGCCGCGGAGTTCAGCTTCTTCATCGCCATCCCCACGATCATCGCCGGCAACGTCCTGCTGCCGATCCTCGAACCCGAGATCCTGTCGGCCTTCGACCCCCTCCCCCTGCTGACCGGCTTCGTGGTCGCGGCGATCGTCGGCACGTTCTCCCTGCTGCTGGTCCTGAAGCTGCTGTACAAGGCCCGGCTGCGCTACTTCTCCTACTACGTGTGGGCCTTGGCCGCGCTGATCCTGGCCGACGCCTACGGTCTGGTCGACATCGGCCTCACCGGCGCGGTCATGGGACACCCCTGATGACGGGGTGAGCCCCGCAGGGCGGGGCTCACCCCCGCGGCGTCTCCTGCGCACCGTCCCACCCGGCAGCCGCCTCACGCAGCCGGACCAGCCGGTCCCAGTGCTCGGCCACCCTCGTGCGGCCGGTCTCGGTGAGCCGGACGACGGTGCGGGGGCGGCGCTCCCGGCTCTTCTCGATCTCGACGACGCCGCCCCGTTCCAGCTTGGACAGGTGGCTGGACAGGTTGCCCTTGGAGAGTCCGGTGAGCCGCTGGAGGAAGAGGAAGTCCGCGCTCTCGCAGGAGAGCAGGGCGCTGGTGACCGCCAACCGCGAGGGATCGTGCACCAGGCGGTCGATCTCCGCCATGTCCTCGAAAGGGGTACCCATGATCAGGCTGTTCCGTTCTCTGTCGCCGAGTCCGTCACCGGCGGGAGGGTGCGCACCAGCGTACGGTGGTCGAGCAGTCCCCCGACGCACAGTACGGCAGCGAGCGTGACCAGGAGCGTGTCGGTGGCGGCGTAGCTGAGCGGATGGACGCCCGAGGGCAGCAGCATCCCCAGCGGGAGCAGGCTCGCCAGGCCGACGGCGGCCGCGGCCACCAGGTAGTGCGCCCGCATCCGCCAGTGGGGACAGGCGAGCAGGACGAAGAGCAGCGCGAACACGAGCCCGCCGATCCCCAGGGGCCCGTAGCTCCAGCCCGCCTGGGCGCTCAGGGTTCCTCCGGCCGTGGAGAGCATGAAAAGGCCGAAGGGCAGGAGCACGTAGGCGGAGATCCGCCCCGGGTTGAAGAGCGCTCGGACGTGCCCGAAGCGCCACCGGTAGTACCAGCGGACCAGGAAGCCCAGGGCCACCAGGAGGGGCAGGCCGATGATCAGCGGTTCCAGGCTGCCACCCCGGACGAGTAGCAGGTTCAGTGCGAAGAGCGCCACCACGAGCATGTAGAGCCCCTGGTAGTCGACGTAGTAGGCGGTGACGTGGCGGACCCGTTCGAGCCGCTCGAAGTCGTGCGGGACAGTCATTCGAACCTCCGGTTCGTAACGCGAACCCAGAATGCGGGAGGGGTGTGCCCGTGGTCAGGCCTTCTCGCTCTCCGCCACAGGCCGAAGGGCGCGCACCAGGGTGCGGTGGTCGAGCAGACCGTTCACCACGAAGACGACCCCACCGACCACCGCGACCATCACGGGGTACTCCCATTCGACGGGATGCGTCCCCGAGGGGAAGAGAGGGCCCAGCGGCAGCACCGTGAACGCGAGGATCAGGACGGCACCGACCAGGTAGTGCCGACGGTTCCGCAGATCGGAGCAGCCCACCCCGAACAGGGCGACCGCGAGGAACACTCCGAACACCCAACCGCCCTGGACCTCGAGGAGGTTGGTCGTGATTATCAGCGCCATATAGGCGAGGACCAGCGCGATCGGCAGCAGCACCACCCACAGCAGCCGTCCCGTGGTCCACCGCGGCCGCACCTGCCCGAAGCTGCGCCGGTAGTACATCTGGACGGCGATGAACAGGACGGCGATCAGGAGCATCCCGACCGGGAACAGGTCGGCCAGCGGCCCCTCCCCGGTGAGCGGGGCCAGGCCCACACAGATCGCGAACACACCCAGCAGGGACGTGTACAGGCCCTGGTAGCCGCCGTAGTCGGACGTGACCTCGCGGATCCGCTGAAGGCGGTCGAGGTCGTGGGGGGTCGTCATGCGCACCTCCGGTTTGTAGTGCAAACCTTTCTTCGACCGTACGTGGGCCCTGGCTGGTTTGCAATGCAAACCTCAGGGATGTTCCGGGCGGAAACGGGTAGCCCGCAGGGCAAGGACAGCGACCCATCCGGAAGGAGCCGTAGTGAAACGCGCCCTGATCGTGGCGGCGGTGGTGGCGCTTGTACTGGTGGTGCTGGCGGGACTCATGTGGGCCATGCAGAGATCGTTCGTCTTCATCCCCATGGGCGGGGAGCCGCCGCCCGCCGCCGAGGTGATCGAGGGCGCCGAGGACGTCCGCCTGCATACCGAGGACGGCCTCGAACTCGGTGCCTGGTTCGCCCAGCCGCAGGGCACCGACCGGGAGACCGCGGTCCTGGTGGCCAACGGCAACGCGGGCAACCGGGAGAGCCGGGCTCCCCTGGCCCGGGCCCTGGCAGCCGAAGGCTTCTCCGTGCTGCTGTTCGACTACCGGGGCTACGGCGGCAACCCCGGCAGCCCCAGCGAGGCGGGGCTGGCCATGGACGCGCGCGCCGCCGCCGACGCACTGGCCGAACGCGGCTTCGACGCCGAACGCACCGTGTACTTCGGTGAGAGCCTGGGCGCCGCCGTGGCCGCCAACCTGGCCTCCGAACGCCCGCCCGCGGCGCTGTTCCTGCGCTCGCCCTTCAGCTCACTGGCCGACATGGGCAACCACCACTACCCCGTCGTTCCCGTACGACTGCTGCTCAGGGACGAGTTCCCGGTGGCCGAGCGGGTCGCGGGGATCGACGTGCCCACCACCGTGGTCGTCGCCGACGCCGACACCATCGTCCCCCCGGAGCAGAGCCACGAGGTGGCCGGGGCCAGCGCGAACCTGGTCGAGGAGGTCGTCCTGCCCGGCGGGGGCCACAACGCCCCCGCGACGATCCACGGCCCCGAGGTGGTCGCGGCGGTGGCCCGGCTCGCCGACCACGCCCTCTGACCGGTATCGGCCACCGCTCCGCCCCGGGCGGTTGGCGCTGATAAACATAAACCGATCAGTCGGTCTATTAATAAACGAGTCCCAGGACGGCCCATGGACACAGCGGACGGCACGGCGGAGCAGGGTTCGGGGAAGCCCGGGAAGAGGAGCACCCGGCGGCGGTTCCTGCGCGGGGCCGCGATGGCGGGTGGTCTGGGCCTCCTCGGCGGCGGCGGGCTCGTGGGCCACTACATCGCCACCCTGTACAGCCCCCGGGCGGACCCGCAGCGGGGCGGTCTCGCCCTGAGCGGGGCCACGGTCCTGGTCGGCGCGGACCTGGAACCGCGGGAGAACACCACGGTGCTGGTCACCGACGGTGTCATCACCCAGATCGCGGACGACGGCGACCTCGAACTCCCTGCGGACACCGAGATCGTGGAGCTAAGCGGGCACACTCTCATGCCCGGCCTGATCGACCTCCATGTGCACCTGGGCTTCCCGCAGCAGGAGCCCGGTGACGAGCTTGGGCCGACCGACATGCCGGGTGTGATCTACGAGATGGCGCGCTACGTCCCCTCCGCCCGCCGCGCGCTGCTCGAACACGGTGTGACGACGGTGCGCGGGCTGGGCGACGACCACACCTGGATCACCGAGATGCGCCGGATGCTCCGCGACGGCGAACTGGAGGGGCCGCGCCTGTACACGTCGGGTCCGCTGTTCACCACCCCGGCGGGCCACCCCGTGGCCACCTTCGGGGTGGAACCCGACTCCGACACCGTCCGGCTGCCGTCCACCCCCGAGGAGGCCCGCGAGGCCGTACGCGAACTCGCCACCGGCGACGACCCGGTGGACCTGATCAAGGTGGTGCAGGAGCGGGGTGACGCCGAGCACCTGGACCTGGACCCGATCCCCGCCGACGTCCTCGGGGCCGTCGTGGCAGAGGCACACGAGCACGGGCTGTTCGTGACCGCGCACTGGGGTTCGGAACCGGACCTGACCGAAGCCCTGGCCGCCGGGGTGGACGGGCTCGAACACCTGGAGGCCCGGGGCGTCCTCGACGGGTGGCCCGAAGAAGTGCTGGCCGAACTGGTCGAGCGCGACATCCCCCTCACTCCGACCCTGGCCGTCACCGAGGTGGCCGTTCCCCCGGAGGACCACCGGCTGATCCGGGAGCGGCTGGCCGAGCTGCACGCCGCGGGCGGCCGGATCGTCGCCGGAAGCGACGCCGCTGTGCCCGGGGTCGGCTTCGGCGACGGCCTGCACCGCGAACTGGAACTGCTGTCCGAGAGCGGGATGGGCCCGCACGCGGCTCTGCGGGCCGCGACCAGCGAGGCCGCCCGGGTACTCGACGCCGACCACATCGGCGCGATCGAGGTGGGCCGCGCAGCCGACCTGGTCGCCCTCACCGGTGACCCGCTGACCGACATCACCCGCGTCCGCGACGTGGCCGCCGTCTACCGGGACGGTCGTCGGGTGGTGGGGAACTGAAGGCAGGGGGCACATGGTGGGAGGCTGAACCCATGCGCAAGATCGACCCCGCCCAGTACCGGGCCAAACGACGCCACATCATGATGGCGGCGGCGCCGCTGTTCGCCGCGCACGGGCTGGACGGCACCTCCACGGCCCGGATCCGCGAAGCCGCCGGGGTCAGCTCGGGCACACTCTTCCACTACTTCCCCAGCAAGCGCGCGGTCTTCGTCGCCCTCCTGACCGACGACGACAACGGCGACGCCCAGCGCCTGGCCGCCGCACGCGACCGGGACGACCCCCGGACAGCCCTCCTCGACCTGGTGGAGGACCTGGCCGCACCGGCGGCGAGCCCCGTGGCCGCCGGACTGGTGATGGAGGCGCTGCGCCAGGCCGGGAACGACGCCGAACTGGCCGCGGCGCTGGAGGCCGACAGCGACGTCGAACTGGAGGCCCTGGCCCACCTGGTGTCCCGGTCCGTCCGGGAGAGCGGGGCGGATCCGGTCCTGGACGCGCGGGCCACCGCCGTGTGGATCCAGACGATCATCGGGGCGCTCTTCCTGCGCGCGGCCACCGAGACCGGGTTCGACGCCGCCGCGCAGCTGCGCGACCTGCGGCTGCTGCTGGACCGTCTACTGGGCGAAACCAGCCCCCGAACCGAACGCTGAGGCCCTGCCGGGGCTGCCGGGGTTGCAGGTCAGCCCGGCAGACAGCCCATCGCCCAGGCCGGGGCCGGCACCAGGATCAGGAAGCGCGCGGTGCGGGTGACGAAGGTGATCGCGCAGAACAGCACGAGGTTCATCCGCAGGACCCCGCATCGCCGGGCCGCCGCCCCACGAGGAACACGAGCCCTTTTCGAAAACACCGGCAGCTCCTTCCGCGAACCGCAGGATAATAGCACCTCGCCACGGTTCCCGGAAGATCCCCGAATCGACCACGAGAAAGCAGAACAAAGTTCTGGAAATTCGCGTTTTCGCATCCCAGGGAGCCCCTGCCGTAAGAAAGTCGCGAAAAACTCGACCCCCTGTCCGCAAGAGGACACCGCATTTCCTTCGCCCCCGCTTTCCTGTTGAATCGGAGCACCGGCCGAAGAACCATGGAAACCGTCGTTCAGCCGGACGCCCTCCCTCCCCTTTCCAGGAGACGTTCATGACGAAAGACCTCGTCACCCCGCCGTCCTCCACACGAAGACCCCTCGCCCCTCGACGCCCCCTGGCGCGGGTGCTGGCAGCCTGCACCACCGTGGTCCTGGTCATCGCCCTCGGCGCAGTGCCCGCACACGCGGACTACTACTCCGGCGGTGTCGGCACCACGCGCTTCACCGTCCGCTACGGGGCGGTCAACGACAACTGGATCGGGTACTTCAACACCGGCCGGATCAACTGGAACAACACGTCCAACACCAATATCTCCATCACCCGCACCACCAGTACTTCGGTGAACCGGGTGATCACTGCGGGGCGCTACACCGAGAACTGGTACGGCATCTACTCGCCCTCGGGCACCCGGGCCAACCGGAGCTTCTCCATCCGGATCAACGCCAGGAGGCTGGCCGAGGACTCGGGCAGCAACATGAGCGCCTGGTGCCGCAGCACCTCGCTGCACGAGTTCGGCCACGCGCTCTCTTTGGCGGACAACCCGAACACGACGCGGCTATCGGTCATGAAACACAGCCGCGACAGGACCCGAATCACGCCGTATGCCTACGACACGGCCGAAGTCCGACGGATCTACTGAGGAGGGAAGTGCCATGAGAGTGATCACCCTGACAGCGGTGACCGGCCTGGCTCTGGCCCTCTCGGCCTGCGCCGCGCCGGACACCCCGGAGACCGCCGACGGTGTCGCGAACGACTCCGTCGTGGTCTACCACGCCGACTACCCGGTCTACGACACCCCGGAGGAGCTGCTCTCGTCCGCAGACCTGGTCGTGGAGGGGGTCATCACCGCTTCCAGCGTCCGGGAGATCGATATCCTGCTGCCGCCGGAGGAAGGCCTGGGTCCGGACGCCGACCCCGCACCGGGGGCGGCGGACACCGAGGAGGAGGTCCTCCTCGTCTTCACCGTCCACGAGGTGGAGGTGACCTCGGTCCTGTCCGGCGATGCGGATGTCGGCCAGAGCATCGAAATCAAGCAGCTCGGCGGGGTTCTGGACGGCGTCGAATACGTCGAGGAAGGCGCGATCGCCCTGGACCCCGGGGAGCCGCACCTGCTGATCCTCAGTGGGATCCACGATGTACCCCTCTCGCTCATCAATTCCCACCAGGGCGCCTACTCCGTGGAATCCAACGGCGACTTCGAGCCACTTCACGCGGAGAACCAGGTCCTGATCAGCGAAAACACCATCGAGGAAACCACAGAATAGTTCACGATCATTTTCCGGAACACCACAGGAACAACTCAAGCCCCGTTTCCCGGACTCATGGAAAAACCCGGGAGACGGGGAACCTCTTTTGCCCGGATCGAGTCCAAGAGGAATACGGCCCCGGACCGGGGCCCTCACTTCCAAGGAGTACGGCGATGAGAACGATCTGGAGTCGGAACACGAGAGGGATCGCTGTCGTCTCCGTGTTGGCCCTGGCCGTCACAGCCTGCTCGGCCCTCGGCGCCGAGGGCACCGGGGGCGGGGGCGCGACCGGCGACTACCCGTCCTACGCATCGGCGGAGGAGCTGTTCGCATCCGCCGACCTGGTGGTCGAGGCGACCGTGGAGGGTTCCCGGACCGAGCCGATCGACGTCGCCGAGGACGCGGCGGAGGAGGGCCTGGCCCCGATCGAGTACACCGTGTACAGCTTGACGGTGTCGGAGGTGTTCAGCGGCGCTGCTCCGGAGGGTGTGCTGGAGGTCAAGCACCCGGTCGGGCAGGAGGACCTGGAATTGCGGGAGGGGTCCGCCTACGTGCTGTTCCTGCAGACCTACGGGGACGAAGTCCCGCCCTCGCTGCTCAACCCGGACCAGGGCGCCCACCTGGTCGGTGACGACGGGAGCCTGGAACCGGTGGGCGGATCCCTTGAGGTGGATCGAGACGACCTCGGCTGACAGAGGAAGGGGCCGGGGTTCAGGCCGACGGGCCTCACAGGGGCAGGTTGTCCATCGCCCAGGCCGGCGCCAGCACGAGGATCAAAAAGCGCGCGGTCCGGGTGACGAAGGTGATCACGCAGAACAGCACGAGGTTCATCCGCAGGACCCCGGCCAGGACGGAGACCACCATGAACGGCGGCACGCTGGCGAAGGAGCTGAGGGCGAGCAGGCCCGCGCCCCAGGCGGGGCGTGCCTCGGCCTTGGCCCGCCAGCGGTTCACCCGCTCCGACCACTTGCCGGGGGTGGCCGCCCGGCGTTTGAGCCAGGGCGCCGAGATCGTCCCGTACCCCACGTAGTAGTAGGGGATCTTGCCGAGGGTCTGGCCCGCGGCGGCGGCCACCGCCATCGCGACGAGGGCGCCGTCGTCCAGAACGGCGACGGCGCCCAGCAGGTACAGCTCGATGTTGATGAGCGGGACCAGCCCCGCCGCGGTGGCCACCAGGAAGGCCAGGGCGGTCTCGACCACGTCGGCCCGCTTCCCGTTACTTCTCGGCGGCGGCGAGTTGCCCGCAGGCGCCGTCGATCTCCTGGCCGCGGGTGTCGCGGACGGTCACCGAGACCCCGTGGGACTGGAGCCGCCGGACGAACTCGCGCTCGTCCTCGGGGCGCGATGCCGTCCACTTCGACCCCGGGGTGGGGTTGAGCGGAATGAGGTTGACGTGCACCAGGTGGCCCTTGAGGAGCTTGCCGAGCAGGTCGGCCCGCCAGGCCTGGTCGTTGATGTCCTTGATCAGCGCGTACTCGATGGACACGCGGCGGCCGGTGGTCCCAGCGTAGCGCCAGGCGGCGTCCAGGACCTCCTCGACCTTCCACCGGGTGTTGATCGGGACCAGCTCGTCGCGCAGCTCGTCGTCCGGGGCGTGCAGCGAGATCGCCAGGCGGACCTGCATCTTCTCGTCGATGAGCTTGTTGATCGCCGGGACCAGGCCGACCGTGGAGACGGTCACTCCGCGCTGGGAGATCCCCATGCCGTTGGGCACCGGGTCGGTGATCTGACGGCAGGTCTGGAGCACCCGCTTGTAGTTGGCCATCGGCTCGCCCATGCCCATGAACACGATGTTGCTGATCCGCCCCGGGCCGCCGGCGACCTCGCCGCGGGCCAGGTCGCGGGCGCTGGCGACCACCTGGTCGACGATCTCGCCGGTGGACAGGTTGCGGGTCAGCCCCGCCTGGCCGGTGGCGCAGAACGGGCAGTTCATGCCGCAGCCGGCCTGGGAGGAGATGCACAGGGTGACGCGGTCCGGGTAGCGCATCAGCACCGACTCGAACATCACCCCGTCGAAGGCCTTCCACAGGGTCTTGCGGGTCATCCCGTTGTCACAGGTGATGTGCCGGACCGGGGTGAGCAGCGTGGGCAGCAGCGCCTCGCCGAGCTTCTCCCGAGAGGCCTCCGGGAGGTCGGTCATCTTGGCCGTGTCCGACTCCAGCCCGCCGTAGTAGTGCTTGGCGATCTGCTTGGCCCGGAAGGGCTTCTCACCCAGCTCCTTGACGACCTCCTGCCGCTCTTCGGGGCTGAGGTCGGCCAGGTGCCGGGGCGGCTTGGCGCGGCGGGGTGCGACGAATGTGAGCTCGGCGGGCATAAGGATCCGTAAGGAGTGGAGTCGGTGGACTGCGCCCGGCGCGGGAGGGATGTGGCGGCACGGGTCGTTATACGACCTATACGCGACTGCGGTGCTGCTCCGCCTGTCAGGGCACTACCGTCGATTCTACTTACCTTGCGGACAGCCCGGGCGGATCCGCCCCAACCCGGTTCCCGCTGGCAGCATGACACTGACAACACGACACCCCGTCGGCGCGTGGGAGGGCCGGTGACCGAGATCGACGTCCTGCTCGACGAGATCAGCCCCTACCAGAGCCGTCGCGTCGTCGTCGAGTGCGACTCCCACACCACGGCCGCCTACCTGCTGGACGCCCGTGAGCGGATCCGGGTGCCGGTGTGGCTGGCCAACCACGAGGCCGCACCGCGCGACAGCGAGTCGAGCGGCCTCTACCGGGGGCAGGCCCCGCTGATGCCGGAGGCCTACACCAAGCACCCCCAGGGGCGCCCCCGCTTCGACCCGGCCACGCTGCGCGCGGTGTGGTTCGAGGAGGGCGACGGGGTGGCGCTGGTGGACGAGGAGGGCCTGCTCGCGGTGATACCGGGATGGGCCGAGGCCGACAGCGGTCTGCCGGGGTACGCCCGCGAGGCGATCGGGCGCAGCGCCTACGCCTGGGAACTGGACTCGGTCAAGAACCAGCTGTGGCCGCGGGTGGTGCACGCCGAGGCCTACTGGGACTGGCGGCGCGCCTCAGGCGCCTGGCGCAGTGTGCAGCGGACCGTCCTGAGCCACCTGAACCGCCGGATCGGCGAGCCCGGCCACTACTGGGACGTCTCCGACGGGCACCCGCCGCTGCTGCGGGTATCGGAACGGCCCCCCTCGGAGGAGCGCCCCTACACCGTGCTCTCCACCGTGGGTATGTGCGGCCAGCGGATGCCCACCCTGGACCGGTACATGGCCGACACCTCCCACCACGCCCGGGTGGAACTGGCCCTGGCCACGACTCTGCCCGCGCACCACGCCGCGCGGATCTTCCGGTGGATCGGCGCGTTCCCGTGGCGGGCGGTCACGTGGTTCGGCACCGGGCACACGGTGAAGTGGCTGGACAACCCCGAGGACCGTTCCATGCGCGGCGGCGCGGGCGCGGTCCTGCTGCTGGAGGACCCGAGCCCCCTGGTCACCGACCCGGCCCACCTGCCGCCGGACACCTCCGGACTGACCTTCCAGGGCGACCCGGTGCGGTGGCTGTGGATCGTGCCGATCACCCGCCCCGAACACCTCTTCGCCAAGGAGCACGACAGCGCCACCCTGGTGGAGAAGCTGGCCGCCGAGGGCCGCAGCTGGGTCCTGGGCCGGTAGTACGTCCCAGCGCTGGGTCCTGGGGCGATAGCCCCCCGTCCTCGGAAAACCGGTTGACCCACGCCTCCGGCTCAGGAAGGGTGCTCCGGTCAGCAGGTTGACCGGGGGGACGGACCATGGCAAGGACGCGGGGCCCGGCCCCGGGCATCATGGCGCCGCTGGCCCACGCGCCCTTCCGCACCCTGGTCGCGGGCCGGGTGCTGATGCTCTTCGGCAACGGCATGGCGACGGTCGCGCTGGCCTTCGCCGTGCTGGACGTGACCGGATCCCTGGCCCAGGTGGGCCTGGTGGTGGGCGCGCGCTCGATCGCCAACGTGGCTCTGCTCCTGCTCGGCGGGGTCCTCGCCGACCGGCTGCCACGGGCCCTGGTGGTCCAGGGCGCCTGCGTGCTGGCCGCGCTCACCCAGGGGCTGCTGGCGCTGACCCTGCTCACCGGAACCGCCACGCTCGCGGTGATGATGGTGCTGAGCGCGCTGAACGGGGCCGCGGCCGCCGCCAACCTGCCCGCCCTGGCGGCGCTGACCCCGCAGACCGTTCCGCACACGCTGCTGCGCCAGGCCAACGCGCTGGCCGGGATCGCCAAACAGCTGGGCATGTTCGCCGGGATGTCGGCGGGCGGTGTGCTGGTGGGCCTGGTCGGACCGGGGTGGGCGATCGGCGTCGACGCGCTGCTGTTCGCCGCGGCCGGGGCGGTCTTCCTCTTCCTGCGGGTGCCCTCGACGGCGGTGCCGGGCGGCGGCAGTGTGCTGCGCGACCTGCTGGACGGGTGGAGCGAGTTCGTGGCCCGGCCGTGGGTGTGGATCATCGTGTTGCAGTTCATGGTGGTCAACGCCGGATGGTCGGCGACCACCAGCGTGCTGGGCCCGGGTATCGCCGACGAGACGTTCGGCCGGACCACCTGGGGCCTGGTGATGGCCGCCAACAGCGTGGGGCTGCTGGTCGGCGGGATCCTGGCGGCCCGTTGGCAGCCGCGGCGCGCGCTCTTCTTCGGGACTTCGCTGGTCACGCTCCAGACCCTGCCGTTCTTCGTCCTGGCCGATCCCGCTCCGGTGGTGCCGTTGCTGTTCGCCGCGATGTTCCTGGGCGGGGTGGCGGTGGAGCAGTTCAGCGTGGCCTGGGAGGTGTCGGTGCAGGAGAACATCCCGCCGGAACGGCTTTCCCGGGTCTACTCCTACGACGCGCTGGGCTCGTTCGTGGCGATGCCGGTGGGCCAGATCGCGATCGGCCCGGTGGCCGAGGCGATCGGGCCGGGGCGGTCCATCCTCATCGTGGCCGGTCTGACCATCGCGGCCACCCTGGCCGCGATCGCCACCCCCAGCGTGCGCTCACTGCGTCGTCGCTGACGGGGCCGTTGATGATGGGGCCGTCGATGAGGTGCGCCCCGCGCCGCGCCGATCGCGCACCTGGCTGAAGACGCGGTGGAGGCGGGCCATCTCCTCCTCGTCGAAGCGCTCCACAAACCGCAGCAGGGTCGCGCCGGGGTCGGGCCCGGTCTCGAGCACCTCGCCCATCACCCTGGCGGTGTACTCGGCGTGGCTCTCCCGGGCCCAGTAGACCCAGGCGCGCCCGGCCTTCTCGCGGTCCACCAGGCGCTTGTGGAAGAGGATGTTCGCGACCGTCATGACGGTCGTGTAGGCGACGTCCCGGTCGTAGACCATGTTCTCCCGGACCCCGCGCACGGAGAGCGGCACCTCCGTACGCCACAGGGCGCCCATGATGGCCGCCTCCAGTTCCCCGAGCCCTCTCATCGGCCTCCCACCCGCATGTGTCGGCGTTGACGTGGGGTGATCGTAGGCAGCGGGCGGACCCTCATGTGGCAGAACGGGGAAGAGCACACAGATCCGGACATCGCCGTCGTCGATGACCGGCGTTTCGCCGTCGAGCACAGGTCGCGCGCCGTCGGTCGGGCACTGTCGGAGACTGCTCCGCCACCGGTCGGCCGCAGTCAGGCCGCCGTTCAGCCGCGCCGACACGGCTGGCGCTGGAATCGTGGTGCGCGCCACACCGGTGCTGACCGGAGGCGGTCACGGCAAAGCAGACCCAAAAACCCGACAAACAAGATCAAACGCTCCACATCGACCACGCAACGCAAAGTGACCGGCACGTAGAGACAAGGTTCGTGTGAAAGATTGTTAGGTATCTCCCAGTTTCAACAAGACCGATGTTCCCGTCCGGGAGGTCTGTACAAGTAGCCTGGTACCCGACGAGTGCTGGCCAGGTCAGATTCTCCCTGTCAAGGGGAGCGACTTCATGCTTCTTTGAGCCCGCCTTGCCAGCAGCCACCCGTCTTTCCTACACATTCACAAGCGAGCTGCGGAAGTGGGCGATCTCCGCCGTGTCGTCTGAGGCGTCTCAACCCCTGACAGATTTCGGCCCGAACGAGTGGCTGGTCGAGGAGCTTTACCAGAAGTACCTCACCGACCCGAATTCGGTTGACAAGGCTTGGTGGAACTTCTTCGCGGACTACAAGCCCGCGGACTCGGCCAACGGGAAGGGTGGGGGAACTGCGGCCGCGAAGGCGCAGCCCGAGAAGGCCCCCGCCGCACCCGCGCCGAAGAAGAAGGCCGCTGCGGCCCCGGCACCCAAGAACACCGACGATGCACTCCAGGTCAACGAGGAGCGGCTGCGTGGCGCACCCGCCCGTACCGCGACCAACATGGAGTCCAGCCTGACCCTGCCCACCGCGACGAGCGTGCGCGCGGTGCCGGTCAAGCTGCTGTTCGACAACCGCATCGTCATCAACAACCATCTCCGGCGCGGCCGCGGTGGGAAGGTCTCCTTCACCCACCTCATCGGCTACGCCATGGTCAAGGCCCTCAAGGCCATGCCCGAGATGAACCACTCCTACACGGAGATCGACGGCAAGCCCGGCGTCGCCAAGCCCGAACACGTGAACTTCGGCCTGGCGATCGACCTGCAGAAGCCGGACGGTTCCCGTCAGCTGGTCGTGCCCTCCATCAAGAAGTCCGACGAAATGGACTTCAACGAGTTCTGGAGCGGCTACGAGGACCTGGTCCGCAAGGCCCGGAACAACAAGCTGGGCGTTCCGGACTTCCAGGGCACCACGATCAGCCTGACCAACCCGGGCGGTATCGGCACCGTGCACTCGGTGCCGCGCCTGATGCCCGGGCAGGGAACCATCCTCGGCGTGGGTGCCATGGAGTACCCGGCCGAGTTCCAGGGCGCGTCCCAGGACACCCTGAGCCAGCTCGGCATCAGCAAGGTCATGACGCTGACGTCGACCTACGACCACCGGATCATCCAGGGCGCCCAGTCGGGTGAGTTCCTGCGCCGGATCCACCAGCTGCTGCTGGGCGAGGACGGTTTCTACGACGAGATCTTCAACTCGCTGCGGATCCCGTACGAGCCGGTCCGCTGGGTCCAGGACATCCACGTCAACACGGCGACCCAGCTCGACAAGACCACCCGGGTCCAGGAGCTGATCCACGCCTACCGCGTGCGCGGCCACCTCATGGCCGACACCAACCCGCTCGACCACGAGCAGCGCAAGCACCCGGACCTGGACGTGCTCGAGCACGGCCTGACCCTCTGGGACCTGGACCGCGAGTTCCCCACCGGGGGCTTCGGCGGCAAGCAGGTCATGAAGCTTCGCGACGTTCTGGGCGTGCTGCGCGACACCTACTGCCGCACGGTGGGTATCGAGTACATGCACATCCAGAGCCCGGAGGAGCGGGAGTGGATCCAGTCGCACGTCGAGCGCGAGCACGAGAAGCTCGACCGCGACGAGCAGCTGCACATCCTGCACCGGCTCAACAGCGCCGAGGCTTTCGAGACCTTCCTGCAGACCAAGTACGTGGGTCAGAAGCGCTTCTCCCTCGAGGGCGGCGAGTCGCTGATCCCGCTGCTGGACGGTGTGATCTCCAAGGCCGCCAGGGCCGAGCTGGACGAGGCCGTCATCGGTATGGCCCACCGCGGCCGTCTGAACGTGCTGGCCAACATCTGCGGCAAGTCCTACGGGCAGATCTTCGGTGAGTTCGAGGGCAACCTCGACCCGCGCAGCGCGCACGGCTCCGGTGACGTCAAGTACCACCTGGGCACCGAGGGGACCTTCGAGACCCGCGAGGGCGACAAGATCCAGATCTCGCTGGCCGCCAACCCGTCCCACCTGGAGACGGTCAACCCGGTCGCCGAGGGCATCGTCCGCGCCAAGCAGGACGTGCTGGACAAGGGCCCGCACGGCTTCACCGTGCTGCCCATCCTCATCCACGGTGACGCGGCGTTCGCCGGTCAGGGCGTGGTCGCCGAGACGCTGAACCTGTCCCAGCTGCGGGGTTACCGCACCGGCGGCACGGTCCACGTCATCGTGAACAACCAGGTCGGCTTCACCACCTCGCCGACCGACAGCCGCTCCAGCGTGTACGCCACCGACGTCGCGCGGATGGTGCAGGCGCCGATCTTCCACGTCAACGGGGACGACCCCGAGGCCGTGGTCCGGGTCGCGCACCTGGCCTTCGCCTACCGTCAGGCGTTCAACAAGGACGTCGTCATCGACCTCGTCTGCTACCGGCGTCGCGGCCACAACGAGGGCGACAACCCCGCGTTCACGCAGCCGCTGATGTACGACGTCATCGACGCCAAGCGCTCCACCCGCAAGCTGTTCACCGAGTCCCTCATCGGGCGCGGGGACATCACGGTGGAGGAGGCCGAACAGGCCCTGCGCGACTACCAGACCGAGCTCGAGCGCGCCTTCACCGAGACCCGCGAGGTCGAGAAGAAGCCGATCGAGCCGGGCGCCGTGGTCAAGCCCGAGGTGTTCACCGAGTCCCGTCTGGACCACTCCAAGGTCGAGACGGCCATCAGCACCGAGACGGTCAAGCGGGTCATCGACACCCAGGTGACGATGCCCGACGGCTTCACGCCGCACCCGCGGCTGGCGCCGCAGCTGTCCCGTCGCGCCACGATGGTCGAGAACGACGCGGTCGACTGGGCCACCGGTGAGCTGCTGGCCTTCGGTTCGCTGCTGCTGGACGACCACCCGGTCCGTCTGATCGGGCAGGACAGCCGCCGCGGCACCTTCGGTCAGCGTCACGCCTCGCTGATGGACCGCGAGACCGGCGAGACGTACACGCCGCTCAAGCAGTTCGACAACGGCACCACGAAGTTCCACGTGCACGACTCGCTGCTGAGCGAGTACGCGGCGCTGGGCTTCGAGTACGGCTACTCGCTGACCCGCCCGGACTCCCTGGTGATGTGGGAGGCGCAGTTCGGTGACTTCGTCAACGGCGCGCAGACCGTCATCGACGAGTACATCAGCGCCGGTGAGCAGAAGTGGGGTCAGCGCTCCAGCGTGACCATGCTGCTGCCGCACGGCTACGAGGGCCAGGGCCCGGACCACTCCTCGGCCCGCATCGAGCGGTTCCTGCAGCAGTGCGCGCAGGAGAACATGACCGTCGCGATGCCGAGCACCCCGGCGAGCTACTTCCACCTGCTGCGCTGGCAGGCGAAGTCGCCGTTCGAGCGTCCGCTCGTGGTGTTCACACCCAAGTCGCTGCTGCGCCTGAAGGCCGCGACCTCGGCCGCCGAGGACTTCACCTCGGGCCACTTCCGGCCGCTGATCGGGGACGACTCGATCGCGCCGGAGAAGGTCCGCCGCGTGGTCATCTGCTCGGGCAAGATCTACTACGACCTGGACGCGGCCCGTCGCAAGAGCGGCGACAAGCACACCGCGATCATCCGGGCGGAGCGGCTCTACCCGCTGCCGATCGAGGAGATCCGCGAGCAGCTCAAGGCCTTCCCGAACGCGGGCGAGGTCCTGTGGGTCCAGGAGGAGCCGGCGAACATGGGTCCGTGGCCCTTCGTCGCTCTGGTCTTCTCCGAGCAGCTCGACCGTCCGTTCACCCGGATCTCGCGTCCGGCCTCCTCCGCGCCCGCGGCCGGTTCGGCCAAGCGCCACGAGGCCGAGCAGCGTGCCCTGGTGGACACGGTGTTCCCGCCCGCCGAATAGGCCCGGGAACACGAGTAGGACTGGAAAACACTATGTACTACACCGATCGCGGGATCGAGGAGTTGGAGAACCGCCGCGGCGAGGAGGAGGTCAGCTTCGCCTGGCTCGCCGAGCAGCTGCGGGTGTTCACCGACATCAACCCCGAGTTCGAGACCCCGGTCGAACGACTGGCCACCTGGTTGGCCCGGTTGGACGACGAGGACGAGGAGTAGTCACACGGAGCCGCACTGAGCGGCGACATTCCGGCCGAGGGGCCCGGGTCATCACGACCCGGGCCCCTCGGCCGTTTTCGGTGCCTCATACCGCGGTGGCGCGCTCCGGTCCTCCTCCTGAGAATGATCTTGCTACCAGAAGCAAGTTCGGCGCCGAAGTTGCCCCTGGTAGCAAGATCTACTGGTCCACCATGGTGGGTGTCGGGAGGGTTTCGACGGGAGCCGCCCGACAGCGGGGCTGGGGTGACTCAAGCAAGATCTGTCCCACGTGGACCTTGTCGTGACCTGTCCACCAGCGCTCGCAGGCCAAGGCCCTGGCCGCGGGAGTGACCTTATAGAAGCCTGTGCAGCCGATAACTCACAGTAGATCTGTCCCCCGGGCCAGGGCCCTGGTAGTCGTCCCGTTCCTGACCAAGAGGAAGCAGGACACCACCATGGTGACAGTGGGTATCGACCCGCACAAGGACATGCACCAAGCCGTCGCGCTGGCCCAGGACGGCACCCGCCTGGGCAGGGCCAAGAAGGTCCAGACGGGCCCCGAGGCCCTGGGCCAGCTCTTGACCTGGATCCGCGCCCTGGCCGGAAACGGCCCGGTGCTGTGGGCCATCGAGGGCGGCCCCGGGCTGGGCCGGGCCATCGCTGACGCCCTGCTGGGAGCGGGCCAGGAAGTGGTGTGGGTGCCGCCGCGCGCCATGGCCGCCCACCGCAAGCTGAGCGGGCCGGTGGGCGCCAAGTCCGACGTGATCGACGCGGTGGCCATCGCGCGTGCGGCCCTGGCCACCCTGACCTGGCCCGCCACCGGATCGACCCGCAGGTGCGGCAGGTGCGTGCGCTGGTGGGCCTGCGCCAGAATCTGACCGATCAGCGTGTGGCCCTGACCAACCGGGTGCTGGCGGCGGTGCACATCGAGTTGGACCACCGCCTGGGCAAGGGGGCGTTGAAAACCCGGGCCAAGGTGGGTCGGGTGCGTGCTCTGGTGGAGGGGGCCGAGCTGGACGAGGTGGCGCGGTGGGTGCTGCTGGAGCAGCTGGAGGAGATCCACACCCTGTTCGTGCGTGTTGTTGAGGTGGAGCGGCGTCTCAAGGAGCTGGTGGAGCCGTTGGCGCCGAACTTGTTGGGGATTCGTGGTGTGGGTGTGGTCTGGGCTGCGGTGTTGCTCTCGCAGGTGGGGGATGTGTCGCGGTTTGCGACCTCGGCGAAGATGGCGCGGTGGGCGGGGAGCGCGCCGATTCCGGTGTTTTCCTCGGGGCGGGATCGGCATCGGTTGCACCGGGGTGGGAACCGGCAGGTGAACCGGGCGTTGCACTCGATCGGGGTGGTTCAGGTCCGGTTGGGTGAGCCGGCTCGGGAGTTCGTGCGTTCCCGGGAGGAGGCCAAGGGCACCAAGGGTGCGTATCGGGCTTTGAAGCGGCATTTGGCGGATGTGGTGTATCGGGCGATGGTCGCTGATCAAGTGGTGAGAGGGCGGGCTGAGGTCTCTCTTCAGCCCGCCACTTGACATAGAAGCGTCACGGGGATTGGGGATAGCGGTCCGTGACGCCCGGCTCTCCGGGGCCGACCCCGAGCTCTCCCTGATCGGACCCTGAAATCCGCGACATATCTTGAGTTTGCCGGACTCGCGACATATCGTGAAGACATCGAGAGCGAGCGGAAAGGGTTCACGATGGCACGATGGACCATCGACAGTCCGATGACCCACACCCTGGACGGCATCGTCGCCCTGAAGGTGCGGATCGTCCACGGACAGGTCAACATCATCCCCACGGATGACCCGGTCACCTTCGAGATCACCGACATCGAAGGCGAGCCCCTGGAGGTCACCCAGGAGGCGGGCATCCTCACCATCCACTACAAGGACCTCACCGGCCAGGGCCTGCTGGACCGGCTCAAGCCCATCCAGCTGGGCGGTTACCGGGACCTCTCCTCGCGCCGCGCCACGGTCAACCTCCGGGTACCCCGTGAGTGCCCGGTGGAGGTGACCACGGCCAGCGCCCCCGTGGTGGCGGCAGGGCTGAACTCCCGCACCCGTATCCGCAGCGCCAGCGGCGAGGTCACCCTGGACCACGTCTGCGGTGAGGCCGACATCAACACCGCCTCGGGCGACGCCTCGGTGCGCAATCCGGGCGGCACCCTGGGCTTCAACAGCGCCACCGGACAGCTCGCGGTGGCCGGTGGCCGCCTGGCCGAGCTGCGCGCCAAGACCGCCTCCGGCCACGTTCTGGTCGACACGGACCTGGCGTCCTCCGCGCGGGTCCGGGTGAACACGGTCTCCGGCGAGGTGGCCCTGCGGGTGCCCTCGGAGAGCTCGGCCACCGTGGAGCTGCGCGCCGTCACCGGCAAGGTGGACTCCGACTTCGGCCTGGACCGCCGCACCGCCCCGGCCCGCAACTCCCTGAGCGGCAAGATCGGCGTGGGCGTTGACCCCGCCTCCATCAGCATCAACACCGTGTCCGGCCGGACCGCGCTGCTGCGGCGCGCGCCCGAAGCCCCGGCCGCGATCCCCGAGGGGGCCTGAATGAGCACCATCTTCGGCCACGGCAGACTCCGGCTGTACCTGCTCAAGCTGCTGGACGAGAGCCCCAAGCACGGCTACGAGATCATCAGCCTGCTCCGCGACCGCTTCCTGGGCGTGTACTCGCCCTCACCCGGCACCATCTACCCGCGGCTCGCGCGGTTGGAGGAGGAAGGGCTGGTCACGCACACCGAGGAGGGCGGCCGCAAGGTCTACAGCCTCACCGACAAGGGGCGCGAGGAGCTGCGGGCCCGCGAGAGCGACCTGGACGACCTGGAGCGGGAGATCACCGACTCGGTGCGCGACATCGCCCGGGCCGTGAAGCAGGACGTGCGCGCGACCATCAGCTCCCTGCGCGACGAGCTCAAGTTCGCCTCGGGCGCGGCCCGCGGTTCGAACTCCGAGCGCGGCGGCGACGCCAAGGACTCCGAGAGTTCGGAGAGTTCCGAGGAAGACAAGCGCGAGAAGCGCGAGCGCTGCGACGACAGCGGCATGTGGGCCCGCGAGTGGGAGCGGTTCGCCCAGGGTTTCGGCGCCTTCGGTGCCGCCTGGGGCAGCCGCACCGACTCCGACCGCGACACCGAGGGCGGCTCCGAGCGCGAGGGCGGCGACCGCCCCGACTTCGAGCACGCCCTGCGGGACTTCTCGACCAAGGTCCGCGACATGGTGCGCGGGGCCGGTCAGGTCGGCGAGTCCGCCACCCACGACCTGCGCCGCATCCTCGACGACACCGTCGAGGTGATCCGCCGCGACCTGGGCCACTGGGGCCCGCCCGACCGGGGACCCGGGGGCGCCGAGGACAAGGACTCCGCGCCCGGCGACTCCGGCCGGGACGCACCCGAGTCCCCTGAGCCCGAGGCCGCCGAGGACAAGGGGTCCGGCCCGGAGGACTCGGGCGCACGCCCGATGCCGCCTTCGGGCGGCGATCCCTGGTCCGCCGCCACCGGCGAGGACGACCAGAAGAAGGACTGACCGGCGGGCGAGGGCCCGGAGGAGCGCGCGGGGGCGTGCTCGTCCGGGCCCTTCGGTCGCGCATCATCCGACGGACGAGGAAGTACCGTTGCTGGTTCCGTACACGATCGAGCAGGACGGGGACGGGGTCTGGTGCGCCCGTGCGGTGCTCCGGCCGGGGGTCTCCGCCAGCGGCGAGGGGGACACCCCGGATGCCGCCCTCGCCGAGCTGCGCGCGGCCTTCGCCCTCCTGACCGAGAAGTTCGACACGTCGGCGGAACTGATGTGAGGGCCAGAGCACAGCGATGGCCCGCGGACCGGTGGGCGGTCCGCGGGCCTTGGCCGTGTGTTTCGGTGTGCCTAGCGGCGGGCGACGCCGTCCTGGCGGGCCTGGGCGGCGACGGCGGCGGAGACCGCCGGGACCACCCGATCGTCGAAGGAGCTCGGGATGACGTAGTCGGCGCTCAGGTCGTCACCGACCAGCCCGGCCAGCGCCTTGGCGGCGGCCAGCTTCATGTTCTCGGTGATGTCGCTGGCCTGGACGTCGAAGGCGCCCCGGAAGACGCCCGGGAAGGCCAGCACGTTGTTGATCTGGTTCGGGAAGTCGCTGCGCCCGGTGGCGACGACGCTCGCGTACTTGCGGGCGACGTCCGGGTGCACCTCCGGGTTGGGGTTGGCCATGGCGAAGATGATGGCGTCCTCGGCCATCGTGGCCACGACCGACTCGGGGACCTCTCCGGCGGACAGGCCGACGAAGACGTCGGCTCCCTTGAGGGCGCTCTCGATGGAGCCCTGCAGACCGGCCTTGTTGCTGATCGAGGCCAGTTCCTGCTTGATCGGGGTCAGGCCCTCGCGACCCTGGTAGATCATGCCCTTGGAGTCGGCCACGGCGATGTCGCCGATCCCGCCGTCGATGAGCATCTTGGTGACGGCGACCCCGGCGGCGCCCGCGCCGGAGACGACCACCCGCAGGTCGGCCAGGGTGCGGCCGGTGAGGCGGGCGGCGTTGTGCATCGCGGCGACGGTCACGATCGCGGTGCCGTGCTGGTCGTCGTGGAAGACCGGGATGTCCAGGCGCTCACGCAGCTTGGCCTCGATCTCGAAGCAGCGCGGGGCGGCGATGTCCTCCAGGTTGATGCCGCCGAAGGACGGCGACATGCGCACGACGGTCTCGACGATCTCGTCGGTGTCGGTGCAGTTGAGCGCGATCGGCACGGAGTCGACACCGCCGAACTGCTTGAACAGCAGCGACTTGCCCTCCATGACCGGCAGGGAGGCCTCCGGTCCGATGTTGCCCAGGCCGAGCACGGCGGTGCCGTCGGTGACGACGGCGACCAGGTTGCTCTTCCAGGTGTAGGTCTCGACCAGTTCGGCGTCCTCGGCGATCGCGTCGCAGACGCGGGCCACGCCGGGGGTGTAGGCGAGGGACAGGCCCTCATGGTCACTGACGTCCACGGTGGAGGTCACCTGTAGCTTGCCGCCGCGGTGCATGGCGAAAGCCGGGTCCTCGTCCAGATGGGACGTGTTCTGGGTACGCGAAGAAAAGGTGGTCACTACTCAAACCCCTCGGTCTGATGCTACGTCCCGCGTCGGCCATGACGAGGGACGGTGGGCAACGGATCACGCGCGAAGACGTAAGGGTGCTAGGGGAGCCCTTCACGGCGCCGGTCGGCCATGACCGGTGGTGTTCGCCGGAAGGGACGGTCTTCGCTGGACTCTTATCCGAGTACTGCGCGTCCGCATCTCACGGGGATGACCCGTTACGCAATCCTCTCACAACGGTGACCAGAGGAAAATCGCGGGTGGACACGATGGGATGTTACCGACGTATCGCCAGATCAAGCATAATGTCCTGCATCCCGACATCGGCAGTCCGCGTTCACCGTCGCACCCGGTTCTGACCAGGCACTCCGTGCTCCCAGAAGGAGACCCCACATGGCACTGCGCAAGCCCCACTCCGGGCCGTTCGCCCTCGGCGCCCTGGCCGCCGCCGGCATCCTGGCCCTGACAGCGTGCGGCAACGGTGGGGAGGGCGCCGACGACTCGGCCGCCCCCGAGGTCTCCGCCGACGAGGAGCTCGCCGCCCTGGTCCCCGACGAGATCCGCGAGGCCGGTTCCGTCTCCATCGGCGTCGAGGCCGAGTACCCGCCCGGAGAGTACCTGGACGAGGACGGCGAGACCGTCCTGGGCTTCAACGTCGACCTGGTCACCGCCGCCCTGAGCAAGCTCGACCTCGAGGCCGAGTGGGTTCCGGCCAACTTCGACGCGATCATCATCGGCGTCGACAGCGGCCAGTACACCCTCGGCGCCTCCTCCTTCACCATCAACGAGGAGCGCATGGAGACCGTGAACATGGTCAGCTACTTCTCCTCCGGGACGCAGTGGTTCTCCCTGGCCGGCAACCCCGAGGACATCGACCCCGACAACGCCTGCGGTCAGCGCATCGCCGTACAGACCGGCACCACGCACGACGCCGACGCCGAGGCCCGCAGCGAGGCCTGCGTCGAGGCGGGCGAGGACGCCATCACGATCGAGAAGTTCCCGAACCAGCAGTTGGCCACCACCAGTGTGATTTCCGGGGTGAACGACGCCTCCCTGGCCGACCTGCCCACTTCGCTGTTCGCCCTGCAGGAGACCGGCGACCAGCTCGAGTTCATCGGTGAGCAGTACGACGCCGCGCCGTACGGCGTCGTCGTCGGCCAGGACGACAACGAGCTGGCTGACGCCCTGGCCGCCGCGTTCAACGCCATCATGGAGGACGGCACTTACGACGCCGTCCTCGAGGAGTGGGGTATCGAGACCGGCGCCATCGACACCTCCGAGGTCAACCCCTCCGTCGAGGAGTAGGCCTCGAACCGCCCCGCCGCACGCCGAGCTCGCACAGGGCCGGCGTGCGGCCGTTTCACCCGGATCCGTCCGGGCACCCGCCACTAGCGAAAGTCTGATCCGTGACGTCACCGAGTGCATCGGCGGACGATCCGGGGTCGAAGGAACCGACCCGGAGCCGTTCGGCCGACCCGATCACCGCCGTCCCCGTCCGCTACCCGGAACGCTGGGTCGCCGCCGGAATCGTGCTGGTCCTCGCCGCGATGTTCGTGAACATGCTGATCACGAACCCGGCGTTCAACTGGCCCTTCATGTTCGACAACATGTTCTCGGACCCGGTCCTGCGTGGTGTCTGGGTGACCCTCAGCGCCACCATCCTGGCCATGATCATCGGAATCCTGCTGGGCGTCATCCTCGCGATCATGCGCCTGTCCGGGAACCCGGTCCTGGTCTCGGTCTCCTGGATGTACACCTGGTTCTTCCGCGGCGTGCCCCGCCTGGTGCTGGCGGTGCTCTTCGGCAACATCGCCATCCTGTACTCGACCATCCACATCGGGCTCCCGTTCGACAACTACTGGATGCCGTGGCTGGGTCTGGAGGGCGACGCCCGCTTCTTCGAGATCGACGTCCGCACGCTGCTGAGCGGCTACATGGCCGGTCTGCTCGCCCTGGCCCTGTCCGAGGGCGCCTACATGGCCGAGATCATCCGTGCGGGCCTGCAGTCGGTGAACAAGGGCCAGACCGAGGCCGCCCAGGCGCTCGGGATGAGCCGGAGCAAGATCATGCGGCGCATCACCCTGCCGCAGGCGATGCGCGTGGTCATCCCGCCCACCGGCAACGAGACCATCGCGATGCTCAAGGACACCGCCCTGTTGGCGTACGTGCCGGTGACCATCGAACTCTTCTACCAGCTCCAGGCGGTCGGCACCCGCACCTACCAGATCTTCCCGATGCTGGTGGCGGCGTGCCTGTGGTACCTGGCGATCACCAGTGTCCTGATGGTCGGCCAGTACTTCATCGAACGCAGGTTCAGCCGGAGTGAGCGCGGGGTCCGGGACCGCATCGTGGGAGGGGCGCACTGATGACCGAGGAGAACGGCGTGACCGCGCACGACGGGGTCGTGGAGACCGCTGAGGGCGCGGAGCTGCCCGCGGACGCCCTCGTGGTGGCCGAGGACGTGCACAAGAGCTTCGGGCGCCTGGAGGTGCTCAAGGGCATCGACCTGGAGGTCAAGCGCGGCGAGGTCATGTGCATCGTCGGCCCCTCGGGGTCGGGCAAGTCCACGTTCCTGCGCTGCATCAACCACCTGGAGAAGCTCACCGCGGGCCGCCTGTGGGTCAACGGCGAGCTGATGGGCTACCGGCAAAAGCGCGGCCGCCTGTACGAACTGCGCGACGGTGAGATCGCCGCGCAGCGCAGCGACATCGGGATGGTCTTCCAGCGGTTCAACCTGTTCCCGCACCTGACTGTGCTCGGCAACGTCACCGAGGCGCCGGTCCAGGTCAAGCGGGTTCCTCGGGCGAAGGCCACCGCGCACGCCATGGAGCTGCTGGAACGAGTCGGGCTGCCGGACAAGGCGCACGCCTACCCCGAGCAGCTCTCCGGCGGCCAGCAGCAGCGCGTGGCGATCGCCCGCGCGCTGGCGATGGAGCCGTCGCTGATGCTGTTCGACGAACCCACCAGCGCCCTGGACCCGGAGCTGGTCGGTGAGGTCCTGGACGTCATGCGCGACCTCGCCAAGGGCGGTATGACCATGGTCGTGGTCACCCACGAGATGGGCTTCGCCCGCGAGGTCGGCGACTCGCTGGTCTTCATGGACGACGGCGTCGTGGTGGAGGCGGGGACCCCGGACGAGGTGCTCTCCAACCCCCAGCACGAGCGCACCCAGGCCTTCCTGTCCAAGGTCCTCTAGGAGCGACCGGTCCCACGGCCCACCGCACGAATCACCGCGCGGAGCCCCGCGTCCCCCGCTGGGAGCGCGGGGCTCCGTCGTGTTCACCCCGTGTGCAGCGCTGTGTGCCCGCGTCGCCCTTGACCGGAGGGGCTCGCGGCCCCAGAGTCATCAGGGGGATCCCACCCGCCCCAGGGGAGAGGCATGGACGCGCGTACGGAGAAGGCCCGTGAGCTCTGGGAGGGCCGGGCGAAGAGATACGACACCGGGGCCCGGATCGAGCCCGCGGGTATCCGCAACACCCGCAGGCTCCTGTGTGGCGGCGCCAGGGGGCGCACCCTGGAGGTGGCCGTGGGCACCGGGATGAACCTGGAGCACTACCCGCCGCAGGTGAAGCTGACCGGGGTGGACCTGAGCCCCGCCATGCTGGAGCGGGCCCGGGAGAGAGCCGAGGAGCAGGGCCGCCCGGTGACCCTGGTGGAGGGCGACGCCCAGGAGCTGGGCTTCGCCGACCAGTCCTTCGACACCGTGCTGTGCGCTCTGGCGCTGTGCACGATCCCCGACCAGGGGCGCGCGCTGGCGGAGATGCACCGGGTCCTGGTGCCGGGGGGCCGGCTGCTGCTGGTCGACCACATCGAGTACACCCGGTTCCCGTTCCGGCTCCGTGAGCGCCTGCGCAAGCACCCGCGCAGGCTGCCCCGGACCGTCGCGGAGGAGGCCGGGTTCGAGGTGGGCCACCACGACCGGCTGCTCTTCGGCATGGTGGAGCGGCTGGTCGCGCACCGACCGCACTAGGAGAGGCGGGACAGCGGCCGCGCCAGGCGAGACGGGACAGCCGCGCCCGGACGGCGGGCCGGACCTCCGCTGACGGGCGGATCGCCCCCTGCGCCCCGGCTGTCCCGCGAACCCCCTCCGTCCAGCGCATACTCTGGGGAGCGACCGTAGCCGCAGCTCCGCTCCCGAGGTGGTCCGATGATCCGTCCTGCCCGACCCGACGACGTTCCCGTCATCCACGGGATGATCCGGGAGCTCGCGGAGTACGAGAAGGAACCCGACGCGGTCGTCGCCACCGAGCAGGACCTGCACACCGCCCTGTTCGGACCGGACGCCGCGGTGTACGCGCACCTCGCCGAACACACGGGTTCCGACGGCACCCCGGTCGCGGCCGGGTTCGCCCTGTGGTTCCGCAACTACTCCACCTGGACCGGCAGGCACGGCGTCTACCTGGAGGACCTGTACGTCCGGCCCGAGCTGCGCGGCCACGGATACGGGCAGGCCCTGCTGAGAAACCTCGCCCGGATCTGTGTGGAGCGCGGCTACACCCGTCTCGAATGGTCGGTTCTGGACTGGAACCTTCCGGCGATCGGGTTCTACGAGACCCTGGGTTCAACGCCCATGGACGAATGGACGGTCCGCCGTCTGGACGGCGACGCGCTGGCCGCACTGGGCTCTGAGAAGGGCTGAGCCAGGCCATTCGTCTCGTGTTCGGGCCTCTGAGGCCGGACACGATCTGTTCTCCCTGCGTCAGTGGCAGGGTGAAACGAGATACATTGCTCTCAAGCGGCAACCTCGCCCCCCGAAGGAGGGACGTGACCGAAGAAACCGCTGTGCCCACGGCCGATGCCACCGGTGTACGCGACGCTGTCACCGTCAACATGCCTGCCGACAGCGCTTACCTGTCTGTCCTGCGCACAGCGACGGCAGGGCTGGCCGCCCGACTCGACTTCACCCTCGACGAGATCGAGGACCTGAGGATCGGGGTCGACGAGGCCTGCGCGATGCTCCTCTCACAGGCGCTGCCCGGCACAGAACTGACCACGGAATTCGAACTCACCCCCGAGGGGATGCGCATATCCGTCTCGGTGCTGACCGCGGACGGCCGCCTTCCCGCCCGTGACACCTTCGCCTGGACCGTCCTGTCCGCTCTCGCGGGGGATGTCGACGCGGGGGTCGGTCCGGACGACCGCGTCTACATCGTCCTGTACAAACGCCGAGGCACCCTGG